>CAZWSL010000025.1:0-45879 GCA_964636495.1 uncultured Desulfobacula sp. | reverse complement strand
GCTGGTTTTGCTGCTGGTTTTGCTGCTGGTTTTGCTTTTGCTGCTGGTTTTGACACTTTTTTTTTTGCAGGTTTTACTCCCCTTAAAAGCGGAATCAATTCCACTCTTTTTTCAGCAAGCAGAAGAGAAAGCTCTTCAAGCTGAGTTTCATTCAGCTTTACCTTTGATTCTTCAAGGAATTCAAACAATTTGTCGGCAATATCAAGCATTTTATCATAGGCGTCTGCTTCTTTTTTTGTCGCAAATGTCATCTTTTCCTCTCCATTTCTTACAACAATATACTTTACAATGACAGTCATTTTATCTCCTTCAGACCTTTATTACTTAAACCGCTTTCTATTTTTACACTCATAATATAAAAAATGATACAGGTAAAGTATTTTCCTGTTTTAGATTTAACCTATATGTTTTCAATCAAGATATTTCCAGCAGAGCCATATCAGAAGAAGAACGGGCAGACCCATTAAAGCGGTTATTAAAAAAAAAGTCGAATATCCAAGATTATCAACTATTGTTCCTGAGTAACCACCAAACCCTTTGGGAATAAGAGTCATTAAAGAGCTGAAAACAGCATATTGAATAGCTGTGAATCTTACGCTTGTGAGACTTGATAAAAAAGCTACAAAAGCAGCACTTGCAAGTCCGGCAGCCAGGTTATCAGCTGAAATCACAAGATAGAGCATGGATAAATTATCACCTGACCCTGTCATGGCCATAAACAGCAGATTTGTCAGGGAGGAGAGTACGGCTCCTGCAAATAATATTTTCATGACTCCATATCTTACCGAAAGAATTCCCCCCAGAAAACCTCCGGCAATTGTCATAAAAAGGCCGTAAGTCTTCACTACACTTGCTATCTGAGTTTTTGAAAATCCAAGATCCTGGTAGAATACATTTGAAATTACGCCTAACACAATATCTGAAATTCGATACAACCCTATTAATGCGAGCAGAAGCCATGCCACAGACATTCCATAACGTTTAAAAAAATCTGCAACAGGGCCGATGTAACTTTCAACCACCATTTTCCGGTTTATAAATTTTGTTGACATGAATATTTTTGCAATAAGTGCCGCTGCCCCCACTCCTGCAGCAAGCCTGAAAAATTCAACAATAAATCCTGACAGATAACGGTTGGCAAGCAGGGTACCAAGCGTTTTCTTCATATTGACAGCTACATCTGCACTAAAAGCGAATGTCATGATAAAACCGCATGCAGAAACTATGAACAGAAACAGAAACCCGAGATAATCTTTTGGAGGATATGGTTTTTCATCACTCAGTTTTGTTTCAGGTTCAGGGATAAGCAGGACAGTAACAACCCCAACAAGCATGAATACAGCCATGATGCTGTATGATTTCTGCCATGCTGTAAAGCTGTAGTTTCCTTTTGAAGAGCCAAACCATTCAGCCAGAAAAAGAGCTCCTGCTCCTGCAATAAGCATTGCAATTCTATACCCGGCAATATAGGCAGAAGCCATTAATCCCTGCAGGTCTGTTCCTGCTGACTCTATCCTGTATGCATCAATCACTATATCCTGGGTGGCTGAAGAGAATCCAAGCATTACTGCTGCTGCTGCCATGATTGTCAGCTGATTGATTCCAGATGCAGGATCTGTAAATGCCATCCATAAAATGGCACAGATCACACCGGCCTGGGCAGCCAGTATCCAGCTTCGCCTCCGGCCGATTTTTTTTGTAAAATATGGTATTGGTACCCTGTCCACCAGTGGGGCCCACACAAATTTAAATGAATATCCAAGTGCTGCCCAGCTGAAAAAGGTCACTGCTGACCTTGCAACTCCTGCTTCCCTGAGCCATAGAGAGAGGGATGAAAAAATCAGTAAGATTGGTATTCCGGCAGAGAATCCAAAAAAAAGCATGGTTACGACTCTTGGATGAAAAAAGGATTGAATTGACTGCTGCCAGCTGCGATTAATCTCTCTGTTCATAGTAAAAGACAGTATATTTTTCAGAGGGTGGTTTCAAAATTACACGGAACGGCAAAACAGTCAATGGTTGAACTGTTTTTTCTAAGTTCTGTTTTACAGTCAGAAACAATCTTATCCATTTCTGAATCCGTTCTATCCTTATCCAGGTGAAACAATCCAAATTTTTTCACTCTGGCTTTCAAGGCAAAATCCAGAGCCTGGGGTATTGTAGAGTGACCCCATCTGATTTTTCCTTTATATTCCACACTGGTGTATTCTGCATCGTGTAACAGAAGATCGGCATTTTCCGCAAATTTAAGATAAGTGTCTAAACTCCGGGATCCGGGATGATTAAAACCAAGTTCATGATCAGTGAAAAATACAAAAGACTTTTCATCTTCGGTAAATTTATATCCAAGGCATCTGCTGGTATGGCTTAGGAGGATTGTTTCAATACATATGGAGCCGATATTGAATGTATTGTTCAAAGATTTTTCAAATCGTATATCTGCATTCAGATCATCCAGACAAATCGGAAAGAATGGCTGCTTCATCACCTCTTTCAGAAGGTCCCGTGTATTCAGATGTAAAAATTGACGATCCTGAATAATTATCTGACTCTGTTTATCAAAAAGAGGCGAGAAAAAAGCAAGTCCCATAATATGATCCCAGTGGACATGGGTAAATAGAAGATAATACCTGGTTTTCCCATTTTTCATAAAAGCGTCACCAAGACGTCTTATACCGGTCCCTGCATCAACAATAATTGTTTCTCCTGTTTCTGCAGTAACTTCAATACAGGTGGTATCCCCTCCGTATTTGAGATATTCATTACCTGATACCGGTATGGATCCTCGTGATCCCCACGCTTTAATAAACATCTCAATCCTCTATCACAATATTTACTGTCAGTTCAATAGTAAAATGTTTTTTTATTCAGATACCAGCCATAACTTTCAATGGCAATTGAGGTTGTTTTATCCTGCCGGTTTATCTGAAATTATTGTAAAAACCTCAAAGATATGGCGTATTCAGGCAAAGATAGTTAACAAATTGAATTTTAAAGAATATTTGAATTTTCATGTTCACTGGTTGACAATTACGATGATTTTAAATAGAAAATAACTATTTTGTTTAAGGAATGACATACTTATTGATATTAAGAAAAAGGATTTGTTAAACATGGCACAACTTATATCTGACCGTAGAGATGTGGATTTTGTACTGCATGAGCAGATTGGAATGGTGGAAAATGAATTATTTGATGAATTCAATAAAAAAACGATTGATCTAATTGTTTCAGAGGCAAGAAATCTTGCTATCAAAGAAATCCTTCCAACTTTTAAAGATGGAGATGAAACAGGTTGCATACTTGAAGATGGCAAAGTTACGGTTCCGGACTCTTTTAAGCGCGCATGGGACCTGTACTGCGAAGGTGAATGGCTGGCCATGTGTGATGACCCCGAAGTTGGCGGCCAGGGAATGCCAAAACTTGTGGGCTGCGCAGCTCTTGAGTATATGGTCGGTGCAAACTCTGCATTTATGCTCTATTACGGCATGACCCACGGTGCTGCAAAACTCGTGGAAGCGTTTGGTAATGAAGAGCAGAAAAAACTCTACATGGAAAAAATGTTTGCCGGGAAATGGGGCGGCACAATGCTTTTAACAGAACCTGAAGCAGGATCTGATGTTGGAGCGTTAACAACAACAGCTGTTAAGAAAGATGATGGCACATATCTGATCCAGGGATCAAAAATTTTCATATCTGCCGGAGAGCACGATCTCTGTGAGAATATTATACATCCGGTTCTTGCAAGAATTGAAGGTGCCCCTCCTGGAACAAAAGGCATTTCACTCTTCCTTGTTCCCAAATATCATGTCAATGAAGACGGCAGCCTTGGTGATTTTAACAATGTAGTATGTACAGGGCTGGAACATAAAATGGGAATCCATGGAAACTCCACTGCTTCTCTCTCCCTTGGAGAAAAGGGGGAGTGTATCGGAACTCTTCTTGGTGAGGAGAACAGAGGTATGCCGGAAATGTTTCAGATGATGAACGAAGCCAGGGCATTTGTCGGTATGCAGGGATTTGCCGTTGCTTCTGCTTCCTATATGTATTCACTTGACTATGCAAGAACAAGAATTCAGGGACGTCATCTTCTTGCAGGCAGAGACCCTGAAGCAAAAAATGTGACAATTATCAACCACCCTGATGTAAAACGCCAGCTTCTGAATATGAAAGTGTATACTGAAGGTATGCGCTCCCTGATTTACTACTATGGGAAATGCTCAGATATTGTACATACGACAGATGATGAAAAACTCAAAGCGGATACCAGCGGCCTTATTGAGGTATTAACACCTATTGTAAAAGGATATATAACCGACAGGGCACTTGAAGTGTGTTCCCATGGCGTGCAGGTTTACGGCGGTTACGGATATATAAGTGAATTTCCGGTTGAACAGCTCATGAGGGACTCAAGGATATTCATGATTTATGAAGGTACAAATGGTATACAGGCAATGGATCTTATTGGCAGAAAGCTTGCAATGAACTCAGGTGAAAGCTTTAAATATTTCATTGCCCAGATAAAAAAAACCATAGAAGATGCCAGAAACATAGAAGGGATAGAAAATCTTGTTGAAAAAGTAGAGAACGCCGTATCTAAACTTGAATTCCTTGCTTTAGAAATAAGCAAAAGAATAAGATCTGAAAACATTTTAAATGCCTATGCTTTTGCACATCCATTCCTTGAGATTACAGGAGATATAACCTTTGCATGGATGCACCTCTGGAGAGCTTCCATAGCGGTTCCCAAACTTGCAAAAAAAGTGGGCAGCCTTGAAAAAGAGAGTGTTACAAAAAAAGTAGAGAAAAATAAAGATGCTGCTTTTTACGCAGGTCAGCTTGCATCGGCAAAATTCTTCATTAATACGCTTCTGCCTTCAACATTTGGTAAAATAGATGCCGTCCTTGAAGGTGACAGCTGTGTTGAGGATATTTCAAGCGTTTCATTCGGATCAAAATAATTTACATGAATAAGAGACGATAGAGATCATTCATGCAGAGGCAGAGGCAGCAGATACAGCTGGAAACCGTTGTACATGATGAGACCTTTGCAAGGGTTTCCCCTGCCTCACTCCCCTGTGCATAGCTACTGGACTGGTTTTATATAACAGGATAACCAGGAATCATTTTTTCTATTTCTGCTTTCAACCCATAAGTGTTTTAGCAATATTAATGGTATAGACGTTTATCTGGTGTAAAAGATCCATAAGCTCAAGATGTACTTCATGGGTTTTAATGGATTTGCCTTTTTTCTGAATTACTCTTTTCATATGCTTTAATTGAAACTGGGTTTTAAGATCTGTATATTTTCCCTCTTTTAACATTATCCTGGTGGCAATATTCCTATCTTTTTCCTCAAAGGTTTCCTGTAAACGGCTTATCTGTTTTATGACCTTAAAATGAAACCTCATTAATTCCTCTTTTCCCTGGGTGGAAAATTCAACTTTCAGTCTTTTTTTCTTCTCGATCAAAGGCAGGATATTCCTGTGGATAATATCACCGATACTCTCCATATCATTTGTTACAGAGCTCATTTTGAACACCTCTTGAGCTTCATCTTCATGCAGTTCCTGCCTTGCAATCTTCATGAGATAATCAGAAATTTTCTCATCAAGGAAATCTATTTTTTTTTCTCTTAAATCAATACCTTCAAGCAGGGTAAGATGACTGAAGATTGGATCATGGGTTGGAATCTCTTTTATCAGTCTCATTTTTTCATCCTTTGAAATTTTCGGGTCCTGTTTTATGAGATCAGGATCTGATATAAAGAGTATGATAATTGGATTAAGCATCCTGTTTAAAATTTTTGCCATTCTTGCAATTTCTGTTCGAACAAGATCAATGGCAAGGGATGGTGTTTCAATTATTGAATCATCCAGGTGCCACACCTTTAATTCAGAATCGCCCGGTTTTTTCTCATATTTTACAGGAATCATTTTCATTATTATGGCTGCAAGCAGTCCTGTCACAGGAAGGATTGCAATACCGACGCTTATATTGAAAATAGTATGTGCATTGGCGATCTGTCTTGCTATCCCTGAAGAGCCGAAAAAAGCAGAAGTGTGTTCTATCAACCCGGCAAAGGAAGGTATCCAGAAGATGAAAAGCAATACACCGACAACCTGAAATATAACATGGGCAGCAGCAACTCTTTTTGCCTCCCTTGATGTACCAATGCTTGCCAGTACAGCAGTTATGCAGGTGCCTATATTTGCTCCGAGAATAAGAGGAATGCCTGCTTCAAGGCTCACAAAATCCTGCTGGGCAAGGACGATGACTATACCTGTAAATGCACTGCTGCTCTGGATCAAAGCTGTAAACATGCTTCCGGCAACAATCCCCAGCAATGGGTTTTCCAGCCCTTTAAGCATATCAATAAATCCAGGCAGCGTCCTGAGGGGTTTCATGGAATCGCTCATCAGTTTCATACCAAAAAAAAGAATTCCAAACCCTAAAATAACATTTCCGATTTCCTTTATATTTTCATCCTTGGCAACCATTTTAATGACAAAGCCGATGGCAATCATACCAAGGGCATAATCAGTCAGTTTAAAGGCAATGAGCTGAGCGGTTACGGTTGTTCCGATATTTGCACCGAAAATAACACCAAGGGACTGACCAAAAGTCATCAGCTCAGCCTGGACAAAACTGACAAGCATGACAGTGGTAGCACTGCTGGATTGAACTACCATTGTAACAAATGCTCCGGTAAGCAGAGCAAAAATTCTGTTGCTGGTAAGAGTTGCTAAAATGGTTCTCATTTTACTCCCTGCAGTTTTCTTCATTCCTTCACTCATCATCTCCATACCGTAAAGAAAAAATGAAAGACCGCCAAACAGTCCCATTACAATCATTCCCCAGGCAACAGACGAATGATGTGATGCAGATGACCCGCTACCGGCAATTGCAGATCCCACAAAAAGGGATACCAGTATAAAACAGATTACAATTTTGTTCACGAAACCCTCTTTTTCTATATTAAAAATTTTATGTCTCCCCCTTTACCCTGACAGGCAGTCAAGGCATAAAACATATCAGTGATAAAGCAGGCTGAACAGATATATCCTTCTTCACCATTTTGTAAAAGGATTTATAATCAGATT
Source organism: uncultured Desulfobacula sp. (assembly GCA_964636495.1). GTDB lineage: Bacteria > Desulfobacterota > Desulfobacteria > Desulfobacterales > Desulfobacteraceae > Desulfobacula. Next base: position 38,776 of record CAZWSL010000025.1, on the reverse strand, counting down.
TGAATTATAATATCTTGGATCACCCGTTACTTCTTTTCCAATCCATTCCGGCTTGACAAGCTGCTGGTCTTCTGACTTGATCTCCACCTCTGCAACGATCAATCCTGAATTTTCTCCTGAGAACTCATCAACTTCCCACACTGTGCCACTCTGTTTTATTGTAAAACGTCTCTTTTCAATAATGGGTTTCAAGGCCAGCATCTCCAGCATTTCAATGCAGTCCTGCTCAGGGATTTCATATTCATACTCCACCCTTGTCATCCCGGCGGTTTTTCCTTTGACGGTAAGGTAGCCTCTGTTTCCAGCAGTACGAATACGCACCACCCGCTCCTTGTCATCACTCAAGTATCCCTGTCGATATAAAATACCCTTGCCGGCCACTTTCCGCCAGCCATCCCCAGCAGGAAGAAATTTTCTCTCGATTTCAATACCCATAATTCTATCAACCTACAACATTTACTCAGTCATATCAAGGCTGACAGAGTTATTTACATAAATGCCTCACTCCATTAAAATCAACACCCGGCCTGGATATCAATGTCTGGCAGTGTTTCATATTCGATTGGGAACAGATAGCTTATCAAGGCTGCATGGACAGGATAAAACGGACAAAGATGCGATACAGTTCTAATTTTTTCCCATCAGGTCATCTGACAGGCACGAAATCACAGATTCGGCAGGCCGATCATAAAAAACACCATATTCTGAACGAAACTGAGGATGCATTCCTCTGATAAAAAGATAAAACACCCCACCAAAATGTGTGTTGTAACGATAATGTTTTATTCTACGGGTGAGATATCTGTGGAGTGCCACCGTGTAAATATAATACTGTAAAAAATAGTGGTGTTTTGACATGGCATCAGACATATTCTCCTGTGAATACCAGCCATATGTATCGCCAAGATAATTTGATTTGTAATCTACAATATACCACTTACCCTGATGGTTTATAACAAGATCAATAAATCCCTTTATATATCCGCTTATTGAATCAGTTGTCAGGCGGGAGAGTTCAGACAGGTAACCTGATCTCTTAAACCTTTCACCTGATGTTTCAAACGATTTTACAATTGTTCCTGTTTTAAAGGCATTGACAGGAAAAATGAACTCCATTTCATTCAACCTCTGCTGCGGCTTTATGGTTTTCAGACAAAAACTGCACTCCTCTGCTGTAAGAGCTGTTGCAAGTACCTCTTTTATAGATTTTACTACTGAATGAATCATATCAGAATCTTTGAATCCTGTTCCATCAAACCTCTCCTTCACCACTTGCCGGATATCGTCTGAACTGAATTTAAAATCAATCTGTTCAAATATAGAGTGGAGTAAATCTCCAGCTCCGGCACCTTTCTCAAAATCTGAAAGTGTTATAGAGAGGTCTTCTCTTTTTTTCTTAGCATCTCTACCAGGGTTTTCATGTGAAAATGACTGAAAATTACTCTCAAAATTCTCTTCAGGATAACCTGGATATTCATTTGAACTGCTGTGTGCAATACTGGAAAAACTTGATGTTTTCCATAACGCTTTTACAGTGGAATTAACCGGTTTTTCAGATAAATCTGACGGGATAGAGCTATTCTGATGTATATAAAAACCCCTGGGTCCTCTTTGATATGTCTCTATTGAAATACTTTCAGCTGCACACGCTTTCAGCTGCTCCATATCTTTGGTCATAGCCTGGTCATCCCTGTTTTCACCATGATCATGCAATATGCCGCCAAGAGCTGATGCTTCAACGCTGTTTACTCCTGCCCAGATTATCCTGCACAATGCTGAAGCCCTTGTTAATGCAACATATAACAATCTTCTCTGCTCAGCTTGATCTTCAATTCCATAACATTGCTTTGCCGTGTCAATATTTTCTGAACCCAGATCAAGGCTCAGGGTATACTCCTTCTCAGGGTCATGGAAAATAACATTTTCTTCAGGAGACTCTCTTTTACCTTCCCATAGATATGGCAGATAAACAACTGGATATTCAAGTCCTTTACTTTTATGGATGGTAACAATTGCAACTGCTTTATTGTCTGTCTCAAGCCTTAATTCATCAAAGGATACATCCCGCTTTTCTCTATTCAGCTGCCGTTCATACCATTTTAACAAGTGATACGGTGTCAGCTTCTCTTTCAGGTCTGCCTTGAAAATCAACTCCGAAAGATGGTAGAAATTTGTCATGCCGCGTTCATTCAGGGCTGCATTTTTATCTGCAAAGGCAGATGCACAGTGAAACAGAGACATGATCATGGCAGCTGCCCCTTTATATCTCCAGATATCTTTAAATTCACTGAATATCTCCTGCCATGACTCAAGATTTTTAGATAACACCTGCTCTCTTTTTTCAAGATCTCTAATTGCACTGTTATCAAATCCAAACAGAGACGTGCATAGAGCTGATTTTATACTGCCACGGCTTCCCGGGTTATATACAGCATACAGGACTGCATACAGCTCCACTGCATGATCTGAATCAAAAACAGATCCAGTTGTCGAAAGATATGAAGGAATATTCCACTCAGATAATGCATTGTGAATCTGTAGGGCCTGGCTGTTTGTTCTCACGAGAACAGCAATATCTTCCGGCGTAATTGATCTGGATAACTCTTTATCTTCAAGTAATTTATCTGAATTCAGCAAACTATGGATATCTTTGGCCACAACTTCGGGAATAATCTCATATGCTTTGGATTTGCTTATATACTTCTGTCTGCCTTGCAGGATATTGTCATTTCGTTTAATAAAATTAAACTGCAAAGGAGGAATCGGATCTCCATTCTCAGTTAAGTAATTTACTGCTGTATCAGGAGTTGAGGACGGGTGAAATTCAATCTGTTTAAATAGAAAAGGATCCAGACGATGAAGAAAAACTGCATTAATTCCATCTACAAGCAGGGGGGCAGACCTGTAATTTTTTTTAAGGGTAAATTTCTGATCACACTCCCCGGAAGCCTTGAGATAAGCAAAAATATCTCCTCCCCTGAAGGCGTAAATCGCCTGTTTTGGATCACCAATCATAAAAAAAGGGGTCCCTGCTGAAGCAAAAAAATTTGAAAAAATATCATACTGTTTTGAATCAGTATCCTGAAATTCATCAATAAGACACGCTTTATAATTTTGTCTCACGCATTTTCGCAGATAAACTGAATCTTTTTTTTCAAGTGCTTCTGCAAGATCATTTACAAGATCATCAAAAAAACAGATGCCAGACTGTTTTTTGTTTTTTTCAAGTTCCCTGTTATAAAAATGTAAAAATTTTATTTTCAGGCTTATCAGATTATTTTGGAAAATCGTATTGAACTCAATCAGTTGTTCACATAAATCAAAGAGTTCATGTTCTAATATTTCATATCCTGGTTTTATTTTCTGTTTAATTCTTCTCCTTGTAAACTTATAAAGGCTGTCTCCATTTTCTGTCATGTTAAAAAGGGTATTTCCACCCTCTCTGTTAAATTTTTTTATGCAGGCATTGATCCAGGTGGGAACATTTCTTCTGGAATAACTTCTCCTGTCAATACCATTGTAGTCCATGATCAACTCAATTATCTCTGCTGATCCTGTTAAAAGCATACGATATATTTTGTCTGCTGTCTGTCTGTATTGATCAAAAATTTCTCTATATTCTGCAGAATGAGGGGTGATAATGATATTTTTTCTTGAAATAATTGTTTTAAAATTATCAATAAAATTTTGCGGATTGACTTTTTTAGTTTTAAGGTAGGATAAAAAGAGCGGATCAAGATCATTTACATGCATCATGAAAAAATCGCTTGCAATCTGCTGTAAAAATCCTGCTCCATCAGGTATCAGTTCAATATCAAAAAGGGTCCGGCTTTCAAATGCATACTCTTTCAGTATCTTAAAACAGAATGAGTGAATGGTCATAATTGAAGCCTGATCAAAACTGTTCAAAGCGTTTTCAAGTCTCTGGCGAATAAGATATCTCTCTTTGTCAGCATAAAAAAGCTGTGACAGATCATTTAGATCTTCTTCTCCCTTGTGTGAAAGATCAGTGAGCGTTTCAAAAAGACGTGCCCTGATTCTCATTTTAAGTTCTGCAGCAGCAGCTTCTGTAAAAGTAACCACAAGTATTGATTCTACAGAATATCCCTCTGCTACAAGCCTGCAGAAAAGAGTTGTGATTGTATATGTTTTGCCTGTTCCGGCACTTGCTTCAATCAGAGTTATTTTTTCAAGATTTATATTAAACGGATCAAGTGATTTCATATGTTAAGATTCTCGATGACCGGTCTCCAGATATTGACACTATTCTGTGCAAATTGTGAATCAATAAACTGCTCAATATTTTTGAATGGATCACAATTTTTCACATATAAAGATATGTAGGGATTGGATTTTTCACCTTTATGAGCATATCCTCCATACCAGCTGTTCTGAACTTTGGTGCTGTTCATTGCTTTGAAAATCACCTTTTCATCAAGGCTGTATTTTTTCTGCGATAATATAAGAGCAAGCTGCCATGATGTTTCACAGGCGAAAAAGAGGGGCAGACTTACTCCGATAACATGGATTGTCACCAGATTATTCAAATACTGAAAAGCCTTTTGGGGTTCCAAAGCCCTGAAATAATATTTTAACACCTCCTGTCTGCCGTAAGGATCCCTGCCAATCACAACGGTATTGCATTGCCTGTTTTTATAATTTTCAGGAGCTGTTATATTTAAAAACAGATGTTTTATCCATGCAGAAATTATTCTGGAGCTGTTAAGCTTTCCATAGCTAATGCTGAAAGCCCCCTTTTCACTTATATCAGAAACAATGCCTGAAACTGTTGCATTTTCAAACTGCACCTCCCCTGTAACAGCAGGTATCTGCTTTATCAATTCAGCTTCTTTCACAGCTCCGGTCACAGGTTCTGCCAGCATAAGCGTATTTTCATAATCAAGCCTGCCTTTCATGCCAAGGGGAAGCATACCCATTGATCTGAACAAAGAGTAGTAATCTTTATCATCCTCATGTCTGGACCTCTTTTTAACAAGGAAACTTCCCAGAACATATTGATCCAGTCCGACCAGGGAAAATTCCTCTCTGTATGATGTGCCGGATTCATCTATTATTGGAATTTTAATTCCAAGGCATTCTCTCATATACCATTGAACAGGATTTTTGAAAAAACGGATTATATCTGCCAGCAGGATATCTGGAACCTCTCCCTGTGAATTTTCAGGCAGAATAGAACCGGGTTTTTCTTTTTTCCCCGTCTGTTCATTCCTGGTATTTTCACAACTTTCTGCCGGCAATATTCTGATTTTTTCAAAGGATCTCTTCTCGATAAAGGTATAATCTCTCTCTTTATCCTTTGATAATTTTTTTGCAATAGAGCAGTTATCTTTTGAAAAAGAGAAATAGCCGTTATCCCCAATAAAATATTTCCGGCTGAAGGGGTGGAGATGGTGAAAAAAATGATATCTGTAATTTTCACTCTTGGGAAACTCAAAACTCTGTTCCATAGTATCCATCAGCTCACTGACAACTCCGGAACAGGGAGTCTTTAAATTATCCACCATACTTATTCCTGTATAGGTAATGATAAATTTTGATCTGGCAGAGAGAAGCGTTTCAAGAAAGAGATATCTGTCTTCATCACGCTCTATCTTATCACAGGGCTGCGGATATTTTTTTATCAGATTGAATCCGGGAGTATATACCTTTCTTGGAAAAGAGTGTTCGTCCATTCCCATGAGAACGACGATTTTATAGGGGATACTTCTCATGGGCATGATATTGCAGAATGTTATATTGCCTGACAAAAAGTTCCCATGGGATATATTCTGATTAAGATTGTGTACCATAACGGCTGAAATAACATCAAATGATATCCTGTTGTTAAATTCTGCTCTGCTGCACTCCTTTTTCAGCTGGTCAACGGTAGTGAATAAAACATTCAGATCTTCCCTGTTTTCAGGGTTCTTATCAAGCAATTGGTTGCACACATCTTTTAAATCCCTGCACCATTTATCTACTGGTTTTTCTTTTTCAAAAGTTGCAAGACATGAAAACAGTGTGTCACAAAACAGTGCGAACTTGCCAAGCACCTCAAGATCAAGACCCTCAAACACTTCACAAGGCAGAATATCCTGTACAGGTGTTTCAGGATTTTCAGGCATTGACATACCCATGAAAAGCCTTTGCATACCAAAATACCAGGTATTCTCCTCAAACGGGGGAAGATTAAAGGATTCTCTGTGATCACTTTTTCTTCCCCACAGTATCCTTGCATCCTCCACCATTTTTTCAATCATTGAAAGCTCATCAAGCCTGATATTAAATTTCCGGGCAATAGATTCAGACAAAAGAAGATCCAGTACCTCACGACGCTCAAATCTTGAGTTTTTTAAAACCACTATTTTTAAAAAGGCTTCAATTGCCTCTGAATCTATCCGTTTTTTCCGGTCATTAATGGCAATTGGCAAAGAATTTTCCAGAAAAAAGACTGCCTCTATAAATGGTGCATAGGTTTCAATATCCGGCATCATTACAATAATATCATGGGGTGCAAGGCCAGGGTCTTTTTCAAACTCATCATGCAGCAGATCCTTTAATATCTGGGTTTCTCTCATGGGAGAATGACACCCGTGTATAGAGACAGAGGTATCTGAGGGTTCAACCAGGAGAGGTGAACGCATTCCTCTTTTTTTCCGGTATACAAGATTGAGGATATCAGACTGCAGAACACCAAGCATTGACTGTGCACTGCCATCAATATCCATGGGATCACAAAACAGCTCTTCGGCAAAGTGCGGTTCGTTGTAGTTGAACGATTCTAAATATGATTGAAACCTTTTACCTGCAGTTCCAAGGGATGACAATAGAGGGTTTGTAATTTCATAATATAAATCTTCAGGTTCTGTTTGCTTTTTCTGTTTCAAGGCTATCTTTCCCATCTGTTTTTCCGATTTTATATCAAAAAAGAACTGGTTTGATGGTGAGAGAAAAAAAAGATTGATATCCATTATTTCCGATATTTTTTCAAATATCTGTAAAAAAACTTCAGGAAGGTATGAAATACCGAAAAATGATATTCTGGAGGGAAGTTTTTCTGTCTCAACATTTTCTTTGGAAAATTTCTCAAGAAATCTGCTGGCGGCACATGCAATATGATCTTCAGGATATTTTGATATCATTTCATTCCATAGAGCTGCCTGCCATTTCAACAGAGGATCCTGTAAATTGAGATGATCTTTCTGTTTCTGCCACTGCATCAGCATAGATGGTCGATAAATCTGGTAATCATCAAACAGCTGTGCAATTTTCAATGAGAGCTGATACAGTTTTAAACCTGTTTGATCCTTCTGGATATAGTTTTCAAGAACGGAAAACCGGGGATCTGTTCTGTTCTGACTTATTATTTTCATGGCAGACCAGAATAAAAAATCGTGGTCAATATGTGGCTCTTTAAACGTATAATTCCCTGGAAATATATAGCACCCAAGTATGTGATCAATAACCTGTTTTGGAAAAATAAAATTAACATTTGCACAGATTCCCGAGTTTTGCGCTATCTTTGCGGCAATCCACTGTTTCATGCCCCTTGACTGGACACTTATCCACTCCTGTTCCATCGGATTATCAGGAACATTTTCTAAAACGTTAATTAACACCTCAATCAGATTTTCAATATTATTGCTTTTAAAAATATTGAACAAAAGAGTGTCCTTTCTATCTTATACGGCTTGTATTCCGGTTCATCAGGTATTTCATGTTCTGTTCAGAGTTATCTACCATGAAAATCAATTTATCCTGTGGCCGATGTTATGAAAATAATTAACATGTTCATCTCTATTGAGGCAACTTTTTAATTGTAAATCAAAATTTTCCAAAGTTGAATTTGATTTTTTTTTTAAATCAAGGTAATGTTCATTTGATTGAGAATTCTCTTTTGATCTGATATGCTTGTTTTTATTCATTTAAACAGGCTGATAAGGGAAATCTGATAAACATTATTTATATTTCAATGTATTATGATTTATTATTATATTGTTTAATTACCATAGTTCAGGTTGAAAATTAAAATCGTACAGGAGAGCTCCAATGAAAATTACTGACACAGAAGTCATAAAAAATGGTGAAAGAGGTCTTATTGCAGCTGTAATAAACAACCTTGACCGTGATGCAGTTAAAAGAATCATTCAGGAGAGGGTAACGGCACAGACACTTTCCTCAAAAGGCGGAAGAATTGTTGTCCACAATAATGAAATTGCCTTTAAATTAGATTTCAGCGTTAAGATAAACGGAAGCCTCATGTTTGACAGAGAAGGAAATTATCTGCCTGAATCTGCCGGTGAAACAGGTGATATTCTGCAGCCGGTGCAGGAACCGGTCCAGCAGCCGGCCCAGCAGGTGGTGCAGGAGCCAGTCCAGAAGCCGGTGAAGCAGCCAGTCCAGGAACCCGTCCAGCAACCGGTGCAAGAGCCGGTTCAGCAGCAGGTTCAGCAACCGATAAAGGAGCCGGTGCAAAAACCGGTGCAAAGACCAATTTATCAATCTGTTCAACAACCCCTTAAAAAACAACCCGACAATGATATCCCTGATCATGTTTCTGATGATGAACCAGATATTGAGTTAAAACTTGAGGATGCCCTTGACGTTAATTATGATAAAAAATCCCGACCTGCAGTGAATCAGGAGCCTGAAATAGAATTAAATCTTGAATCTGATGATGCAGAGACGGAAAACAGGCTCAGTGATAATGTTATTATTGACGATGATGATGATATCAGCAATCTTTTTGAAGAAAACCTGGACTTCTGGGAAACAAAAAAATAACAGCAGACAGATTCCTAAGGAATAAAACAACACTGCTCAAGCAGGGAACACTTTTTGCAGAGCGGTTTTCTTGCTCTGCAGATTTCCCTGCCAAAATAGATAAACTCCAGGGATATATCATTCCATGATTTTTCCGGTATAATTTTCATCAGTTCAAACTCAACCTTTACAGGATCCTGTTTCTCTGTCAGGCCAAGCCTGTTTGATATTCTCAGCACATGTGTGTCAACAACAATAGTCTGATATCCAAAAGCGGCTGATAACACCACATTAGCAGTTTTCCTGCCTACTCCCGGCAGCTTGACAAGTTTCTCAAGAACCTGAGGCACCTCTCCATTGTGGTTTTCTAAAATTGCATTGGCACACGCTTTTATATTTTTCGCCTTGTTATTATAAAAACCGGTAGAGTATATTATTTTTTTCAGGGCGGTAAGTGGGGCTCTGCTCATGGTTAAAGGATCAGGATACGCTGCAAACAGCACCTTTGATACTTTATTAACCTGGTTGTCAGTGCACTGGGCTGACATTATCGTTGCAATAAGGAGTTGAAAAGCAGTGTCATGTTCAAGCTGTGTCTTGACAACCGGATATCTCTCCTTTAATGTCTGAACAATAATTTTTACCTTTGATGAATATTTCATGGAGGATTTATATACGAAGATTGAAAAAACCTCAACAGGATATTTTATACCAAAGATTGAGGATTTTTTACAGATTATCTTTAAATTTACAGAACCCGCAATATTGAAAGGCAGCACAACCAGTTGAAAAACCAGACAAAAAATCAAATAATGGGATTAGGTCTCTGTTCAGGAGGACTTGACAGTATCTTATCTGCCACCATTCTTCAGAACCAGGGAATCAGTGTAACATGGATATGTTTTGAAACTCCTTTTTTTTCTGCAGACTCAGCCAGAAAAGCCTCCCTGCAGAACAATATCCCTTTGATAACCCTTGATATAACAAAGGAATATATGGAGATGATGCAAAACCCGAAAGCGGGATTTGGTAAAAATATGAACCCCTGCATGGACTGCCATGCCTTGATGTTTGCCATGGCAGGGAAAATTCTTGAAAAGAGAGGTTTTGACTTCCTGTTCAGTGGTGAGGTTCTGGGTCAGAGACCCAAATCACAGAATAGAAACTCTTTGCGTTATGTAGAAAAAAACTCCGGTTTTGAAGGTTTGATTTTAAGGCCGCTGTCTGCAAAACTTCTGCCCATAACCTCTGTTGAACAGAATGGAATGGTTGACAGAGAGAAACTGCTAAGTATCAGTGGCCGCTCAAGGAAAATCCAAACCAGACTGGCCGAAGATTTTGGTATAAAAACGTATCCGTCTCCTGCTGGAGGATGCCTTTTAACAGATAAAATATTTTCCAGAAGATTAAAAGATCTGATGGAGAGTGAAAAAATTATAGATAAAAAAGAGTTGTATTTATTAAAGTATGGAAGACATTTCAGGATAGATGGAAAAACCAAAATTATTGCAGGGCGTTCAAAACAGGACAATACAAATCTGATCAAATATGTTGACCCTGATAAGCATATTTTACTCAAACATGCTTCACTGCCTGGACCCGACGTCGTACTTACTGGAAATGCGACTGAACAGAACATTAAAACTGCAGCCATGATTTGCGCCAGCTATACAAAGTCAAAACCTGGAAAACCAGCTGATATAAAAATAGTAAAAAGAAATGCTGAAATCATTCTCACTGTCCAGACTGTAATGCACTCAGAATTCAGGGACCTTATGATATAGCCGGAACCTCTGCATAACATACTGCTTTCAACTCCATATCGCTCACTCTCTACAATTTTGCTTTCAACTGCCCACATGCAGCAAGGATATCATCACCCTTGCTTTTTCTGGTTATGGCAGTCAGTTTATTGTCAAGAAGAATCTGGAGGAAATCGCTGATCTCTTTTTTGGATGGGGATTTAAATTCAAGTTCCCTGCACTGATTAAATGGAATCAGATTGACCTTTGCTTTAATGGGAGCCAGCAGTCTGATCAGTTTTCCGGCATCTTCCTTTGAGTCATTAACATCTTTTATTAAAATATACTCAAAAGTAATCTTGTTTCTGGGCTTTATCTTAAATGTCCTGCAACTCTCAATCAGTTCAGACAGAGGATATTTTTTATTAACAGGCATGAGCCATGACCTGGTGGAGTCATCGGTGGCATTTAGGGAAACTGCAAGATTTACCATTGAATCCAGGCCTAACTGCGTAATTTTCGGTACAATACCACATGTTGAAACCGTAACCTTTCTTGGTGAAAATTTGAGACCGTAATCACTGTCTGTAATAATACTTAATGATTTTAAAAGCGTATCATAATTAGCAAGGGGTTCACCCATACCCATGAACACAATATTGGAAAGCTTTAACGGATCTACATTCTCCTGAATCAGAAAGTGCCGGATATCTCTTATCTGTGCTATGATTTCGCAGACACGCAGATTTCTTACAAAACCTCCTTTTGCCGTCAGACAAAATCTGCAGTTCTGGGCACAACCCACCTGTGACGAGACACAAACAGTGAAATGATCCTTTTCAGGAATCAGTACAGATTCAATATGATGGCCATCATCAAGCCGGAATAAAAATTTTCTGGTTGTATCAGCAGAAACCTGTTTATCATCGATAATCAATCTTTTTATACAAAAACTGTCAGACAATTTCTTTCTCAACCCTTTGGAAAGATCCGTCATATCATCAAAACTGTCTGCCTGCCTTATATAGATCCATTTAAATACCTGATTTGCCCTGAATGTTTTCTCCCCCATTTTCTCAAACCAGTCAGAAAGCGCTTTTTTAGTAAAATCCAATATATTATCCATACTCAAATCTCATCTTTAACCTTAAATTCCAGATACCCTGCTGCAGCATTACAGACCTGTTGATGCGGTTAGATACACCTTCACACACTCTCTTATGCTCTGTAAAACGAAAACATTCTGTGAAACATACGTGCCGGATTCCTGCTTTTATATACAACACTCTGCAAATACTCAACACTTAAACTTACTTTTGCCAGATTTTTGAACCGGCACCATGTAAAAAGAAATACTCAATCTTGTAATTTCAGGTGAATTCCAGACACTATCCAATGGCACATTTCATTATTTCTACTGCCTTTTCAACACTCAGAGTCCCGGTGTTTAAGATCAGATCATAATTGGACGGATCAGCAGCATCTGAGTTGAAATAACGTTTTACAAAAGCGGTCCTGTCGGCATCTGTCCTCACGATGTGCCTGTAAGCATCATCACTGTTCATATCAAGGCTTTTTCTTATATAACCGCACCTCACTGCCATGGGAGAGACAATTCTTACCCGCAGCACATTCTGCTTGCAGAGGACACAGTGTGCTCCTCTTCCCAGGATTACTGCATTACCGTGTTTTCCTATGGTTGACAACACTTTGAACAGGATCTTGGAGTATTCATCAGGCCACAAATGGTGTTCGCTTACAAAATTGGACACAATGTCATCAACAATATTCATCCCCCGTTCATCAAGGGTTTCTATAAGAGCCCGGCTGTTTTTTGATACATCAACCATGGCTTCAACAATTTTATTATGGAACATGTCAAATCCTGTCACACTGCAGAACTGTTTAGCAACCTCATATCCTCTGCTGCCGGATTCCCGGGATATGGTAACAACATTGATTGATTCTTTAATCTGCTTTTCCTTCCTTGTTTCCATTTTCCATCGTTTGATCTGTTCTTCTACCAGTTTATTAATTGATCTGCTCATAGCAACCTCCTTAAAAAAAATATATTAAACCGGGTATTACAAATAAACATTTTCAACTAATTTAAGAAAAATTCCGCTTTGAAAATGAAAAGATAGAGGAGTTCATACAGAGTTTAAGAGCTCAGACTACTGTCAAAAGAGTTGTCTTAAGTATTGATTAAATTATATACCACAAAAAAAAAATTGTAAAAGCTTTTCAGAGTTTTTCATAAAATAAATATTAAAACAAAACCACCCCGTAAAATATCCATGTTTGATTGATATCATTTTTATAATTTTCTTGACATATCACTGAATATATACTAATTTTAACGATTTGATTTAATACTTACAGATTGGGTATATTTATGTTTGAAAATCTGAGTGGCAGGCTTGATTCAGTCTTTAAAAAACTGAAAGGGCACGGCACCCTGAATGAAAAAAATATTGAAGACGGCTTGAAGCAGGTCCGCATGGCACTGCTGGAGGCTGATGTCAATTATAAAGTTGCTAAATCTGTTGTTGCTGATATTAAACAGAGGGCTCTTGGCCAGGAAGTCATGCAGAGCCTTACACCTGGACAGCAGGTTATCAAAATTGTAAACGAAGAGTTTACGCGGATGATGGGATCTGAACACCAGGAACTGAACCTTGACGGCAAAACGGTTAACGCGATTATGCTCATTGGTCTGCAGGGTTCAGGTAAGACGACAACTGCAGGCAAGCTTGGCCGTTATCTCAGAAAACAGAATAAGAAACCTTTGCTTGTACCAGTGGATGTTTACAGACCTGCAGCCATTGAACAATTAAAAAAGATTGGAAAACAGTTAGATATTCCTGTATTTGCTTCAACTACTGATATGAAACCTTTAAAAATCTGTCAGGATGCAAAACTGAAAGCAAGGGAACTTGGATGTGACACTCTGATAATAGATACAGCTGGAAGACTTCACCTTGATGAAAAATTAATGAATGAACTGCAAAACATCAAAAAAGGAATCAATCCGTCTGAAATCCTCCTTGTGGCTGATGCCATGACAGGCCAGGATGCTGTAAATATAGCAGGATCATTTGACAAGGCACTTGATTTAAGCGGGGTTGTTCTTACCAAAATGGATGGTGATGCCCGTGGAGGAGCTGCCCTTTCCATAAAGGCGGTCACAGGAAAACCGCTTAAATTTATTGGTGTGGGTGAAAAAGCAACCGCCCTGGAAGCATTTCATCCAGACAGAATGTCTTCCAGAATCTTAGGGATGGGTGATGCGCTTTCATTTATCGAAAAAGCGCAGGAAGCAGTTGATGCCAAAGAAGCTGAAGCCATTGAAAAAAAATTGAGAAAAAATGCCTTTACTCTGGAAGATTTTAAAAATCAGATGCAGTCAGTAAAAAAAATGGGATCCCTTAAAGATCTGATGGGTATGATCCCCGGGATAAATAAAAAACAGCTTAAAGGAATTAATATTAGTGACAAGGAGCTTGGAAAAATTGAAGCAATAATTAACTCAATGACCCCCCAGGAGAGACGTACACACACTATAATCAAGGGGTCAAGAAAAAAAAGAATTGCCAAAGGGAGCGGGACTAAAGTGCAGGATGTAAATAAACTTCTAAAAAGTTATTCCCAATCCATGAAAATGATAAAAAAAATTAATAAAGGCGGCATGAAATCAATGAGAAACATGCTGCCGTTTTAAGGAGAAAAAGAGAATATGTCCGTAAGAATCAGATTAACAAGAAAAGGCACCAAAAAACATCCTTTTTACAGAATTGTAGCAGCAGACATTGAAAGTCCGAGAGATGGAAAATTCCTGGAACTGCTGGGCACATACGACCCTATGGTTGAACCTGTTGCAGTTACACTCAAACAAGACAGGATTGACTACTGGCTTGGACAGGGAGCAAAACCGTCAACGACTGTATCAAGCCTGCTGAAAAAGCATAAAGTCTCTGGCCAGGCATAACGTACCTGTCGAACCGTTACATATATTTTCACCACCCCTATAAAATGGAGATACAAGGTATGAAAGAGCTGATAGAGTATATTGCAAAAGGACTGGTGGACAATCCCGACAAGGTAGAGGTATCAGAAGTAAATGGAGATCAGACTTGTGTTCTGGAGCTTAAGGTTGCAAAGGAAGATCTTGGAAAAGTTATCGGAAAACAGGGAAGATCAGCGCGAGCCATGAGAACAATATTAAGTGCCGCTTCAACAAAACTGAAAAAACGCACGGTCCTTGAAATTATTGAATAGCTGTGGCCAAAACATCTTTATTTACCATAGGAAGAATAACCGGGGTTCATGGTCTTAACGGCAATCTTAAAGTGTGGTCCTTTGCACAATCCATAGAGACTTTTGCTCCAGGCAGAAAAGTGATTCTGAAAGCTGAAAAAGAGGCAGAAAGATCATTTACCATTTTAAAGGCGCAGCCGTATAAAAAAGGAATACTGCTAACCATTGAAGGAGTTGATAACAGAGATCTTGCTGATGGTTTTGTGGGGCAGGATATACTTATCAACAGAGATCAGTTGCCGGAGCCTGAAAAAGACAGCTGGTACTGGCAGGATTTGATAGGGCTTGATGTTTTTGATGATGAAAAAAAATTTATAGGAAGTGTAAAAGAGATTTTTCCTACTGGAGCACACGACATGCTGGTTGTCATGAATCATAACAGGGAAACGCTTGTGCCCATGCACAGACATTTTGTAAAATCAGTAGATATGGATAAAAAGGCTATAGTAATAACCCTGCCTGAGGACTATTGATGAATTTTACAGTGTTGACCCTGTTCCCGGAACTGATGGATTCCTTTTTTAATCACGGCATGATTTCAAGGGGAATTGAAAAAGGGTTGATAAGGGCAGAGAGCATTAATATCAGAGAGTTTTCCACAGACCGGAATAACTCGGTAGATGACAGACCATATGGTGGTGGAAGCGGTATGATAATGAAACCTGAGATTCTGCAGAAAGCAATTTTACATGCAAAAATGAAAAATCCGGAATCAAAGGTCATACTGATGACTCCCCAGGGAAAAAAATTTAACCAGAAAAAAGCTGAGGAGTATGCTGCTGGATACAAAGGGGTGATCTTTGTGTGCGGCAGATATGAAGGAGTTGATGAACGGGTATTTTCAGACCATATTGATGAAGAAGTTTCCATTGGAGATTATGTTATGACGGGTGGAGAGTTTGCATCCATGGTAATGATTGATTCTACCTCAAGATTGATTCCGGGTGTGCTGGGAAACAGTGAATCCTGCAAATCAGATTCATTTACAAGTGACAGACTGGAGTATGCTCAATATACAAGACCGGAAAAATTTAATAATCTGGAAGTCCCGGAAATTTTACTCTCCGGGAACCATGAAAAAATAAGACTCTGGAGAAAAAAATCATCTCTTCAGAGAACCTTTTTAAAAAGACCGGATCTGTTTGAGAAAAAAAAACTGGATAAGAGTGAAAAAAAAATATTAAAATTGTGGGTGCAGGAATTGCAGGCCCTTATTGAGTAGAAGCAGTATAAAACCAAGATGCTGAATAACAACCTTTATGTGGCACTGATCCACTTTCCTGTCAGGAACAAAAAAGGAGAACCCATTGGTTCTGCCCTGACAACAATAGATCTTCATGATATTGCAAGGGCATCCATTACATTCGGAGTAAGAGGTTTTTTTGTGGTAACCCCTTATAAAGACCAGGCTGCACTTGCCAGACAGGTTATTGAGCACTGGACAAGGGGAGTTGGAGGAAAACTCAACCCGTTCAGAAAAAAGGCTCTTGAACTCATAAGGGTAACCAGCACATTTGAAGATGCAGTAAAAGAGATTAAGACAGAGAGGAAAAAGTCAGTTGTAAAAATTGCCACAAGTGCAAAAAAAACAGATGGCTCAATAAAAACAAGAGAGTTTAAAAAAATGCTTGATAATAATAATTCCCATCTCCTCATTTTCGGAACAGCATGGGGATTGTCAGAAGGATTAATCAGTGATTGCGACTTCACTTTAAACCCGATTACCGGGAGCAGTGAATACAATCATCTTTCTGTAAGATCAGCTGTGTCAATATATTTAGACAGAATTAGAAACAGTGACTGAGTGCAGAATAAAAACATCTCCTGTTACAAGACAGGAACATATAAACACAATTGCGGTCAGACACAAGAAACAGATTAAATTATAAAATAGAAGATATTTGGAGGAAAAATGGCTAACATAATTGAAAAAATAGAAAAAGAACAGATCCGTCTTGATATTCCTGATTTTCAGTCAGGTGATACTGTAAAAGTCCATGTGAAAATCAGAGAAGGAGAAAAAGAGCGTATCCAGATTTTCCAGGGTGTGGTTATCAAAAAAACCAAAGGATTTGCAAGTGCGCGTTTTACCGTGAGAAAAATCACAGGTGGAGTGGGGGTAGAGAGAATATTTCCGCTTTACTCTCCTGGTATTGATAAAATTGAAGTTGTGACAAGAGGACGGGTCAGAAGATCCAAGTTGTACTACCTGAGAAACCTCAGAGGTAAGGCAGCCAGGATTAAAGAAAAAAGATTTGCATAGCGTGTAAGTTTTAACTTTTATGTGGGAATATGAGCATAAAGCGTTAAATAGAGGTTATAAAAATATTGCAGGCATAGACGAGGCTGGCAGAGGTCCTCTTGCCGGCCCTGTTGTATCTGCAGCTGTAATTCTGCCGGATAATTTTTCCTGTGATGATATTACAGATTCAAAAAAACTGTCAGAAAAAAAGCGCAATGAGCTGTATGATCTGATTGCTGACCAGGCTGTTACGGTTGCAACCGGTGTTTCCTCACACGAGGAAATTGATCAGATCAATGTTCTGCAGGCATCTCTGCTTTCCATGAAACGTGCAGTTGAAAACCTTTCTCAATCAAATAATCCCCTTTTACCGGACCTGCTTCTAATTGACGGGAAATTTTCAATAAACATGGAAATTGATCAGGAAGTGATCGTTAAAGGAGATTCAAAAAGTATCTCCATTGCATCTGCCTCCATCATCGCAAAAGTCACAAGGGATAAAATAATGAAGGAGCTGCACAAAAAATATCCCCAATACAATTTTATCCAGCACAAAGGGTATCCAACAAAAGCCCATAAAGAGGCAATCTTAAAACATGGGCCCTGCCCGTTCCACAGAAAAACCTTTAGAGGAGTAAAAGAGGTGATCTGTGCAGGATAAAAGGAAAATCCTGGGTAAAGAGGGAGAGAGTGCAGCTGCCTTATTTCTAAAAAAAAACGGCTTTACAATTCTTGAGACCAATTTTCGTACCCGGTCAGCTGAAATTGACATTATTGCAAAAGAGACAGGCAGCAACACTATCTGTTTCATTGAAGTAAAAACAAGAAAAAGCTTTAAAAAAGGGGCAGCAAAGGAGTCTGTAACAGCAGCAAAACAGAAAAAAATCATTACAGGTGCATTATTTTATTTAAAATTAAAAAAAATTACCAACTCAAGGGTCAGGTTTGATGTTGTTGAAGTTCTGAAAAAAAACAGTGATTTTATAGTCAATTTAATCAAAAATGCATTCCAGTCAGATTAATATGCAGAATCAAAAAAAATATGGTACCCTGTTTGTCGTTGCAACCCCTCTGGGTAATCTTGAAGATATGACATTCAGAGCAGTAAGGACGTTAAAACAGGTTGATATAATTGCAGCAGAAGATACCCGTCACTCTAAAAAACTTCTTTTACACTACAATATTCATACAAAGCTTATCTCCTGCCATGAACATAATGAAGATGATAAAACAGCTGTGATTATAAATCATCTGAAAAAAGGGCTTGATGTTGCACTCATCAGTGATGCAGGAACGCCAACAATTTCTGACCCGGGATATAAACTGGTAAGCCGTACAGCAAAGGAGGACATCTCCATTATCCCCATTCCGGGCTGCAGTGCTTCCATTGCCGGATTAAGCGTGGCAGGCCTTCCAACTGACTCATTTCTTTTCCTGGGATTTCTGCCCAGAAAACAGCAGAAACGCAAACAGGCACTTGAAAAAGTAAAAGATATTGATGCAACACTCATTGTTTATGAATCTCCAAAACGGATTGCAAATCTAATTGAGAATATGATTGCTGTACTCGGTGACAGGAAAGCTTCTCTTTCCCGGGAGATAACCAAGCTGCATGAAGAGCACATCAGGGGGAATCTCTCTTTCATTCTCAACACAATTGAAAAAAAAGAGAGCATAAAAGGAGAATGTTCCCTGTTTATCCACGGCTGCCTTGAGAAGAGAACCATAGGACCCGAAGAGATTAAAAAAATTATCATCCACAGACTTTCAACTGACAATCCCGGCACTTCAAGCCTGGCAAAACAGATTTCAAGAGAATACAATATTCCCAGAAAAAAAATATATGATATGATTCTTGAAGTTCAAAATTAACTGTTTTTAACATATTGTAACCCAACCGGATATTTTCAAACCAAAATAATCTCTTGCCCATCTAAATGAAATCAGTATATAATTAACCATCCCGACGGCCATAGAACCTGATTCGATTGCAGGAATTTTTTGTACTCAACTGCACCTCTTCTGTTTTTCATTTTCTAAACTGATTTAATAAACCAGCAACAAAAATCTGGGAACCTGAACATGCCGGAAAATCAGAGAACTATAAGAAAACTCAGTGCTATCCTCAGTGCAGATGTCAAAGGCTACAGTCGCCTTATGTCTGATGATGAGTCCCATACCATTGAAACGCTTAAAAAATACCGGAAAGTCATGTCAGAAATAATCCTGCAGCATACCGGTCGTGTTGTGGATGCGCCAGGAGACAATTTGCTCGCAGAGTTTTCCAGTGCTGTTGATGCTGTTCGGTGTGCTGTGGAAATCCAGAAAACCTTAAAAGAGAAAAATGAAATTCTGCCTGAAGAGAAGAGACTCAAGTTCAGGATCGGAGTAAATATTGGAGATATTATCCAAGATGGGGGAAATCTATACGGGGAAGGTGTTAATATCGCTGCAAGGATTGAGGGGCTTGCCTGTGCTGGCGGGATATGTATTTCACGGAATGTATATGACCATGTAAAGAACAAGCTGAATCTGGGGTATGAATACATAGGCGAGCATTCCGTCAAAAACATCAAGGATCCTGTCTGGATCTACAAACTTCTGATAGCTGATGAAGATGCCGGAAAATTGATTGGAGTAAAACCAAAACGTGCAAGGAAAAAATGGCTTGTACCTGCAGTTGCTGTGGCAGCAGTAATAGTGACATCCATTATCTGGCATTTTGTGCAGAGCGCGTATAGACCGGAATTTGAGCCTGCATCAATTGAGAAAATGGCTTACCCTCTGCCGGACAAACCCTCTATTGCCGTTTTACCGTTTGACAACATGAGCGGTGAGCCTGAGCAGGAATTTTTCAGTGATGGCCTGTCTGAGGAAATCATTACGGCCCTGTCAAAATCCTCACAGATTTTTGTGATCGCCCGGAACTCATCATTCACGTACAAGGGCAAGCCGGTAAAGGTTCAGCAGGTCGCTGAAGAACTGGGTGTTCGTTATGTGCTTGAGGGAAGTGTCAGGAAAGACCAGGAGCGGGTTCGCATAACAGCCCAGTTAATTGATGCTGTCAAAGGGGTCCATCTTTGGGCTGAACGCTATGACCGTGAGCTAAACGACATATTTGCCATCCAGGATGATATTACAAAACAGATCATTGCGGCTTTGCATATAAAACTGACAACAGGAGAAGATGCCAGACTGGAATCGCGATACACCAACAATCTCCAGGCATACTTGAAATTATTGGAAGGAATAGCATTCTGGTCACGATTCAATAAAGACGATAATACTTTTGCGCGTCGGCTGTTTGAAGAATCCATTGCACTTGATGCGAATTATTTAAATGCCTATATCAGCCTGGCCTGGACCTACCTTCTTGATGCTGCCTATGGCTGGAGTGAATCTCGTTCCAAATCTGTTGAAACAGCATATGAGCTTGTCCAGAAAGCGCTCTCAATTGATGAATCTTTTCCCGGCACCTACTCTGCCCTGGGCAGTATACATGTGCATAAAGGAGAGTATGAAAAGGCTGTTGTTTTGAGACAGAAAGCTGCTGCCCTTGAACCCCACTCTGCATACTATCGTGGATTGCTGGGCACTGCATACCTTTTTGCAGGAGACAGGATTGATGAGGCTATTGCTGAACTTAAGCTTGCGTATCGTCTTGATCCATTTCCTCCCAGCTGGATATTTCATTACTTAGGCACTGCTTATCGTGTAAAGGGAGAATATGAAAAGGCTGTTGAGTTTTTCAAGAAGGCCATTAGCAAAACTCCCGACTATTGGCTAAGCCATCTGGGATTATCGGCCAGTTACGGATTGACAGGCCGTGAAAAAGAGGCGCGGGCGGCAGCGGCAGAGGTTCTCCGGATAGATCCCAATTTCTCCATGGAAAAAATAATGACTCCTTTCAGGAATAAAGCAGACAAAGAGCGCACACTTGATGTCCTGCGCAAGGCCGGGCTTCCCGAGTAGCAGGATGAACATAAAATTAGAGAGTAAATTCAGGTTTTTTCTACTTATTGACAAAAGTCTGAAAAGCGTTTACTTATCCTCCATGAATGAACACTGTTTTTCAGATATATTTTGTTCAAAAATTCAGGTTAAAAAGTACAATAAAAACATAAATAAGACGATTAAATTGAGTAAACTCGTTTGCCTCAGGAGCTAAAAAAATGCACCATTGAGATGGTTTAAAAAGAATGAGAATCTCCAATACAGCCATTACAGGAAAACCGGTCAGCCAGCTAAAACATTCAGCAGCAGTGCCGCTGGTTATAATGGGAACAGTGCTCATGCTCTTTGGCATACACCGGCTGATTGCCCCTTTCTGGCTGTTTCAACACATGGCCAATACAGCTGACCCGTTCATTCTGGCAGACGACGCCAGACAGCAGGTCTGGATTTTTCTGAAATATTTTGATCCCAGGTGTTTTACGTCAGATCCCATTGCAGAATATTATCTAAATGCCTTTATACCCCAGGGGATGAAACAGATGATGCATACCCTGTCACTGTACTTTGACCCCCGGCATGTCGCAGGCGTTCTGACCTATCTTCTGTTTTTTATCTTCACCTGTCTCTGCGTGGACACTGCCCGCCGGATCGGAGGGTGGTGGGCCGCCACCGGCACCCTGGCTTTCTGCCTGGGTTGCGATTTCTTTCTCCACCACGTCACCGGCGGCCTTCCCCGCAACTTTGCCCTGCCTCTGAGCGCACTCATGATCTGGAGCCTTGTTACCGGAAGGTGCACCCTCCTGGCAGTCACCACGGTGATGGCATCGGGATTCTATTATGTAACAGCCGCTGTCGGCGGGTTGTCTTTGGCCGTACTGCTGCTCATTTTTCCCGGCCGCCTCCGGGGCAATGCCCGCTCCTGGTCGTGGACCAGGAGGGTGACCATATTGGCAATATCAGGATTCCTGTGCATGGCTGTATTTTTATCCGGCACCCTCCACAGGAAAGACTACGGACCACTGATAACCCCGGATCAGTATACTGCTTACCCGGAAGCCGGTCCCGGAGGACGATATTTCCTTCCCAGAGAACCGATCTGGGAGGCTGTGCTGGAATGGGGTGTCAAGCATCTTCAAAAAGAGGACACCTTGGTAGAAGAAGTCTTTTCCCTGGATCCAGGGCATCCTGCCCGCAAAGGGCTTCTCCTGCTGATTGCAATATTCTGCCTGCCGGGTTTCTGGATTTTGAAAAACGACAAAAATCTTCAGCGGCTGATACTATTTCCCATGGCTGCCTTTACAGGATATCTGCTGGCGGCATGGGCATTCCCCTTTCTGTTCTATCCGGTAAGGTATATTAAATTTATCCTGCCCGTCTTATTCATCATCCTGGTTCCAGCCGCCATTACCACCCTTTTCCGCCCCAGGATCAGGAGAAAAAAAAGCCATTGGACAGGTGCTTTTTCTCTGGCATTCTGCCTGCTCATATTACTTTTTTTCGGCCAGCGGGACCCCCGGGCCGGCATGATCATAAAAGTACCCCAAAAAGAGCGGCCGGTCCTCTCCTTTCTGGAGAGCCTGCCCAAAAACAGCCTCATTGCCGGATGGCCCAAGGGCATAATGGATCATACCCCCTTGCTGGCGAAACAGAGTGTTCTGATCAACTATGAAACCCATCTGATGTTCCATCAAAAATTCGTGGAACAGGCAAGAGAACGTATGAATGCGGTGGTGGACGCGCTGTATGCCCATACCCCTGAACCTCTGATCCGATTGAAAGAGAGGTTTAAAGTCACCCACCTCGTAGTGGAACCGAACCTTTTATACAAAAAGTGCCCGGAATATTTTGAACCCTTTCCTGCCTATATTTCCAACGCATTCCACTCTACAAAAGAAGAGCTCCCTCTGGTCCTCAAATTAAGGGATCTGGCCGAGTACAAACAGGCAGACGGATTTTTTGTACTCGATCTTTCATCCTTGCTGCAGTAAGGTGATGTCCGCCTTCATGAACCTGTCAGCTACCAGATTTTCACCTCAAAGCCCTTTTGCCCGGCAAGCTCCCTGAGCATCGGTGTCGGATTGACAGCAACGGCCCTGTCCACCCATTCCAACAGTGCCAGATCCGAATGGTGATCGCTATAGGCGATGATAAAATCTGCTCCACCGGTTTTTTCCAGATAGCGGACCACCCGATCCCTCTTGGCGGCTCCGTAACAATTCAGGCCCAGGATCTCTCCCTTGAGCCGGTTCTTTTCATCCCATACTGAACGGGTGCACAATACCGTATCAAATCCCAGCTGATGCCCGATCTCTTTCACATAAAAATCAAAACTGGCCGATGCCAGTACCAGCCTGTGGCCATTATTCCTGTGAAAGGCGATAGCTGTCAGTGCACCTCTCCTCAACCTGTTTTCCAGAACATCTTTCACAAAGACTTTCAAAAATGAAGAGATTTCCTTTTTTTCAACACCACCGGCGATGGCCTGTAAAAATACTTTTTTCAGCCAGCTATTATCCTTTAGCCTTAATTTATAACAGATGACTGCCACAGGCAGAAACCAGCAGTTAAGAAGCCTCAACGGCCGGTGCTTGAGAAAAGACAATAAAAAAAACAGATAAGTGTCGCCACGGGTGATGGTACCGTCAAGGTCAAAAATCGCAAAGATCCGGGAAGATTTTTCCATGGTTTAAATCACTGCAGCCTGGCTTCAGGCATGGTAATTATATAATATTTATTAATAGTGAAATTCAGGAACATCACCGCTCCGATGGCAGTGGCTTGTGGCAGCAGATAAAAATCTTCATTGTTTCCCAACCTTTTTTAATATTGAACCCGCTGCACCAAAATATCCAGCCAGGGGATATCGACAAAAAACAACACCATGACCACCGCGCACAAAAAAAGAATATAAACGATAAATTTTTTCTCTTTATACAGTTTTTCAGGGTTCTGGGTGGGTGAATGGGGTTTCTGGCCAATGGCAAGATACCATGCAAAAAGAAGCGCAAACAGTGGAAAGCTCAACAGAAACTCAATTCGGTATTTAATCAGGAATATTCCCAGGAAAAACGCAGATGACAGTCCATAGAAAAATGAGGATATTAGAAGTTTTTCCTCTGTATACGACTTGAAGGACTTCCGGTAAAGGGCTGCACGCTCAGGATCATCAATAAAACGGTATTCCGCATATCGCTTCACCGACATTAAAAACGCACCCCCCATCCAGTACGCCAGAAGCGAACTAGATGGCGGCAGTGATCCGGACACGATGGCAGACCACCCCAGGAGGAACCTGAGCGGGTTGTTGATGGACTCCGACAGAACATCCAGATATATCTTATCTTTGGACCGGAAAGGCCTGACATTATATATAAGCCCCATTATCACCAGGGCCAGTAAAAAAATCAGGAATTCAATGGTAAGAAGAAATCCCAGACCCAAACCCAGAAAAATGAAGATCACGTATTCACAATAGACGTACCGCGCTTTGATATTATACCCACCCACTGAAGGCCGTTTTTTTTTCACGGGATGATGCCGGTCAAAATCGGCATCCAGCCACTCATTAATGACATAATTGGCAGATGCGATGAAGCATACGCTCAATATTCCAATCATCATCGGCCCCAGAGCCCGGGTAACAGGTATATCGGTCAAAATCACCGCAAGAGCAGCTCCCGGTAGCATGAAAACATTCTTGAACCAGTGGTCAAACCGTGCTATTTTAAGATATCCGAGCATATGGCAACTCTCTGCTGTTTTTTCTGCTGAAATGTCCTGTGGTTTAATACCTCCTGTCAATGAAAGGGAATCTGAATATCATCAGCATTACCGATTCACGGCTTTCAAGGCAGGTATCCCCCTTTCAGCTGAATGTAAAAACACCTTTTTTAAGGGTATTAAAATTACGTATTTGCTTTTTTACATTTTGTCAAGCAATAGAAAAAATTTTGTATCTTGCTGTTGACAAGAAACAAGGGCTTGTCATAGATAAGCTGTGTGGTCAAATGAGACCGTGTACAATGAAAGAGACGGTTGTGGCTATCAAGTGGTACAATCTTAAAGGAGGTGCAGATGGCAAAGGGATACCAGAAAAATCAGGAGCATAAGGATAAGGTGGCATTACTGGGAAAAAAATTGATCCGGCGGTGTAAAAGAAAATGTGAATTATGTGAGGCAGGCGGAACCGGACTGACAGTTGTGGAGGTAGCACCTGTGCCTGCAGAACCACATGAGGATCATGCCATAATGCTCTGTGATGACTGTAAGACTGTTGTGGAGACCGGAAAAATGAAGCCCCATGAGGTGCGTTTCCTGGAATCAATCATCTGGAGTGATGTGCCGGCGGTACAGGTGACTGTGATCCGGTTATGCCGGCAGCTCTCGAAAAAAGGTGTTGACTGGGCATCGGATGTTCTGGATGTGGTTCATCTCAATCCAGGGGTAGAGCAGTGGCTGGCAGATGACTAACTGATAGTTTAAAATTTTCCGGAAAGACAGTGCCCCGGCAGACCTGATATTTCATCCAGATTTGTTTACAACACAAAATCATAAAAGTTTGTTAATCATGATCAAACACATATCCTACTGACCTCCTGCTGATAAAATATTGTGGTTTTTTAGGATTTTGTTCAAAATATTTTCTAAACCTTACGATAAAATTATCAACCGTTCGTGTGGTGGTGTTTTTAGAATATCCCCACCCGGTACTCAAAAGCATCCCTCTGGACAGTGTTTTTCCCCTGTTTGCAATAAACAGTTTGAGCAGTATAATTTCCTGTTCTGTTAAAACAATCTCACCGGCATTGCATACTGCCTTGAATTTAACAAAATTAATATGATTATTTCCAAATCTGTATTCATCTCCTTCAAACATTTTATAATCTGCAGTATTGTGTTTACTGTCACTTTCATACCAGGTCTTTTTTTTGAGCAGTCTTTCAATCCTCAAAAGAAATTCTTCAAGGTCAAAAGGTTTGGATAAATAATCATCCACACCATACTTAAGCCCTTTAACTTTATCTTTAGTATCTCCCCTGGCAGAAAGAATAAGAACAGGGATTTTCTCATCTTCTTTGCGAATGGTCCTTAAAATTGAAAACCCGTCAATCATTGGCAGCATGATATCAAGGATAATTAAATCAGGCTTCCATGATCTCCATAACTCCAGCCCTTCAATACCATCCTGAGCTATCTTTGCATCAAACCCCTGAATCGAGAGATTCAACTGAATACCATCTGCAATATGCGCCTCATCTTCTATTACCAGGATACGCTTTTTTTCAATCGCTTCCATAAATTCTTCTCCCTCACATTTGCAATACTTGCTTTTGGAATGGTAATGATAAATGTTGCACCTTTTCCCCTCTCTTTTTTTGCAGCTGAAGCTCTCCATCCATGGATTGCAGCAATACTGGAAACAAGATAAAGCCCCAGCCCTGATCCTGCAACTTCGTTTGACTGATATCTGTCAGATTGATAAAATTTTCTGAATATTTTTCTTGCCTCTTTTTTATCAACACCGATCCCGTTATCAATAAATTCAATGGTAATCTTCTGTAAAAAATTTTTAAACCGGATTATCAGTTTTGGCTTCTTGGATTCATTATATTTTATTGCATTGGATATAATATTCATCAGCAGCATCTCAAATAAAAACAGGTTGACCGGATATACCATCTCATTGCTTGATCTGTTTTCAATCTCAATGTGCAGGTCCCTGAAAAGAGAGGAGTTTTTCTCACAAAAATTCCTGACCAGTTTTATCAGGCTCTCTTTTGTAATTTCAGAACCAAAATTTTGACTCTCAATTCTGGCAAGATCAAGTATACTGTTTATATTGTCAGTAAGGCGATTAATATCCTTGAGCATATTTGTGCTGTATTTTTTTATCTCTCGGCTCTCCAGATCATGCTTGATAAACGTTTCAAGATAAAGCCTGAGTGAAGTTACAGGTGTTTTGAGTTCATGGGTGAAATTATAAATAAAATTATGCTGCAGTCTGAAAAGATTAACCGTATTCTGATAATATATAAACGCAAGTAATATACCGATAAGCACAACTGCAATCAATGCGATAAGTACAAGTATGGTCATCCCTGTTTTTGAAGGGAAAATCATTTTCGGATCAATATGAAATTTCAGGATAATCACTTCAAGTGCTGTCGTTATTTCCATATACCAGCTGACGGTCATAACAAGGATTGCGGCAAGGGCTATGATGGAACAGGCAAAAATAAAAACAGGATGAAGATACCATCTTGATGGGTTTAAAATCTGCATGTGCCTTGTTATCCTTCCGGAGTTATGAAAAAGAGCATCAAATCACCGGGATATTTTCTCCGGCTGAAAGTCTCAGCCAGTAAAAGCTGTACAGTTTTCAGCAGCAATGCTGAAAGTGCAGATGGCTGATATCTGATCTGTCCAAAAATTTTTACTGCTCCTTCTCCTTGAATCATCTCTATCCCAATTTTTTAATTAATATAATTTATAGCTGCAATAGAGTTTGAAATCAAGAACTACCATATGCTGTCTGGATATTTGCATAAATTACCAGCTGTACAATTCGCCAAAGCGAAGCAGCAGAATCTGGGCAGGTGACAGTGCTGCCCTGCTTTCAAGAAGTGCTTTGAGTTTATCCGGCACATTGGTAATAATACCGTCAACTCCCTGATTAACAAGCCTGGACATGGTTTTGACATCATCAATAGTCCAGACAAATACTCTCTTTTCTGCGGCATGAAGTGCACTGATAGTGGAATCAGTGGCCAGCTGTTTTGACAGGATCAAAAAATCTTCATCCAGCAGGGTCAGGTCACCAATTACAGCAGAAACAATGAAACCGGCTTCCATCTCAGGATAGTACTGTTCAACTCTTCTGACCTCTTCGTGCTTCAGGGACATGATGGCTGCCTTTCCGGTAAAATTATATTTTTGCAGGATACTAACGGCACTATCCAGCAGCAGGTCTCTCTCATCACCATAATTTTTAAGTTCCAGAAGCAGGCTGATATTCCCCTTTATGCCTGTTTCAACTGCCTCTTCAAGAGTTGCAACTCTTTCTCCTGTAAATTTATCAGAAAACCAGCTGCCTGCATCAAGCGTTTCAAGGGTGTCATAAGCTGTTTCTGATATTACAAATCCCTTACCGCTGATGCGCATGGCGTCTTTATCGTGCCACAGTACAACTTTGCCGTCCTTTGTCAGCTGAATATCAATTTCCACCATATCAGCACCATCTTTTATACTTTTACGCAAAGCACTTAATGTGTTTTCAGGAGCGGTTGCAGCACTTCCCCTATGGGCAATAATCAGTACACGATCTTCTATCTCCAGTGTGTTGAGCAGCAGGTTTCCTGCAAAAACGGCTGCAGCAATAGCTGCAATGGAGACTGAAAACAGCACTCTCCGTCCTGACACAGGAGGTTTTACCCGATTGTCAATACACACTGGCTTTCCATATTCAATCTGATACCAGATCATATAGATCAGAAATGCAATAAGGCTCAGACCAATATAACCAAACAGTGTACCGGCGATAAGATTCAGCCCCAGCGTCAATTCAACGGCAGGGAGCAGCAGAGTCATGAACGTACCGCTGAGCCTGATAAGAACACCTCCTGCCACATAAATAATCAGGTTTATGATCAAGGCTGGTATGAACCACAAAAATATAAATTTAACAACAAGCAGAATAATTGAAAAAAGTATGGGTTTGAACTTCCTGTATCCCTTTTTAAGGGCTTGTGATGCAGTAGAATCTGTAAACAAGACATTTGGCAGAGCAAAGGCAACAGAGATGATTATGCTGCTGTAAAACACAACGGCAGTCATTATTGCCGCAATGGCCACAATCACAGCCAGCCAGTACTGCAGAGGCTGTATGGAAAGATAGTAGTTAATATCATGTGTGCTGAGAAACTGTTTCTGCAAAAAAATAACGATAAGAGCCATAGGAATAGTAACGATAAAAAGAAGCAGCACACTGCCCAGAGCCAGTTTGAAAATTGATATTGATTTCTTGAAAAGCTGTTTTAAAACGCCGACAGGAAAATCATTCTGTCCTGAAACACCCCCATGGGCCAGAAGCATAAGTGCTGACACCTGGAACATTAATGCAACAACAAAAACAATCACAGACAAGATGACAAAAACAGCTCCTACAGGTGTAAAAAGAAAGATCACTATATCAAAATTACCAATAGCTTTACTTCCGCTGTAGTTGATGAATCGATCCAGCAGAAAAGTGGCAGAGGGGACAATCAATACCAGGTCAACAATCCACAAAAAGAGAAATGACAAAGCGATGTGTATATAAAGCAGACGGACAAGCTTCCAGGTTGTCTGGAGCACTGTTTTAATACCTGGAAGTCGGGACATATTATTCACTCTTGCTTTTATATTTTCAAATTATCGATTATACTCTTTTTCAGCAGGAAAAATAATAAACTCTCTTTTCCTGAGATCTCTGTTTATTCAAAAAGACTTTATCACATTTTATCTTTTTTGTATGCTGCAGACCCTGCTTATATGAAAACAGCAACCGGTTTTGGAAAAAAATTTTACACTCTTGTTTCTTTTTATCCTAAATGTTAAATTTATCATTTTCATCAAATAACTTAACAATAACTTTAACAATAACTGTTCCATTGTGTAAAGGTAAGGAGAAAAAGTGTTTGTTAATATGCATGAAAACCGGGACTGCCATACCTTAACTGCTGAACACTCAAATGACTGCCGGAAACCGGGTGTTACGGAAAAAACAGAACAGTTTCCCCTGATGAAAATAAAAACAGGTTATATCGTTGCTGCCCTGATGCTTATGTTTGCATTTCCTGTAAATAAGCCTGCTGCCTCATCCACTATTAAAATATATGTCAGCATTTTACCTCAAAAATATTTTGTTGAGAGAATCGGAAAAGATCGGGTTAAAGTCAATGTACTTGTAAAACCGGGTAAGAGCCCTGCAACTTATTCACCTTCGCCTGACCAGATAAAAGAGCTTGATATGTCTGACTTCTATTTTAAAATCGGAGTCCCTTTTGAAAACAGTATCCTCCATAAAATTGAATCAATGGATAAAATAAAAATTATTGATATCAACAGAAATGTGGTTTTAAGGGATATGGCCGGACATCATCATGAACATGAAAAAGAGTGGCATGGACACAAAATGGCTGGAAAAGATCCACACTCCTGGATGGATCCTGTAATAGTCAAAAAACAGGCGGAAACTATTTTCCATACACTTGCTGAATTTGATCCCGGCAACAGGAAAGCATATAAAAAAAATTATCTTGGATTCATAAAAGAACTTGATGAACTTGATAAAAACCTTCACGCCATACTTAACACGATCAAGGGTAAAACTATATTTGTGTTCCACCCTTTTCTCGGTTATTTTACCGATGCATACCACCTGCATCAGACAGCAATAGAAACCATGGGCAAGGCACCAAAGGGGAAAGAGCTTGCAAAAATCATCAAGCTTGCAAAACAGCAGAATATAAAAACAATTTTTGTACAACCTCAGTTTGACCGGAATGCAGCAAACAAAATTGCAGAGATAATTAAAGGAAGAGTCGTCTCTGTAAATCCTCTTGCATATAATTATCCTGTAAATATGAAAAATATAGCCCTTACAATTTCAAGGGAACTGAAAGAGTGATCAAGATGCAAAAAAGCCACGCAATCATACTGGAAGATATCTCATTTGCATATAAAGAGCGCAATATTCTTGAAAATGTAAATCTTGAAATTCAAAAAGGAGAATTTGCCAGTATTGTCGGCCCCAATGGAGGAGGAAAAACCACCCTTTTAAAACTGATCCTCGGTTTGATAAAACCGGACAGGGGGAAAATCAATATATTTGATTCTTCCCCCCGTGAAGCAAGAGAGAGAATAGGATATATGCCTCAATATGCCCATCTTGATATGAATTTTCCGGCAAGCGTCATGGATGTTGTTCTCATGGGAAGAGTTGGCAGAAAAAAACTGTGGTTCTCAAAAGAAGACAAATCAAGTGCTGTTCATGCAGTTGATCAGGTTGGCATGAGAGAATTTATAAAAACAGGATTCAGCGAACTCTCCGGAGGCCAGAAACAGCGAATTCTCATTGCCAGAGCCCTCTGCTCAAATCCTGACATACTGCTGCTTGATGAGCCAACAGCCAATGTTGATCATGAAACAGAAGAGAACCTGCTCTCCATTCTTAAAAAACTGAATACCACGATTACCATTCTTCTGGTCTCCCACGATCTTGGATTTGTTTCAAAATATGTTAAAAGTGTTATCTGCGTAAATCTCAATGTTGTGATACACCCCACAACTGTTGTAAATGGAGAATTAATTAAAAACATTTACCATGGAGATATGAAAATGGTACGTCATGATCACAGATGCTCCAATGATGGACACTATCATGGCTGATCTGTTATACGCAATCCTTGATCCTGACAATCTGTTTTTAAGATATGCGTTTATAATGGGCGGGCTTGCCTCCATCTGCTTTGGCATTATTGGAACCTTTGTCACCGTAAAAAAGATTGGATATCTTGCAGGAGCAATTTCACACTGTGTATTTGGCGGTATAGGGCTTGCCCTCTTTCTGCAGGTTAAAACGGGAATTGCCTGGTTTGATCCGATTGCAGGAGCTGTTTTTGCCGCTGTCACTGCTGCCGTAATCATAGGGCTTGTTACGCTTCATGCAAAACAGAGAGAGGATACAATTATAGGTACCCTCTGGGCAGTGGGCATGGGATCGGGCATACTTCTCATTGATATGACTCCGGGATATTTCAACCTGGCTTCCTATCTGTTCGGTGATATTCTTCTGATTTCAACCAGGGACCTGATATATGTTGCATGCCTGGATCTTATGGTGCTCACCATTTTTACTCTCTTTTTCAACCACTTTTTCAGTGTCTGCTTTGATGATGAATTTACATCGTTGCGAGGGATAAATACCACATTTTTCTATCTTCTGCTTCTTGTGCTTACCGCACTTACCATAGTTCTTCTTGTCAGGATTGTAGGGATTGTTCTGGTTATCGCTTTATTAACCATCCCGCCTGCAATTGCATCTTTCTATGCCAAAAGACTCTGGCAGATGATGGTGTATTCCATTTTAATCTGCCTTATCTTCACCTGGACAGGTCTTGGAGTAAGCTTTTCCCTGAGCCTCTCTTCAGGGCCTACAATAATTGTCATAGGCGGAACAGTTTACCTCTGCCTGCTGATTATCCACAAATTGATAAAATCGTAATTCCCTTTCTGATATATCTTCAGCAGTATTAAATTTTTTTTTAATTTGCAAATTTTTCTCCATATTTTATAATATTCTCTATGAAGATCATTATTATTATCATAACAGGTTATCTGGTCTACCTGACTGTATTGTTTATCTCGCAGAGAAAAATGCTTTTCCCGGCATATATGATTGAAGTTCCGCAAAATAACAGCAGTATGACAGAAAAATTTGAAATAAACTGGATAAAGAGAGAAGACGGTCCTGTTGAGACATGGTTTCTACCGGCAGAAAGAGATCATGGAGAGAGTGCCAAAACCCGGAAACCGCCCGTAATCATATTTGCCCACGGCAATGGGGAGCTGATCGATTTCTGGATAGATGAATTTTTAAATTTTACAAAAAAAGGCATATCAGTCCTCCTTGTGGAATACCCCGGATATGGAAGGTCAAAAGGCTCCCCTTCCCAGAAATCAATAACAGACACATTTGTGAAAGCGTATGACATGGTTGCAGAAAGGGATGATATTGATGCTGACAGGATAATATTCATGGGAAGATCCATAGGAGGGGGAGCTGTCTGTTCCCTTGCCCTGCATCGGGAACCGGCTGCAGTTATCTTAATGTCAACATTTATTAATACAAAATCCTTTGCCAGAAAATATCTTGCACCTGGCACCCTTGTCCTTGATAAATTTGAAAATCTTAAAATGGTGGAGCAGTTCAACGGTCCTGTTCTCATTATCCATGGGAAATATGATGAGCTTATTCCACATGATCATGGAGCAAGACTGCACGCAGCCAGTAAAAACTCAAAACTGGTAACCTATGAATGCGGTCACAACGACTGCCCGCCATCTCAGGATATATTTACAGCTGATGTCATTGCTTTTTTAAAAGAGTCTGAAATATGAAAAAAATACTTTCAAAACAGAAGATTCCCATCAAGCTGTGGCTTGATGATATTGAAGAGGGTGCTTTAAAACAGGCTGAAAATATAGCAAATTTTCCATATGCCCATCAGCACGTTGCAATCATGCCTGATGCCCACCAAGGCTATGGCATGCCTATTGGCGGGGTACTTGCAACCAGAGAAGTTATTATCCCCAATGCTGTCGGGGTAGATATAGGCTGCGGCATCTGTGCTGTCAAAACTGACATCACCCGGATAACAGAGAAACAATTTAAAAAAATAATGTCAGAAATAAGAGCATTTATTCCCCTTGGTATGAAGCGGCACAAAAAGGCGCAGAACCGGGAACTGATGCCTGAAATACCGTTAGGACCTGTTACAGAAAAAGAGTATTCAAGTGCTTTAAAACAGCTGGGAACTCTTGGAGGAGGAAACCATTTCATAGAGATTCAAAAAGATGAAAATGGCTTTATATGGTTAATGATACACTCAGGCAGCAGAAATCTTGGACATACTGTTGCAACCTATTACAACAGACTGGCAGTAAAAAAAAATAAATCCAGGGGAATTCCCATACCAAAAGAGTGGCAGCTTGCTTATTTCAAGATGTCTTCTTCAGAAGGCAGAGAGTATTTTACAGATATGCAGTATTGTGTTGAGTTTGCCCTGGCCAATAGAAAACTGATGATGGAGAGAGTGATAAAAATCATCTCCAGACATGTAGCCAGATATGTAGGTGGCATGCCTCGAGCCACAGGTAGAGAGCGGTTTGGAAAAATGATCAATATTGCCCACAATTATGCATCACTTGAACACCATTTCAACCAGAAAGTCTATGTCCATAGAAAAGGGGCAACCTCTGCCAGAAAAGGGGAAACAGGAATCATTCCGGGATCCCAGGGCGCCCACTCCTATATTGTCACGGGTAAAGGAAACAGGGACAGTTTTACATCCTGTTCCCATGGTGCAGGAAGAGTGATGAGCAGAAAAGCGGCAAGAAAAATCCTTGATCTTAAGAAGGAAAAGCTGAAACTTGAAAAACTGGGTATCATCCATGCGATTCGCCATAGAAATGATCTGGATGAAGCCAGCAGCGCCTACAAGGATATTGACGTTGTAATGGAAAATCAAAAAGATCTGGTAAAAATTAAACATAAACTTACTCCAATTGCAGTCGTTAAAGGATAGCGCAGTGCCTCATCAGAAAAAAGAGAGCTCCAGACTGTTTATTGCTGTAAAACTGCCTGATTTTATAAAAGAGAAGCTCATAGCTGTTCAGAAAACTCTACAGCGCAACAAGATAGAAGCAAAATATACATATCCCGGAAATATGCACCTGACATTAAAATTCCTGGGAAATGTGGATCATGTTTTCATACCGGAAATTAAGAGCACCATCCTGAATGCAGTCAGAAACCGATCATCCATGGAACTTGCTGTAAAGGGCATTGGTGCATTTCCCTCTTTCCGGTTCCCGAAAGTTGTATGGGCAGGAATCAATGGTGACGGACAAAAACTTGAATCTCTTCATGCCGGTCTTGAACAGAAACTTGCTGATCTTGGCATCAGCAGGGAAAAAAGGAAATACAGAGGTCATGTGACTATACTGCGGCTCAAACCCAATAAATCCAATGCAAAAAAACTTGAAAAATCTGTTAAAAAGATCGGAGAATTTGAATCAGATCACTTTATTGCAGATAAAATCATACTCTTTCAAAGTACTCTCAGGCCAGAACACCCCATTTATAAAGAGCTCAGTTCCTGGAAATTATCATAGCATATGAAAAAAATAAGAAGAAATAAGTGATGAAATATGGAAATATGTCATAGTAAGAGAACCTTTGAAAAAACCCTACACCAGGAAAGGAATGAATCATTGTGAATACGGTAAGCAAACTTTTAAAGTGCCGGTTCCCTGTTATTCAGGGAGCAATGGGTGTTATCTGCAACCCCGAATTAGTAGCAGCTGTCTCTGATGCTGGTGGATTTGGATTACTGGCAACTGCTTTTGCACAGAATACTGAAACCTTGCGCAGTCAAGTACAGGCAGTAAAAAAACTTACAGACAGACCATTTGGTGCAAACTTATTTACGATGAACCCTCTGGTCAGTGAGTTTGTAGATATATTAGCAGAGGAAAAGATAGGTGCTGTCACGATTTCCGGAGGATCACCTAAACAAATCATTCCAATGCTTCATGACAGGGAGATTAAAGCGATCGTAGTCATCCCCACTGTGGATCTTGCATGTAAAGCAGAGGCAGCGGGAGCTGATGCCATTATAGCTGAAGGCTCTGAATCCGGTGGTATGCAGGGATATAAGGGTGCATCGACAATGATCCTGGTTCCCGCCGTTGCCGATGCTGTAAAAATCCCTGTTCTTGCTGCCGGTGGCATAGGAGATTCACGGGGTTACAGGGCAGCAATGGCTTTAGGCGCTCAAGGCGTACAAGTCGGCACCCGGTTCATTACAGCTAAAGAGTGTATTGCCCATACAAATTACAAAAATACCATTGTGCATACTGAAGAAACAGGCACAGGGCTGATTAATATGGGTAGATTTCGAATCAGGGCATTGCATACCCCGCTCGTTGAAAAAATATTACATGGTTCTATGGAACCAGCCAGATCTTTCAGCAGCGATTCTGTGAATAAATCATGGATAGAAGGAGATATCGATTCTGGAATTCTACCTGCCGGAGAAGTTTCCGGATTGATCTCTGATGTACTCTCAGCCAAAGAGATTATCAATGAGATGGTGAGTCATTCAAATCGTGAAAATAATTTATGGAATGACTGATCACAAATTTAAAATTATTGATATATTCTGCCGGTACCGAACTCTCAAACGCTGAAGTAATCAGTGCTGCATCTATTCACTATTTTCCAGTACCATGGTGTATTCAGCATTCTCCTTAATTTTGGATTTACTCACATAGTCAACATGGAATTTCCCATTTACATACAACTTGGTCTGGTCGCAATAGTGCCTGCTTGAAGGAATTCCAGAGTTGCCGGTTGGAATCACTGAAAATGAATTATCCCATTGAGAGGTATCGTAAACATGTCTCTGGGAAGGACCGTGATATACTTTAAACGGTTTTGTAAATTTATACGCATATGCCGGGATGGCATGGTTATTTCCACCCATTTCATATGGCCCTTTATTCAATTTGAATACCTTGTCAAGAATCTTTACAGATCCTAAAGGATGATTCAAAGTAAAGGTAAGCAGTTTACCCCACTCCCACTTATCGGCAGTTGAACCCAGTTGTTTTTCAAGTTTGGCTATAGCGTCTGAAAAACTCTTTTGAACGATATCGGTAAATGTTTCTGTTTTCTGGGTGGTTATATTATCAAACCATTGGGACTCTCTGTTCCATATTTGTTCAACAGCAATTTGAACAGCCTGCTTATTACTGATATATCCATGGTAAAGGTCGTCTCCCATCTGATCTTTAAAGGTATTTTCAATAAAAGAGAGATTGAAGTTTTCAAAAATTGCAGCAGCGCTGCTTTTTTTATCCATTGAAAAATCCCATGCCTTGAGGATTGAGAGTGCCTCTTTTTCAAGCTTGGTTAAACCGGGATTTTTTACGGTCTCGCTAAGAATCTCTTTGACCAGAAGTTCAGGAAATTTTGATTTCATATCCAGCTGCATTGTTTTGATGTCTTCAACTGAAAATTTTTCTTTTGATTTAAGGATTTCATTGATCCTATCGAGACGATAAGGGCCGCAAAAACCCCATTTATTGATATAGTACGGGAAATTATCAGCTGTATGATAGTTTGCCGATGAAACAAAGCCACTGGCAGGATTATAAGAAACAGGACGTTCGTCAAAGGGTACAACACCTTTCCATTCATGTTCTCCTGTCCATCCGGGTTGAACCCTGCTCCCGTCATTTGATGGGCGGATCGGGATACCTGCTGCACAGACAAGACCGATATTCCCCTTTGTATCTGCATATACAATATTCTGGCTGACAGATATGAATTCTTTTGCCGCTGTTTTAAAATCATCAAAATTTCTGGCCTTGTTTAACAGATAAACACCTAAAAGTTCATTACTGTATTCAAATCCCTGCCATTTAGCGGATATCACCATATCTTTAATATCTTTTTTTAATTCAGAAACAATGGGGCCATGATGCGTATACCGGATATTGATCTCTTTTGAATCTCCGCCTTTTATTTTTATGACCTCTTTTTTTGTCTCTATTTTTTTCCATTCACCCTTATAGAGGTATTCATCAGAATTATCCGGATTGAGTTTTTCAATAAAAAAATCGAGGTTATCCACCATCACATTGGTCATACCCCAGGCAATATCTTCATTATGGCCGCAGATGATGAAAGGAGCCCCTGGAAGCGCAACACCTGTTACATCCAGTTTGCCTCTTATATTCTGGTGCATTTGAAGCCAGATCCCAGGAGAGTTTAATCCCAGATGCATATCATTGGCCAGAATCGGTTTTCGGGTCATGCTTTTTGCTCCTGAAACTGCCCAGTTATTACTGGCTCTAAGTATCTGGACTCCAAGATGGCTGATATCATCTTTGGCTGAAACAAAATTCCTGTACAATGCATCAATCAGACCGTTATCAACATAATCGGGAAAAATCGGGGCGTGTTTATCAAACTTCGGGGTGATCTCTTCTATTAAGGCTGTACCCAGTTTTTTCTCAAGGTTGTGGATAACCATTTCAGAGTCCCAGCCGCCTGCCAGGTCCCATGCCATATATCCAATCAAATTCAGTGTGTGAACAGGCTCCCAGGTATCCGGCACATATCCCAGAATATTATATTCCAGTGGCAAGTTACCTTTGTGTTCCTGTAGATAGTAGTTTACGCCCCGGGCGTAAGCATCAAGATATTGGAGCAATTCATCTGAAGTATTAGCCAGCACCAGTTTTGATTTTTCAGGAATGTCCAGGGTTCTGAAGAGTATATCTGCCTTGAGCATCTTTTCCCCAAAAATTTCACTTAATCTGCCTGTGGTTACCCTTCTGATTAAATCCATCTGCCACATTCTATCCTGGGCCATGCAATAGCCGGTTGCAAGATACAGATCATGCGCGTTTTCTGCATAGATGTGGGGAACGGCATATTTATCACGATAGATGGTTACCTTTTGTTTAAGTCCTGGAATCGAGACGTTCTGATTGTAATCGGGAAGACCTTTTTTTGAGAAAACCTGAATAAAGATTAAACCACCAGCCACAATTAAAAACAGGACAATAACAACACCCCATAAAATTTTTTTTGCTTTCACCTTTTTTCTCCTTAAAAATCAGCCGTTCGTGCCAATCAGTCCCGATTAAATTTTTTGAAAACAACTCAAATTATATCTATTTCTTCTCTTCATAAAAAAAAGAGAAAAACATTACAAGTATTTTAATTTTCTTTGTCTGAATTGTTTTATCCGGTTGAAAATCGGAAACCGCATAAAAAACAAACAGATTATAACAACAAGATCTTTACTGATTCCCGATTCTTCATGCAGCATCTGACGGCTGAAACCTTCTCAAAAGACAGAGTTTGGCTATAGTGGACCCCAAAAACTGGACAATGTGCTAAGATAGAAAAAACAGTTCAGAA
>CAZWSL010000024.1:32710-47981 GCA_964636495.1 uncultured Desulfobacula sp. | reverse complement strand
TAAAAATGGATATCTCCTGTTTAATATTTCAGGTTCAATATAACATACGTAAAACTGCCATCATACAATGAAAGCTTCCATTCACTGGTTTTCACAGGCAGAACTCCATTCTGATTTTCCTGTGATCTGAGATGGATAAAGATTAAGCTTAACTGTTATTTGTCCTGCATATGAATATCAGTTACATTTTCAGCAACCAGCTTAGATGCCTCTTTATTTGATCCTAATAGAATAGAGAGCCACTTTGTTGATTCGCTTCCTGTCAGGGCGATTTTTACTGCCATGGTCAAGGGGACGGAAAGCAGCATGCCAACAGGGCCGAGAACCCAGCCCCAGAAGGCAAGGGATAAGAACACTATTAAAACGGAAAGTCCTGTTCCCTCTCCCATGACTTTGGGTTCTATCACGCTTCCAACCAGAATATTTACAACCAGAAAACCGGCCGCAGCAATTCCTGCTGCCATGGGACCTAACTGAATCAGAGCAAGAAGGATAGCAGGAACAGCAGCAATAATCGAGCCTATATTTGGAATATAATTTAATAAAAATGCAAATACTCCCCACATGACAGGAAAGTCAACACCCTGTATAGCAAGCCAGATAGTTATAACAACGCCCGTTCCCAGACTGGTAAGTGTTTTTATCCCGAGATATTTATTAACACCCGATATAATTTTGGTATATTTTTCAAAATCTGTATCATGATCACTGGAAATAGCCCGAAATTTATTTGGAAAGCCTGCTGCCTCGGAAAGGATAAAAATAAAAGTTAAAAAAATAAAAAATGTATTTGTCAAAACTCCCCCCAACCCATTCAGCATATTTGCAGCGATTTTAAAAACTCTGCTTGGATTAAAAATCTCAGTCAATTTATCAGCTTCCAGGCTCATTCCATATCCTGACATAAGCTGAAGACTCTCATATGTGAGGAGTTTTAATCTTTCCTGATAAAAGGGGATATTCTTTGAAAAATCTGCAATTGAAGAAGATATCAGAGTGACAAGGATCACCTGTATGAAAATGACGCTGCACATCAGAATTAATATGCCAATCATACTTGGAATTCCATGTTTCTGCATCCAGATCAGAGGGGGTATACATATAATGGAAAGGAATACAGCCAATAAAAGAGGAACAATAATTACGGTTGAAGCTTTCATTCCGGCAACTATTATTACAAATGCAGCAAATTGAACTAAAGGAGAGTTATAACGGTTTATGATTTTCATGCAGACCTCTCTGTTATTCTTTGGACTCTATTCTTTTTATTTAAACTCAATTATAAAGTCAAGATCGGTAAATAATTAAAGAAGCCCCATATTCAAGGCAGGTATGAAATAAAAAAAATCCCTGGCAATTTAACTTGCCAGGGATTTTATTATGAATCAAATCAGTTGTTACTGAAATCAATCAAAAATCAACTCTATCTGCGCCATTGGAGCAACATCACCTTTTCTTGGACCCAGTTTAGTAATTCTTGTATATCCACCCTGTCTTGAGCTGAATTTTTCAGTTACTTCATTAAACAGTGTATGAACAACATCTTTTTCACGAATGACTGCAAGAGCCTGTCTGCGGGCGTGGAGATCTCCTCTTTTGGCAAGAGTAATCATCTTATCGGCAATCTTTCTCAATCCCTTTGCCTTTGCTTCAGTGGTTTTAATTTTATCATGTTTAAACAGTGATGTTACCATATTTCTGAACATTGCTTTTCTATGGCTGGATGTCCTGTTTAATTTTAATATTGACTTTCTGTGTTTCATGATCTTATTCTCCCTCTCCACTATTCTCATCTTCTGGAGGGTCATACCCCTCGAGATTCATACCAAGCGAAAGATCCATGGTTCTTAGGACTTCCTTAATTTCATTCAATGATTTTCTACCAAAGTTTTTGGTTTTCAGCATCTCAGTGTCTGTTTTTTGAACCAATTGATATATACTTGTAATTTCGGCATTTTTTAAGCAGTTAGAACTTCTAACTGACAACTCAAGCTCATCAACAGATCTGTAGACATTCTCATTAAATCCGCTATCTGAATCTTCCATATTTTCATCAGCATAATCTGGTTCCATATCCTCATCAAAATTAATGAAGGAAGTCATCTGCTCTTTTAAA
The DNA here is from genome assembly GCA_964636495.1 of uncultured Desulfobacula sp. Taxonomy (GTDB): domain Bacteria; phylum Desulfobacterota; class Desulfobacteria; order Desulfobacterales; family Desulfobacteraceae; genus Desulfobacula. The sequence goes on along the minus strand of CAZWSL010000024.1, from coordinate 45,865 downwards.
ATTTTTGCTGCAAATGCAACAGAATCCTCTGGAGTGACAGAACCGTCTGTCCACACTTCAAGAGTGAGTTTATCGTAATCTGTTTTCTGACCGATTCTGGATGTTCCAACAACATACTTGACTTTTTTAATCGGAGAAAACACACTGTCAATGGGTATAGTGCCGATTGACGCATCTTCATCTTTATTTGCAGAGGCAAGGGCATAACCTTTTCCGGTTTTCACAACCATGGTTATACTCAATTTTCCTTTTGATGAAATGCTGGCAATATGCTGTTCAGGGTTCAACACCTCAACTTTTCCGTCAGGACTGATAATATCAGCACCAGTTGCTTCACATTCACCTTTTACATTTAAGGTTAGAACCTTGTCTTCAATATCATCGACCTTTAATTTAATCTCTTTTAAATTCAGAATGATTTCAGAAACATCCTGCCTTACATCTGGTATGACACTATATTCATGAAGTGCATCATCAAATTTTACACTGACAATGGCCGCACCATAGATAGATGATAGAATAATTCTACGCAAAGAATTTCCTATAGTAATACCAAACCCTCTTTCAAGGGGTTCACATACAAATTTACCATATGTTGAAGTTGTGGTGACATCAAGCTTTTCAGGCCTGATCATCTCTCTCCAGTTCACATATGCAAGTTTTTCAGATGACATTGATATCTCCTGAATAAATATTTGAACAAATCATAATAATGATCTGTCTATTTAGAATAAAGCTCTACAATCAACTGTTCCTGAATGGGAAGGGTAATATCTTCACGCATTGGAATGCCGACAACTTCGCCTTTAAATTTTTCCTTATCAATCTCAAGCCATTGAGGAATACCTCTTCTCACAATAGCATCCAGGGAGTCTAAAATAGCTTGAATTGTTTTACTTTTCTCACGGACTTCAATAACATCCCCTTTTTTTACCTGATAGGAAGGAATGTTGACTTTTTTTCCATTTACAGTGAAATGGTTATGTTTAACAAAGTGTCGTCCCTGATTTCTTGAATTTACAAATCCCATTCTAAAAACAGTATTATCGAAACGGGTTTCAAGAAGACTTAAAAGATTTGTACCGGTAATTCCTTTTTTACGATCAGCTTTTTTAAAAGAGATCCTGAACTGTTTCTCTGACAGACCATACAATCTTTTTACTTTCTGCTTTTCTCTTAACTGAATTCCATAATCAGACAACTTACTTCGTCTTTGGCCATGCTGCCCAGGGGGGTATCCTCTTCTATCAAAACTGCATTTGTCTGAAAAGCATCTATCACCTTTCAGAAACAACTTAATATTTTCACGTCTGCATTGTCGGCAAACAGATCCTCTATATCTTGACAATGTTTTTCTCCTTTATCAAACCTGTAAAACTTACACTCTTCTTCTTTTTGGCGGACGGCATCCATTATGGGGAACTGGTGTAACATCCTTGATCATTGATATTTGAAACCCAAGTGCGTGTAAAGCCCTTAAGGCAGATTCCCGGCCAGGGCCAGGGCCTTTGACATATACACCTATATTTCTCATACCATGCTCCATTGCCTTTGTACCTGCATCTTCTGCAACAAGTTTTGCAGCAAAAGGAGTACTCTTTCGAGAACCTTTAAATCCCTGCATACCAGCACTTGACCAGGAAACAGTATTTCCATTTTCATCAGCAATAGTAACGATTGTATTATTAAAAGTGGATTGAATATGGACAATTCCAGTGGCAATATTCTTTTTAACCCTCTTTTTGGATATAACTTTTTTAGACTTTTTTGCCATAATTCATAGTACCTTTTATATTATTCTATTTTTTCTTTTTAACTGCAGTCCTTTTTGGACCTTTTCTTGTTCTGGCATTTGTACTTGTTCTCTGACCATGACAAGGCAGACCTTTTCTATGGCGTAATCCTCTGTAACAACCCAAATCCATAAGTCTTTTGATATTCATGGAAACTTCGCTTCTAAGCTCACCTTCAACCTTATATTCAGCATCAATGATCTTTCTGATATCATTAACCTGCCCTTCTGTAAGCTCATGTGATTTAGTAGTTGGATCAATACCAGTTTTTTCAAGTATCTGTTTTGATCTTGTGCGACCTATTCCGTAAATATAGGTTAAAGCTATCCATGCATGCTTATCTCTTGGTAAATCGACTCCTGCAATACGTGCCAAATTTCCTTCCCCCTATCCCTGTCTCTGTTTATGGCGTTTATTAATACAAATAACTCTTATGACACCATGTCTTTTAACAATTTTACAATTTCTGCAGATTTTTTTTACAGATGCTCTGACTTTCATCTATCTACTCCTAAACTTATATTTTAACAAATATATTCAAATCTATTTAAATCTATATGTAATTCTGCCCCGGCTTAAATCATATGGCGAAATTTCCACAGACACTGTATCCCCTGGCAGGATCTTAATAAAATGCATTCTCATTTTACCTGAAATATGTGCAAGTAGTACATGCCCATTTTCCAGTTCAACTTTAAACATGGCATTTGGCAGTGTTTCAAGGACTTTACCATCGACTTTAATGGGTTCTTCTTTTGCCATACTTTATTAATCTCCTTAACTTTTCAAGATTTAAATCAGGATCTTCCTTTAATTCTCTTGGCTCCTGACCTTCCCATAAAACCATCATAATTTCCAGTAATCAGATGGGACTCAATCTGAGAAATTGTATCAATGGATACGCCAACAACAATCAAAAGAGCCGTTCCCCCAAAATAGAAAGGAACATTAAATTTTGCCATTAAAAAGGTTGGCAATACACAAACAGCTGATACATAAACCGCTCCTCCAAGTGTTATTCTTGTAAGGACCCTGTCAATATATTCACTTGTTCTTTTACCCGGCCTTATTCCTGGTATATAACCGCCATTTTTCTTCATATTTTCTGCAACATCTTCAGGATTAAACTGTACTGCTGTGTAAAAAAAACAGAAGAAAACAATGAATCCAATATAAAGAAGATAATACCAGATTGTACCCGGACTGAACATGGCGGCTACTGTATTCATAAATGGAACATCTATAAACTGAGCAATAGTTGTTGGGAACATAATAATAGAGGATGCAAATATTGGTGGAATTACACCGGCTGTATTAATTTTTAAAGGAAGATGTGAAGTCTGCCCTCCATACATTTTTCTTCCGACAACTCTTTTTGCATAATGGACAGGTATACGCCGCTGGGCCTGTTCCATATAGATTATTGCAGCAATAACAGCAACCATTAAAACAACAAGAATAATGATTCCGAATACTCCCATTTCTCCTGTAGTAGCTAACCGGACTGTATTACCCATGGCAGACGGCATCCTGGCAACAATACCAGCAAAAATAATCAGAGATATTCCATTACCGATCCCTCTTTCGGTAATCTGCTCTCCAAGCCACATGATAAAAGAGGTACCTGCAGTAAGTGTAATAATGGTAACAAGGCGAAAAGCCCATCCCGGATCTGGTACAATTGGAACACCGGATGGTGAAGTCATTGATTCAAGACCTACACTGATTCCAAACCCCTGAATAATACTTAATATAACCGTACCATATCTTGTGTATTGCGTTTTCTTCTTTCTTCCTGCATCACCCTCTTTTTTAAGCTGTGCAAGGTGCGGAACAACGACTGTCATCAGTTCTAAAATAATAGAAGCACTGATATAGGGCATAATTCCCAATGCAAAAATGGAAAGTCTTTCAAGAGCACCACCTGAAAACATATTAAACATTGAAAACAATGTTCCTTCAGCAGAAGCAAAAAAAGAAGCAAGTGCAGCACCATTTACACCAGGCGTTGGAACATGAATACCAATACGGTATACAAAGAGTAAAGCAAGTGTAATTATTATTTTTCTTTTCAGCTCAGGAAGTTTAAATAAATTCTGATAGCTATTTTGAATCATCAATTGGTTCCTTACATCAACTTTGCATTATTTTTATTCTATGCTTCCACCGGCAGTTTCAATTTTTTCTCTGGCAGTTTTTGAAACAAGAATATTTTTTAAGGAAAATTTCTTTGTTACCTCACCTGTACCAAGAATTTTAACATTATCAGTACGGCCTTTTACCATTCCTGCTGATTTCAAAGCAGTGATATCTATAGTTGCTCCATCCTCGAATCTATCAAGATCTCGAATATTAAGGATTGATATTTTTGTCTTAAATATATTAAAAAAACCTCTTTTGGGAAGTCTTCTGTAAATGGGCATCTGACCGCCTTCAAATCCCGGGCGAACATTTCCGCCTGATCGTGACTTAAGACCCTTATGACCTCGTGTGGATGTTTTACCCATACCTGACCCAGGTCCACGGCCTACTTTTTTCCTGTTTTTTTTTGCACCTTTTTCAGGTGACAGTTCATGAAGCTGCATACTATACTTCCTCCACTTTTAACAGATGCGAAACTTTTTTAACCTGCCCGATTATAACCGGATCAGCGTTATGTTCAACGGTCTGATGCATTCTTCTTAAACCAAGAGATCGGACAATCCTGCCATGTTTGGCTGGTCTTCCTATTGTACTTTTTATCTGTGTGATTTTTATCTTGTCAGCCATCTTGTAACCTCATTAAATTTCTTCGGGTTTCAGCCCGCGACGTTTTGCAACTTCTTCTTTTAAACAAAGAGATTGAAGCCCTGCCATTGTTGCTCTGACGATATTTTGAGTGTTATGGGTTCCAATACACTTGGTCAGAATGTCCGTTACGCCCACAGCTTCAAGGACAGCACGGATTCCTCCTCCTGCAATTAATCCCGTACCGGGAGAAGCCGGTTTAAGAAGTACACGGCCTGCGCCTGCCTTTCCCACAACTTCAAATGGAACAGTTCCGTCAAGCAGAGAAATTTTAACCATATTTCTTTTGGCTTTTTCCATCCCTTTTTTTATTGCTTCGGGTACCTCAGTTGCTTTTCCAAGGCCATAACCTACACTGCCTTCTCCATCGCCAACAACAACTAATGCGCTGAAACTGAAATTTCTACCGCCTTTTACTACTTTTGCAACACGGTTAATTCTTACGACTTTATCAATTAATCCATTATCTTCCATCTGCTGTCTTGCCAAGGTTGTTCCTCCAAAATTAAAAATTCAATCCTGCTTCGCGAGCTCCGTTTGAAAGTTCTTTCACGCGACCATGATATAAGAATCCATTCCTGTCAAGAACAACCTTTGTAATTCCTTTATCAAGAGCTCTCTTACCAATAAGACTTCCTACAGACTTTGCAATTTCTTTCTTTTTACCTTCTTGTCTGCTTTCTTTAAACTCCCTGTCAAGTGTAGAGGCAGAGACAAGTGTTGAGCCTTTTGTATCATCAATAATCTGGGCATAAATATGTTTTGAACTTCTAAAGACACTTAATCTCGGACGTTCCTGCGTACCAAAAATATTTTTCCTGATTCTTTTTTTTCTTTTAAGCCTTGAAATAAGCCTTGGTGATGTATTTCCCATAATTTTTATATTCCCGCCTTTTAATCTTTACCAGCAGTCTTACCAGCTTTTCTAATAATTCTTTCATCTGCATACATGATGCCTTTCCCCTTATAGGGTTCAGGAGGCCTTAAATCTCTTATGTTTGCAGTTACCTGACCAAGAAGCTCTTTATCAATACCTGTCAAGGAAATTTCAACATTTTTTTCAACATTAGCATTAATGCCATCAGGTATTTTAAAATCCACTGGATTGGAATATCCTACATTCAATATCAGGCTATTGCCTTTTGTTTCAGCACGATAGCCAATACCGGAAAGAATAAGTTTTTTCTCATATCCTTTTGTGACACCGGTTACCATGTTGTTCACAAGAGACCTGAACAAGCCCTGTAATGCAACTTTTTTCTTATCATTCTGCTCTGTATCAAAAACAACAGCATTGTCTTTAATACTTATTTTAACAGCCGGATGTATCTTCCGTTCAAGATTACCTTTTGGTCCCTTAACAGAAACCATATCACCTTTAATAGCAAATTGTACATTCTCTGGAAGCTGAACCGGCTTTTTTCCTATTCTAGACATATCCTACTCCTGTCTTACCAAACGTTACAAAGAATTTCACCGCCGAGATTCGCTTCTCTGGCCTGTTTATCTGTCATCAAACCTTTTGAAGTTGAGACAATAGAAATACCAAGACCATTTAAGACCGGCTTAATCTGTTTTGATTTACTATAAACTCTACATGAGGGTTTACTTACTCTTGTAATTCCAAAGATTGTCGGCTGTTCATCCTGTACATATTTCAGATAAACCCGCAGCACTCCCTGAGTTTTATCCTCAAGGAATTTATAATCTTTGATGTATCCCTGCTCTTTTAGCACCCGCATCATCTCCAGCTTGATTTTTGATCCGGGGATATCCACTTTAGCAAATCCTGCTTTACCACCATTTCTTATGATCGTCAGCATATCTGCAATTGGATCACTACTTGCCATTTTAATTCTCCTTAAAATTTACTGCTATTGTACTTGAATCCTTAACTTACCAGCTTGATTTGGTAACACCTGGAAGTTTTCCTTCTGACGCAAGCGTCCTGAAACAAATTCTGCAAATACCAGCTTTTCTAATAAATCCTCTTGGTCGACCGCATAAAGGGCATCTGTTATAAGCACGTGTTGAAAATTTTGATTTTCTCTGAGCCTTTGCGATTAAAGCTTTTTTAGCCAAGCTTTCCTCCTGTAATCCTTAGTTTTTAAAAGGCATTCCCATCAGTTTTAGAAACTTTCTGCCTTCCTCATCGGTTTGTGCACTAGTTACGATAGTAACATTAAGACCTTTAATACTGTCAGTCTTATCATAATCAATTTCAGGAAAAATTATATGCTCTGTAATACCAAGACTATAATTACCCCTGCCGTCAAAAGCTTTTGAAGAAATGCCTCTAAAATCCCTGACACGCGGCAATGCGATATTCACAAGCCTGTCAAAAAAATCATACATTTTTTCACGGCGCAAGGTTACCTTGCACCCAATTGGAAGGTCAGCACGCAGCTTGAAATTCGCAATTGGTTTTTTAGCTCTTGTTATTATAGGTTTTTGACCTGCAATCAGTGCTAATTCTGAAGCTGCTGAATCCACGATCTTGGGATTAGTTACTGCAATACCCAATCCCATATTTAAAACAATTTTCTCTAACTTAGGAATTTGAAACTGATTCTTATAATTAAAAGTTTGTCTAAGCTGTGGGACAACTTGTTTAATATATTTTTCCTTAAGAGTTGACATCTGTTATCTCCGTCTCTGGTCTTAGGAATCAATCTGCTGATTACACTGTTTGCAGATTCTAACCCGTTTTCCATCTTCTAATTCTTTTATTGAAATTCTAGTAGGCTTTACACATGAGTTGCACATAATCATTAGATTAGAAACATGGAGCGGCATATTTTTCTCCACAATACCACCTTGTGGATTTGCCTGTGTCGGCCTCTGATTAACCTTTGCAACATTTATATTTTCAACAATGACACGGTTGGTTTTTTTAACAACTTTCAGTACTTTACCTATTTTTCCCTTATCTTTACCAGTAAGTACTTTAACCTTATCATCTTTTTTAATTCTAATTTTCATAGTTTCCATAGGATATTTTCTCCAAAACCAGGATGATTAAAGCACATCAGGTGCCAGCGAGACAATTTTCATAAAGCTCTTTGCTCTTAATTCTCTTGCAACAGGACCAAATATTCGTGTTCCAATAGGTTCTTTGGATTTTGACAAAATAACAGCAGAATTATCATCAAATCTGATCATGGAGCCGTCAGGTCTGGAAATCTCTTTTTTGGTTCTTACAATTACTGCCTGAACAATATCGCCCTTGCTGACTTTAGAGTTAGGAATTGCCTCTTTTACTGAACACGTGATAATATCACCAATGCTGGCATATCTTCTTTTTGATCCTCCAAGGACCTTTATACAATACAATTCCTTTGCACCGGAGTTGTCTGCTACCGTTAATCTTGTTTCACTCTGAATCATTTTTCAAACTCCCTTAATCAAACAGCTTTTTTAACAATTTCAGACACTCTGAAACGTTTCAGCTTACTCAAAGGCCTTGTTTCGACGATTTTAACAATGTCACCAATGTTACACTCATTGTTTTCATCATGGGCATGATATTTTTTGTATCTTTTAATATACTTTTTATAAATCTTGTGCTGAATAAATCTTTCAACCTTTACAACAACAGATTTTTCCATTTTATCTGATACAATAAGACCTAATAACTCTCTTCTGTTTTTTTGAATATCTTTCATAGTAATTTCTTTAAATAATTTAACTTATGTTTACATTCATCTCTTTTGATATTGTATATAATCTTGCAATATCTTTTTTGACATTTGAAAGCGTTGCTGTATTTTCAAGCTGGCCAACACTGTTTTGAAATCTAAGATTAAAAAGCTCTTTTTTTAACTGCTCGATTTTCTCTTTGATCTTATCTGCTCCCATTTCTCTTATTTCACCTGTCTTCATATCAGCTGCTCCTCTCAATAAATCTTGTCTTTAAGGATAGCTTACGTGCTGCAAGTCTCATGGCTTCCTGGGCAACCTCTCTTGAAACACCTTCCATTTCATAAAGAATTCTTCCAGGTTTAACCCTTGCAACCCAGGCGTCTGTTCCACCCTTACCTTTACCCATTCTAACTTCTGCAGGTTTTTTAGTAACAGGATGATCAGGGAAAAAGCGGATCCAGCTCTTGCCAGCTCTTTTTGCATGTCTTGTCAACGCAACCCTTGCAGCTTCAATTTGTCGTGCATTTATATATCCGCATTCCACAGCCTGTAAACCAAAGTCACCAAAACTTAAAGTATTACCTCTGCTTGGTGAGCCTTTTGTTCTACCGCGGAATTCTTTACGGAATTTTACATTTTTTGGACTAAGCATCTTTTATATCTCCTAATATGCTTTTACCTTGCAATGGCCCGATCATCAGAATCAATCACTTCGCCTTTAAAAATAAAAGTTTTAATTCCAATAGTACCATAGGTTGTTTTTGCTTCAATAAAGCCGTAATCTACATCAGCTCTCAAAGTATGAAGAGGAATCCGTCCTTCTTTATACCATTCAGTTCTTGCCATCTCTGCACCACCGAGACGACCTGAACAGATAATTTTTATTCCTTTTGCTCCAAATCTCATGGCTGAGGAAACGCTTCTTTTCATCGCTCTTCTAAATGCGATTCTTCTCTCAAGCTGAAGTGCAATATTTTCAGCAACGAGTTGAGCATCTATTTCAGGACGTCTAACTTCCTTGATATCAATCATGACAGCAGGTTTAAGCATTTTCTCGAGTTCTTTTTTCAATAGTGAAATCTCTGAACCCTTTTTCCCGATAATAATACCAGGTCTTGCTGCAAATACCCTTAGCCTGATCTGTTTAGAAAATCTTTCTATCTCTATTTTTGAAATACCAGCATGGTATAATTTCTTTTTCAGAAATTTTCGAACTTTAAAATCTTCTTCAACAAAAGAGGCATATTCCTTGTCTGCGTACCATCTGGAGTCCCAAGTTCGAATGATACCTAATCTTAATCCTGTAGGATGTACTTTCTGGCCCAAGCTTACTTCCTCCTATTTGTCAATTTCTTCTACAATTATAGTTAAATGACTGCTTCTTTTCAAAATTCTTGATGCTCTTCCTCTGGCTCTCGGTCGAAACCGTTTCATGGAAGGACCTTGATCAACAATAACATTTTTAACAATCAATTTATCTACATCAAGTTCATTATTGTGCTCAGCATTAGAGACAGCTGACTGCAAAGTTTTGTAAATAATCCCGGCTGATTTCAGCGGCATAAATTTTAAAAGCATAAGTGCCTGTTCTGCATTTTTTCCTTTTATCTGGGAAATCGGCAATCGAAGCTTTAAAGGTGAAATCCGTGTATATTTTGTAGTAGCTTTAACTTCCATATTAATTATCCTTATATCAGGCAAGAGGTTATCTCTTGGCCCTTTTATCTCCTGCATGTCCCCAGAAAGTTCTGGTAGGCGAAAATTCACCCAGTTTATGTCCAACCATATTTTCTGAAACAAAAACCGGTATAAATTTTTTGCCATTATGGACAGCCAGCGTAATACCAACCATCTCAGGAAATATAGTTGATCTGCGTGACCAGGTTTTAATTACTTTATTGCTTTTGGATTGATTTGCATCTAATACTTTTTTTAAAAGCTGTGGTGCAATATATGGTCCTTTTTTTAATGATCTTGGCATGATTTATCACCTATTTATTTTTTTCTTTTAGATCTTCTTTTAACGATGTATTGATCTGTTCTGGCGCTCTTTCTAGTTCTTTTACCTTTTGTCTGTATTCCCCAGGGAGTACAAGGCTGCCTTCCACCGGAAGATCTTCCTTCACCACCACCCATTGGATGATCAACGGGATTCATTGCAACGCCTCTTACAGAAGGACGTCTACCTTTCCATCTGTTTCTGCCGGCTTTACCGATTTTAACGTCAGCGTGCTTTTCATTGCCCACTCTGCCAATGGTAGCCTTACATTTCAGAAGTATCATTCTAACTTCTCCTGAAGGAAGGAGCACCTGCCCATATTTTCCCTCTTTAGCCATAAGCCTTGCATAAGCACCGGCACTTCTGACGATTTGTCCGCCTTTGTTCTGCTTCAGTTCAATATTATGGATTCTTGTGCCAGTTGGGATATTTTCAAGAGTTGTACAGTTACCGGGTTTAATATCTGCATTTTCACCGGTTTCAAGGATATCACCTACTTTAACATCACGGGGAGCAAGAATATATCTTTTTTCACCATCAGCATAGACTAAAAGAGCAAGTCTTGAGCTTCGGTTAGGATCATATTCAATGGCTGATACTTTTGCCGGGATACCATCTTTATCCCTTTTAAAATCAATAATACGATATTTCTTTTTTGCACCGCCGCCTCTATGCTTGGCAGTGATTCTACCATATGAATTCCTGCCTGCGCGTTTGTTTATATTTTTAGTAAGCCGTCTTTCAGGTTTTGTCTTGGTAATTTCTTCAAAAGAAAGGTATTCCTGAGAACGTCGTCCTGGAGATGTCGGTTTTGTTTTTATTATTGTTGACATATATTTATACCTCTATTTTAAACACCTTCAAAAAAATCTATTTTTTGTCCTGGCAAAAGAGTTATTACTGCTTTTTTCCAGTCTTTTCTTTTACCAATTATTCTACCACGCTGCTTAACTTTTCCTTTGATCTGGATAGTCCTGACCTGTTTTACTTTGACATTGAAATTCTTTTCGACAGCGCTTTTTATTTCAACACGGTTGGCATTTTTGTCAACCTTGAACGTCACCTGGTTATTAATTTCTTTTTGAAGAGTTGTTTTTTCAGTAACCAGAGGACCACGTATAATGTCATATTGCTTCATTTTAGCACAGCCTCCCCTTGATATTATTAATAGTTGATTCCACAAGAAGGAGGTTCTTGAATTTCAAAATATCATATACGTTGAGACCCTCGGTTTTTATAACCTTAACATCAGGTATATTTCTTGATGACATCAAAAGGTTTGTATCTTCACTATCTGAAACAATCAACAAATCAGAAAGATCAAGTGATTTCAGAATATTAACAAGATCCTTGGTTTTTATAGCTTCAAGTTTGAAATCATCTATTACAAAAATTGTATTATCTTCTACCTTTGAACTAAGTGCCATTTTCAAGGCAAGTTTTCTAACCTTTTTAGGAACCTTGATGGTAAATGCTCTTTGAGTCGGCCCGAAAACAACCCCTCCACCTCTTCTCAAAGGAGATTTCACTGAACCTGCACGGGCATTACCTGTTCCCTTCTGCCTGAAAAGTTTTTTTGTACTGCCTCTAACCATGCCCCGTGTCTTACACGCAGCTGTCCCTTCTCGCTTTGCTGCGAGCTGGGAACGAACAACGTGGTGAAGAACACTCTGTTTAATTGGCGTGTTAAAAATTTCATCAGGTAATTGAGCTTCTGACACTTTTTTACCTTCACTGTTTAATACATCTACAGCAGCCATATTCTTCCTCATAAATTTTGATCGACTATGCATCACTGCCTGGATAATGCAATACCCATAGCCGCATTTTATTCTCTATTTTATTTTGAGTATTGAGATTGCCATGTGAAACTCTATTTTAATAAGAGTTCATGAATTATATCTCTAACCTACTTTAATGCCTTCCGCACTTCCAGAATACCTGTTTTAAACCCGGGGACCGATCCCTTGACCAACAAAAGATTGTCTTCTGATTTAATATCTATAATTGTAAGATTCTTTACTGTTTCTCTCTCTGTACCCATGTGACCCGGCATCTTTTTCCCTTTAAATATTTTTCCGGGCCAGGCACTGTTTCCAACAGATCCCGGCTTTCTATGATTTCTGTTACCATGTGTTTCCGGTCCCCTGCTGAAACCGTGTCTTTTAATGGTACCTTGAAATCCACGTCCCTTTGAGATCCCGGAGATAGTCACCTTGTCTCCAACAGAAAACATATCTATAGAGAGAGTTGCACCTGTCTCAACATTTTCAATATCATCGGTTCTGAATTCTCTTAAAACACTTAAACCCTTATTGGTTGATTTTTTCAAATGTCCTGCAATGGGTTTGGTTAATTTTTCAATTTTTTTTTCATCAAACCCTATTTGAAGAGCATTATACCCATCAGATTCCTCTGTTTTTATCTGAGTAACGACACAAGGGCCTGCCTGTACAACTGTTACAGGAATGAGTTTTCCATCTTGTGAAAACACATTGGTCATACCGATTTTTTTTCCAAGTAATGCACTCATAATTTATTCTCGTTTACACTATAATTTAATTTCTACGTCTACACCAGGTGAAAGATCAAGTTTCATTAAAGCATCAACAGTCTGCTGGGTTGGTTCAAGAATATCCATCATTCTCTTGTGTGTTCTGATCTCGAATTGTTCCCGTGATTTTTTATTCACATGGGGAGAGCGTAAAACAGTAAATTTGTTTATCCGTGTAGGAAGTGGTACTGGTCCTACAATTCTGGCTCCGGTTTTCCTGGCAGTATCAACAATATCCACTGAAGACTGATCAAGAAGTTTATGATCATAAGCTTTTAGCCTGATCCTGATTTTAGTTTTCAACATGATAGAACTTCTTCCTATGTTTACTCTATAATTTCACCGATAACACCGGCACCAACAGTACGTCCACCTTCCCG
>CAZWSL010000024.1:0-32610 GCA_964636495.1 uncultured Desulfobacula sp. | reverse complement strand
CACATGCGGCTTTGTCCGCTCAAATTTCTCCTTAGCCATCTTCTTTACTCCTCTTGATTCGTTCCTAATGATTATTCATTGCATTAGACTGTTATCAAAAATTTTTAAATATTCACTACCATCTGAAATGAGCAAAAGCTTTATTAGCCTCTGCCATTTTATGTGTATCTTCTTTTTTCTTAATAGCCCCCCCCCTGCTGTTATAAGCATCCAGCAGCTCGGAAGCGAGTTTGTTTGCATAACCTTTTTCGGCTCGATTTCTACTGAAATTAATCAGCCATCTAAAGGCAAGAGCAGTCTGTCTTGCCGGTTTGATATCAGTTGGCACCTGATAGGTTGAACCACCGATCCGTCTTGATTTAACCTCAACCGAAGGCCTTATATTATCAATTGCTTTTTTAAACACATCCAGACCGGATTCACCGATCTTCTTTTCCACCGCCCCTAAAGCTGTTATCACCGCTTTTCTGGCAGCATTCTTTTTACCATCTTTCATGACACAGTTAACAAATTTTGCAGCCAGTTTTTCTTCTACTGATGCATTGTTTGTTATATTATCAAGATTGATCTCTTTAGATGCCATTATTCATGTCCTCATAAATGGGGATGATGCCAATCCCCTATACTGTTAAGTTTTATTTTGGTCTTTTTGCCCCGTATTTTGATCTGCCCTGCCTTCTATCATCAACACCAAGAGTATCGAGAGCGCCTCTTACTATATGGTATCGAACGCCTGGAAGATCCTTTACCCTGCCACCCCTTACAAGAACAACCGAATGTTCCTGAAGATTGTGCCCCATACCGGGAATATATGCAGCAACTTCCATTCCAGTAGTTAATCGTACCCTGGCTACTTTTCTCAATGCAGAGTTAGGCTTTTTTGGGGTTGATGTATATACTCTTGTACAGACACCACGCTTCTGCGGTCCACCTTTTAAAGCGGGTGTACTAGCCTTTTTAACTGCCTTTTTCCTACCTTTTCTAACCAACTGATTAATGGTCGGCATATCTTCTCTTGCACTCCTTTAAAAATTCTTAACCTTTGCCCTACACGACAAATTACTAATTCTACTTCTACTTATTCAAAAAGTCAAGTTGTTTTTAATTTTTAATTTAAACCTGGTCAACTTCACCAAGTCCGACTTCCACATTGCCGTATCCAGGAAAACCCGTGCCAGCAGGAATGATACGACCCATAACAACATTCTCTTTTAACCCTTTAAGGCTGTCATGCTTGCATTCAATTGCTGCAATCGTCAACACTTTTGTAGTTTCCTGAAAAGATGCTGCTGAAAGAAAACTATCCGTAGACAATGAGGCTTTTGTAATACCCAGAATCAGTGGTTCTCCTTTGGCAGGTTCCCCTCCATTCATAGCCACCTCTCTATTTGTCTTCTCAAACAGCATTCTGTCAACCTGCTCATCTGGAATAAAATTTGTGTCGCCTGTAGTAATAATTTTTACTCTTCTCATCATTTGATGAATGATAACCTCAATGTGCTTGTCGTTAATCCTTACGCCCTGCAGCCTGTAAACTTCCTGCACCTCATCCACGAGATATTTTGCCAGTGCAACCTCACCCTTGATATTCATAATATCCTGGGGATTGGCGCTGCCCGCAACAAGAGGATCTCCCGCCTTTACATAATCTCCGTCATAAACAGTTATATGAAGTCCTTTGGGGATAGAGTACTCTTTTCTTTCGCCTATTTCAGCAGGGGTAACTGCAACTTTCTGTCTTCCTTTGGTTCCTTTTGAGACTTCAATATATCCATCAATTTCTGTTAGTACTCCAGGATCTTTTGGTTTTCTAACCTCAAAAAGTTCTGCAACCCGTGGAAGACCACCGGTGATATCTTTTGTTTTTGTTGTTGCTCTGGGTAATTTTGCAATCACATCCCCTGCCATGATCTGATCATCTTCCTCAACTGTCAGAATTGCATTGACTGGCAGATAGTATCTTGCATTCACTTTGGCATTTGGCAGTTTAACTCCTTTTCCATCCTTATCTTTAATGAGAATCCTTGGACGGATTTCACTGTCTCTGCCCTCTGTGATCGTACGTGAAACCTTACCTGTAACCGGGTCAATCTGCTCTTGAACAGTAGATCCCACTTCTATATCAGCAAACCTTACCCGACCTGATACTTCTGTAACAATTGGTGTTGTAAAGGGGTCCCAGGCAGCAATGACATCTCCTGGTTCTATCTTCTGCCCATCATTAAAAAACAGAGTTGCACCATAAATGATAGTCTCTTTAAACCGTTCCCGCCCTTCTTCGCCGACAATTGTAATACTGCCGCCTTTTCTATTCATGACAATTACTTTATTATCAGCAGAAATAACCGTCTGGATATCTTTATCATATTTTAATATACCGCCAACCCTTGCCTTCACCTCAGCAACTTCAACTTTTCTTGATGCAGTGCCTCCGATATGAAAGGTTCTCATGGTCAGCTGGGTCCCTGGCTCGCCAATGGACTGGGCTGCTACAATACCTATAGCCTGTCCGATTTCCACTGTAACCCCATGAGCCAGGTCACGCCCGTAACACCGTGAACATACGCCATGTTTTGAGTTACACGTAAGAACGGAACGGATCTTAACTTTCTGAACTCCTGCATTTTCAATTTTTTTAACATGACTCTCATCAAGCTCTGTATCAGCACCAACAATGAATTCATCAGAATATGGATCAAGTACATCCTCCTGTACAACTCTCCCAAGAATTCTCTCTCCAAGTGTTTGAATAATCTCACCACCTTCATACAGAGCTTCTACTTCAATACCATTTATGGTACCGCAATCTGTTTCAATTATGGTACAGTCCTGCCCCACATCAGCAAGCCGTCGTGTCAAGTAACCTGAATTTGCAGTTTTCAAAGCGGTATCAGCAAGACCTTTACGCGCTCCATGAGTTGAGATAAAATACTGCAGAACAGAAAGGCCTTCACGGAAACATGCTGTAATTGGATTTTCAATGATCTCTCCTGAAGGTTTAGCCATCAACCCACGCATTCCAGCCAGCTGACGCATCTGGTCTTTACTGCCACGGGCACCTGAATCCGCCATAACATAGACAGCATTCAACACCTCAGCAGTGCCATCATCAGTTGTCCCTTTTGGATTTTTCATGACTTCCATCATGGCATTGGCAATATCATCAGTGCTTTGAGCCCAGATATCAACAACCTTGTTGTATTTTTCACCCTGGGTAATCAAACCTTCAGAATACTGCTCTTTTATATCTTCAATGCTTTTTTCAGATTCAGCAATAATATTCCATTTTTCATCGGGAATAATCATATCATCTATACAGATTGAAAGACCGCCTAAAGTGGAGTATTTATATCCGATATCTTTAAGTCTGTCAGAAAGAATTACAGTCTCTTTCAGTCCTATATTTCTATATGCATAGTCAATGAGCTTTACTATGGAAGATTTGTCCATTAACTTGTTTACAAGATTAAACGGCAGGGTGGCTTTTCTTTCATCAACCTTAAAAATTGAATAGTAATCTCCGACTTTTCTGATACCGGTAAACTGATCCTGCTTCATGCCAAAAAGCTGTTCAACAACAATTTCCGACACCTGAAAAATATTTTTAAATTCCTTTCGGGTAAGAAGACCGGTTTTCCCTTTTGTCTTCTGGATTTCTTTATCAGAGTATTTATCTAAAACCTTATAGAAATCCTTACCCGCTTTTAACTCCTCCATTGCTGCTTCACAATATTCCTGAGTCTGGGTTCTTATTCTGCTCAGGGATAGAAGCGTATCTCCGGGAATTGACTCCCACAGAAGGATTCTTCCAGTGGTGGTATCGAATATTTTATTATCAATTCTGACTTTGATTCTGGCATGCAGATCAAGCTCTCCTGCATCAAAGGCATATCTTACCTCTTCAATACTGGAAAAAGATATACCTTCACCCTTCTGGTTGTTTATTGCCCTTGTCATATAATAAATACCAAGAACAATATCCTGGGTTGGAACAATTATAGGCTGCCCATTTGCCGGGGATAAAATATTATTGGTGGACAGCATCATTATCCTGGCTTCAAGCTGGGATTCCAGTGAAAGGGGGATATGAACCGCCATCTGATCACCATCAAAATCCGCATTAAATGCCGGACAGACCAGAGGATGCAGCTGAATAGCCTTTCCTTCAATCAGGACAGGTTCAAAAGCCTGAAACCCGAGACGATGGAGTGTCGGAGCCCTGTTAAGCATGACTGGATACTCTTTAACAACTGATTCAAGTGCATCCCATACTTCAGTCTCTTCTCGCTCGACCATTTTTTTTGCACTTTTAACTGTTGAAACAAGCCCTTTTTGCTCAAGATAATTATAGATAAATGGTTTGAACAGCTCAAGAGCCATTTTCTTTGGAATCCCGCACTGGTGGAGCCTTAACTCTGAACCAACAGTAATAACAGTACGGCCGGAATAGTCCACACGCTTTCCAAGAAGGTTCTGCCTGAAACGTCCCTGTTTACCCTTTAATGTATCACTGAGTGATTTTAAAGGTCTTTTATTCGTTCCAGTAACAACCCTGCCGTGACGGCCATTATCAAACAGGACGTCCACTGCTTCCTGCAGCATTCTCTTTTCATTTCTGACAATAATATCAGGCGCATTGAGATCAACCAGTCTTTTCAAACGATTGTTTCTGTTTATTACTCTTCTGTAAAGATCATTTAAATCAGAAGTGGCAAAACGTCCGCCTTCAAGCGGTACAAGCGGCCTTAAGTCAGGAGGAAGAATAGGACATGCTGTCATGATCATCCGTGTTGGCTCAATACCGGAATTTAAAAACGCATCAATTACTTTAAGACGTTTAGACATCTTCTGCTTCTTAGCTACAGATTTTGTCAACCGTATCTCTTCTTTAAGCTCATCATGTACCTGCTGAAGATCAATCTCTTCCAGCAGCTTCAAAATTGCTTCTGCACCAATTCCTGCTTCAAACTCTTCCCCGAATGTATCTAAAGCCTCATAATACTGGTCATCAGACAACAGCTGATATTTTTTCAAACCCGTATCCATTGGATCTATTACAATATAGGAGTCAAAATAGAGTACTTTTTCAAGATTCTTAAGTGTCAGATCCAGAACATTACCTATTTTGCTTGGCAGACTTTTCAGGAACCATATGTGGGAAACAGGAGCTGCAAGCTCGATATGAGCCATTCTCTCTCTTCTGACTTTTGACTGAATGACTTCAACACCACATTTTTCACAAACAACTCCACGGTGTTTCATCCGTTTGTATTTTCCACAATTGCACTCGTAATCTTTTGTAGGACCAAAAACTTTGGCACAGAAAAGTCCATCCCTTTCAGGCTTGAATGTTCTGTAATTTATTGTTTCCGGTTTTTTAATTTCACCACTGGACCACTCTCTAATCTGGTCTGATGATGCAAGGCTTATTTGAACGCCCTGATAAATCTTGGGATCTTTTGGTTTTGCGAAGAAATCATATATATTGTCCAATGTCTTCTCCTTATCTGTTTCCTTCTAAAAGATTTATATCCAAACCCAGACTATTCAGCTCTTTAGTTAAAACCCTGAAAGATTCTGGCATTCCAGGCTCGAGAACGTTCTGGCCTTTTACTATTTTTTCATACATTCTTGTTCTTCCGGTCATATCGTCGGATTTGACAGTCAAAAACTCCTGTAAAGCATAGGCTGCACCATAAGCCTCCATTGCCCACACCTCCATCTCTCCAAGTCTCTGGCCGCCAAACTGAGCTTTACCACCCAGCGGTTGCTGGGTCACAAGGGAATATGGTCCGATTGAACGGGCATGAAGTTTGTCGTCAACCAGGTGATGCAGTTTGAGCATGTACATGGTACCAACCGTTACCTTTTTATCAAAAGGCTCACCTGTTCTGCCGTCATACAATACTGACTGGCCTGATTCATCAAATCCAGCAAGTTTAATTAATTTTTTAATCTCATTTTCACTGGCACCATCAAAAACCGGAGTTGCCATATGCACACCCTTTCTATAAAGAGATGCAAAATCAACAAGTTCATCATCTGACATTTCCTTAAGTTTCTGAACTATGGTATCAGCTCTTTTATTAGCCTGCTGATCTTCTGTCATTGAAAAAACCTGCGTAACTTTTTCCCTTAACCGCTCAAGTTTCATTTCACTGAGCAATTCGTCAATCCGCTGTCCCAGTCCAAAAGCAGCATGTCCGAGGTGAATCTCAAGAATCTGACCCACATTCATACGGGAAGGAACTCCAAGGGGATTGAGAACCATGTCAACAGGTCTTCCATCTTCGAAATACGGCAGATCTTCAACTCTTAAAATCCTTGAAACAACACCCTTGTTTCCATGACGTCCTGCCATTTTATCACCAACTGACAGAACTCTTTCCATGGCAATACTGATTTTAATCATTTTAAGAACCCCTGGAGGAAGATCATCTCCTTTTTCAAAACGGGATACCAGTCTGTTAAAATGCTCTTTAGCCTTTCTGATCTGCCGTTGGGAACTTTCTATAATGACCTGTGCTTTTTCAGTAATCACAGCATCGTTTACAGCAATATTGACAAGAACATCTACGGGAATATCCTTGAAAATGTTATTTTTAACCTTTGTTCCTGATTTAATGAAAACCTTACCTGCTTTTTCAAGATCTGCAATAATTTTTTTGCCCTTGAGAATTGACTCGATTTTTCCACGTACTACCTTGGAGATTATCTTGATTTCATCATCTCTGTCTTTTTCAAGGCGTTCTATCTCATCATCTTCAATGGCACGGGTACGGTCATCCTTTATCAGGCCACGTCGAACAAATACCTTTGCATCTATTACTTTACCCCTGACACCAGGTGGTACGCAAAGAGACGTATCTTTAACATCACCTGCTTTTTCACCAAAAATAGCACGCAGCAGTTTTTCTTCCGGAGATAGCTGGGTCTCTCCCTTTGGCGTAATTTTGCCAACAAGGATATCACCCGGATTAACATCTGCACCAAGGCGTATAATACCGCTTTCATCAAGATTTTTTAATGCATCTTCGCCAACATTTGGGATATCGCGGGTAATCTCTTCCTTGCCAAGTTTTGTATCTCTTGCCAGGACTTCATACTCTTCAACGTGAACAGAAGTATAAACACCATCCTTTACAAGTCTCTCACTGACAAGAATGGAATCTTCATAATTATAACCATCCCACGGCATAAAAGCGACTGTTACATTTTTACCGAGGGCAAGTTCACCCATTTCAGTAGATGGGCCATCTGCGATTACCTGACCCTTTTTGACAATTTCACCTTTCTTAACAATAGGTCTGTGGTTAAAGCATGTATTCTGATTGGATCGAGTAAATTTTGAACATTCGTAAATCGAGACAACCTTTTCAAAATTTTCTCCCTTGGTTTCAGCATTGCGCACAACAATACGTTTTGAGTCAACATTATCAATAATTCCGTCATATTCAGAAACAATTGTAACACCAGAGTCTCTTGCTACAATACTCTCCATCCCGGTGCCGACAAGGGGAGCCTCGCTGTTTATCAGAGGGACAGCCTGGCGCTGCATGTTGGAGCCCATCAAGGCCCTGTTTGCATCATCATTTTCAAGAAATGGAATCAATCCTGCTGATACTGACACCAGTTGATTTGGTGATACATCCATAAATTTGACATCATGATTTTCAATCATTTCAAACTCACCGGCAACCCGTGAGGAAACAAGTGGATTGATAAAATTACCATCCACATCAAGAGGAGCATTTGCCTGGGCAATTGGATGATCGTTCTCTTCAAAAGCGGTTAAGTTTTTTATCTCCTTTGATGCCTTGCCGTTTTCTGCTGTTCTGAATGGAGTTTCTATAAATCCGAAATCATTTACACTGGCAAAGGTACAGAGAGAGACAATCAGTCCGATATTGGGTCCTTCCGGGGTTTCAATGGGACAGATCCTGCCGTAATGGGACGGATGAACATCTCTTACTTCAAAACCCGCTCTCTCTCTTGTCAGACCTCCGGGACCAAGGGCAGACAACCTTCTCTTATGAGTGGTTTCTGATAGTGGATTTGTCTGGTCCATAAACTGAGACAGCTGGGAAGTACCGAAAAACTCTCTTACAACTGCTGATACAGGTTTGGGATTAATTAAATCATGGGGCATCATGGCATCGACTTCCTGCATGCTCATTTTTTCCTTGATCGCCCTCTCCATCCTTACGAGCCCGATCCTGTACTGATTTTCCAGAAGTTCGCCAACAGCACGTACACGTCTGTTTCCAAGATGGTCTATATCATCAACCTGCCCTTGTGTATCTTTAAGTTTTATAAGTGTTGCTGTTGTTAGAAGAATATCTTCTTTTCGAAGGGTTTTTACATTAATTTTGGTATTGACCTCCAGGCGGTGATTCATTTTCAATCTGCCTACCCTTGAAAGATCATAATACGTCTGCCTGAAGAAAAGGTGATCGATAAAATCCTGTGCAACTTCCATGGTTGCCGGATTTCCGGGTCGAAGACGACGGTAGATATCCATTAAGGCTTCTTCTTTGGTATCTGTTTTATCGACTACAAGAGTTTTCCGCATTGAATCAGAGCTTGCAGGATCTACATAGAGTATACTGAAATCAGTGACACACTTTTCCTCCAGAATCTCAAAGGTGTCTTCAGTAATCACATCACCGGCTTTAAAGAGTATATCCTCTCCCTCTTGATCGATTAAATTCTGGGCAAAGGCTTTGTCAATTAGTTCAGTTTCAAGAATAGGGATATATTTAAGTCCCTCTTCTGCCAGCTGTTTCAGTGCCCGTTTTGTGAAAATTCTCCCTTTTTTGACAACGATTTTATCTGTTTCAGGAGATTTAATATCAAAACTTGCCCTCTGGCGTTTTAAATTTTCAGGTAAAAATGCTTTAAAATAGGAACCATTTTTTATAATGATGTGTTCTTTATCATAAAAGAAATCTAAAATATCTTCACTTGTATATCCGAACGCTTTGAAAAGAGTTGATACAGGAAATTTTCTTCTCCTGTCAATCCTGATAAAAACGATATTTTTTATATCAATTTCCATATCGATCCAGGAGCCTCTGACAGGTATAATTCTGGCATTGTATATTATTTTGCCTGAAGAGTATTTCTTACCTTTATCGTGATCAAAAAACACACCTGAAGATCTGTGCAACTGGCTGACTACCGCTCTTTCGGTGCCGTTTATTATAAAGGTACCACGGGGGGTCATCAGAGGTATGGTGCCAAAATAGATCTCCTGCTCTTTAATATCACGAATAGTTGATATTTCTGTTTCTTTGTCGCGATCATATACAACGAGCCTGACTCTGATATTTACCGGTATATCATATGTCATCCCCCTTGCAGCGCACTCTTTCATGGAATGCTTTGGTACACCAAATGAGTAGGAAACATATTCCAGCGATGCTGTATCTGTAAAATCCTTAATGGGAAACACGGATTGAAAAACAGCATGCAGTCCTTTCTCTTCTCTCTCTTCAGACGGGATATATCTTTGAAGGAAACTCTCGTAAGAGTTCCTCTGCATTCCTATTAAATCAGGAATATCTACGATGTTTTCTCTACTTCCAAACTCTTTTCTTGCACGTTTATTCGTCAAAAGACTTCCGGTCATGGGATCTCCTGGGGTCTAATTTTCCAACTGTAAAAGCGGAACCCTGGTACAATTACCCTGCCCCCGCATTACTTTATGCACTTTATATTCATTCCCTGTTCTGGCTATTCTCCTGTCATAAGCTAATGATAAACTTACAGTTTTTATAAACCATGGCAGTAAAATATGTCAGATCCACTGTGGAACTGAGCGCTTAAGTCAATTCGACCTAAACACTCAGTTTAAAAATACAATTATTTTAAAGAAACTTCTGCTCCAGCTCCTTCAAGCTGTTCTTTAACTTTTTCAGCTTCCTCTTTCGCTACACCTTCTTTAACAGGTTTTGGTGCTGATTCAACAAGCGCTTTTGCCTCTTTAAGACCAAGACCAGTTAGTGCTCTTACTTCTTTGATAACATTGATTTTCTTTGCACCAAACGATTCAAGAATAACATCAAATTCTGTTTTTTCTTCTTCAGCAGCACCAGCATCGCCTGCAGCTGGCATTGCAGCCATTGCTACAGGTGCTGCAGCACTGACACCAAATTTATCTTCCATCTCTTTAATCAGTTCCGAGAGTTCAAGAACACTCATGTTTGATATAAATTCAAGTACATCATCTTTTGTAATATCGGCCATTTTCTTCTCCTATAATAAAACTATACATATCTATTTTTTAATTTATAAATAAAGCATTTAAAAGCAATATTTCTATGCTGCTTCTTTTTGATCTTTAATTGCATTAAGAACATTGACAAATGAGCGTGGGATTTCTGCAAGGACATTGACAAGAGACGTTGGAACCGCATTAAGCGTATAGACAACTTGTCCTAAGAGTTCTTCTCTTGACGACATTTTTGCTAACTTCTGGATCTCTTGAATATCAAGGAGTTTTCCAGCAAATGAAGCTGCCTTAATTTCAAGTTTCTCATTTTCTTTGGCAAAATTAACCAGAACTTTTACAGGACCTACAGGATCAACCTTTGACAAAACAACAGCATTGGGCCCTTTGAAAAAATCTTTCATCAAAGCCGCATCTGTATTCTCTGATGCTCTGTAAATCAGGGAGTTTTTAATAACTTCAGCTTGAGCACCCTCATTTCTAAGCTGATTACGAAGATCGGTCATTTTCAATACATCAAGACCTTTATAGTCTATCAATATTGCAATCTGCGCTTCAGACAGATCCTTTGAAAGCCTTTCAACCAATTCTTTTTTTTGAGAAATATTCAACATTTTATTCACCTCCTTCCATTTTCAAATTTTTCCGAAGGTGCCAACTGTGACCAAAACAATACTTTAATTTTCTTTATGTCTCGGCAGGCCGGCAGATCCGATTATGTACTTTATAAAAGCACACCTACTGTCTATGACAGATTGTAACACTAATTTAGCAAACTATTTAATTAAAAGCGGGTCAATTTTTATACCAGGTCCCATAGTTGATGATACACTGATAGTTTTAAAATAAGTTCCCTTACTTGCAGCAGGTTTCAATGCAGTTATTTTATCAAGAAAAGCTTTAACATTTTCAATCAGTTTGTCTGCACCAAAAGAGACTTTTCCTACTGGCACATGAACAATTCCGGCTTTTTCAACTCTGAAGTCTATTTTACCGGCCTTTAACTCATTAATTGCTTTTTCAAGTTCAAAAGTTACTGTCCCGGTTTTTGCATTAGGCATGAGTCCGCGTGGTCCAAGTATCCTGCCGAGTTTGCCGACCATACCCATCATATCAGGAGTTGCAACAGCTTTATCAAATCCAAACCATCCGTCTTGAATTTTCTGAACTATCTCATCATCGGCTATAAAATCAGCACCTGCATCAAGGGCTTCTTTCTCTTTTTCACCTTTTGCAAACACAAGTACCTTTACTTCTTTTCCAAGTCCGTTTGGCAGAACTACAGTACCGCGAACCATTTGATCTGCATGCCTGGGATCAACTCCAAGTCTTACTGCAATATCAATTGTTTCATCAAATTTAGCATAGCTTGATGAAACCGCTAACTCCAGGGCATCTTTTGGGTTGTATTTGGCAAGTCTATCGACTTTTTTAAGTGCTTCTGTATGTTTCTTACTCCGCTTTGACATTATTAGGTTCTCTCTTTTATTATATTACGCTTTGTTCTTAAAGTTAAATTACTTCTATACCCATGCTTCTTGCTGTTCCTGCAATTATTTTTACAGCTGCATCTATGTCTGAAGCATTTAAATCTTCTTTTTTAGTTTCAGCAATTGTTACCAGCTGTTCCATGGTTACTTTTCCTACTTTTTCACGATTTGGTTCTCCTGAACCCTTTGAAATTTTAGCAGCAGCCAGTAACAGTCTGGATGCAGGAGGTGTTTTAGTAATAAAGCTAAAGGACCTATCTTTATAAACTGTGATAACAACTGGAATAATTGAGCCTGCATCATTAGCAGTTTTTGCATTAAAAGCTTTGCAAAAATCCATTATATTAACACCATGCTGACCCAAAGCAGGTCCAATAGGCGGAGATGGATTGGCTTTTCCTGCCTCGACCTGAAGCTTTATCTGTGTCATTACTTTTTTTGCCATTTTTCTACTCCTGAGTATTTAAGATTTTTGAATTGAGATTTGAGAACCGAGAATGAAAAAACATCTCACATCTAATTACTCATATCGCTTAACTCGTATCTATTAATATTTATATTTTAGTAACCTGTATGAATTTAAGTTCGACAGGGGTTGGACGTCCAAAAATACTTACCAGAACCTTTACCCTCTCCTTATCAGGAGAAACATCTTCAACAGTACCGTTAAAATTTGCAAAAGGCCCGTCAACTACTCTTACCTCATCTCCGAGCTCAAAAAAGTATTTTGATATGGGTTTATCCTTACCCAGCTGCATCTTGTCAATAATAGTGGCAGCCTCTTTATCACTTATAGGAGCTGGTTTGTTTTTTCCTCCAAGGAATCCTGTTACCTTTTGTGTTGAATTCACAATGTGCCATGTCTCGTTATCAAGATACATTCTAACCAGAATATATCCAGGATAAAATTTCCGTGAAGATTCTTTTCTTTTTCCATTCACAAGTTCTACGATATTTTCAGTGGGGATGAGAATTTCACCAAATTTTTCAGGATATTTAGACGCTTGAATTTTTTCTTCAAGAGCAATTTTCACTTTTTGCTCATGACCTGAATATACATGTACGATATACCATTTAAGAGACATGTCTGATTACCTTGTTTTATGTCAAAACTACTTGTACAAGCTTGGAAAGGCCAAAATCAAAAAGCCCTAAGAAACCTGCAACAACAAACACAAAAATGATAACAACTATTGTTGTGCCAGTTGTCTGTTTTCTTGTGGGCCATGTAACTTTTTTCAACTCAACCTTTACTTCTTTTAAAAATTCGACACCCTGCTGAAAGATATTGGGTTCATTAATTTTTGTCTGAACAGTTTTTTTCTCAATCCTGCCCTTTGGTTTTTCTGTTGAATCAGAAGCTTTGGTCGACGGAGATTTGGCCAGACTGCCGCTTGCCTCACTCTGTTTATCTAAAACTTTTACTCTCTTTTTTTTATCTTTTACAGTTTTTTTTTTCTGTAATCGTGACATACAACTCCTAATAATTATATTTTGCAGATAAAATAAAAATTTTATCTGCAAAATTAAATTGTGGCAGGTCAGGAGGGAGTCGAACCCGCAACCGCCGGATTTGGAGTCCGGAGCTCTGCCAATTGGAGCTACTGACCTGCAAAAACCAATATTTATTTAATCTTTGTTTCTTTATGCATTACATGTTTACTGCAAAACTTACAATATTTTTTAAACTCCAGTTTATCAGTAGTCTTACGCTTATTCTTTGTTGTTGTATAGTTCCTTCTCTTGCATTCACTGCAGGCAAGAGCAATATTTACTCTATCCACTGTTTACTCCTTTTCGGAACTTTTACTCTATAATTTCACCGATAACACCGGCACCAACAGTACGTCCACCTTCCCGGATTGCAAACCTGAGCTCTTTTTCCATTGCTATTGGATTGATCAGCTCTACATTGATGGTTGCATTATCTCCAGGCATTATCATTTCAACACCCTCTTCAAGAGTCAGTACTCCGGTAATATCTGTAGTCCTGAAAAAGAACTGAGGTCTGTAACCGCTGAAAAATGGAGTATGACGGCCACCCTCTTCTTTACTCAATGCATACATTTCCGCCTTGAATTTTGTATGGGGTGTTATGGATCCGGGTTTGGATACAACCTGACCTCTCTCAACCTGATCACGCTTGGTTCCTCTGAGAAGAAGACCTACATTATCACCTGCCTGGCCTTCATCAAGAAGCTTTCTGAACATCTCAACTCCGGTACAGGTTGTTTTGGCTGTCTCGCGGATACCAACAATCTCCACCTCTTCTCCGGTCTTGACAACACCACGCTCAATTCTTCCGGTTACAACCGTTCCACGCCCTGAAATACTGAACACATCCTCTATGGGCATTAAAAACGGTTTTGCCGTATCTCTTTCAGGCTCCGGAACATATGAATCAAGCACTTCAAGAAGCTCAAAAACTGACTGAGCATCTTCTTCAGCTGTATCTTCACACTCAAGCGCTTTTAAAGCACTTCCCTTTACAATTGGAACATCTTCAAATTCATAACTTTCAAGAAGTTCCTGAAGCTCCATCTCCACAAGCTCAATAAGCTCTTCATCATCCACCATGTCACACTTATTTAAAAATACAACTATTTTGGGGACACCTACCTGGCGGGCTAAAAGAATATGCTCCCTTGTCTGGGGCATTGGACCGTCATCAGCACTTACCACCAGTACGGCTCCATCCATCTGAGCTGCACCTGTTATCATATTCTTTATATAGTCAGCATGACCGGGGCAGTCAACATGCGCATAATGACGATTATCTGTCTCATACTCCACATGGGCCGTTGCAATTGTTATCCCGCGCTCTCTCTCTTCCGGAGCCTTATCTATCTCATCAAAGGGAACAAATTCTGCATTGCCTTTCATACCGGCAAGCTTGGTGATCGCTGCAGTAAGCGTAGTCTTCCCATGATCAATATGACCGATTGTTCCTATGTTCACATGCGGCTTTGTCCGCTCAAATTTCTCCTTAGCCATCTTCTTTACTCCTCTTTGGTTTACACCTCTTTTATTTATACCAGCTAAAATTATTATGGAGCCCATGACCGGAATTGAACCGGTGAACCTCTTCCTTACCAAGGAAGCGCTCTACCGACTGAGCTACATGGGCTCTAACAAAGAGATTTAATTAAATTAAAGCCCTTATTAAATACACAGTGAAATCAGAAAAGATGTGGAGCGGGAGACGAGGTTCGAACTCGCGACATTCAGCTTGGAAGGCTGAAGCTCTACCAACTGAGCTACTCCCGCATTACAAGGCAACTTATATAGTTAATAATACGCCATTAACTATGTAGTAACGATCTCTACCACAACTTTTTCAGATCTCCTACACAATACTCTGGTGGTGGGGGGAGGATTTGAACCTCCGAAGGCTGAGCCGTCAGATTTACAGTCTGATCCCTTTGACCACTCGGGAACCCCACCATTTTTCTGGAGCCGATACCCCGAATCGAACGGAGGACATTCTCATTACAAGTGAGATGCTCTACCAACTGAGCTATATCGGCTCATCTTCTGCCGCCAGAAAACTAGCTCTGACAAAAAGACCGAAGAATAGTATCAGAATTAAAAAACAAAATCAAGCCTAAAATTATAATAAATTATTTTAACCACTATATTTAATAGAGGAGTTGATATTTTTTATCTCCTCTCTTGTTTTTGAATTCTAAAATTTTAAAATTTTACTGTGCCAAACTGACAATTAATAATCATCAAATTCAACAACCACGTGAATATACGGTCAAAAAACGGCAAATGCAATACCTTTTTTAAACTCCCTGGATATTTTCTCTTGATCAATTTTAAAAAACAAACCTCTGTAGACTACCAGGCTGAATTTATCTTGATATTAATGAGTATTTGTCATTTCAAGGAGTACTTGATCACCGGCAAGATCATTTTTTTTCAGGGGAAGGGAACCGCCCTCTCGGCCCCATGCATGGCATACCTAAAATTCAACATATTGTTTGATAGAACTTTTCATTAACTGATATTACGGATTCAGTGATTTTTTCAACCCTCAAATGCTCGCTAAAGATTGTCTTGCTATTTAATAAAATTTTTAATAAACAATCAGTTCTTATCATAAATAGATGATCAGGCTGGTCATTGATAACAGGATGCTTTTACAGGAAAGATGAAAATGCCGGATAAAAATTATTATATAAATATTCTGCCCCATGACAAACAGATAGAGGCAAAACCGGGGAAAACCCTGATGGAAGTCCTCATGGAGAAAAATATATTTTTAAGAGCAGACTGTGGGGGCAAGGGAAGGTGTAAAAAATGTCTGGTAAAGGTTTTTACAGATAAAGAGATTTTTAAATTCAAGAAAGCCTGCTCCCTGACGATAACCGATCATATCACCATCAGGATTCCGGAAAAATCCATGCTATCTTCCCACATAATCACCAAGGCTCCGGTATCACTTCCTGAAAAATTCACACACAGGTTCAATAACATCCAGAATAAAGACCGCTACGGCATTGCTGTTGATCTTGGGACAACAACAATTGCTGTATATCTGTGCAATACAGCAAAGGGAAAAATTCTCTCTTCACTATCGGTAAAAAATCCCCAGGTACTTTACGGGGATGATGTGATGAGCCGTATCAGCGCTGTTAATCAGAATGAAAAAAATCTCGAACACCTTCAAAACCTTGTCGTCAAAGCAATAGAGTGGGGAGTGAAAGATCTCTGTAAATCCTTAAAAATCACAAAGGAGCTGATTGAGCAAATGGTGGTAGTGGGCAATCCGGCAATGATCCATATATTTGCAGGTGCTGATCCAAAATCAATCGGAATCTCTCCATACCAGCCTCTTTTTTATGAAGCAAAAAATATCCTTTCAAGGCAGTTAGGCTTTAAATCAGAAGATATAACCGTTCAGATGCTACCCCATGTCTCCGGATTTATAGGGGGTGATATACTGAGCGCTGCAATAGCGGCTGATCTGGAAAGCAAGGCAGACGGGACTCTCCTGATAGATCTTGGAACCAACGGTGAACTGCTTCTGAAGGCAAATGGAGCCTTCTATGCCACTTCCTGTGCAACAGGACCGGCGTTTGAAGGAGCTTCTCTCTCCTGCGGGATGCAGGCAATTCCAGGCGCTGTCAATAAAATTCATATAAAAGCACAAACAGAAGTGCCTGAATACACAGTGATCAGCTCTTCTGAAACTTCAGATATCAAACCGTCCGGTATCTGTGGAACAGGGATTATCAGCGCCATAGCACAGTTCTGCGCCAATAACATTATAGAGCCAGGAGGCGCTTTTAAAAAAGAGGTCTCCATTCCTTCATTACAGAAAGATGATTCAGGGAAAATACAATATAACATCATCTCCTGGGATTCTTCTCAAAGTGGTTCCAATATTTTTATCAGCCAGAAAGATATCCGTTCTGTCCAGCTTGGCAAAGCTGCTTTGGTCACAGGAATTGAATTTCTTTTAAGAGAGGCAGGTATTGACAAACCTGTAGAGATTATTGTTGCAGGAGCATTTGGATCTTATCTTGATAAAAAAGAGATGATAACCATTGGAATGATCCCTCACATGAACACTGCCAGAATAAAAACCGCAGGGAACCTTGCTGGCGTAGGAGCTGTAATGACCTTATGCGACACTGTTTATCTTGAAAAGGCAAAATATCTGGCAAAACAGATCAAAGTGGTTGAACTTGCATGCAACCACGATTTCCAGGCAGCCTTTGTTCAACGACTGAGCTTTCCTGTTAATCAGGATGAGTCATGATTAAAAAAAACCTTAAATATACCATCAGGAAAAAAAATGACTGAAGTTGAAATCACAGCTGGTATCTGCGGTTTTACAACCATTGTCACTGCCAGAAATAAAGGAAACTATACAGCGTCCTTCAAATTGGAAAGCCAGTGCCCCAACTGGCAGAAAGTAAAAGAGATTCTCAATGACAAAGATCTGAATATGATGACAGAACTCTTTAGAGACAAAAAAACAGGTTCCTACCATTCAGAAATTCTCAATACCGCTTTAGAAACCATCCCGCATATATCCTGCCCGGTAATTTCAGGTATACTGAAGACACTGGAGGTAAGTGTTGGATTGGCCCTGCCCCAGGATGCAGTGATAACTTTCAGGAGTTGAACCTGTTTCCTGAAAACCTTATTTTCATATTAATTTTTCAGCCGGCTCTGCTGCAGCTCCAAAAGTGTTTACTCTCTTGCTCTTTCTCCTCCAGGATCATAGGGGGCTGACAGATGGATTGAAACCGGATGCATTTTACCATTCACCCCTATCTCATACCTGCCACTACGGATCCACTCACTGGTAATACCATCCGGATTTTCAAGATAACACATGCCCACGGAACAACCCAGAAAATGTCCGTATGCACCATGGGTATTCCCGCTGACCAGTTCACCATCTCTATAAATTGGCTCATCATGATAGATTAACGGCTCTGGATCATCTATGGTAAAGCAGACCAGTTTTTTCTCAAGACCATTTTTCTTCTGTTTCAGCAGCACTTCTCTACCCAGGAAATCATCTTTTTTAAAATTTATCGCAAATCCAAGACCTGCCTCCAGAGAAGTATGTCCCGGGTCAATGTCTGAGGGCCAGTGTCTGAAACCCCTTTCCAGACGGAGGGAATCCACTGCATGAAGACCTACCGGTTTTACATTGAATTCTTCACCTGCTTCCATCAGGGAGTCAAACATGCCTGCTGCAAATTCAGTTGGAACATAGAGCTCCCATCCCAGTTCCCCGACAAAGGACATCCTTACGGCAAGAGGTGTTGCATATCCCACAGATATCTCTCTGGCCGTACCATATGGAAAACCTGAATTGGAGAGATCTGCATCTGTAACCTTTTCCATCAGTCTCCTTGCATTTGGCCCCATGACACCGAGCATGGCATAGGAAGAACTCATATCAACAAGAAAGGCATGAGCACCCTCCGGGATAAACCGCTCAATATAATCAAAATCTTTTAAAGCAGTTGCTCCTGCTGTTACAATAAAAAATTTATCCTGTCTCAATTTCGTTACCGTAATATCTGCTTCTATCCCCCCCCGTTCATTAAGCATCTGAGTATACACCACTTTCCCCACCGGAGCATCCATATCATTACCACAGATCTTCTGCAGGACAGATAAGGCATCCCTACCCTGCATAATGAAATTTGCCATTGAGGAGAGGTCATAGATTCCGACATTTTTGCGAACAGCCATGTGTTCATCTGCAGAATAATCAAACCAGTTCTGCCGTTGAAAACTGTAATCATATCTTGGTTCCACACCTTCCGGTGCAAACCAGTTAGCCCTTTCATACCCGAATAACTGGCCGAAACAGGCTCCACGATCAGCCAGGCGGTCATGGAAAGGCGACATACGGACGTTTCTGGCTGTTTCAAACTGTTTAAAGGGAAAGTGTATTCCATAAAGATTGCCCG
The DNA here is from genome assembly GCA_964636495.1 of uncultured Desulfobacula sp. Classification (GTDB taxonomy): domain Bacteria; phylum Desulfobacterota; class Desulfobacteria; order Desulfobacterales; family Desulfobacteraceae; genus Desulfobacula. The sequence goes on along the minus strand of CAZWSL010000024.1, from coordinate 13,441 downwards.
GGGTTTCAGGAGCCCTGTCCTTTAGCCATTTTTTATTCATCATCCATGAAAAACAGCGCCGGTTGTCAGCTTCCCATAAATGACCGCTTTTGGGATATCCATGAACAATCCACTCAGCCATTTTTTTGCCCACCCCTGCACCACACAGAACACCGGAAGAGTTCATTCCGCAGGCGGTAAAAAGATTTCTGGTTCCAGGAGCCAGCCCCATGATATACATATTGTCCGGGGTAAAACTTTCAGCTGTGGTTGTTATCCGCCGGATCTCTGCATTGACAAGTTCTGGAACCCGTTTAATGGCATTTTCCATTAACGGTTCCAGATGATCCATATTTTCAGGCAGCTCCCTGAAGCTCCAGTCACTTGGGATGCGATCTGTACCATAAGGCAGAGCACCATACTCAAAAGCGCCTATGAGCAGTCCGCCAACCTCTTCTCTGAAATAAAGGCTACCGTCCTGATCTCTGAGAATGGGCATTCCCCTGTATGTACCTTCAATGGGAAGTGTAACAAAATGAAAGTGCTGGCAGGCATGAAGGGGAACACTGATTCCCAGTTTGCGGCCAAGTTCACGGCTCCACATTCCAGTTGCAAGAACCATTGATTCGCATTTTATATCACCGTTGCTGGTTTTAATGCATTCAACCTTTCCGTTTTTCATCTCAATATCAAGCACTTCTGTATCCTCAAAAATCTGCGCTCCGCCCTGTCTTGCTCCGGCTGCCATTGACATTGCAGTATCAACAGGATTGACGATTCCGTCATCTGGCATATAATAAGCGCTCAATATATCATCGGTATTTACAAGGGGCCAGCGCCTCTTGAGTTCATCAACAGTGATGGGGTGATTATCAATCCCGAAGCTGACAGCCAGGGATTCAAGCATCTCAAGCTCTGCTTTTCTGTGTTGATTAGTGGCTATGTTTATCACACCGCTTTTAACAAATCCGGTAGGCTGACCTGTCTCCTTTTCTATCTCCTGGTAAAGCTCATAGCCGTGTCTTGTCATGCGTACCATTTCAGGAGTGCCCCTGAGCTGTACAACCAGCCCGGCAGCAGCCCAGGTGGTACCGCAGGTTAGCTCTTTTCTTTCCAATACCACAACGTCTCTGACACCCAGTTTGGTAAGATGATAGGCTGTTGCACATCCGACAACGCCTCCTCCAATGATAACCACTCTGGCATGACTTGTTATTTGTCTGCTCATTCTGCTCTCCTCCACATTCACAGGTATGCTTTCTATCTGTACAGACAGGCCAAAGGTGTGATCCTGTCCCATACAGTTTAAAAAGGGGTTATTCAAATCAATCAACTTAAACGTTTAAGTAAATATTTCTTATTGTATAATTTAATAAACAGAGAATTGTCAAGCAAAATAAATCGTGTTTTTTATTTTTTCCCTTGACTAAAATTTACTGTAATAATAATAAAATTAAATAGTAATGATAAACATACTGTTTTTGAAAATTAAAAATATGATTTTAAACATTTTTAAATAAAAATCGTGTATATATAAAAAATTATAATTTTTCAGGATAAATTAACTTTATCGATAAAGCATATGATATGCGTAATGTGACTATAAAAGATATTGCCAGACAGCTGAACGTTTCCACTACAACGGTTTCAAATGCATTAAACGACAAACCCGGAGTGGGAAAACACGTAAAAAAAAAGATCATTAAAACAGCCGGAGAAATGGGATATCATCCAAACTATTTTGCCAAAGGGTTAGTCAGCAGGAAGAGTCATTCAATAGGATTGACAATATCCAATATCTCGGACCCTTTTTCTGCTGAGCTTGCCAGAGGAGCATTTGATCGTGCAGATGAGTTAGGGTATACCGTTATGCTGTTTAATACGGGCTATGATCTGACCAGTGAAACCAGAGCGATTGAAATAATGCAGGCAAACGGTATTGATGGCATTCTGCTGTCAACCGTATTGAAAAACGATCCCAATATAGACCTGCTGGATAAAATCAAAACACCCTATGTACTTGTCAACCGCTTAATCCTCAACCCCAAAAAAACAAGCCGTATTGACTCAGTCAGCATGGATACCTATGGTGGTTTTTATGATGCAGCCAGGCATATCTGCAGACTCGGCCATACAGATATCGCTATGATTGCAGGCGATATGAAGGCTTCCACCGGAATAACCCTGACCAATGGAGCAATGGATGCTCTAACAGATTACGGTCTCACCATTAAACCAGAAAAGTTCATTAAATGCGGATTTTCAAGAACAAGGGCATACCGGGCAGCAAAGAAACTGCTGTGTTCGGGTAAAAGACCCACTGCAATTCTCATACAGGGAGACAATATGGCACTTGGTGTCAGGGAAGCAGCCTTTGAAACCGGCATAAAGATTCCCGAAGACCTGGCAATTGTCGGATATGATGATATCAGCATAGCGTCTCTGGCTGGAATAGAACTGACTACGGTATGGCATGATACATATCAGATGGGTGCTAACGGCGTACAGCTGCTTGTTGATAAAATAAAATCCGAGGACCATAAGGGGGTCAGCAGCAAAATGGTGATGGAGTCAAAGCTGGTTATCCGCAAGACATGCGGATATCATTCAGGTGGTTATATTAAAGATTAGAGACGGTCATTAACAAGAATATCCGGGGAAAAAGAAAATACGTTCACATTTCAGGGTTCGTTTTCTTTAAAAATTAATCTGCCATTTGCATGCAATATAGGTGATTTTAGATTCACCTGCCTCTTCACTGTCAACAACTCCGATTTCAGGTACAATAAATACACCTGGAGCCATGGTAATCCAGGCCTGCCCATAATAAGAAGAGACTTCATTTGTTTTTATATCTGTATCCAGTTCTGTTCCAACATGGCCATAGCCAAACTCAACACTTAATTTTTCATTTAATTTTGCACCTGTAACAATGAGATAGCCATAGCCGTCAATATCATTTTCCACACTCCCATCTGCCTGAGGCAGTTCACTGCCTCCGGTTGACACGCCAATCAATCCATCCGGATTCTTCCCCATCCAGACATTGCCCCTGAGAAAAAATCCACCAGACTCAAAAGTGGCACCGGCAGCTATTACAAAAGAGGTGACATCATAAGACGTACCGCCGACTTCAGTATCATAGGTCTGATAGCCACCTGCAATTTTAGCATTCACACTATTAAGATTTAAGTCATAGGACATTTCAACAGCTGGAAACATTGCACTGCTGTTCCCTCCATAATTGTCATCCATCTCCAGCTCAACCAGGGCGATTTTGAATTTATCAAAATGTATTCCGAGCATGGGTTCACGCCCACCCCAGACATTACCATATCCTATCATAACTCTATCACCGCCATAGGCTTGAGTAGAATAACTGATTGTTAAGGGAGTGTAGGCCTGACCCACAATAAAAGACCCTGCACCAAAATTCCATTTTCCATGAAGCAGACGAAGGTTTACGCCACTGCCAAATTCAAAATGTCCAAAGAATCCATCTCTTACTTTCACCAATGCACCGATACGGGAGTTGTTTTGAAGATTCAGAGCAAATTCATCTGTATCAGATCCACCAATGGCTTTATCATTTGTCCACTGGGTAAGAATCCGGGCAGAACCATAGAAATTCCAGTCACCTTCTGCTGCAGTTGCGGTCATGGTAAAGATTGCAGACAGTATAAAAGAGATTGCCATAATAATTACTTTATTCATTTTCTTTCTCTTTCCCATATAAAATAATTATTCCCAATAGTTTTAGGCAAGTCTATTGCATAGAGAATTAAAATGCAATTATTTTAAAAATATTCTTTTCTGTTGCAGGAAGAGAAAGATTTATAATCCTGTAAAGAACAGATCTCTGTTTGTTTCTGCTCTCTTTTTTTCCATGACCTGTTTTAATATTTCAGATATTTTTATATGTATCTGCTTTCTCTTCTGTTAAAATCGAACAGTCAGACAGCTCACATGAAGATGTTGATTACATAAAAAAGAGGCAATTGAAACAACAATGGATAGATACTGTTCCTCAGCCAACCCATGAAATATCCAGGCTTAGAAAGCAGATATCCTGTCTATCCCCCGGTTATTTCCGGAAACAGAACCAGGACATCCCTTTCACTGAAACAGAATTCTCTGTCAATACGTCTGCCATTGACCAGTGACATATATCCTTTTTCCGATATGGACAATATGGTGAGAATGTCTTGAAAAGTCGATCCTGTATCCACTGTTAACTCAAACTGAGTTTTTCCATCAACAGCATACTTTTTAAAATCTCCATACAGTTTTATGCTGATCTTCATATATCACACTGTTGTCCTGAATATTTCATGATATTCTGCTTCAATTGCTTAAAATTATCAATAAAAGCAATGAATTGACTCTCAGCTCCAGCAGCAGCCAACCCGGGTGGCGTGTCGCCCTGTTGGAAAAGCGATTTTACCTTACCTGCAGCGCTGCAGTCTGTTTACAGTAAAGAACTGCAGGTTCACGCCTGTTTCTGACAGCTAAGGTAAACCCGCTTTGTGAAACATCCGGTTATGGCTTTAATCCAAGACGGCTGAGAAGTTCTTTTTCAGGATATCCCTCCTCTGTCCATCCTCTCAACTGATAATACTCCTCAAGCATTTCATCCAGGTGACAAACAAGACCTTCGGCCGGTCCGTCAGGAGACGGTGTCTTTGTCAACCTGTCAGGAATGGAGTCATCTTTTCTGGTAAAACCTGCTTTTCCAAGAAAGAGGCGTTCTGCATTAATAATCCTCTCTCCGGCTGTCATCAGCTCTTCCAATGTATAATCTGCTTCAGTGGCAGCATTCAGATATTCCAGTATACCTGTTGGTTTAACACCCAGATCCTTTTCTGCAAGATTCCTTACAGAAAAGAAAATGCAAAGACCGGCTGAATCAATTACTGCGGATAAATCCTGAAACGCCATTGTCACCTTTGCCTTTCCCTCCCACTGATGGGGATCCATGGATTCAGGAACACCGAAGAGTTCAAAATAAGCTGGATCACCTCGCATGTGGGACCCACCAATGGGTGATGTTGCATAGGCCAGCCCCATTGCCTGGGATCCGCGGGGTTCATATCCCGGAAACTCCTGTTTTTTAGAAACCGGGGCAAGCTCGGGGTGACCATATTTCTCTGCTAAACGAAAACTGCCCTGGGCCAGATTTTCACCAAATCCTTCCCTCATTCCAGTCATTCTCGTCAGATTGACCAGCGCTTCACCGTCTCCCCACTTTAACGGGCTGCCGATATGATCCTCAGGCAGATATCCCCGTTCATACAATTCCATGGCACAGGCAAGGGTTGCTCCCATGGTTATGGTATCCATTCCCATTTCATTACATATATAATTTGCCTTTAAAATTGCTGCCAGATCATCAATCATGCAGTTGGAACCCATGGCATAAAGGGTTTCATACTCTGGTCCCTCTCCTTCCCCTTTGAAGCGGGGATCATCAATCCTGGTCAACCGGCCGCAGCCGATGGGACATGCGTAACAGGCAGAGTTTTTCTTTAAAAACCGTCTGGTCAGCTCTGTACCATCAATTTTTTCCCATCCATCAAAGGTTCCCTGCTGCCAGTTCTTTGTAGGCAGGACTCCAAAATTCTGTGTGGCCATGACGACACCAGCGGTACCGTTCACTGTCAGACCAAGAGGGTTTTCCTTGACACTCTCCTTAAAGCTATCCAGGATCTTCTTGTTAAAAGCTTTAAACCGTTCAGGATCATTCAGCTGAATTTTTCTTTTCCCCCTTACAACGACCGCCTTCAGGTTTTTGCTTCCCATGACTGCCCCGACCCCGGATCTGCCTGCAGCCCTGTGTTTGTCATTTATAATGGATGCAAACAGCACCTGCTTTTCTCCTGCCTGTCCGATACAGGCTACCCTTGCACGTCTATCTGTCTTTTCCTTCAGCATATCAGTTGTTTCATGGGTATTTTTTCCCCACAGAAAATCAGCCGGCCGTAATTCTGTTTTTTCCTCATCAATCCATAAATAAACAGGATGTTCAGATCTGCCGCTGAAAACAACTGCATCAAAACCGGTTCTCTTAAACTCAGTTGGAAACATTCCCCCGGAATTGGAACAGGTAAGCGCTCCTGTAAGTGGTGATTTAGTCATCACCATATACCTCGCTCCAGTTGGAGCTCCGGTTCCTGTCAAAGGACCGGAAGCCCAGATCATTGGATTTTTCGGAGACAGCGGATCCCCTGCAGGATCACCCTCCTGATTGAGCAGGTAAATACCCAGTCCCCGTCCGCCAATGTAATCTTTGATGACTTCCGGGTCCAGAACCTCTTCAGTACAGACACCTCTGGTCAAATCAACCCTTAATATTTTTCCCATCCATCCGAACATTCTTTAACTCCTCTATTTACCGGTTGGCTTTCCTGAATCAAAGATGATCCAGAGCACTAATCGAATTACATATATTTTATACCCCAAAACCGTGAAGCAGTTTTTAACATACATGTAACACTTATGTTATAGTTTAAAATCTTATAAAATGTCCAGGCTATAGGGATATTCTGCAGTGCAAATTCTTTTTTCTCTCTTTAGAGACCATTATCATTTCCTACAGTTTTCCAGCTGTTTTACGGATAGTTGCCATGGCGTTATCAAATACATTCCGGGGAAACCTGTTTTTGAGAGCAAAAGTCAGCATTTCTAAATTTATGGCAATCTCCTTCTTAGCAAGAATTCCCAGTGAAGCAAGAGCCCAATCCTGTTTCCTGATTTTCATTGCCTTAAAGTCAACTTCTTCTACATGGGCATCTGTCTCAGGGATAGTAACACTTTTCTCCTTGATTAAATGGGTTGATGCTGTAAGAGATTTAAACATGCTTCTTCGCCGGGCAACCCCTTCATCACTCAAGGCAAGCACTACAGTGGGTGACTCTATTCCTGTGTAACTGATTTTCTCCGGAGTGAACAGAATTTCTGAAACTGACTGTCCCCTGAGCACAGTAATGTTATAATCATTTTTAATGGAAACATTCATCCCGGCAGCGACACCGGCCATGCAGACCACATCTCCTGCTGTTACGATACGCATACCAGCCGATCCAAGAATTACAATTTCATGTCTTCTGGGATCAGATATTTCAAATTGCTGCTCCACCACAATGGGATCAGGGAATTGACTCTTTTCTTCTGATAATTTGCGATACAATTCCCCATATTCAGGTCTCTGATTCTCTTTAATTATTCCACCTTCAACGGGTTGCTCCTTAATCATCCGGTCAATCACCTTTGGAGTAAGCTGGTTTCGTTTTGTATAACGCCCCGTACACATTCCAAGGGTTTCAACTACAGAGAATCCCTTGTGCTGAACCGCGTTGATCAATTCTCCGGACAGGGCTTTGTCATGTCCTGATATTTTTGACACATAAGTTGCACCTGCACTCCTGGCAACAGCGCAGATATCTACCGGGATTTCAGCCTGATTCAAGAATTCCGATCCTACAACAGCATCACTCGGTGTCGTGACAGAATACTGTCCTCCTGTCATCCCGAAATTAAAATTATTAAGAATCACAAGGGTAATATCCAGATTTTTCCTGCAGGATGCAAGAACGTGTGCACCACCAATACCAAGTCCGCCGTCACCCATTGTCACGATGACATTAAGGCTTGGATCTGCCAGTTTCAAACCTGTTGCATAGGTCAAGGCACGCCCGTGAACACCGTGAAAAGCATGGACATTAAAAAATGTGTCAAACAGGCCGGAGCAGCCGATATCAGTTACAATAACCGTTTTACCAGCATCCAGACCCATTTCCACCAGAGCTTTATCAAGACTTTTTGTAATCCGTTCATGGGTACATCCGGGACAGAAGACAGGGGGGCGGTTTTCATTTAAAAAGCTATTCATTTTCAATGGCCTCCATTATTTTAGCAGGTGGTATGAGGATACCATTCATCTGTCCGTAAAACTTGATCTCTCTGTCAGGAACAATCCGTCGTATTTCATTCACATACTGGCCAAGATTCATCTCTATCACAACAATACGCTTAAACTGTCGGCTTCTGTCAAAAAGAATTTTTTCCGGTACCGGCCACAAAGTCTTTAAAGAGAGGTGTGAAACAGGTCTGTTTTTTTCAGACAGAAATTTGACGGCATCTTCCACAGCCCTTGAAGTTACACCATAACTGATTACAAGTGTATCTGTACCTGGAATCAATTTTTCTTCATACAGACTGATCCTCTCCCTTGCTGAGTGAATTTTATTTCTCAGTCTCTGCTGATTCTCTTCAATAAGAAGAGGGTCAATGGTGATGAAACCATCTGGACCATGGGTGGAAGAGGTTTGCCGTACAAGCGTTTTTCCTCCGATAGGTAAAAATTCCGGAGCTTTGTCCATACTGGCCTTAAATGGCAAATAGCGATCTTTTGAATAGATTTTTCTCTCCACCACTGGAGGAAGGTCAAGTTTATGAATATCAAAACTCTCCTTTGTCATACCAATTTCTTTGTTTGATGCTATAAAAACAGGGCATCTGAACTCTTCAGCAAAATTGAAAGCATGGACAGTCAATTCATAGCAGTCTTTGACGTTCTTTGGTACAAGTACAATCACAGGCACGCCGCTGGTGGAACCCCATCTTAAAAACTGGATATCGGAATCTGCACCTCGAGTGGCAGACCCGGTTGAGGGACCCAGTCTCTGTACGTCTGCAATCACAAGAGGTATTTCACTGCCAATGGCAAATGAAATGTGTTCACTGTACAGGCTGATACCAGGTCCTGAAGTTGCAGTGAGTGCTTTTTTCCCGGCCATGGATGCTCCCAGGCAGTAACCCATTGACGCAATTTCATCTTCTCCCTGGATACAGACACCTCCTTTTGGCGGCAGCATCTTAAGCATATTGTTGAATATTGTAGTAGCCGGTGTAATGGGGTAGCCGGCAAAAAAATTGCAGCCTGCGGCTATAGCCCCTCTGGCAACAGCTTCATTGCCTTCCATAAGTGTTAATGCCACAATCCTTCTCCTGAAATAAATAAGTTAAAAAATCTGATCAGATATTTAATCAAATCCTGATATAAAAATTATTTTGCTGGATGTCAACCTCTTTTAGGTAATTTATTATTTTCAGCACTGCTTCTCCAGTCTGAACATAAACTGTTTTATTTGCAAGTAAATTGTGGCAATTTAAAATGCCCATAAGCAATTTTCCATATAAATTTAATTTACTTTTTAGTATAGTTTTAACTGTTTTCAGAAAGCGGTAAAAAAAACAGTGGTATTTGCAGATAATGCTTATTATAAAACTCTATATTCAACTGAAAAACTGTTATCCTGTCAGGGAGATCAAATGAGACCTGTTATCCATATTATTCTGCATTTTCTAATTCCAGTGATCATTCCCTATCTGTTCCAAATGAAGAACAAACTGAAAACAGCTGCTGTCTTATGTTCAGCAATAGTGATAGATTTAGACCACCTCCTTGCAACTCCCGTATATGATCCCAATCGATCCAGCATAGGATTTCATCCCCTTCACTCATATTATGCCATCATCCTATATTGTTTACTGTTATACTTTCCCAGGATCAGATTATTTGCCACAGGATTGTTAATCCATATAGCCCTTGACTCTGTTGACTCTCTATTTATGTAAAGGTTCAATTTTCTGCATCAGGGCTGTATCAGATCTGTAACACTGTTCAATTTAAAACCGTTTATATATTTTAATTGACAAAAAGCAGCTTTCTCTCTTATTCTCTGCTGATGATAATCAAAACAACAATTATATTCAAGAGCCTTTACTACCCTGCCCTGCCAAAGGCGTCCTGTTACCATTCAATCAATATTGAACTGCAGGGCAGAAAAAAAAACAGCTATCTGAATTGACTTTAATGACGCTTCTCCATCTGAAAAAATTTTCCTTTCAAAACCTGCAGATCAACCACTGGCTGATTGAGCAGGGACAGCACTGGTGTCTGCTGGGAACGACTGCTTCAGGTAAAAGCAGGCTTGCCGGTTTCCTGGTATCCTGTTCAGAAACTAAATCGATCAACGATCAACCCGTACTGCCGCATCATTGTCTCTGCGTTGGTTTTGAAAGCCAGCAGGAGCAGTTTGAGGCTGAGCTCCGTGATGATGATACAGATTTCATGGATCGAATCGATTACGGTCACACTGGAATGGAGCTGCTCAAAGAGAGTGGTGCTGATAATGCTGCTGTAAAAAAAATAGCCATAAAATTCGGTATCACACCACTGTTGACAAAGGGATTCAGAATGCTTTCATCAGGTGAGACACGCAAACTTCTCATTGTCAGAGCTTTGTTATCCCATCCCGATATTCTCATTCTGGATGAACCTTTTGACAGCCTTGATCCTGCCTCCAGACTCCATCTTTCCACTTTTTTGGAATCTGTAAAAGATGAACAGAATATGATCATATGTGTAAACAGACTCAATGACATCCAGCCATGGCAGAGTCACGTAGCACTTATGCATAAAGGGAAAATGCTGCTTCAGGGAGAGCGGGAGAAAATTCTCCGGGAGAGTGTGATACGCCCTCTTTTTCACTTTGATTCTAAACAGGAAATATATCTTCCTCCTGCTCCAGCCCAGCCTGGAAAATTCACTCCGCTTCTCTCTTTTGACAGAAGCCGGGTCCGGTACGCTGAAATCATACAGTTCCAAAATCTCTCATGGGTATTAAACCCGGGTGATCATACCACTATTACCGGTCCAAACGGGGCAGGCAAATCAACCCTGCTGCAGTTGATCAGTGGAGATCATCCCCAATGCTACAATAACGGGGTAACTGTTTTTGGTTATCTTCGCGGCAGTGGAGAAAGCATATGGGATATCAAGAAACATCTTGGCATCATTTCAGGTTCCCTGCACCAGGACTACCGGGTGCCGGGAAGTGCACTGAGTGTTGTTACTTCAGGCCTGTATGATTCCATAGGCATATACTGTTCTGTATCAGAAAAGGAAAAACATCTGGCTCTTCAGTGGCTTGGGATTGTAGGCCTGGAAGAAAAAGCTGCAATTTCTTTCAGACAACTCTCCTGGGGAGAACAGCGCCTGGTACTGATAGCTCGATCCTTAATCAAGCACCCTCCATTACTGCTTCTTGATGAACCAACACTGGGCCTGGATGATCAAAACCGGTTCATGGTTCTTGCCTGCCTTGAAAAGATTGCAGAACTCGGAGTCTCCACAATGCTCTTTGTCAGCCACAGGGAAGATGAGCACCTGCCTCTCTTTCACCATTGGCTTGTATTTGAGCCTGATACTGAAGCTCTCTATACTGTCAGACATTTCCATTCATAAATCAGGGAATATATATCAGCTGCTACATCTATATCCTTGACAACACTTCCATAGTTCTATAAATAAATTGTAAATATTTATTTATAGAACTATGGAGAAAATTTCCTTGTATAAACTGCATATTTTTTTAATCTTGGTCTTTATCCTGACAGGATGCCAGCAAACATACCAGAACACGCGTGCCAGTCAAAATTCTTTAACTTCTGAAACACTCTCAAATAAATCAAAAACAACTGAACCGGATGGGCATGATAATCTAAATGCAGCAGGTACTGCTGATGGTATAAATAATGCAAAAAATTCAGTCAGCAGCCATACTGCTCTGAACAGCGGGAAAGATAAAACAAATAATCAAAACCGCAAATCTTTGATAAATCAAAAATTATCATTGAACAATAACACATCAGAACTGCTGCAGTCCGGTAAAGACCAGCCTATAAATGAAAACGAAAATGGAACCATCAATTCAATCTCACCACAGGAGAAGATTGATCAGGCACTTGAACTCTGTGAACATGCCCAGCATATGTGGGAAGAAGGTGAACTTGAAGAAGCTCTGAACAACCTGGATTCTGCCTACTACGCCATTCTTGAAATTGATTCCCTTGTTTATCCTGAATTCAGCCAGCAAAAAGAAGACATCCGATACCTGATTTCAAAAAGAATCCTTGAAATATATGCTTCCCGTCAAATAGTAGCTAACGGCAAGCATAATGAAATTCCTATTATTTTAAATGAGTATGTAAAAAAAGAGATAAAGAGACTCACCGGGCCTGAAAAAAACTTTTTTATCAGATCACTTGAACGCTCTTCAAGATACAGGCCTTACATTATTGAACAATTAAGAAAAGCAGGTCTTCCTGAAGAACTTTCCTGGCTTCCTCTAATTGAGAGCGGTTTTAAAATCAGAGCATTGTCAAGGGCCAGAGCTCTCGGTTTATGGCAGTTTATTCCCTCTACAGGGTATAAATTCGGATTAAGCCGTAATTATTATATTGATGAACGCCTTGACCCTGAAAAGTCAACAAAAGCAGCTATCAGCTACTTGATTGAGCTTCACAAGCTTTTCGGAGACTGGACAACAGCACTTGCTGCATATAATTGTGGTGAATACCGCGTTTTAAAAACTATACGAAGGCAGAAGATTAACTATCTTGACAACTTCTGGGATCTTTTTCAAAATCTTCCCCGTGAGACGTCAAGGTATGTTCCAAGATTTCTGGCAACACTGCATATCATAAACAACCTGGATAAATATAATATAAAAGCGTCCAAACCTCTGTCACCTGTCAACTATAAAATATGTGAAGTTAAAAAACAGATCCGGTTAAAAGACATTGCAAAAGAGATTAATGTAAAACCTGAAATTCTGAAAGATTTAAATCCCGAACTCAGATATGCCCTTCTTCCGCCGGAAACCTATCAGCTGAAAATACCAGAAGGGAAAGCTCAACTGTTCCTTTCCAGAATCGATAAAATAAAAATATCTTATCCATCTCAACCCAAATATGTTTACCACCGTGTAAGAAAAGGCGATACATTATCTGGAATTGCAAGAAAATACAGAACTTCCATTCGTGCAATATCTGATGCAAACCGAATTAACAAAAAGCATAAAATTATTGCAGGCAAGGTTTTAAAAATTCCTGGAAAATACAGCAATGCAGGCAGCCGTAAACTTGCCTCTCAAAAAATAAAACCAGGTAAAAAATTACTCTATAAAGTCAGGCGTGGAGATAATCTATGGCTCATTGCAAGAAAATTCAATACCACCACAAAAACAATAATGATTGTCAATAAACTCAACAGCACAAAATTAAGCATTGGGCAGAAATTGTATATCACCTCCAGCAGCCAGTTAAAAGTTGCAGGAAAAAACACAACGACCTATCTGGTCAGAGCAGGTGACAGCCCTTTTTTAATTGCCAAGCGGCATAATATGAATTTGAACCGCTTTCTTGCCTTAAACCACTTAAACAAAAAAAGCACCATATTCCCGGGCCAGAAATTAATCGTTGAGTAAGCAGTGATTTGCTGAAATGTGAAACCTTGCTTAAATATGATTAATATGATAATTATGATCCGTTTTTTTTAACCGTATGCCCCCGTAGCTCAGTGGATAGAGCATAGGATTCCTAATCCTTGAGCGCAGGT
>CAZWSL010000023.1:3079-49448 GCA_964636495.1 uncultured Desulfobacula sp. | reverse complement strand
GACCTTCGGGTTATGAGCCCGACGAGCTACCAGACTGCTCCACCCCGCATCAGGATTCGGATAATATATAGAATCATATCATTTGTGTCAAGGTTTTTTTAAAAGAGTTTTTATCATTGCTTTCAGTTCAGTGTAATCTCTTGTAACGGGAATTTCCGGAAAATCCATGACCACTGAATCAGGAGGCCGGAAAAAAAATCCGCTGTCTGCCTCCTGTATCATTTTTATATCATTGTATGAATCTCCAAATGCAATGACATTGTAATTGAGTTTCATCAATGCTTCTACAGCCTTTTTTTTCTGATTTTTAATCCGTATGTTGTAATCTGTTATATCTCCCTGCTCTTCAATGGTCAGGGTGTGACATAAAAGCGTGGGATAATTTAACTTTGGCATCAATGGTTTGGCAAACTCTTCAAATGTATCAGAAAGTAAAATAATCTGTGTCTCTCTTCTAATCCAATTCAGAACTTCCAGAGCACCCTCAAGAGGCTCAAGACTTGCAATCACTATTTTAATATCATCAATTTTTAAATTATTTTCTTTTAATATGGCAAGACGCCTGGACATTAAGATATCATAATCACTGATATCACGGGTAGTGAGTTTCAACTCCTCTATCCCTGTTTTTTTTGCCACATTGATCCATATTTCCGGAAGGAATACCCCTTCGAGATCTGCTACGACTATCTGCATTATCTACTGCTCCTGTGAAAACTCTTCTATTCTTATGATAACAGGCTCACCAACCACTGAATCCGTTTTCAGAAACTGTTGAAGTGCATCCTGAATCCAGGCTTCCTTGGATTCATGTATAATCATAACAACAGACACATTCCCATTATGCTTTCTTCCTTTTTGATGTACAGATTCAATACTGATATTGTTTTCTCCTAAGATACCTGAAATTGTAGAAAGAACGCCGGGTTTATCTTTTACGACAAGGCGGATATAATATCTTGTATACAACTCTGCCATGGGAAGAATGGGGATGGATTTGATATTATCTTCCTGGTATCCAAGAATCGGCACCCTTCTTTTAATCTTTAAAATCATATTTCTTACAATATCTGTTATATCACTTAAAACAGCACTGGCAGTAGGCATCATGCCGGCACCATGACCATACAGCATTGTCTGTCCCGTAGCATCCGCATCAATGGCAATGGCATTCATGGATTTATCAACAAAAGCAAGCGGATTACTGGCGGGTATCATTGTCGGATGCACCCTTGCCTCAATATAATCTCCATGGGATTTGCCGATGGCAAGAAGCTTTATGGTATATCCAAATGATTTTGCAAATTCAATATCCACAGGCGTAATGTTTCTGATGCCCTCAACATGAATATCATTTAAATTAATTTCCATGCCATGGGCAAGGGAGTTTAAAATAGCCAGTTTATGGGCAGTGTCAAAGCCGTCTATATCAAGGGAAGGTTCAGCTTCTGCAAAACCGAGTTCCTGTGCCTTTTTTAGAGCTGCTTCAAAAGAAGATCCATCTTCAGCAATTTTTGTAAGTATATAATTACATGTGCCGTTTAAAATACCAGACATTGATTTAATATCATTTGCAACAAGTGATTCCCTTAAAGATTTGATAACAGGCATGCATCCGCCGCAGCTTGCCTCAAATGCAAGATCCACTTCATTTTCCCTTGCTGTTTTTACAAGCTCATTTCCAAAACCGGCAAGAAGGGCCTTATTTGCTGTTACAACATGTTTTTTATTTTCAAGTGCCCTTACAATAAAATCTTTAGCAACAGTTTCTCCACCAATGGTTTCAACAACAATATCAATATCTGAATCATTAATAATTATATTTGCATCTGATATTAACGCGGTATCTCCAAGATCTATGCCTCTATCAGAAGTTGTATCAATATCAGCAATGGTTTTAAGGGTTATAACAGCACCTGTCCTGGATGCCAGCAACTCTTGTTTTTCTCTTAGAAGTTTTGCTACTCCTGCTCCTACAACACCATAACCCAGAATCCCAACATTGATTTTTTCCATTCTCTACTCACTTTCCATACATAAAGATTATTAAAGTTTTGATTAAATACATTATTCAAAGAGTGATGTCAAAAAACTTTTGACTTTTCAACGCATTCTGTTTATTATTTCAGTATTTTTACTGGTTGTCTGGTTCCTGAGCATAAATTTTATAAAGAGTATTCTAATAGGTGATTTTATATGAACAAGCCCTTGACATATGCAGATTCTGGTGTTGATATCGATAAAGCCAGCAAACTGGTTGATAAAATCAAAGATATTGCTAAATCCACCCCGAGATCAGGTGTAATGGGGGAGATAGGAGGCTTTGGAGGGCTTTATTCCCTCAATCTTTCCAATGTTCCAAACCCTGTTCTTGTCAGTTCAACAGATGGTGTTGGAACCAAACTTAAAATTGCCTTTATGATGAACAGGCACGATACCATCGGCATCGATCTTGTAGCCATGTGTGTTAACGACATAATTGTCCAGGGAGCAAAGCCACTGTTTTTCCTTGATTATATAGCCATGGGAACTTTAGATAATGATGTGGCAAAAAAGATTGTAACAGGAATTGCAAACGGATGTACGGAAGCAAACTGCGCCCTTATCGGAGGAGAAACAGCTGAGATGCCCGGACTGTATCAACCCGGCGAATATGATCTTTCCGGATTCAGCGTCGGTATAGTGGAGAATGATAAAATCATTGACGGCTCATACATACGCAATGGCCACAAACTTATTGGACTCGCATCAAACGGTATTCACAGCAATGGATTCTCCCTTGTCAGAAAAATATTTTTTGATAAATGCAAATATACTGTAAATACAAGACTTGATGATCTTGAAAATACCCTTGGAGAAGAGCTTTTAAAACCAACAACAATTTATGTTCAGACCATAATAACGCTTTTACGAGACCTGATGATTCACGGGATTGTACATGTCACCGGCGGCGGTATTGATGAGAATATCATAAGAGTGATTCCCCAGGCATGTAAAGCAGTCATTCATAAAACTTCATGGGAGACTCCCCCTATATTCAACATACTGCAGAAAGAGGGAAATGTTGAGGATATTGAAATGCAGAGAACATTCAACAACGGCATCGGAATGGTGGTAATTGTGCCGGAAGCGTCTGTCCAGGATGTCATGGACAGGCTGGGAGCAATGAATGTAAATGCAAACCTTATCGGTGAGATACAGTCAAGAGATGAGAATGAAGCTCAGACCGAGTGGATCTAATCAAACGATTGTTACAAATCTGACAAAACCGCTCATCAATATAAAATCATGATTACTCTGGGAATTGAATCATCCTGTGATGAAACAGCAGCCTCAATTGTAGAAGACGGCAGGAAGATTCTATCTTCAATCGTCTCATCCCAGATTGATATTCATCATAAATACGGTGGTGTTGTACCGGAGCTTGCTTCAAGAATGCACATTGAAACCATCTCAGCTGTTGTGGATGAAGCGATTGATAAAGCAGGAATTCAAGTGAGTAATATTGACGGGGTTGCTGCTACAAGGGGACCAGGACTTATAGGCGCTCTCCTTGTCGGATTCTCCTTTGCAAAAGCATTTGCCTATGCAAAGAAACTCCCTTTTGCCGGAGTCAATCATCTGGAAGCACACATCTATTCACTGCTGCTTATGGAGACAAAACCCCAATTTCCATTTATTGCCCTTGTTGTATCAGGGGGACATACCAACATTTATCATGTTAAATCCCTTAACAGTTTTGAGCTTATGGGACAGACAAGGGATGATGCAGCAGGTGAAGCCTTTGATAAGGTTGCAAAAATGATGGGACTGGGTTATCCAGGCGGGCCTGTCATTGAAAAACTCGCACAAAATCAAAACCCTGATCTTATCAAATTTCCCAGAACCCTGCTTGAAAAAGAGAGCTTTGATTTCAGCTTCAGTGGTCTCAAATCATCAGTTGGTCGATATATACACAACAACCCGGTTACTTCAGAAAAAGAAAAAGCTCAGATTGCTTCATCGTTTCAGGAGGCAGTAATTGATGTTTTATCTCAAAAATTGATTCATGCAGCCCTGTATAAAAATTGTGACTCCATTGGAGTTTCAGGAGGGGTATCTGCAAATAAAACGTTTGTAAAAAAGCTTACCCAACGAGCAAAAAAGAAAGGCATAAGGTTATTTGCTCCCCCTGTCGAACTTTGCGGAGACAATGCTGCAATGATAGCAGCAAGGGGTTATGAAATGATTCAACAGGGGAGTCTCTGTAATCTTGACCACGATGTATTCTCCAGGAGCAAAATAGATTAATTTATAAATTCAGAGTACTCTATCTGCTTTTTGATAAATTTTCTTTTGTATTTCAGAACTCTTTTAAATGAATCTTTACAGCTCCTGTACAGATTTTCATCATGAGTGATCTGTTTTTTTATTTCATGAAAAGCAATATCAATATCAGGCCCTTTATGACATATCAGAGCAATATCAATATCTGACTTTAAAATCTGCCTGACACATGTTTTCATATCATGCTCAACTGCTTTCATATCAAGGTCATCTGTTATCACAATACCTTCAAACCCTATCTGCCTGCGCAGAAGATCATTGGCAATAAAAGGGGATAAACTTGCCTGCCATTTCCTGTCAAGTTCTGGATAGAGGATGTGAGAAAGCATAATACATGCAACATCACTGTTTTTTGCATCTCTGAATGGAATGATATCTGACTCTTCAAGCGCTTTAAGCCCAATGTTCAAAACCGGAAGGTGGAAATGAGAATCCTTGACAGTTCTGCCAATCCCCGGAAAATGTTTGCCAACGGCGATAATTCCTTTTGCCTGCATGCCGGCTATAATCTCCATGCCGAATTTTGAGACTTTTTCTGCATCCCCTTTAAAAGCCCTTGTTTTCATAATGCTCTTTTTTTCATTGGAAACAATATCCAGCACTGGCGCGAAATTCATATTGATTCCGACCATATTCAATTCATCTGCTGTTGTGGATGCAAAATCTGCTGCCTCTTCAACAGATCCGATATAGGGATTACCTCTAAAAACAGTAAAAGGTTTTTCAAGTCTGGCAACCACCCCGCCTTCCTGATCCACACCAATAAACAGAGGCGGAATGCCGCACTCCTCTGCATACTCCTGACAGGATCGGCAAAGTGCTTTAACCTGTTCGGGGTCTTTAATGTTCCGTTTAAAAAGAATAATGCCGCATGCTTTATTCCGGCTGATGATCTGTTTCAAGTCATAATTGAGTTCAATACCATCAAACCCCACCATCAATCTCTGACCGGCCAGAATATTTAAATTTTCTTGATCTGATTTCATTCTCTTTTCTTGATGGACCGTGCTTGATGGACCGTGATTTAATATTCAATAAAATTCTCTTTTAATATATCCATGTTTTCTTGAACATGTTATTTGACATCATGGAATCAGGCACATTAATATAAAGATAATATACAAACTACTCTTTACTGTTTTTAAGCTTTTTTAATGCATCTTCCAGCTGCAGTGTAATCTCCCCGGATAGTTGTCCTGCTTTTTCCAGTTTAAGAGCAATCTGATCCAGACTATCATTCCCGGCCCGTTCTGCCCAGGTGATAAATGTCTCTTTATGACTCTCATTGTGAGCAATCCAGTGGTTCAACAACCGTTCCAGTTTCTGTTCAGTAGTCAACTCATCGGCCGTGGAATTCTGCTGTTGATTGTGATTGTGGCTGCTCCCGTCTCCATGGTTATGGGGATGGGAGTGGGTATGTCCGCTGTTGTGAGTGTGATCATGGTTATGTGTCATCATATTCCTCTATTTAAATATTCTTCCAGTGTTAACGGTTTTGGGGTAAATTGATATACCGGTCTCCAGAAACTGAAGGCATTTAATTCTACTCCATTATAGACAATTGATACAGGCCTGTCTGATGAAACAACTACAATTATAACATTGCGGTGTTCTGCAGAAAACCGCAGGGCAGAATTATACCGTGCACCCCTTGCCATATTTTCCCAGTTAATGGCTTTACCATCCAGCAGACATCCAAACCTGTGAATATAAAGGTCTGATGTTATATGCACAGCGCCGTCTATCCTTAAAAGCGAGGAGGCAAACTCCAGGTTTTTGGGTTCCAGAAGCGAGAGGCACGGATCCAGCAGATGCCCTGACAGGCTCAGGGGTATATCATTAAGGTCAATGACCATCAGGCAGCCATGCCTTGCTTTTGCTGCTTCATGAACAAGAGTTGAAATAACCTGAAACAGGAGTGTGGCCTCTTCTATCTCAAGGTTCGAATCCAGTAAAACCTCTTCAAGTTCAACCATTCTTGCTTCACGTGTGGATGAATGGAAACTGCCGTCATAAAAAGAGGAGATTTTTTTATTCCCAAATTTCAAGAATCCATAATCCCCTCTGAAATCTGCTGCTATGGCAAATTCAGGGATTTCACAATCGGTAAATCCTATAATCGTGCACCCATCAGACACCAGTTTTCTATTTGAGTTTTCCACTGCAACAAGCAGTTTTCTGATATGTTTTACATTACTGATGACAGGGCGCTCAGATTTCTGAATTTTTGCTATAAAGGGAATCTCTCCAAGCCTCTGCTGATCTACAACAAAAAGAGTTCCCCTCACCCATGAACCCTCTTCTTTTGTTTTTGATATTCTTAAAATATCATTTAAAACAGGGGTTATCATTATTTTTGAATCAAATCCAAGGTTCTCTTCTCTCTGGTCAATAATGCAGTCCACAATAGCCTGTAAAGAGAAATTTTTTAACACATAGTCAGAAGAATTCAAGGCAGAAACTTTTGAGTCATAATCATGAATAAGCAGGCTTGCAGCCTGCTCAAGCCATCTCTGAGTAGGATGAATGGAACACATGTCAGGATGGTGGTCTGTAAACCACATCTGATAAAAGAAATCACTTGAACATGCAGAATAGGATATTAATCCCGATAGCAGCAGTTTATTATCAGAGGCAATATATCCCTGGGGCTGACCTGAAATTTTTCTATTAACAGAAATTGTCAGTTCATCATACTTATCATGAAACACCTCTTTAATTTTGGATTCATGCCCCCGTAAAATATTCTGGGGATCAAAAACCATAACAGGGTCATCTTTGGAAACAATAAAAATCAATGCAACTCTGCTGTAGTTGGAGTACTTTGAAAGCCCTTCTTCAACACCTTTGACAATATTGCTTATACACCGTTTCTGATAAAATGTCTGATTCATAATCCCTGTAAAACCCTGATCCGTTTTTTTTATATGTCTTAGTTCTTTGTTATATATTTTATTATTTTCCGGTTCTTTACCCTTTTTGTCTTTTGATACTCTGATTATACACATTTTGGCAAGAGTTTTTTATTGTAAATTAACTCAGGTACTGCTATTAAAACATGAAAGATTGCACGGAGGTATAAAAACTATGACTAAATCACTTTTCCCTTTAACTATACTTGTTGTTATAATCTTTCTTCACCCTTTAACATGCTATGGAAAAATCGGCTATGTGTCAGATATGCTGCTTCTTTCACTCAGAGAGGGACCAGGTAACTCTTTTGCTTTAATAAAAACCCTGACAAGTAATACTCCGGTGGAAATCCTTGAGGAAAAAAACAAATATTATAAAGTTGCCCTTGAATCTAACGAAGTAGGCTGGGTGGATAAAAAATTTATCATATTTACCGAACCCAAAATATTAATCATAAATCAACTGAAAATAGACAATGCCGCCCTTGAAAAAAAACTCATCAAGACCCGGTCAGATTCAACTCTTCTGCAGAACAGTCTTGCATCGCTGCAGCAGGAGCATGCCAGATTAAAAAAAGAGTATGACATCCTGCTGAAAAGAGAAAAAAGCAGAAAAATGGATCCAGATGGTGAACTGCCGGAAAATATCAAAAAGATCATCAGGGAAAACGAGATAATCAAAAAAAAACATCAAGTTGTTTCTGATGAACTTGCGGTTTTAAAAAATAAAAAAGACGATCTTTTTAAAACAGGTATGATAAAATGGTTTCTGTCAGGGACAGCTGTACTGCTCCTTGGATGGATTATTGGACAAAGTGTTTCCATAAAAAAACAGCGTCCGTCGTCTCTTCTCAGATAAAACCGGTGTTGTCTGTCTCAAAGAGCAGTTATGAAATAAAAGGTTAAATCCGCTATCCAGAAAAATCTCTTTTTTATCATTTATACGGCATGTATAAATATTCCCGATTCAAAAGAGGAAAATCAGCCTCTATTTTGGAAAAACCGCACCCTTATCTGCACTTGAAACAATTTTTGCATACCTTCCAAGACAGCCATTGTTAATTTTAGGGATAAATTCAGGAAGATCATCAATTCTTTTTTGAATTTCATTGTCAGACAATTTCAAATTAATCTGTTTGGCCGGAATATCAATTTCAATCAAATCTCCGTTATTGATTACAGCAATAGGACCTCTGGCTGCAGCTTCAGGAGATATGTGTCCAATTGCCGCCCCCTGTGTGGCTCCTGAAAATCTGCCATCGGTTATCAAAGCAACACTTTTATCAATGCCTGTTCCAACCACAGCTGATGTTGCTGACAGCATCTCCTGCATGCCAGGCCCCCCTTTCGGACCTTCATAACGGATGACAATAACTGAACCTTTTTTAATCTTCCTGTCTATAATTGCCTTTGTAGCCTCCTCTTCGCTTTCAAAAACAACTGCAGGGCCTGAATGTACCATCATATCCTCGGCAACAGCAGCCTGCTTGACAATAGCACCATCCGGTGCCAGACTGCCGGTAAGAACCGCAAGCCCCCCTGTTCTGTGAACGGGTTTATCAACTGATCGTATAACAGATGGATTTCTTATTCCCGCATTGATATCTTTGAGCATCTCCTCCATTGTTGTACCATTCACTGTCATCTGATTCCCACTGATAAGCCCGCTTTGAATCAACTCGAAGATAATGGCGGGAACCCCGCCTGCGTGATAAAGATCTTCTATGTGATGGGGTCCTGCCGGGGCAAGTGATGTCATGTGTGGAATCTTTTCTGTAAAATCATCAAAATCCTTTAACGTGATATCCACATCAGCATAATAGGCTATGGCAGGAATATGCAGCGTAGTATTAGTGGACCCACCAAGTGCCATGTCAAGTGCAATGGCGTTGTTAAAGGCCTCTTTTGTCATTATCTCTCTTGGTCTGATATTCTTTGAAACCAGTTCTACCGCCTTGAATCCGGTCTTTTTAGCAAGGTGAACTCTTTTTGAATATACAGCTGGAATACTTCCGTTAAACGGAAGAGACATGCCAAGAGCTTCACTCAGGTTATTCATGGTGTTTGCTGTAAACATTCCAGAGCATGAACCTGCTCCAGGGCAGGCATTGCATTCATAATCACTGAGCTGGCTGTCATCTATTTTTCCTGCTGCATGACGGCCGACTGCCTCAAACACTTTATCAAGGCCTGTATCGCTGCCGGCTACTCTGCCGGCAATCATGGGACCTCCTGAAAGAAAGATGGAGGGAATATTCAGCCTTGCCGCGGCAATGAGCATTCCTGGAATAATCTTGTCACAGGATGCCATAAGTACAAGCCCGTCAAAAGGATGGGCCATTGCCATAATTTCAAGGGAATCAGCAATATGCTCCCTGCTGCAGAGAGAGTATTTCATTCCGGCATGATTCATTGCAATTCCATCACACACGCCTATGGTATTAAAAACCATGGGCGTCCCTCCTGCTGCATAAACGCCTGCTTTTACCGCATCAACCAGTTTATCAAGATGCATGTGACCTGGAATAATCTCATTAAAGGAGTTTGCAATGCCAATGATTGGCCTTTCAAGCTCCCACTCATCAAAACCATCAGCCTTTAACAGAGATCTGTGTGGAGCCCTCTGGGGTCCCATAGTCATTAAATCACTTCTTTTTTTTCCTGCTTTTTCCGCTTTCATGTTTTTCCTTTTTCTATTACTATTATCAGGCACTCACTTTCAGTTTGACCTGCATTCTGTCCACGATGAGGAGTTGACGGATCAAAATGAATTGAATCCCCCTTTTTAAGCCTGATTGTTTTTTTTCCATATATAAAATCAATCTCGCCTTTTAAAACAAACAGGAACTCTTCTCCAGTATGGTCATAAAATTTATTTGTCTTTTTATCCCCTGCAGAGTATTTCAGTATAAAAGGTTCAATAAGGTTATCTGAACTTAGACTTGAGAGAGAGTAGTAATTTAACTCTGTTCTGCTTCCAAACCTGTTTACCTCTCTGCGCTCATTTTTCAATGTAACAGCATAGCCCTGCTCTTCTGGAGTTTCTATATTTTCAGATTCAAAAAAAATACCAATAGGCACTTTCAGAGCCTGGGAAATTTTAGATAAAGTTCCAATCGGTGGCGTAACCTGGTAATTTTCAATTTTTGAAAGCTGACCCTTGGAAAGATCAGCCAGATTCCCTAATTGATCTAAAGTCAACCCTTTGTTTTTTCTTAACTCTTTAATTTTATCGGCAATATTTTTTTCAAGCATGTTTACTTCCTTTAAATTTATTTCATTTTATGCAACTTTTCGACTTTTTTGTCAAGATATTTCATTAAAGGGCAAAGAGATTGGGAAATTATATTATTGATATATCTTTTATTCAAAAAATAATTGTTTTTTCTTGACAGGAGACCATGTTTATTTTTATCAATCTCAGAATCTCAATTTTAATTTCAACAACATTAAGGGGAACAGATGTCAGAACAAAGTGATTATGAAAAAAAAATATGGTTAAATTCCTATGAAAAGGGCATAAAAAATTCTGTTGATTTTCAGGATACGTTTGTCACCCAATACCTTGAAGAGTCTGTAAAAAATTTTCCAGACAGCCCTGCCTTGATTTTCCAGGGTTATACCATGACATTCAAAGAGCTCAATGAAATGGTTTCAAGATTTGCCTCGGCATTAAAAGGTTTTGGAGTTAAAAAAGGAGACAGTGTTGCCATACTGCTTCCCAATGTCATTCCATGTGTTGTTGCATATTATGCTACTTTAAGAATCGGAGGTGTTGTTGTTCTCAACAACCCTCTTTACGCTGACAGGGAGCTGGAACATCAGTTTAATGATTCAAAATCAACTTTTCTAATCACCCTTGACCTGCTTGCCAACCGAATGGTTAAGCTCAGAGAAAAAACAGGTATTAAAACCATTGTCTATACCTCAATCGGTGATTATCTGCCTTTTGTTAAACGGATTCTGTTTCCTCTTGTGGCTAAAAAGAGAGGATTGGCAGCAGATGTGACACCAGCGGAAAATCTTCACAGATTCAAAGATGTTATTTCAGGAAACTCTCCTGACTATTCCCAGGCAGATATAAATATTGATGATGTGGCAATGTATCAATATACAGGGGGTACAACAGGCGTATCCAAAGGTGTCATGCTGACCCATAAAAATATCAGCTATCAGATTCAGCAGATTGAAGCGTGGTTTCCCGGTTTTGATAAAGGCGGCGAAATCATGCTTGGCGCTCTGCCCATCTTTCATGTTTTTGGAATGTCTGTTTCAATGAATTTTGCCATTCGAATGGGCTGGACCAATGTATTGGTTCCCAAACCCCAGCCTGAACCCCTGCTTGAAGCCATAAGCAAATTTAAAGTTACCTTTGCTCCACTGGTTCCAACAATGTATATTGGAATGCTTGACCACCCCGATATAGAGAATACTGATCTGACAAGCGTAAAAGGATGTTTTTCAGGGAGCGCTCCGCTGCCCCTTGATATCATTAACAGATTTCAGGAAAAAACAGGCTCTGTTATTGTTGAAGGTTTTGGACTCACCGAATCAACTCCGGTGACTCACATAAACCCTTTTAACGGAGTGAGAAAACAAGGCAGTATCGGACTTCCCATATCTGAAACAGAATGCAGAATCGTTGATCTTGACGACAATTCAAAAGAGATGCCCGTGGGTGAAACCGGTGAACTCCTGATCAGAGGTCCCCAGGTAATGAAAGGTTATCTTGGCAAACCGGAAGAGACCAGAAAAACGATTACCAGAGATGGATTCCTCTGTACCGGTGATATAGCTAAAATGGATGAAGATGGCTATTTCTATATAGTGGACCGAATCAAGGACATGATCATTTCAGGCGGTTATAATGTTTACCCCCGAGATATCGATGAGGTCCTTTTTGAACATCCCAAAATCCTTGAAGCGTGCTGTATTGGCATTCCACACAAGAAACGGGGGGAAGCGATAAAAGCATTTGTCACCCTCAAGGAAGGAGAGGAGATGACAGATAAGGAAGTGATAGATTACTGCAGAACAAAACTTGCAACATATAAACTACCCACTGTCGTAGAATTTGCCAAAGAACTGCCAAAA
Organism: uncultured Desulfobacula sp.; assembly: GCA_964636495.1. GTDB lineage: Bacteria > Desulfobacterota > Desulfobacteria > Desulfobacterales > Desulfobacteraceae > Desulfobacula. Next base: position 37,116 of record CAZWSL010000023.1, on the reverse strand, counting down.
TCCAATGTTGGTAAGATTTTAAGAAAAGATTTAAGAAAAATGGAAGAGAACAGATAAGTTATCAATCATGCTTTAGCCCGGATATTTTCGGGCTAAACTGAGACGATACGATTTTTAACTGCTTAATTTCCTGATGATCTGCAGGCCTGCAAGACCTGGCATATCAACATCAAGAAGCAGAACATCAGGTAAGGAAGAGCTGAACGGATTCTTGAGAGCCGGAAGCTGTATGGGCTGCCATACTGCCATGAGTAAAAAGGATCTGTGGAAGAAGGTATCTACATAAGGCAAACTGGATCCAAAGAAACATATAGAGATGATGACCAAGATGATCGAATACATGTCTGCAAAGGCAACCAAAGGAGAAGACTGGTAAAAATCATCATTTTTTACTTTAACCTTTAACTGAAAAAGCCCTGATTGTAATAATCAGGGCTTTTTTTATAATTCATTCCCAGGCTGGAAGAAAACCGTTATATTCACATGGAGTATCTGTTCATGCAGCCTGAAAATTTCATTATATTTTGCTTTTATTGTTTAAAACAGCCCTTGATCACAGTCAGCTGTCATCCGGTTTCAGTCATACCAACCCGGGCAGATCAGTGGTCTCATATTCTCATCATGCTCATTGTGTCTTGATATATTATCATTTTAATAATATTCTAATGTATTGAAAATTTAAAAACCATCAGACAGGAGTAATTTAATGCAGGATCATACCATATCAAATAACAGCCTCAAACAAAATTTTACCGCTGATACAGTCAACTATACAGTTTACAATATTAATCTGCTGGAAACAAAAGGCATTACTGAAATTGATATCCTGCCTTTTTCCGCAAGAATTTTAATTGAAAATCTTGCCCGGAATATGGACTCTGAAACCATCAAATGGAAAGATGTCGTCAATGCGGCTGAATTCTATGCTGCCTGTTCAAAAGAGGATCAGCTGATTGCATATTATCCGGCACGGGTACTTATGCAGGACTATACAGGAGTACCGGCAGTAGTTGATTTTGCAGCAATGAGAGATGCGGTCAAAAAAGCCGGCCTTGATCCCAAAAAAATCAACCCTCTTGTTCCTGTTGATTTAATAGTTGATCACTCCATCCAGGTTGACAATTTTAGAGAAAAAAATGCATTCTTTCTGAACGCTAAAAAAGAGTATGAACGAAACAAAGAGAGATATCAGCTGTTAAAGTGGGCTCAGAAAAACTTTGATAATTTTTCCGTTGTTCCTCCTGAATCAGGCATCTGCCACCAGGTAAATCTTGAATATCTTGCTCAGGTTGTTACAACGAAAACTATTCAGAATGAGCTTACTGCTTTTCCAGATACACTTGTCGGTACAGATTCCCACACTACGATGATCAATGCACTTGGTGTTCTCGGGTGGGGTGTCGGAGGTATTGAAGCTGAAGCTGTCATGCTTGGTCAACCCTATTATATGAATCTTCCGCAGATCGTCGGTGTTCATTTTTCCGGCAGACCAGGAAAACATATCACATCTACAGATATAGCCCTTTATATTACAAATCTTCTCAGAAAAGAAAATGTAGTTGAAAAAATCGTCGAGTATACAGGAGATGGATTAAAAAACCTCACCTTGACAGACAGAGCTACCATTGCCAATATGGCTCCTGAATATGGAGCAACTGCCGGTTTTTTCCCAGTGGATGAAATTACCTGTGATTATCTTAAATCAACAAACAGGGGCAAAGCGGCAGAACTTGTTGAAAAATACTGCAAAGCGTGCGGGCTGTTTAACTCATATGAAAACAGAATAAAATTTGTAAAAAAGATAGATGTAGATCTCTCTTTGATTGAAACGTCCATATCCGGCCCGTCAAGACCCCAGGATAAAATCCTGCTTTCCAGAGTAAAGGAGCATACTGCAGATCTGTTTACTTTTGATAAAAAACAGCACGCTGAAGCAAAAAGCGATAAAACCGTCAAACCCCTTGCCAATGGAAGCATTGTTATTGCTGCCATAACATCCTGTACAAATACGTCAAACCCGTATTTAATGATAGGTGCCGGACTTGCTGCAAAAAATGCCGCTGAAAAAGGATTATCTGTTCCCTGGTATGTTAAGACCTCTCTTTCACCCGGTTCAAAAGTGGTAATTGACTACCTGAAAGAAGCTGATTTACTTGATCCTCTCCAGCAACTCGGATTTAATAACACCGGGTTTGGGTGCATGACCTGCATTGGAAACAGCGGCCCCCTGGATCCCTCTGTTGAAAAAGCCATAGATGATGATGATCTGGATGTGATGTCTGTCCTTTCCGGCAATAGAAACTTTGAAGCAAGAATACATCAGAAAATCAAAGGCAATTTTTTAATGTCTCCTGTTCTTGTCATTATCTATGCCATAGCGGGAAGAATTGATATAGATCTTGATTCTGAACCACTTGGATTATCAAAGGACGGAAATCAGATATTCATGAAGGATATCTGGCCCGATAATGATGAAATCAATGCGCTTATTCAAAAATGTGTAAAAAAAGAGTTTTTTATAAATCAGTATGCCGATATTTTTAAAGGCGACAAACTCTGGCAGGAGCTTGATATCAAAAAGAGTACGACCTTTGCTTTTAATAAAAACTCTACATATATACAGAACCCTCCTTTTTTTCAGGATTTTTCACCGGAAGTGCCGGAATTTGAAAATATCAAAGATGCAAGAGCGCTTCTTGTGCTTGAAGATTCAGTAACAACAGATCATATTTCACCTGCTGGCGCTATTCCGGAAGATTATCCCGCAGGCAGATATTTAAAAAGCAGGAGTGTTCTTCCTGAAGCGTTCAACTCCTACGGGTCCAGGCGGGGTAATCATGAAATAATGATGAGAGGAACCTTTGCCAATATCAGGATAAACAACAGGCTTGCCCGGCACAGTGGCGGGTTTACATTGAAATTCCCTGAAAAAAAAGAAGCGTATATATATGATGCATCTCAAAAATACCGGGATGAGGGAACAGATCTCATCGTCCTTGCAGGCAGTGAATATGGAACAGGTTCTTCCCGTGACTGGGCTGCAAAAGGAACACGCCTTCTGGGAATAAAAGCGGTTATTGCAAGATCATTCGAAAGGATACACAGAGCCAACCTTGTCGGTATGGGTGTCCTTCCCCTTATTTTCCAGGATGGTGAATCTTTTGAAAGTTTTGGACTTAAAGGAGATGAGATTTTTGAAATCTCGGGTTTAAACCGCATCAAGCCCAATGGTTTATTGAATGTCAATGCTGTTCAGATCAGTGATAACCGGGACCAGGCCGGATCTGATATCACATTCAAGGTTATTGTAAAATTGAACACTGATATTGAAATCGAATATATTAAGAGTGGCGGTATACTGCAATATGTACTCCGGCAGATGATAAAGAAGTAAGGTCCCAATCCCGATCCAATATGTAACATGCAGTCATAAACTGGAACATATAATGAAAGGGTTAATATGCATGGCTCAGAAACCTACATATGAGCAGTTAGAACAGAGAATTAAAGAGCTGGAAACAAAATTAAACAGCAGAAAGAACAGAGATCACCAGAGAAGAAAGGCCAGACAAAATTACAGAAGATTTCTTCAGTTTTTACCATACCCTGTCCTTGTCATAGGGGCAGACAGGTTGATCACGTATCTGAACCCGGCATTTACCAAAACCTTTGGATGGACTTCAGAGGATTTAAAAGGAAAAAAAGAAGACCCGTTCATTCCAGCTGATCTGAAAAACGAAATAATGGAGGAGATAAACAGACTTCCAGTCCATAAAAACATTTTACAATTAAAGACAAAAAGAGTCACAAAAGATGGAAAAATTCTTGATGTCATTATTCGAATTGGTGTGGAAAAAGATAAGGATAATCATCCCGGTGAAATGATTATCGTTCTAAAAGATACAACCATGGAACTTCGAAACGAGAGAAACCGCAACACCATTATCCGCATCAGTCAGTCACTGCCGGAATATCCTGATCTTAAAAAACTGCTGTTCTATGTAAACACGGAAATTAAAAACCTGCTGGGAACACAGGGAGCCAATGTTATTTTACTGGATAAAACCCAGAAACATTTTTATCTTGTAAGTGCTGCCCATGATGATCCGGAAACAAGGGAGCGCATAGAAAAAATAAAATTTTCCATTGATGAATTACTGTCAGGCCAGGTTATTAAGACAGGAGAATCCATAATTGTCAATAACTTTTCAGACAGGCAGCACAGATACAGCTCAAGGGATCAAAAAATCGGGTATAAAATTAAAAATGTACTTCTCGTCCCTTTAAGAAATAAAGACAGCATTATCGGTATTTTAGCAGCAGACAATAAAAAATCTGGTGATTTTGACAATACCGATCTTCAATCACTCAATACAATCGCTACGACAGTTGCCCTCTCCATTGAAAATGCCAGGGTTTCAAGACGTCTTAGAAAAGCATATGAAGAGATGAAAAGTCTTAATAAAGCAAAAGACAAGATGATCAATCACCTTTCCCATGAATTAAAAACTCCTGTTGCCATTCTTATGAGTTCACATAAAATCCTCTCTAAGCGGTTGACAGATATTGAGAAAAGCAACTGGATGCCAACCCTGGAACGAATTAAACGAAACCTGAAACGTATTATAGAAATTGAAGATGAACTTTATGATATTGTTGAAAAAAAAGAGCTATTACACAATAATTTTTTTTCACTTATTCTTGAACAGTGCCAGGATGAACTTGAAACCCTGATTGCTGAAGAGACCGGAGAAACAGGTGTGATTTCAAAAGTGAGACAAAGGATAGAAGATATTTTTACCACTGAAGATCCTGTCAGCCGGAAAATCAATTTAAGTGAATTTGCTGAAAAAAGAGTAGATGCCCTCAAGCCTGCAACAGCGCATAGGGATATTGAATTCATAACCCATATTGAACCTGCCGCTTTTGTCAATATTCCTGTTGAGCCATTGAGAAAAACCATAGATGGACTCATTAAAAATGCGGTTGAAAATTCACCGGATGGAAAATCAATAGATATTTTTGTAACCAATGATGAAAAAGGTGTGATGTTTACTGTGAAAGACCATGGAACCGGCCTTACTGCTGAAGCAAGGAAAAGAGTATTTGAAGGTTTTTTTGCCACCCAGGATATCAGAAACTACTCATCAAAAACCCCCTTTGATTTTAATGCCGGAGGAAAAGGTGCTGATCTTTTGAGGATGAAAATATTTTCTGAAAAATATAATTTTAAAATTTCAATGTCTTCAAAACGATGCAGCAATATCCCTGAAAATTCAGATATATGTCCCGGTTCCATTAAAAAATGCAGACAGGCCTCTGTATCAGAATGTGATGGGCATACAATTGTATCCTGTCTGTTTCCTGCTGCCATGGTATAGACTGTCATAGAAGCTCCGGAATACAGGGGAGATTCAAGCCTTTTGATCTGCTTCCGGAATTCCTGCAGGAGTCTTTTAAAACTTGTGTAAGATTTTTCAGGGCTATGTGCATTTTTTCAGCAGATCAATCACATAATCAATATCTGCAGCAGTGTGGCATGCATTAATCTGAAATCTTATTGTTTCACTCCCTTTTGGTACTACAGGAAAAGTCAAACCTACAACCAGCACTCCGTTGCCATACAGATAGTCTACAAGCTCACGGGTTTTTGCAGTATCCCTGATTAAAAGGGGCACAACAGGATGGGGACCCGGGATAGTTTCTCTGCCAAGACTTTCAAGCCCATGCCTGAACTGGGCAGTTCTCAGTTTAAGATCCGCCAGCAGTCCAAGCCCTTCGTCACTGTCACAGATATCAAGGGCTTTCTTTGCAGCTGCACAATCTGCAACACTTAAAGGATTGGTATAAATATAGGTATCTGCTTTCTGCCGTATAGATTCAACTATGGTATGACTTGCTGCCACAAATCCGCCATTTACACCAAAAGCCTTTCCAAATGTTCCAACAATAATATCAGGCTGTGCATCACAGTAATCAGGAGTGCCTCTTCCCCTGTCACCATAGGCTCCAATACCGTGGGAATCATCCACAACAGTTATAACCCCGTCTTTGAATTTCGAATCATACAGCCTGCAGATATGGTTAATTTCATCTATAGGCGCATAGTCGCCCCGCATACTGAAAATACCGTCAAATATCACCACCACCCTCTCTATTTCCGGATTGACTTCATCAAGACAGCGTTTCAGATCCTGCATGTCATTATGTCTGTAGATACCCTTGTTTTTTTTCGGAATATTGCAGAACCGCATGGCTCTTATAATACTGTTATGATTCAGCTGATCACCTATCCAGTGGGTTTTTTTATTGGAGATTGCAAGGGCAAGACCGCAGTTTGATGTATAGGCGGAATTAAAAATTTTTGCTCCGGGTTTGCCCACAAAAGCAGCCACTCTTTTTTCAAGTTCTATATGATGTATAAATGTGCCATCAATAAATCTTACAGCCCCGGGTCCGACTCCAAATTTATCTGTTGCCCTGTCAGCAGCCATCATCAATTCTGCATTGTTTGAAAGAGAGAGATATGAATTTGAATTCAGCCTGATAAATTCACCTTCACTGCCTGAAAGCCTGTACCTTGGACCTGACTCTCCTTTAGCAGGTATATATTCTTCAATAATCCTTTCAGGTGATTTCATCCTGCCCTGCTCTTCTAACTCCCTCAACTCAACTTGTAACGAGCAATCCAGTTTTTGTGTATCCATTTTTTCCCCATCTGGTTATGATTAAAATCAGTCGGTTCTCTGCCGGCATTTAAACATCAATATTGTAAAGGTTCACTCCATAATTATTTACTTTACAGCATATAATCTATATTTTAAAGTGTGGATTGAATATTCACCTTATCATGTAAAAGTTTGACCGTTGTTTAATATCTGTTTATTTTGGATTGCGCAAGATACGGATGTTGTATGACCAGACCAAAGCAGATGAAAACAGGATACCGGTCAGATATTGAGACTTTTATACGAGGTCTCATATTTACGTCTGAATAAAAAAAGAGATATCAAATAACAAGGGAAAATAATGCTTACAGAAATAATTAAAAACAGATCCAGAATCCATACAAGGGATATCATGCATGCCACCTATCCTCATTCAGACTCCAGAATTATTGTCCACGGTGTTTTAAAGGAGAGACGATACATGAAGATATTTAACATTACAGGTGATATTCCGGAGCCTGGAATTGTCCACTATCTGGATGTAAAACTGCTTATAAAATCAGGGCCCCAAAATAAAAAAGCTTGAAAATAAAATTAAAAAAAGATTATAATTCGGGCTTTAATCTGAAATCCGGATTAAAAAAGAAAAACAGATTTGAAAACTGATAAGGGAGAAAAAAAATGAAAAAAGTGGGAATTATTGGCTGGCGCGGCATGGTCGGTTCTGTTTTAATGGAAAGAATGATTCAAGAAGATGATTTTAAAAAATTTATTCCTGCTTTTTTTACGACATCCCAGGTGGGTCTTAAAGGGCCTGATATCGGTATTGATACCCCTCCTCTAATTGATGCTTATGATGTAAACAGTTTATGTGAAATGGATATTATTCTCTCATGCCAGGGAGGATCTTATACCGAGAAAATCAGACCCATTCTTGAAGAAAAAAAGTGGGGTGGATACTGGATCGATGCAGCATCAACTCTCAGGATGAAAGAGAACAGTATTATCGTACTGGATCCTGTAAACAGCAGTATTATTGACAACGCTCTTTCAGATGGAATCAAAAATTATATTGGCGGCAACTGCACTGTTTCCCTCATGCTGATGGCCCTTGGCGGACTGTTTCAAAACAACTTAGTAGAGTGGCTGACCTCCATGACATATCAGGCAGCTTCCGGAGCTGGAGCAAAAAATATGGAAGAACTTGTCTCTCAGATGAGAACCATTGGCAGTCAGGCATCTTCCACTCTTGAAAACCCGGCTGCTGCTATTCTTGATCTTGACAAAAATGTAATTGGAACCATGCGGTCCAGCAGTTTTAACACTGACAACTGGGGTGTCCCCCTTGCAGCCAGCCTGATTCCATGGATTGACACTCCAATGGATAACGGGCAGACAAGGGAGGAGTGGAAAGGCATTGTTGAAACAAATAAAATCATAGGACGTTCTGAGAATCCAATACCCATTGATGGTCAGTGTGTAAGGGTGGGGGCAATGAGATGCCACAGCCAGGCCTTTACAATAAAATTGAATAAAGATATGCCTGTCAGTGAAATTGAAAAAATCCTGGCAGGACATAATGAGTGGGTCAAGGTCGTCCCAAACATCAGGGAAGATACAGTCGCAAACCTTACCCCTGCTGCTGTAACAGGCACATTAACAGTTCCTGTTGGACGTATCAGAAAAATGAATCTCGGTGGAGAGTATCTGACATGCTTTTCAGTAGGTGATCAGCTTCTGTGGGGAGCAGCAGAGCCACTCAGAAGGATGTTAAACATTATTCTTTAATCAGAAGCGTTATCCACTGGCTTTACCAACAGAAAAGTCTGCAGTCTCTGTCTGTTTAACCAGACGAGACCTTTGCAGGATGTTCAATTTTGGTTTAGTGCAAGGAAGATGAAAATTATAACTGGAGGAATACATTGAGTATTTTGAGGATTATAATTTTCAGGTTCCGATGCAATTGGGTAAAAGTAGGCATCTTGCAAAGATCTCCAGACACCGGCTGCAGACTTTTTCTCTCTTATATATCAGCTGTAACCCATCTTGATCCAATTACCTGAGAGCATATTTTTTTTCAAGAAATGCAACCAGGTTTGAGACAGTAAAGGTGAGGATAAAGTAGAGTATTGTGACTGTTGTCCATATCTCAAAGGTTAAAAAGGTTGCCGCCATAAGTTCCATACTCTGAAAAGTCAGCTCCTGTATGGAGATAACAGACACAATGGCTGAATCCTTAATAGTGGATATGAACTGACCTGCAAGGGGGAAGGCCACTTTTCTAAAAGTCTGGGGCAGTATAACAAGCAGGAAAGTCTTTGTTTTTGACAGACCTATAGAGAAAGATGCCTCCCACTGCCCCCGGGAAATTGATATGATTCCTCCACGAACAATTTCTGAAACATAAGCGCCTTCATACAGTCCAAGTGCTATTACGGCTGAAATAAATGCGTTAATCTCTTCCGGACCTGCAAACAGAAACCGTGTTATCTGCTGAATACCCTCACTGCTGTTCCTTAAACAGCTGTCAAGGCGGAGCAGATCAAGGAACTGGCTTGATACAAAATAGTAAAAGATAATCACCAGTACAAGTGAGGGAATATTGCGGATGGTTTCAACATAGATCCTTGAGATAATCCTCTGCTCAAAAGATCCTCTGGCTCCCATTACCCCGGATATTGTTCCCAAAAAAAAGCCGATAAATGTAGACCAGATACTCAGTTTGACAGTTACAATAAATCCTTTGACAAAGATATTGGCTTTAAGATTTCCGGTCTCTGCATCCAGAAAAAAGAAATAAGAGGGAATTGTTTCCCACTGCCATCTGTATTCAAGAATAGTGTTCATTCTTGAAAAAAACAAAGCTATTGCCGCAATTATAACAATAATGACGGCAATATCGACTGTTGAAAATTTTAAATTTCTATTATTTAACAAAAGATTCCCACTCGTTTGATTCAAACCAGTATGCTTTTTTCTCCTTTAAAAAACCACTTGCATGCATATTGAGAATCCAGTTGTTAAGAAAATTCAGTGCATCATGATCTGATTTTTTAATGGCAAACCCGATTGGCTCTTTAGTAAAATTTTCCTTAATGGGTACAAACAGTTTTTCAGGATATTTTAAAGCATGAAACAGAGGCATTGGCGCAGATGATACAACTGCGTGTACACGGCCGAGATTTAATTCAGCAAGAGCCTGACTTTCATTTTCAAACAGTTTCAATTTTGCTTCCGGCATATATTTTCTTGCAGCCTGTTCTGCTGTCGTCCCCATACGGACGGCAATGGTTACATTTTTGTCATTAAAATCTTTTAAAGAAGAAAACCCTTCAGCTTTCACTTTATGTGCAACCATGGACATCCCGGAGTAGTCATAGGGAATTGTAAAATTAACTTTCAGATTCCGCTTGGGTGTTATTCCCATACCGCCTATGATTATATCAAACTTACCTGTCAAAAGCGCCGGGATAATACCTGACCATGCAGTGGGTACAAATTCAACTTCAACACCCATATCCCCTGCAAGCTTTTTTGCAACATCAATTTCAAATCCTGTAAGGCTGCCTTTTTTATCTTTCATGGCCCACGGTACAAATGTGGACATCCCGACCCTTATGACTCCCTGCTTCTGAACTTTTTCAATCATACTCTCCTGGGCAGAGCATACCATCATACCTGAAGATAATAATAAAATCAGACTCAAACATAAAATTTTCTTCATAATTTCTCCTTTTTATATTTTTATTTCCATGTAATTTTCAAATTTCCTGACTATTAACGACAGGCTTGCCGTGATGAACAGATAACAGAGTGCCACAACAAACCATATTTCAAAAGTTAAAAATGTTTCAGAAACTATCCGCTGTCCCTGCATGGTTAAATCATATATGGAAATCGTACTCACCAGGGCGGAATCCTTTATTAGAGACACACTTTGGCCTGCAAGCATTGGAAGGGTATGGCGCAGCATCTGAGGGATAATGATCCTGATGTAGATATCAACAGTGCCTAAACCAATACTCTGGCCTGCTTCATACTGGCCCCTTGGAACATTAATAATTCCGGAGCGTATAATTTCCGAGGAGTAAGCTCCTTCAAACAGGCTCAATGCAATTACTGCAGAAGAAAATGCCGAGATATCAAATACAGGCGCAACAACAAAGTAAATTAAAAATATCTGTATTAACAAAGGCGTGTTCCTGATGATTTCAACATAGGACCATGAGACAAACCTCAATACCGGGGATGAGGATAATCTTGCAAAGGCAGATAAAACACCTAAAATCAGGGCCAGAACAAGGCTGATACTGGAAACCTTAAGCGTGATTAAAAGGCCGTCAATAAGCAGCCCTTTTGTAAACACACCATTTTCAAAGGTGAATAAAAACGGTTTAACCCTGTACCACTGCCAGTTATATTCAAGATTATGATATCCAATGAAAAATGCACAACTTATAAATAGGATAAATAAAAAGGGTTTGATTCCCTTTTTAAAAATATGCATGGTTTAACCTCTGTTTTCTTTTAAGACCACACAATAACATGTTATCAGTAAATCTGCCACTTTGATTTCAATACCTCTATTCTGTAAAAGCTGTTATGATCAATAACCGTATCCTTCTATTTTCAAAATCACATAAAAATCCTGAATATTATCTGAAGTGGCGGGTTCTTATATGATTATAATCGCATCTGTCCTGCCAGCCGATACTGAAGATATCCAAAGATAAAAAATCTGTTAAACAAGATAAAGCAGTATGGTCAAGGTAATTAGGCTTACCAGTGTGGAAAATAATACAACAGTTGTAACAAATTCAGGTATGATATCATATTCAATGGCAATAATGGATGCCAGGACGGCAACAGGCATTCCGGCCTGGAGAATCCCCACACTTATTTCCATGCCGGACAGAGTGAAAAAAAAGGTGAGTGCAATGGCAATAAGGGGGGCTCCTATCAGCCGGATAAAGGATGTAATAACCACATCAATACTGAATTTGAATTTGTTCAGCTGAGATAACTGCACCCCGAGGGTGATAAGCATCACCGGGATCATAGCACTGCCGAGCAGCCCTGTAATTCTGGATAAGAAAAGAGGGGGTTCAAAGTCAGTCCCATAAAAAAACATGGCTGGCAGCATTGCAAGTAAAGCAGGTGTTTTAAATACTGACAATACTGCTCCCAGACCGCTGCCGCGGGTCCAGCTTGCTGCTCCCACACAAATCACAAATGCTATCACCAGGATGGAAACAAAATATATGGTGGCAGAGATCTGGGCATCCTGGCCAAACCTGAAGTTAATAAGAGAAAGTCCTAAATTGCCCACATTGCCAAATGTGGCAATCATGACAAAGGCAGCTGTCATCTCCCTTGTACGATTGAGAAGCCGTGCAATGATAAAAGCGGCTGCTGCAACTAAAATATGGGTTAACGTGGTGTAGATAATCATCTGGCCGGCCATTGCAACCGTGATGTCAACTGTGCTTAAAATATTAAATACAAAAGAGGGGATCAATATGTAATAGGCGGTTCTGGAGAGGGTTCTGGCTTCCAGTTTAAGCCTGGGACCAGCATAGTATCCCAGGAAAACAAGAAAAAATACAGGTATTACGATATCAATAAAAATTTTAAAAATCTGAAAATACATACTCTGCCTCTAAAGGTTGCAGATCATTGCCGGCGCATGAATGACCTGCATGCTGCACACGCTGCAACAGTATGCAGAGAGTGAAATGATCTCGCTATTTTACCTTTTTTAGTTATAATTATGATCATATTGAATAAATTCATTTTCACCAATAAACTAATTACTCACCATTTACAAACACTTTTTTGAAAGCCCGTTGATATATTGGCTGTTCTAAGATATAAATTCTTACACATTAACCGGTGTATTTTTTAATGTGTAGGAAAAAACAAATACAATATCTGAACAATTACAGACAGGAAACACATATGAAGGAAATTCAGATTTTCCATGATGCTTTAAACGACATACCATCTCTGGCTGCACAAATAAAGGCAGGAAAACATCAAATTATAGGTCATCTCTGTTCCTATACTCCTGAAGAGATAATAGATGCTGCAGGATTCCACTCCATGAGACTTTTTTCATCAAAATCAGATATCTTTCTTGCTGAAAATCATCTCCAGGCCTACTGCTGCTCACCAGTAAGAGGAGTGCTTGAAGACTCGCTTTCAGGGAGACTTGATTTCCTTGACGGCACTGTTTTTCCACACACCTGTGATTCCATACAGCGCTTGAGTGATATCTGGCGCATGAAACAAAAATATACTTTCTTTGCCGATATTGTTCTGCCTGTAAAACTCCACACTGAGAGTGCAGGAGCCTACATGGCAGATGTATTGAAAAAATTCAGAAAGGAGATTGAGACTGCATCCGGCAGAACTGTTACAGATGATGATCTTGGCAGATCAATAAGAAAATTCAACCTCATCAGGAAAAATTTATCTGAGATTTATCAGATACAGTCTGAAAAACCGGGAATTTTAAAAGGATCTGACCTCTATGCCGTTGTCAAAGGTTCAATGATTATGGAAAAAGATCGTGTGCTCTCCCTTTTACCCGTTATCAAGGACAACCTTAAAAAAAAAGATGCATTGGAACCAGCAGGTAAACGCATTATTTTATCAGGTTCAATATGTGACTCTCCAGATATCTATAATGCCGTTGAAAATGCAGGAGGCAGTGTTGTGGGAGATGATCTCTGTACAGGCCAGCGATGGTTTGACTGCCTGGTTGATGAAAATAGAAATCCCATGGATGCAATAGCCGGCAGATTAATAAACCGTATTGTCTGCCCTGCAAAACATACTGACCCTGCAGCACGGGGTGAACATATTATATCGCTTGCAGAAAAAAACAGGGCAGATGGTGTGATCTTCATGCTTTTGAAATTCTGCGACCCCCATGCATTTGACTACCCCTACTTAAAAGAGTGCCTTGAAAAAAATGGCATAAAAACCATGCTCATTGAAATAGATGACCAGCAGAGTAGCAGCGGACAGTTATCCACCCGTTTTGAAACTTTTATTCACATGGTTTAAAAGGATTTTACAGATGCCTGAAACAATAGAGAGAAAAACAGACAAGAGAGAGAAAATTAAATCTGCAAAAAAAATGCGGGATATAATGACCAGCTACTATATTGAGGCAATGAGTGCAGAGCAGAATAGCAAACAGGTTGCATGGATAACTTCCGGAGGTCCTGTGGAGCCTCTGGTTGCCATGGATATCATCCCTGTTTATCCTGAAAATCATGGCGCCATGATAGGTGCTTCCAAAATGGGAGAAGATTTTTGTGCAAAAGCTGAGAATATGGGCTACAGCCATGATCTCTGTTCCTATGCCAAATCTGATATATCCTGTGCATTAGTCAAAGGAGGTCCCATAGGCGGACTTCCAAAACCGGATATGCTGATCTGCTGCAACAACATATGCGGCACTGTGTTAAAATGGTATGAAATCCAGGCACGATTGTACAATGTACCCCTGTTTATTTTTGATACTCCTGTATGTCATACTCAATATGCCCCTGAAATAGCCAGGTATGTCCAGGCACAGGTTAAAGAGTATATTATCTTTCTTGAGAAAATCACAAAAAAACGATTTGATTATGACAAAATGAAAAGAGTCGGCAGGCTGGCAATTAAAGCGCAGAGGCTCTGGAAAAAAATACTGAACACCACTGCACAAAAACCTTCTCCCATGTCCTGCTTTGACGCTTTCTTTTTTCTTGCCCTCATTGTCACCTTGAGAGGTACGCAGACAGCTGTCGATTTTTATGAAGAGCTGCTCATGGAGATGGAACAGCGGGTAAAAGCCGGCATAAGTGCAGTGCCTGATGAAAAATACAGGCTATTGTGGGATAATCTTCCTCTATGGTATCAGCTTAAATGGATGTCAAATAAGTTTTCTGACCACAAAGCCTGCCTTGTGGCAGACACCTATACAACTGCATGGTGTTCAGCATTGAAATACAGTGATGAAAATGATTTTCTGGGTTCCCTTGCCCAGGCCTACACAATGATATATTTAAACATTGGCATTGACCAGATGGCAGACCAGGTACTTGAAATGATAAAATTTTATGACATAGACGGATTTATAATGCATTCAAACCGTTCATGCAAACCTTACTCTTTCGGACAGATGGATATCATGAAAATCGTACAGGAAAAAGCTGATATACCGGTATTGATGATAGAAGCAGATATGGTTGATCCCAGAAATTTTGCACAATCCCAGGTAGAAACACGCATTGATGCCTTTATGGAGATTATTAAACATAAGTGTTAAATTGGAAAAGGGGTAAAAATCTTGATTTATGCAGGAATTGATATTGGTTCCAATACAACTAAGGCAGCTCTGTTAAAAGATCATCAACTGCTTGGCACCCATGTAATAAAAACAGGCTATAATCCTTTAGAAGCCGGAATCAGAGTACTCAACACGCTTCTTGAGAAATCAGAAACTGCCAGAACTGATATTAAAGCGGTTGTTTCAACAGGGTATGGCAGGAGCAGCGTTGATTTTGCTGACAAGGCTGTGACAGAGATTATCTGCCACGGTGCAGGTGCATGTTTCATGAATCCCGGAACAAGAGGTGTTATTGATATTGGAGGACAGGACAGCAAAGCGATTTCACTGGATAAAAACGGCAATATTACAGATTTTGCCATGAATGACAAATGCGCTGCTGGAACCGGACGTTTCCTTGAAGTGATGGCAAATGCACTTGAAGTAGGGATGGATCAGCTGGGAGATTTTGCAAAAGAAGCTGACAACCCTTCAAAAATAAGCAGTATCTGTACTGTATTTGCAGAATCAGAGGTGATCTCCATGATTGCATCACAACATAAAAGAGAGAATATCATAGCCGGAATTCATGAATCAGCTGCTGCCAGAATTGCCATACTGGCCGCCAAGGTGAGAATTCAGGAACCCGTAATAATGACAGGTGGTGTTGCAAAAAACAGTGCAATGACTGCAGCGGTTGAGAAACGTCTCGGCATGAAGATCAAACCCGGAATCCTGCCCCAGGAAAATGGTGCCATTGGCGCTGCTCTGCTGGCATCAAAAATAGAAACCCCTGATTAACCAAAATATATTTTAATTCATCAGGGGTTTTAAAAAATCAAGCCGCTAAAACCGGCTTTTTTTAGCTGAATAACAAGGTTTAACTACTGAACTGTAACATTTGTTGCAGCTGGACCTTTTTGTCCGTCTTCAATATCAAATGTAACACGGTCCCCTTCATTCAGAGATTTAAAACCGCTTGCATTGATACCTGTGTGATGTACGAATACATCGCTTCCACCTTCTTGTTCAATAAATCCAAAACCTTTTGAGTCGTTAAACCACTTTACAATACCATTAGCCATTCTGGCACACTCCTAAAATATAAATAAATAAAAAAAAATAGTTTCAAACTTAAGGGTCATACTATTATTCATACAGATACCTTTAGCTTGAAACCTTTGTGCTTCACATAAATCAGCACAGTGGGCGATATACTACAGCATAATCGGTCAATGTCAAGAACTATTTGATAATAAATCAATTTTTACAAATATTTTACATGATCCGGGGAATCTGCTGACCGGCAATTGTTTGAGCGCAGCGAGTTTTAGCTGGTCAGCGGATTGAAACTTAGAGATTGCAGCAATATCCACCCAGCGGATGTAAGGTAATCTGCCTGGAACGGGTATGAAAAATTTCTTATGGCAGATATCCTGCTCTCCTCTGTACAGACTTCAAAATTTCTGATTTAACATCATCATTGAAATTTGTGGTCTGGAGTTTAAACATTTAATACAGTTTTCCTATTGAATTCTCCACAGCTTCTACAATAATGCCATCTTCAAGCAGCTTTTTTACTTTTGCGATATCACTGGACAGAAGTCTGTCTTCTTTCATGTAACCCACTTTAGTCCTGATAACTTCATAGGCTGCAAGGGTTCCGTCTCCTGCTTTCACATTGGTAAAAAGATCTATCGCCTGAGCAGCACACAACAGTTCTATGGCAATTACCTCCTCTGTATTTGCAACAATATCACGGCATTTTCTTGCAGCTATGGCACCCATGGAGACATGGTCTTCCTTATTGGCTGAGGTCGGAATAGAGTCCACAGATGCCGGATGTGCCAGAACCTTGTTTTCAGACACAAGTGATGCAGCAGCATACTGTGCAATCATGAATCCTGAATTTAACCCTCCGTCCTCTACAAGAAACGCCGGAAGACCTGATAACTGTGGATTAACCAGTCTCTCAATTCGTCTTTCTGAAATACTGGCAAGCTCTGCAATTGCAATACTGAGAAAATCACATGCAAGGGCAAGGGGTTGCCCATGAAAATTACCACCGGAAAGAAACTCATCTGAATCAGGAAATATAAGTGGATTTTCAGTAGAAGAGTTCATTTCCGTTTTTATAACCGTATCAACATAGGCAAACGTATCCCATGATGCACCATGTACCTGGGGTGAACACCTCAGGCTGTAAGCATCCTGAATCTTGGAGCAGTCTTGATGAGAAGAGATAATCTCTGAATTTTCCGTAATCCTGAGCATATTGGAAGCCGCTTTAATCTGTCCATTATGGGGTCTTGCAGCATGGATCCTCGGATCAAAAGCAGCTCTTGTTCCCATAAGAGTTTCCAGACTCATGCCTGCTGCAATATCAGCATGTTTGCAGAGATTCAGGGCGTCATGGAGGGCTAGGCATCCCTGGGCAATCATAAACTGTGTTCCATTGATAAGGGCAAGCCCTTCTCCTGCCTCAAGTCTGAGCTGCTTGATGTTTTTTCTTCTCAATGCCTTTGCACCACTCATTTTCCGGCCTTCAACAAAAGCTTCCCCTTCACCTATTAAAACAAGAGCAAGATGAGCCATGGGCACAAGATCCCCACTTGCACCGACAGAGCCTTTTTCAGGCACTACCGGAATAATTCCGCTGTTTAAGACTTCGGAAAGTTTTTCAATGGTTATCAGTCTCAAACCTGAATTTCCGCGGCAGAAATCATTTATCCGCAAGGCCATCATTGCCCTTACCACATCATCTTCAACAATATTACCCATTCCTGCAGCATGACTCAGAAGAATCTTTTTTTGAAGTTTTTTAGTATCATCTCCAGATATACTTACATCTGACAAGGCACCAAACCCGGTTGTAATACCATATATTTTCTCTTCACGCCTTACCCACTCATCAACGAGCAATCTGGACTTTTTGATTCTTGATTCCGCCTTGCTGGATATTTTAATTTTCCTGTTCCCTCTTGCTATGCCAATAAGATCCTCAAGAAGAAAATCATGCCCGTTTAATAAAACTGGATTTTTCATTTTCTCTACTCTCTCATTATTCCCTGTTTTCAAGGATATCTAAAACCTGCCTGCACTTTTCTGCTGCCCGTGAATTGATATCTGCTGCCTTCTGCACGATATAATTTTTATATGTCTCATCTTCAATCTCCTTGACATTGATCAAAACATTTTTATATGCACCCCAGATACCTGTTTTCAAAGCCTTGGCACCAACTTCAACATCTGATTTTGATGCAATATTTCCATATCTGGCCACTTCATTCATTGCTTTCCAGGCAGTATCAGCGATTTTCATGGTTTCCAGGGGAATCTCAATTGCCTTTTTCAACCCCTCCTGCATTTTATCAAACCTGATCTTCTTCTCTTCCGGAGTTGTTTTTGGAAGACCCAGGGCTTTGACATAATCATTAAACGCATTGGTATCAGCATCAATCATTGTTATCAGAGTATGGGAAGCCTCATGCAGTGAAGGAATTATTTCTCTCATTTTTGAGTCAAATTTTTCAAATTTCCGTACTCCCAGAGTCAGTTTAGCCACCATGGATCCAAGACCGGCACCAATGGCTGCCATTGCAGCTGAAGCAGAACCTCCCCCTGGTGCTGAACTTCTTGAAGCAATCTCTTCAATAAAATTCCTGACACTCAAACCGGCAAGGGGCTCGTCTCTCTCCTGAGCAATAATATATTCAATTATTTTCTCTTCCGGATTAAACCTGGCAACGGAATTGAGACCCAGACGCTCAATGGCAAGCCTGATTTTCTGATCTTCATCCAAAATAAAAAGGTTTTCCTTTTCAATATAATACTCTGCTGCCATCAGCATGGCTTCAAGCGGTACGACTCCGACAATTTCCGAACCAGTTACGGCAATATTCAGTTTTGCCGCCTCTCTTTTGACCTCCTCAAACAGTACATGAACAGGAGTGACAAGATAGTTGTTCAGATTTACAGTGACCTGGGCAAGATTGTAGTCATCCACATACCAGCCCATCCCTTTGACTTCTTTTAATCTTCCTGGTTCATGCTCTCCTCGGCCTGCTTCTCTGAGGTTAAGGGCAATTCTGTGTGCCTGGTTTGGAGTGGACAGAAGGTTTACATTGTAGGCAATCAGAAAGGATCTGGCTCCGGTCACAGTAGCCCCCCACTCAGGTATAAAGCGGGACGGTCCAAAATCCGGCTTCCACTCTTCTGTTGTGATCCGTTTTTTTATACCTTCGTACTGACCCTCTCTGATCTGCGGAAGTTTTTTTCTGTATTCAAGAGTTGCAGACTCCTCATATAGATAAACGGGAATACCAAGTTCCTCTGATGCTTTTCTGCCAAACTCCTTTGAGACCTCAACACACTCTTCCATGGTTACATTGGAAACAGGGATAAACGGACATACATCCATGGCTCCCATGCGATGATGCTCACCTTTATGAGTGGTCATGTCAATCCTATCTCTTGCTGCTCTGGCGGAATTCAAAGCGCCTTCCACTACAGCTTCCGGAGTACCCACAAAAGTATAAACTGTTCTGTTTGTAGATTTTCCAGGATCTACATCCAGAAGACGGCACCCTTCTGTCGTTTCAATTGCATCAGCAATCGCTTTTATTGTTTTTTCATCTCTGCCTTCACTGAAATTTGGTACGCACTCAACTATTTTTTTCATTTTCAATTTTCCTCTACTGTCTGTAAAAACGGACTCAATCCATAAAACTATTTTATATTTTACTGCCTGCAGATCTCATAAAACCAGAATTACCACCTGGCCATTATTTTGTCCTTGAGAATCCATGCAGTGGTGAAAACCGTCCCACAAGCTTATACCTTGTACCCGGTGAAATAATAATGCTGTAACTTGCCACTCTTCCAAACGACCAGGTCCGTCTTTTAAGTGACAAACAGGGATCATCCGGTTGAATTTCAAGATATTTCCGGATCATATCATTACAGTTTACAGCTTCAATAATATGTTCAGCTTCCTGCAGCGGGGCAACCTTTAAAAGATATTCACTGGGAGTAATTTTCTGGAAATCCTGCTCCAGGTATCCCTGAGCCACCAGTGGATTTATAAAGCGCTGTGAATACTGTACAGGGATACCTCTGTCTTTATGGATAATGATGGAATGAAAAATAGTATCACCGTAATTTATATCCATATTATATGCTGTTTTTGAATCTGCTTTTTTCTGTTCCAGCACTGCTACCTCTGACGAATGTATGCCACCCCATTCAGATATCTCCTGAGCGATACTCTTGATCTCAAGCAGTGCAGCTTCAGGCTTCTGTCTTGACACAAAACTTCCCACTCCCTGGACCCTTACTATCCGTCCCTCTTCACTGAGCTCTTTCAACGCACGGTTTGCTGTCATTCTTGATGTGTTAAAGATTTCCGCAAGCCGGTTTTCAGAATAAATTTTATCATCAGGTTTCAGTCTGCCTGATTCAATTTCATCTATGATGCTCTTCTTAATTTTTGCATAGAGTGTATAAGGCTGATTTA
The DNA here is from genome assembly GCA_964636495.1 of uncultured Desulfobacula sp. GTDB lineage: Bacteria > Desulfobacterota > Desulfobacteria > Desulfobacterales > Desulfobacteraceae > Desulfobacula. The sequence goes on along the minus strand of CAZWSL010000023.1, from coordinate 16,610 downwards.
ACATATTGATTTTTACTTTTTTTCTGTTTTTTAAAAACTGCTTGACATAATATCTATACTTGTATAGACAAGTAATAGCTGAATGAAAAACATCTGTCAACCATAAAAGGAGAAAAACTTTGACTAACAAGGCAAAAATCTTAAAAGAACTGAATATTGGATGCGGTACGGCACGTCCTGTCAGAGCACCAAGGGGTCCGGAACTTCACTGTAAAGGGTGGTATCAGGAAGCTGCCCTGCGAATGCTTTGCAACAATCTTGACCCTGATAACGGTGAAAATCCCGATGAACTTATTGTATATGGTGGACTTGGCAAGGCAGCAAGGAACTGGAAATGCTTTGATGCCATTGTTCAGACCCTTCTTGACCTGGAAAATGATGAAACCATGCTTGTACAGTCAGGCAAACCTGTGGGAGTATTGAAAACACATGAACATGCGCCGAGAATCCTGATCGCCAACGCCAATATTGTACCCAAATGGGCAAACTGGGACTATTTCCACGAACTGGATAAACAGGGTTTAATTATGTACGGCCAGATGACGGCCGGTTCCTGGATTTACATCGGCACCCAGGGTATCCTCCAGGGAACCTATGAAACGTTTGCAGCTCTGGGAGAAAAACATTACCATTCTGATCTTACGGGCAAAATAGTTGTAACAGCCGGCCTTGGCGGTATGGGGGGTGCACAGCCTCTGTCGGTTACCATGGCAAACGGTATTGCCATCTGCATTGAGATTGATAAATCCAGAATTAAAAAACGGCTTGCAAAACGGTATCTTGATATTGAAGTTGAAACCCTTGATCAAGCAATATCAGAAGCAAAAGCAGCTGCAGATGACGGCAGGCCGCTTTCCATAGGACTCTGTGCCAATGTAGTTGACATTCTCCCTGCAATGATAGAAAAAGGATTTATTCCTGATGTTATAACAGATCAGACCAGTGCCCATGATGAACTCAATGGATATTTTCCCCAGAGCCTCTCATTTGATGATGCGTTAATATTGAGAAAAGAGAATCCTGAAAAATATAAAGCCATGGCATTAAGCTCCATGGCAGACCATGTAAAAGCAATCCTTGAAATGCAGGAAAAAGGAGCTATTGCGTTTGATTACGGTAATAATCTAAGAGCACAGGCCATGACACAGGGAGTAAAAAATGCCATGGATTATCCAGGATTTGTTCCAGCTTACATAAGAGAGCTGTTCTGTAAAGGAGAAGGGCCTTTCAGGTGGGCTGCACTTTCAGGAGATCCAGAAGATATAAGAATAACAGATCAGGAGCTGATGAAGCTGTTTCCTGAAAAATCAAAAATGATCCAGTGGCTGAAGATGGCAGGAGAAAAAATTGAACATATGGGTCTTCCCACAAGAATCTGCTGGCTTGGATATGGAGAGAGACAGAAGGCAGGCAAACTCTTTAATGATCTTGTAAGAGAAGGCAGAGTCAAGGCTCCCATTGTTATTGGAAGAGACCATCTTGACTGTGGATCTGTTGCATCTCCCTACAGGGAAACAGAAGCAATGAAAGATGGGTCAGATGCTGTGGCAGACTGGGCGTTATTAAACTGTATGACAAATGTTGCATCCGGTGCCACATGGGTCTCCTTTCATGATGGGGGTGGAGTCGGAATCGGATATGCACTCCATGCAGGACAGGTTACAGTGGCGGACGGTACAGAAGAGGCAGAAAAAAGAGTCACAACAGTTCTTGAAAATGATCCCGGAACAGGCATTATCCGCCATGCAGATGCCGGTTATGAGACTGCAATTGGAGTGGCAGCTGAAAAAGGGGTCAAGCTGCCCATGATTAATATGTATCAGCAGGACAAACCAGAATGATAATTTCTATGGTTTCCACATTTTACAAAACAGCTGAAAGTTATGAAACATGATTAAAGAAACCATTAATTCATTTCCTGAGAAAGCGGACATCCTGTTCATAAACTGTCATGCAGCCACTATGGCAGACAACTCTCTTTCTATTATTAAAAAGGGAGCCATAGCTGTAACAGGACGCACTATTTCATGGGTTTCCAGAGAAGAGGATCTGCCGAAAAATTTTCAACAGCAATGCAGAAAAATCATTGACTGCAAAAACAGATGGATCCTGCCCGGCTTTGTTGACTGTCATACCCATCTTGTCTATGGAGGATCAAGATCAAAAGAGTTTGAAATGAGGCTTGATGGTGCAACTTACAAAGAGATTTCCCAAAAAGGCGGCGGCATTTTCTCCACGGTCAGATCAACCCGTAAAGCTTCCAGTGAAGAGCTATACAAGTCTGCATCAAAACGGATTGATATTTTATTGAAACAGGGAACAACAACCCTTGAAATAAAATCAGGATACGGGCTTAGCCTTGAAGCAGAATTAAAAATGCTTGAAGTCATCAAACAGCTGGATGATGACTCTCCTTTACACATTGAAGCAACATTTCTGGGGGCCCATGCAGTCCCCGGTGAGTATATGCACGATCCTGACGCCTATATTGATCTTGTTACAGGCATAATGCTGCCAAAAGTCAAAGAGCAGGGCATTGCAGAAGCAGTTGATGTGTTTTGTGAAAACATTGGTTTTTCCAACAATCAAACAGAAAGAGTCTTTAAAAAGGCAAAGGAGCTGGGATTGAATATAAAACTCCATGCAGAGCAGTTGTCCGACTCAAATGGTGCTGCCCTTGCATCCGGGTTTGATGCGCTCTCCTGTGATCATTTGGAATATCTCTCCATGTCCGGTGCACAAAAAATGGCAGAACACAATGTAACAGCTGTACTCCTGCCAGGAGCTTTTTATTATCTGAAGGAGAACCAGAAGCCGCCAATTGAAATTTTGAGACACCTCGACATCCCCATGGCAGTATCAACGGATTTAAATCCCGGAACAAGTCCTGTGCACTCCATGCCCCTGGTACTTAACATGGCATGCATCCTGTTCAGCCTTACCTGCAGCGAGGCACTGCTCGGAGCAACCATAAACGGTGCCAAAGCACTTGGACTTGAAAAATCAAAGGGAAGTATTGAAAAAGGCAAGGATGCCGATCTTGTGATATGGGACATTGATACGCCTGCTGATCTCTGCTACCTTACAGGATATGCTCCTGTTGAGAGGGTCATGATACAGGGCAGAGCAGTCTGATCAAATCAGGGAGAGCGGTTGATCCCTGGAGGTAATGTTTTAAACGGATCAGGCAAAAACGGCTCCCCCCAATAACCATCACCTTAAATTTTCACATTACAGCTCCCCCCTGTGCCCGGTTTTCAGATGTGATTATTCTGTTTTATTTTTTACCATATTTTCTTTCATAAAAAATAAAGCCCACGGCATTCATCAATACCTGAGCGGCAAGGATAGATGTTATACCTGCAGGATCATAGGGGGGCGATACCTCCACCAGATCCATCCCTGCAACATGTCCCTGCCTCGAAAGCCCCTGGAGGATCTCAAGCACTTCGTAATAGGTGAATCCGCCGTGACTGGGCGTACCGGTGCCGGGTGCAATGGAGGGATCAAACCCGTCAATATCAATGGTGATATAATAGTTTACACCAGCCGGAATGCGCTGGAGCACCTTCTCTTTTCCCATGGCCCTGATCTGCCGGACCGAGAGAATATCCGAACCACACTGTCTTGCATATTCATAATCTTTTCTGTTGGATGATGACACGTTCCTGATACCCAGCTGGGTAAAACCGGTCACATGTTCCATTTCAGATGCTCTGCGCATGGGATTTCCATGGCCGTATTTCACACCATGACGCTGGTCCACAAAATCAAGATGTGCATCAAAATGCACCACATGAAACGGTTCCTGTTCAGAAAAAGCTTTCATGCAGGGTGCTGTAATGGAATGGTCACCACCCAGTATCAGCGGCATTGCCTTTTTTTCAAGGATCTTGCGGACAGCAGCTTCTGTATTGGCATGGCTCTGATCCATATCGGTATGGATAATATCGGCATCCCCCATATCAGCCATCCGGACCTGACCGGTTGTCAGATATGTCTTATCATCTTCATGGTCATATGCCCCGCCATGGCCAAAGGAAAAGAGTGTGGATGCCTCACGGATCGACCGGGGGCCGAACCGGGATCCAGACCGGTACTGCCCGCCCATGTCGTTGGGCACACCCAGTATTGCAACGTCTGCATCCAGATGATTCCAGTCCGTGCATATGGGAGATTTGGCAAAGGTACAATGCCCCACAAAAGGCAGATCCAGTCTTCCCTTTTCATAGGTAAATTCTGACATATCCAGACTCCTTTTCTTATTGATGGTGATGACTTAATTCCGGCAGGCGGCACAATCAGAATTTGTCGTAAAAAATCATATCACTCTCAACCCCCAGATCATAAAGTGCATCAATAACAGCATCAATCATCGGAGGCGGGCCGCATAGATAAAACTCAATTTCAGTGGGATCATCATGAACACAAAGATATTGATTACAAAGATGCGTATGAATAAATCCTGTCAAGCCATCCCAGTCGTCCTCTGGCTCAGGGTTTGATAGAGATACCATATATGTGAAATTATCATATCTCTTTTCAAGATCTTTAAAATCTTCATCATAGAACATCTCTTTTTTTGAACGGGCACCATACCAGAAGGTGATGTTTCTTTTTGTATTCATCCCATCCAATTGATGCATGATATGGCTTCTCATCGGTGCCATGCCTGCGCCACCGCCGATAAAACACATCTCATTTTCTGTCTCTTTTGCCATAAAATCACCATAGGGACCACTGACCCTGATTTTATCGCCAGGTTCAAGTCCGAATACATAGGAAGAACCGAATCCAGGTGGAATGCCCTGGGTGCCTGGTGGTGGTGTGGCGATTCTGACATTAAGCATCAGGATATCATTATCGTGGGGAGGGTTTGCAAGGGAATATGCCCTGAATCCCGGTTTGATACCCCGGGAGGTGAGTTCCAGAAAATTATATTTTTTCCATTCACTGACATACTGGCTCTGAATGTGAAAGTCTTTAAATGTGATGTCATATTCCGGTATGTCGATCTGAATATATGAACCAGCCTTAAATTCAATTGGCTCTTCGGGTTGAATAACCAGTTCTTTGATAAAAGTTGCCACATTGTTATTGGAAAGAACGGTTGCATTCACTTTCTTAATACCAAAAATGGATGCCGGAACATTTATTTCAAGGTTATCCTTCACTTTCAGCTGACAGGATAACCGTTTGTTGGATAATTTGTCTTTCCGGGTTAAATGAGCCAGTTCTGTGGGCAGGATACTGCCGCCTCCAGCGGTCACTTCGCATTTGCACATGCCACAGGATCCAGATCCCCCACAGGCCGACGGCAAAAAAATTTCCTGGCTTGACAGTGCTGACAATAGAGAGGGTGTACCGGAAACTTTAATGGTTTTATCTTTGTTTCCATTGATAAGGATCTCATGCTCACCTTTACTGGTAACCTTGGCCTCAACAAAAAGGAGTACCGTTACAAGGATAAAGATCACTCCGGAAAAAATCAGTGTACTCACAAGATATAACAATAGTTCACTCCTTACTTCCTTCTACAGGGTAATGCCTGAAAACATCATAAATGTCATGGCCATGAGGCCTGCAATAATCATTGTTATTCCAAATCCATCCAATCCTCTGGGGATGTCTGCATATTTTATCTTATTTCGTATAGCCGACATGGAGACAATGGCAAGCATCCAGCCTGTACCGGATCCTGCACCAAAAATAATTGATTCGATCAGTGTATAATTCCTTTCCACCATAAAAAGCGAAGTCCCCAATATGGCACAATTGACTGCTATGAGGGGTAAAAACACGCCTAAAGTGGCGTATAATAAAGGAGAGTATTTATCAATTATCATTTCAACGGCTTGAACCATAGCAGCAATAACGGCAATAAAAGTGATGTATTTTAAAAAACTTAAATCAAGATCAGGCAGCCCTGCCCATGAAAGGGCACCGGGTGCCAGGAGTCCATGATAAATCAGCCAGTTGACCGGGCTTGTAACGGTTAGAACAAAAATAACGGCAAATCCCAATCCGGTCGACGTTTCAACACTCTTTGAGACAGCAATAAAAGAACACATGCCTAAAAAATAGGCCAGCAGGATATTTCCAATAAATACAGAATTAATAAAAAGGCTTAACAGATCTCCCATATCAGATTACCTACCTCTCTTCTTTTGAAATACCCGGAAGGCTGTTTTTCAGCCAGACCAGAAGCCCGATAATAAAAAATGCACCAGGCGCCAATACCATCAATCCCATATTCTGATATCCGGCTTCATATACAAAACCGGGTATGACGGGGAATCCAAAGAGTTTACCAGATCCTAAAAGTTCTCTGATAAATGCAACTGTAATGAGTATCAAACTGTAACCAAGTCCATTTCCAATGCCGTCTAACAAGGAATCTAACGGTTTATTTGCCAGGGCAAATGCTTCTGCACGCCCCAGTACAATACAATTGGTGATGATGAGGCCGACAAAGATGGATAACTGTTTTGAGATATCATAAAAAAAGGCCTTGAGCACTTGATCCGTGACAATAACAAGAGAGGCGATAACGGCCAGTTCAACAATTATTCTGATATTGGAAGGTATTTTTTTCCGCAGGGATGAAATAATGAGACTCGAGAATGCCGTAACAACGGTCAATGCGACTCCCATAACAATGGCTGTCGACATTTTTACAGTAACAGCCAGTGCAGAACAAATTCCCAGAATTTGGTATGCCACAGGATTCTCTTTCCAGATCCCCCGGGCTACAAGTTCAACATAGTTTGGATTTTCTTCAGACATATATTTAAATCCTTATTTCTGATCACTCATTTTCGATTTCAGGTTTTCCTGACGAAATGTTATTGAAACGGCATCATACTGTTCCAGGGTTTGTTTAATTCCTTCAGAGAGGTATCTGCCGGTCAGTGTTGCTCCGGAAATCCCATCAACATAGTGATCCTGAAGGTTTTCCGGCAGCTCATTAACCTTACCTTTAGCAATGCCAACGGAGACAAATCTGTTTTGGGAGTTTAATATTTTTTTCCCTTTAAAATTTTTCTGAAACCAGTTGCTTTCTATCTCTCCACCCAGTCCAGGTGTTTCAGAGTGGCTGAATACGCTGAATCCTGAAACGGTTTGACCATCATTTTCAAAAGCAATATAGCCTCGAATCTTTCCCCACAACCCCCTGGTATTAATCGGCAGGATATAACCTCTCATCATATTGCCATCCAGGATAATATAAAGATGCAAAGATCGTGGAATATAGGATGTAATCATTTTCCCGTTTTCATCCACCATGATTTCCTTGATATGGGTATTGTAAAGTAAATTTATCTGATCTTTAGACGGTTTTTTATCTCCAATAATATTTGCAGCCTTTAAAATATTTATTTTTCTGTCAAGCTCCATGTTTGCCTCCTGGAATCCTTTTAAGCCGCCAGCCGCAAGCGTGATCAACACACTGCAAATCACTGAGGTCAGAAGCGCAAACACGATAACGTTTTTTTTGCTGTTTTTATCAAAAGCTTCAGACATTGGGAATCCTCTTTGATGCAGTAATTTTAAGAACAATATGGTCAAGCAAAGGGGCAAAGACATTCATAAAGAGTATTGCCAGCATGATACCTTCTACATAAGCCGGATTTGCAAGGCGGATGACAATGGTTAAAAACCCGATTAAAAATCCAAAAATCCATCGTCCTGCATTTGTACCAGGTGCGCTGACAGGGTCAGTGGCCATAAATGAAATACCAAATAAAAATCCACCGGCACATAAATGATACAAAGGACCTGCATTAAGCCATGATTCCGAACCGTCGGGTAAGAGAAAGAAGAGGGTTGATGTAATAATTAAACCAAGGATACCGCCAATGATGATTCTAAAATTGGCAATCCGGGTGATGATTAAAAAGCCTGCACCAGCAAGGCATAAAAATGCTGAAGTCTCACCAATGGAACCTGGAACAAATCCAAAGAACAGATTATAAAGGCTGAATCCTGAATCCGATAGCACAGCTGTTATCTTTTCACCCTCAGGTGCAATAATGGAAAGTGCGGTTGCTCCGGTGACACCGTCAGCAAAAGTATTACCGATAATCCAGATATCGCCGGATATAGAAACCGGATATGAAAAATATAAAAAAGCCCTGCCGGTCAATGCAGGATTTAAAAAGTTCCTGCCGGTTCCCCCAAATATCTCTTTCCCGATAACAACACCAAAAGATATGCCAAGGGCCACCTGCCAGAGCGGAATGGTTGCAGGGAGGGTTAGAGGGAACAAAAGACCGGTAACAAGGAAACCTTCACTGATTTTATGACCCCGAATTGAAGCAAATAGAGTCTCCCAGAAAAAACCCGCTGCATAGGTGACAAGGATGATAGGGACGACATATCTTGCACCGGTCAGAAAACATTTTAAAACAGTATAGGTTTCACCACTGGCCAGTCCGGACTGATATCCGGTATTATACATCCCAAAGAACACAACAGGCAGCAGGGCTAAAATGACAAAACTCATATATCTTTTCAAATCAAGACTATCCCTTACAAAAGGTATCTGTTTTATTTTGGGAGAGGGTAGAAAAAAGAATGTTTTTGTAGCATCAAACAGTGGTTCAAGGTTTTTTAATTTACCATTACCAGTAAAATATTTTTCAGTTGAATCTAAGAATTTCTTTATTGGATTCATAGTCTATTCTTTATCTTTAAAGTGTGCATCCATTTCATCGGACAGGTATTTTGTCAATTCAATTTTCGAGGGACATGTAAATGAACAAAGGCCGCATCTGACACAATCCAATAAGCCTAAATTCAAAGCTCCTTCTATATCATCACTCTGGAGAGCCTTCATGATAAAGCTGGGAAATAGATCAACCGGACAGATTTTTGTACAATAACCACAATTTATGCATGCCCGTTCTTCACCATGCATATTACAGTCAAGATCTTTCGGTGATAGGGAAAGACAAGATAAGAATGTTTTAGATACAGTGGGTTTGGAAAGGCCCGGCATTAAAAATCCGAACATCTCCTCTTCATCCCCGCCATGCAGGAGATTTAATGTGTTTTCGAAAAATCCAAGATGAAACCGGGGATCCACAGACCGTCCATTGAACCGACCTGTCGTAATCACACCGCTGCTGTCCATTTTCTGGATAAGATCTTTAACCGGTGATCCCTGCCGGGCAATGATATGAGGAATTTTATCATCAGACCGGGTCACCGTAATCACCCTTTTAACCGGATATTCACCATTCAGTAATAATTTTGCCATCAATATCAAGTGTTCAGCTGAAACACACCAGGATTGATTCTCTTCAACCGACTGCTTTAATTTATACAGCACCACACCCGGATCCCAGGACGGATACATATCCGGCAGTGTATGTGTAACAAAAGTTTTTGCACCCTTTAATGAATCAAAACTGCCCTGTCTGCAGGTGACAATAACTCTCCTGGTTAACTGACGCAGCAGATCAAGACCATATTCAAAGTAATCCAGCTCTTTTTCAAGGATCACCTCAGGAAATGGAGAAACCGGATCATTCCCGTTAAGGGAGACAATAATCATGGGTGGTACATGTTCATCTGCTGCTGTATCTTTTGATGGAAACTGTCTGAATCCCTGCCACAAGCCGCCATTCTGAAGGTGCTTGACTATGGTTGAACGGGGTGCCGTTTTAAGGTTTTCCCGGGTTAAAACATCAAAATTGACTGCATCATCGCCATTTTCTCTGTCCATTGAAATAATAATCTCAATTAATTTTCGACGAGGACCAAAAAGAATCTTTTTAACCACACCAGCACCCGGTGACAGATATAAAACAGACCGATTTCTTTTATCGCTGAATAGTGCCGTGCCTTTTTTTACACTGTCTCCCTCTTTAACAAGAATTTTTGGGCGAATATAAGGAATATCCGCAGCCGGCACGGCAACGGTTTCGGGTTCGGGCAAACGAATAGCTGTTATATCGGGTGTCCCGGTTAAAGGGATTTTAAAACCTTTTCTCAATATTAAAGGTGTCATTAATTTGAAATTCCATCTGTTATATTGTGTTGCATATCTGAAAACGTATGATGCGTAGTTATTTATTTGAAGTAAAATCAGAACACAATTTAACACAAAAGGAAAACAGGTTCAATATGGTGATATAGAAATGAATGTAATATTTTTCCATCCAGGTTAAGCCGGTCTGCTGTGGGACCTTTGCAAATAACTCAGAATGCATCAGCTATTTCCACAGTCAATCAAATTATCCATGATTACTGTTCAAGAATAACTTTGACATCAAGAGCCATCCACTCTCCATTGGAAAAAACAATTGGATTGATATCCAGCTGATTTAATTTATCACCAAGTTCACTGGCAAGCATTGATACGTGTGAGATTGTTCTTGCAAATTTCTTTTTATCCAGTGCTATGCCCCTGAAACAGTCAAATACAGGAGATAAAACCAGTTCATCAATCATATCCAGGGCATCATTGAAAGAGCATGGAGCAATCCTGAAAGCTGTATCTTTATAAATTTCTGTAAAAATCCCCCCTGCTCCTGCCATGATTGCATGGCCGAGGGCAGGATCTTTAACAATACCAATAATCAGTTCCGGTCCAATAGATTCAGTCTGACTCTCAACAAAGATATTCTCTTCAGGGAAAAGCTGTTTCATCTTTTGAAAATTGGCTGTTACATCTGATTTGTCATTATTCAGTAGAACCCCCTGTAATTCTGTTTTATGAAGTATTTTTGAAGAACACACTTTTAATACATAGGGAGAGGGAATATTTTTACTCTCCAGTCTGTCAATACTGAATGCATCAGCGGATGAAAACAATCTGCCTTCCGGGGTTTTTATATCATAAATATTAACAAGCTTTTTTGCTTCATATTCATCTGGCTGTCTGTTCCTGTCTATCAAATCAAACCAGGTTTTTAAACGACTCTCTCTTTTTGTGCATAAAGACGAGCCTGGAGGCAGAACACTTTTTTTCAAAACATTAAATTTATCTTCAATTTTCTGTCTTTCAACAAGAAACTTTACTGCTCTGACAGCTCGTCCAATGGAAGGATATGCTGTAACTCCACCGTAGTAGAGATTTTTAATGCTGTTGTCTGTAAAAGGCCCATATTTTGTAAACACAATAATCGGTTTAATTGAATATTCTATTTTTTTTGCAATAATATCAATCAGGTTTTCACTGATTCCCGGAGGAGCAAAAAAGGCAATACATATAATGATATCCACCCCTTTATCTGCAATCAGCGCATCAAGACTCAAAGAGAACATCATATCATCAGCACTTGCCGTTATATCCACCGGATTTTCACAGGCTGTAAAGGGAAATGTGGAATCCCTTATCACTTTTTTAGTCTCTTCAGAAAGTTTTGCCATTTTAAGAGCTGCACGGTTATCCTCTTTTTCAATAAAATCCGTACACATCACTCCATATCCGCCTGCTGCTGTCAGGACGGCCACACGATTTCCCGGCGTTCCGGAAAACATTGAAAGAACCTTTGTTGCATCGCAGAATTCTTCATCATCGTAAACCCTTTGAATGCCAAACTGCTTAAAAGCTCCATTGATAACATTATCTGCTCCTGCAAGCTTCCCGGTATGGGAACTGACTGCACTGGCAGCAGTTTTAGTTCTTCCAGCCTTTAATACCACCACTGGTTTACCCTGTGAAACCTTTTGAGCCAGTTTTAAAAATTCCCTGCCCCTTTCAATATTTTCAAGGTAGAAACCAAGGCATTTTGTCTTTTTATCATCGGCAAAATATTGTAGAAAATCAATTTCATCCAGACCGCATTTATTGCCAAGTCCCACAAAGGCTCTCATTCCAAAACCTGTATTGGAGGCATATCCAAGCGCTTCCACCCCGACAGAGCCGCTTTGAACAATGCAGGCGACCTGTCCATTTCTGTCCAGTGCTTTGTCCCCGTGTTCAACAAAAATAGTATCAATATTTTCATCGGGCAGAAAAATACCAAGGGAGTTGGGGCCAAGAATATTTATATTGTGCTCTTTTACCAGCTCTTTCAATCTCTCCTCCAGGCCGGCTCCTCTCTCTCCTGTTTCCGCAAAACCACCTGCCACAATGATATAATTCTCTATTTTTTTTCCAATACACAGCTCTACGGCTTTTACTGAAGCAGCTGCAGAGATTGTAATTATTGCAAGATCAATATCTTCAGGCAGCGAATGAATATCAGGACTCACTTTATGACCCTTGATGACAGTCTCCTTTGGATTCACCGGAAACAGACGTCTTCTTGATAATAAAAGTCTTCTGAAAATAATTCCACCGACTTTGTGACTGGAGTTTGACGCTCCTATGACCGCTATTTTTCTGGGATCAAGCAGATTTTTTAATGATTTCATTTTATTCATAAATCAAATAGTAATGTGTGACAAGTCATTCAGGGCAGGAAATATCCTATACCCGGTGCATAGCCTCTAAACTCTATAGTCTCTATTTTCTATAATTTATCTTGACACTTAGTCAAGTTAATTGATCTGATTCTTATTGACACGCTGTCAGGCATGATTATAAATTGTTAAAACAGAGAGGCGGATAATATAAATTTTAAAAAATTACTATAGCTTATTTGTATTTTCAATGCCCCGACTACTATTTCAGATAAAAGGAGAAATAAGATGTGTGAATCCAATGTATATTTAATAAAAAACAATAAAGAAGAACTGATCATGGAAAATGTGGCAGCAATAAGTCCCGTTGATAAAACAACCTTTCTTTTAAAAGGGCTGTTAGGAGAAAGCAGAGAAGTTAAAGCAGTTATTGAAGATATAAATCTGATGGGTCATAAGATTACATTAAAAGCCCTGTAATGGATAAATTTGTTGATTATCTTGGAACCATTTCTCAAGTTAATGGTTTGGAAAAAAAGCCCGGAACATCTCACAGCAGCAGTGTAAAAATTCAATGGCTTTTTTACAGTGGAATGCTTTTTTTAAGCAGGGATAAATGGTGGGGTGATTTTAAAAAACGCTCATCTGCCCACGAAGGTATTGATATCTGTTATTACAGGTTAAACAGCGGTGAAATTTTCAGTTTTGATGAATCCATTAAAGTACCTGCAATAAATGACGGGTTGGTTTTAAACATATGTGATGATTTTCTTGGCAGAACCATTGTCATTCAGGACAGAATCAACAGATCTTTAAAAAGCAGGGTGTTGTTCATTTATGCACATGTTGCTCCTGTAAAAAAATTGAAACCGGGTATGAATATAAAAAAAAATGAAATCATAGCCAGAGTTTGTAATACCTGTAAAAATCCTCAATTGACTCCTCACCTGCACTTTTCCTGTTGTGAAATTCCAGAAAATATCACACCGGAAAAAATGAACTGGAATCTTTTTTCAAAACATCCTGATATCAACCTGATTAATCCTTTTTATTTCAGCAGATTCAAGAACAGCAGATGTATAAACTGGATTTCAGACTGTCTTTTTCCGCCATCACAATATTAAAACAAAAACGATTGAAGCGTTTAATTCTGTGGTTGCTATTAAGGATACTT
>CAZWSL010000023.1:0-2979 GCA_964636495.1 uncultured Desulfobacula sp. | reverse complement strand
AGGGAATAATCATAAATTTCTCTTTACAATCACCTGTGGATCAGGTCATTTTAACTGAAAAGAAAGATACATTATGAAAAACATTCATTCAAATTCAATGGAACCGTCAGATCAAAAAACAGCGGTTAAGATTTTATGGATTCTCTTCTTCATGACGCTTCTGACAATTACGGGAATGTATATTACGGGCAAACCACTGAAAACCACTGCTGCTCCGACTGGAATTCTCTCTTTTGAACTGACTGGAAATCTGAGTGGCAGTAAAGCCATTATTAACTCCTGGCAAAATGAGAAAATCATTTTTGCTGGTATCAATATGGGACTTGATTTTTTATTTCTCACTTTATACAGCTTTACCATTGCACTCTCCTGTCTGCTGATTTCAAAAAAAATTCCAGAACAGCGGAGATTTTTAAAGAAAACAGGAACCGTTATAGCTGCAGCTGTAATGGTTGCAGCCATACTGGATATTGTTGAGAACATAGCACTGATAAAACTGTTATTAGGATCGGAGAATGAATCTCTTCCTCTGCTGGCAAAATGGTGCGCCATACCCAAATTCTTAATTGTATTGTCAGCACTGCTGTATATCATATCAGGGTTATATCGTGTTGTGCGGCACTCTCAAAAAAACTGATCTTTACCTGAAACCCGGATAATATTGATTGCAGTGTGATCTGTGAGATGAATCGCAGTGCTGTACCGCAAAGGAACCGTAATACCGCAGACAGGGTAAAACCGCTCTGTCCGCAGAATAATATTCTGATTAAAAAGTCTGTATATCCATGAGTTCTCTGATCTTATCCCTGTATTCAGCTGCTTTTTCAAATTCGAGATTTTCTGCTGCAATTTTCATCTTATATTCAAGATCTTTAACAATATCCTCAAGGTTTAATTCCTGATCTTTGTATTGCATTATCTCTTCATCAACCGATCCGTTGGGAGATATTTTATCATGACTTGAATATTCAAAAATATTAATATTTTTTTGAATTGTTTTTGGCACAATATTATATTTTTCATTATATGCTTTCTGAATTTCCCGTCTTCTTTCAGTTTCAAAAACTGCTTTTTTCATTGAACCTGTATTTTTTTCAGCATACATTATCACCCTGCCATCAGCATTTCTTGCAGCCCGACCGAAAATCTGAATAAATGATCTGAAGGATCTTAAAAACCCCTCCTTATCTGCATCAAGAATAGCAACAAGAGAGACTTCCGGAATATCCAGGCCTTCACGCAGCAGATTAATCCCGATAAGGACATCGAATAATCCTCTTCGAAGATCCTGGATAATATCAATCCTCTCCACAGTGCCGATATCAGAGTGCAGATATTTAACCTTTATCCCAAGTTCACTGTAATAGTCAGTCAAATCCTCTGCCATTCGTTTTGTCAAGGTTGTAACAAGAACACGCTCCTTTGCTTTAACCCTTTTCATTATCTCTTCATAGAGGTCATCAACCTGGGCTTCTGCACTGCGGATTTCAACCAGAGGATCAATCAGTCCGGTGGGCCTTACAATCTGTTCAGCTATTTTCCCATCCGCTTTTTCCATTTCATAATCTGCAGGTGTGGCAGAAACATAAATAATCTGAGGAACCCTCTGTTTAAACTCTTCAAACTTGAGCGGACGGTTATCCATGGCTGACGGGAGTCTGAATCCATGCTCCACAAGAGTTGCTTTTCTTGACCTGTCCCCCTTGTACATGGCCCCAAGCTGAGACACAGAGATGTGGCTCTCATCAAAAAAAAGAAGGAAATCTTTATCTATATAATCAAGAAGTGTTGGCGGCGGCTCTCCTGGTTTACGCCCGGTAAGGTGTCTTGAATAATTTTCTATCCCATTGCAGTAACCTATCTCATTAAGCATTTCCAGGTCATACCGGGTTCTTTCATCAAGGCGCTGGGCTTCAACAAGCCGATTGTTTCCATACAGCTCTTCCAGGCGTATTTTCAGTTCCTCAATAATGCTTTCCACTGCAAGTTTTCTTGTCTTCTTTTTGGTAACATAGTGAGAAGCCGGGTATATAACCATCTCGCTAAACCTTCCCACCACATCCCCTTTCAAGGGATCTATTTCCCAGATTCCTTCAATAGTATCACCGAAAAAATCCAATCTTACCGCTTTGTCTTCCTCATAGGCAGGAAAAATCTCCAACCTGTCACCCCTGACCCTGAATACTCCGCGGTGAAAATCTGTATCATTCCGTGTATATTGGATATTTACAAAACGCTCTATCACTTCTTCCCTTGAAATATCCATATCAACTGAAAGGGTTACCCTTAAATCAAGATAATCTTCCGGTGCACCCAGACCATAGATACATGAAACACTTGCCACGACTATGACATCTTTTCTTGCAAGTACTGATCGTGTGGCTGAATGACGCATTTTATCGATGGCTTCATTTATTGATGAATCTTTTTGAATATAGGTATCACTGGACGGGATATAGGCTTCCGGCTGATAATAGTCGTAATAGGAGACAAAATATTCCACACAGTTTTCAGGAAACAGCAGCTTGAATTCATTATAAAGCTGTGCAGCAAGGGTTTTATTTGGAGCAATCACAAGAGTGGGTTTTTCAACTCTGGCAATAACATTTGCCATGGTGAATGTTTTACCGGAACCTGTCACGCCAAGCAGCACCTGATGTTTTTCACCACTTACAATACCTCTGGAAAGGTATTCAACAGCCTTTGGCTGATCTCCTGTGGGAGAAAAATTTGAAATAAGATTAAACAACCCCATAATATGACAACTCCATTTCTTATCTGTTACACTTTACACTATTCAGTGACAGACATATCACCTTACTACCAGTAAAAAAACCCCTGATGCATATGAGAACAGATGCAGTCAGAGTGTTTTTATCCGGGTTTTCACTGCTGGTTCAATTGCCGTCAGCACACTCTTTTTTTCTCATTTGATTAAACTTAACTTTGATGAACCAAAAAATCAATCCATTCAAACAG
>CAZWSL010000022.1:34444-50159 GCA_964636495.1 uncultured Desulfobacula sp. | reverse complement strand
GTGAGAACGCCAGAGAATCTTTGTTGGTAATGGCGACAGGAACAGGAAAAACCAGAGTATCCATCGCAATAGTTGAAATGTTGATGAAAGCTAATTGGGTAAGAAGAGTTCTTTTTTTAGCGGATAGAACAGCTCTTATAAATCAAGCAAAAAATGCATTCAATGAACATCTTCCCCATGCATCCCTTGTTAATATTACAAAAGTAAAAGAGGACGATAAAAGCAGAATTGTATTTTCAACATATCCTACAATGATGAACTGTATTGATGATATCAGGAAAGATGAGCTTAAAAGATTTGGTATTGGCCACTTTGATTTAATTATTATTGATGAAGCTCATAGATCTGTTTACTTAAAATATAAAGCAATTTTTGAATATTTTGATTCCCTTCTTTTAGGTTTAACTGCTACTCCCAGATCTGACGTAGATAAAAATACATATCAATTATTCAACCTTGAAAATAATGTTCCCACATATGCATATGAATTGGAAAAAGCTGTCAATGATAAATTTCTTGTACCACCAAAATCTATAGCTGTTCCAATGAAATTTCAACAGGAAGGTATTAGCTATGATGAGCTTTCAGAAGAAGAAAGAGAAGAGTATGAGCTTACTTTTAGAGATGAAGAAACAGGATATCTTCCCAAAGTAATTGATCCGCCCAAATTGAATGAATGGGTATTTAATAAGGATACAGTTGATAAAGTTTTGGGTCATTTGATGAAAAATGGAATCAAGGTTGAAGGGGGAGATAAGCTTGGAAAAACAATTATTTTTGCAAAAAGTCATAAACATGCAGTGTTTATTGAAGAACGCTTTAATAGTAACTTTCCAAAGCTTAAAGGAAAATTATTAAGAATAATAGATAACCAGGTCAAATACCCTCAAAGTCTTATAGATGATTTTTCAGAGAAAGAAAAACCACCATTTATAGCTGTTTCCGTTGATATGTTGGACACAGGTATTGATATTCCTGAATTGGTAAATCTTGTGTTTTTTAAAATAGTCAGGTCAAAAGCTAAATTTTGGCAAATGATAGGTAGAGGAACAAGGTTATGTGAGGATTTATTTGCTCCTGGTGATGATAAGAAATGTTTTTGTATCTTTGATTTTTGTGACAATTTTAAATTCTTCAATGAAAACCCTGAAGGGTATAAAGCTTCCCCTCAAGAATCTTTGTGCCAAAAAATATTTAAAAGAAGATTGGAACTCTCCCGTTTTCTACAAGCATCAAAATATCAAGAAGATCCTGCACTTGAAAAATTATATACCCAGATTCTTGATATTATGCACAAAGACGTTGAAAAGCTTGATACAAATAGTTTTCTTGTACGGCCGCACAGAAAGTATGTCGATAGATTTGAAGAACGTAAACGCTGGAATAATATAAGCGAAACTGACGTTCTTGACCTTAATGAGCACCTGTCAATGCTAATAGATCCAGATGATGACGATGAACTCGCCAGACGATTTGATTTACTGTTATATAATTTGCAACTGTCAATTTTGATGAAAACACCACGTCAAAATTCATTGATGGACGCTGTCATTGATATTGCATCGGCGCTTGAAAAGAAAGCGAATGTACCATCTGTGGCCACTCATATTAATCTTATCAGAGAAATTATTCTCGATGAATTTTGGAAAGATATAACTTTACCCAGGCTGGAAACTGTCAGACAAAATCTCCGTGGTTTAATCAAATTCATCGATCGCCATGAAAAAGAAACTGTATACACAGATTTTGAAGATACCATGGGGGAAGTTGAAGAAGAACAGGGGATATTTCTACCAGGTCTTAAACTTGAAAATTATAAAATCAAAGTAGAAAAATTTGTAAGGGAGCATGAAAATCATATCACCATTAACAAGCTGAAATACAACAAACCAATAACGTCACTTGATCTTGAAGAGCTTGAAAAAATATTATTCAAAAATAATGAAACAGGAACCAAGGAAGATTTTGAAAAAGCTTTTGGAACTGAAAAACCTCTTACCTATTTTATCCGGAACATAATTGGTCTTGATCGTAATACTGCTAAAGATTCATTTTCAATATTTCTTGAAAAAGGGAATTTGTCAGCTAATCAAATATCATTCGTTGACCAGATAATAAATCATCTAACCCAAAATGGGGTAATGGAACCTGGGATGTTATTTGAGGTACCCTTTACAGATTTTCATGATAATGGTGTAGCAGGAGTATTTAACCCTGATGAAGCTGAGAATATTGTAAAAATTATTCATGAGATTAATGGGAATGCAGTAGCTTTAGGATAGTAAAACGACAGAGTTGACAGGAACGAATATGAATATTGTCAAAACTGTCGTTTATGTCATTTTTTATGTTTCATCTATGATTAATTTAGATAGAGGTCCATGAAATGAATTGTGAAGATTTAATATATTTAGATTCTGAATTTTTAAGCAAAAAATATGAAGATGAACATGATGAACCAGTTGTAACATCACTTGTTCGAGATGAAGGACTTAGTGCAGGTATAAAAATCCCATTTGCTAGCGGTGGAGCTCATACTAAAGAAGTCAAAACGTACAATGTTTCAGTTTATGGAATGTATAAAGGATTAAAAGAAAATCTTACAAAATATACTGAAATTCAAACTGTTGATAAAAACATTCATAGTAAAATTTGCTGGGTAACTGGTAGACTTTTTGTCGCACAACATAAAAGAGTCCGTGAATCAGGTAACACTGAAACTGTTTTGGAAGATGGATTATCATTTGAGATTGAATTAAAAAACACGAATAATATAATTCTTGTTACAAAAGATGAATATTTTTCGTCTGGGTACGAAAACATATTAAATCTATTGTCCCCAATTTATCTGTCAGTTGATTCGAACGTCAAATGTCTGCTTAAAATAATTGGTTGGAATAAAGTCATAAATATGGCTGTAGGTGTTCCTTATATAATTAAAGACGTAAAAACACTAAATTAACTTTATGAAAATACTTGAAACATTTACTTTGTAGAACTTTAAAAAACAGTTTTGCGATAATATACACAGCAATTCATGTATGGGTTGCAGCGATCGGGTAATATTTCTAAAATATAGATTTGATATGAAAAACGGTGTTGTAAAAATATAATTTTCAAACTTTTGGGTATAGAGAAGAAGTTTTGTTTTCGTATGACTTGAGAATTCAATCAGGAAGTACATAGGAAGTAGTCAGCATCTTCTGATAGGTATTTTAAGGTACTTTCAAGTACGCTCAGGTTCTTCTATAAATTTTATAACATTTTGTAATTGTTAATATTTGTAATGTTTTCCTGCTCTTACTAAAATTGTTGATGCGCTCTGCAAAGCCGTTATTCTCCGGTTCAAATCCGGAAGCCGCCTCCATAGTAAATACAAGGGTTTCAAGATTTTCTTGAAGCCCTTTTTTTGTGCTTGTTTTGATCTCTCACCCCTTCGCACGTTTTTTTATCGTCGCAATGAAATAATTTGTCATTTGACCTTGTACAACACATGGTTTTATTTTAATTAAATACTGTTTCTTTTAGTTCTTAAAAATTTAATCAATTGGCGCCTCCAATTTTGAAACTCCTGTTTTGTAAGTTCAAACATGAAATCATCGGATCGGAGTTTTATCTAATACCTGAAACTGGAGCAGTTGTAGGAAATGGGATTTTTTCAAACACTGATGAAAACATTAGAGCTCTCCGAATTGTGAATGAGTTAATGTGCCCCAGTAAACATTTATACATTTTGTCTTGACAATTCTATTTATTAAACACTATATTGTAACTGTGAGGGTTACAGGGTTACAATCCGCAGCAAATCTATAATAAAAGGAGGCGGCCCGAAATAGAGTGATTAAAACATTTGTTCATAAAGGTTTAAAAATTTTTTTTTATACAGGAACAAAAAAAGGGATTAACCCAAATCACGCCGAAAACTTAGGCGATATTTTAGACAGACTTGACGCAGCAAGTGACATAAAAGATATGAATTACCCAGGATCTGATTTGCATTTGCTGGAACCAAAAAAAGATAGAATTTATGCCGTTTCCGTTTCCGGAGCATGGCGAGTAACTTTTAAGATGGTAGACGGCAACGTCTATATCATTGATTATAAAAATTATCATTAGGAAAACAATTAAATAAATAGAACTTCAAAGATATTGAGGCTCTATAAGAGAAAGGGAATTTAAAATGAAGAGGCAACGAAAACCGGTCCATCCTGGCCGAATTTTGCGAAAGCATTACATAGAGCCTTTAAATTTGACAATTACTAAGCTGGCTGAAACGTTGAATGTATCAAGAAAGGCTTTATCTGGCATTATTAATGAACATAAAAGCATTACTCCAGACATGGCCTTGAGGCTTTCTCAGGCATTTGATACTACACCGGATCTGTGGGCAAACTTGCAGAAAAATTATGACATGTGGTGTGCAAAAGAAAAAGAGACCGGCTGGCAGGCTGTACCAAAACTTGATATGCTTTCGGCTATGGTTTAATATACAGGGCTTTGGTTTTTGAATCTTCATAGGTTGCTCGCCCCCGTGGGATCGTCCTGCGGGGGATACTTTCAAAACTTATTTTTTGTTGTAGTTGTATAACATCCATAATTATATATTATCAGAATTCGAATAATATCAACATTATGATGGAAAATGATAGGGACTTAAATAAACAAAGGCGCTTTCAAGGTATTCTGAATGCTATGAAAGGTGCAGCAAAATTTGGAATTGAGACTGGAGAGATTAGTACGGTAAGCAGTATTCGTGATTTAAGTGAACTAATCCAGTGTTTAATCAAATGTGACATGATGTCTAATCCAGCTGACTATCTTTATCGAGGTGAATCACAACTATACTCCAGTCATCTTTTACCAACTTTGATTCGGCAGCCCCAAAACGAATACAAAACCTACGTTTTAGGAACAACTACATACAATATAACAATGCAAGAGATCAAGTTTGTTTCAAAAATCTTGGAGAAACTACAAAATCAAAAAAATTTGAACAGTATCCAACAAGATGATTCTGCCTGGCTTCCTTTAGCTCAACACTATGGACAGCCAACACGTTTGCTTGATGTAACAAGAAATCCTCTTGTTGCACTGTTCTTTGCCTGTATTAAGCTCAACAACTCCAAGCAAATGTGGAACTCCGATCGTGACGGTGTCATATACGCTATACCCACGAAAACAATGGTACGGCAATGTAGCGAGTATGATAAAAAAGGACAGGAAGATGAATTGATCCCAGATAAGTACTTAGATCTGTTTGGGACTTCAGCGGACATTGACGATATGAAGAAACCCGTGATTAAGTGGTTAGATACTTATGTTCGTGATGTTCAGTTTAACCGGAGACTGAAAGCTCAGAACGGATCATTCATTTGGTGGCATCCTGTGGAAAAAGCCTATCCAAAAGAGCTCGAAGGATTCGTGAGCATAAATATTAAAAAAGAATTTAAAGATAGTATCTTAAGAGAGCTTTCAGGTTTAGGGGTGAGGCCGGACAGTCTTTTCCCAGATAGTGAAGGTGTTGGATGGCAATACCTCCTAGACAATCAATTAAAAAAATTGTGATGTTCTGTTCGCTCCACAAAGATGAAGTCATTAAGTGGTACTCGAATAAAAGATGAAATTGTTCAGTAGTTGAATATTACAGTAAGGTTCAATTAGGCTATGTGTTCTGGTATATAGCGGAGCGGAGTGATAGTCTGGCTGATTTGGGTATCAAGCTGAATTGTTCAATATTTAACCATCTTCCCAGAAAACAAATCAGGAAAAACCACCTCCCGGGATACTGTGCCCCGAGGCAGCATCAAAAAAGGCGGACAATACCCTTATGAAATGAGTAGCCTTTTTTACAAAACCCCGAACCACGTGCCTCCGGGGTTTGATTCGTATGTTACCGGAAAAAATACAGACTGCAAGGAATTTGAATACAATGCCATTGATGAATTATGGCAATTTGATTTGAAAAGCCTTTTTATAGTGTTCGCTACCATCAAACACAAATTTCATATACAAAGGCTTGCTCTATTTTTCCATCTGAGACAAAATTTCTTGACTGTATCTGCGGCTTAATTTCAGCTCTGTATCATTTTTTAGAATCACATTGTAATCGCCATGAAACCATGCCTGTAATTCTTTTATAAAGTTTATATTGACGATGCTGGATCTGTGGATGCGGAAAAATATTTTGGAGTCGAGCTGTTCCTGTAGAGATTGCAATGATCTGCGGATTAAATGACAATGATTCTGGGTATGAATTTCAGCATATTTTCCTTGTGATTTAATGAATTGTATCTCGTCGGTATTTACAATTATAATCCGTTCATCTTTTTTCACCATAAGCCGGGAAAGGTAATCCGGTCCTTTGTCTTTCTGTTCCATCATCAGATTTATTGTTTCCCTGATTTTTCCCTTTGGAACTGATGAATCAAGAGCCCTGTTGAATGCAACCTGAAACCGTTTAAAGTCAAAAGGTTTCAACAGATAATCCACGGCATGAACTTCAAAGGCCTGAATGGCGTACTCATCAAAAGCAGTGATGAATACAACAGGTGGCATGTTGGCCATATCCATGCGCTGTATGACATCGAACCCGTTCATACCAGGCATCTGGATGTCAAGGAATACCAAATCCGGTTTCAAAGACTTAAGCTTTTCTATCGCCTCAATCCCGTCTTGAGCTTCTGTAATGACGGCATCGGGGCGGTGTTTTTTAATAAACCTGATGATTTTATTCCTTGATGGTTTTTCATCATCTACGACCAGTATATTAAGATTCATTTATCCTCCTGCTTCCTGTGTAAACGGAATAACAATACGAACTTCCAGACCGTTGTCCGGCAGGTTGTTCATAGCAAAAGTATGCTTACTGCCATACAACTGATAAAGCCTGTTCCGGGTGGTTTGAAGTCCGATACCGTCTTTTATAATTTCGTGATGCCCAGTGGATAATCCAGGCCCATTGTCCCGGACAATCACCTCTAACTGATCTGATATTTTCCTGGATTTAATGATGATTTCAGTGACGTAATCTACCTTGTTACCGCTATGTTTGATGGAATTTTCAACAAGCGGTTGAAGAAGCAACACCGGAAAAAGCGCTGACTCAGTAGATTTTTCGATCTCCATCTTCGACTGCAAATTGTTCTCAAATCTTGCTTTCATGATAGTAAAATAAAGATTCAGGATTTTTATTTCATGGGTCAAAGGCAGCATCTGGTGGTTATGGGTATTCAATGTCATTCTCAATAGATCACACAGATTAACGATCATCCGGTCAGCCTTCTCTATGTTTTCATACATAAAGGAAGATATCATATTTAAGGTGTTAAATAAAAAATGAGGGTTTAACTGCATCTTAAGGGCCTGGAGCCGGGCCTGAGACAACTGCTTTTCTAAAAGGGTGGTTTGAATCTGCCGCTCCTGGTTTGTTCGGATATATTGAAGAAGTGAAAATATTCCATATATGAACCAGTATAATGGAAATTGTTTTTGGAACTCCATCAGATATCGGTATGAGAGTATTCCCGAGTCATAATCCGGCCAGCTAAACAAAGAATAGATGACATTGCGGGTCGCAATCATCAGTGAGGTGTGACAAAATCCATACAACACGACCATTATCAAATGTAAGCCGATCAGCCTTATAAAACGTTTTCTTCGTATCGGGTACTTAATGAAACCCCACAATAAAATGGGAAATAATATCGGAATCATCAGTGCGGCAGTCAATTCATGGACGAGGATGAATCCGTATTGAACACTGCCGCCACTGATTAACTCTTCTGAGATATCGATGCCGGAATTAATTATCCAGATAAAAATGCTGAACATCAGAATGATGAGCCACGTATACCAGACTTCGTTTTTAAATGAGTTCTTATACATTATTGTTTCTTTTTGTCTGTTGGCTTTTTATCAAGTCTTTATCATACCAGTAAATTATTCCGAGACAACCATAAAAATGGCACTCATCACAAAAATCTGCGATTAATGCTCTAAAGGGGTGATTCGAATATTACGGTAGGCAACAGTTCCTAATCCGCCTTGCAGCATCTCAGGTCCTTTTGGCGCTTCTGTATTTTCAAGAGCTTCGCTTGTGGGACCTTCTTTCATTAATATTTTTCCTTAAATTTTTATGGATGTATAAAAATAGCCATCAGTAAAAAGATGATGCCAGTTGATAAAATGATCAATTTCGGGTAGGGCCTGATCAGATGCCGGCTGAAAAATGAAGCCGAGACCAGGGTCAGGGTTGCTGTCATCGTATATTTTAAAAGTTCTGGAATCTGCGTGAAATGGACAAAGAACAACTGAAAAATAAATACAAAGAGATAATGCGACAGATACAGATAGTAAGAATTGCCAGCGAGAGTTCGGCTAAAAGGTGTCTGTCGGTTAAGGTATCTGGAGGCAGTAGAGATACATACTCCCAAAGCGGAGACGGTAAAGAAATTCAAAAAAAGCCAATGGATCAGACCGTATAGTTTTTGAATATCTCCCGACGTCATGCGCATAAGAAACAATGAAACATAAAAGCCAATTAATATTAACGAGAAGAGCGTAATCCATGTCACATGATGGCCGGGGCAATATTTTCCTTAGAAAACAACGCTTTTTATATGTAAGGATACCGAGAATAAAATATGCAGCGTGCAAAAAGATTCTGGATACCCTGAACTGGATGACATTTCCAAATGTAAACCAGGATTCCGGCTCTGAGACTTGAGGGCAAAGGTAAAACATCAGGCCGATCAGGCATGTCGACCCCAAAAAAGTGATGCCCCCAATACCGAGTGCCATCTTTAGAGTGGAAGAAACGGTTGGCCGGGCCTGTATTATAGGATGTTCCTCAGGGAGGAACCATTCTTTTTTTATCTGGTATACCAGAGAAAATATGACAAAAAATGCGGCAAGCAGACCGATAAACCACATATAGCGTTGATAAAACAGGTTATTCTGCATAACCTGATCCATTAGCGGCATGATACCTATATCGAACCTGACCGCGTTGCCCATCACTTTCTGCCAAACATCCCAATAGCTTGATGTCAGGGTAAAACCATTCCTTGTGTAATGATAAATTAATGGGAGAATCGGACAGACAAACAGAATGCAGACCAGCCAGGGTATCAGCAGACGCTTTACTTTCCCTTGCAGGAACTGAAAGATGGATTTTCCCCGGATGGAGTAAACAGCAAAAAATCCGGCAATATAAAAAAGTGACGGCATTAAAAATGCATCAAAAAAGGCAACAAGACAGGCAACCAAAACGCTTGCGCTGTCTGTCACCGGCCACCAGTTTGACCAGATGTACGCCATTCCGGCGTGTTGGAAGACCACTCCGAAAACAAAAAGGGTTCTTAAATTGTCAAAAAAATTGAGTCGTGATTCTTTTGGGGTTTGTATGTTTTTTATATCGTTTTGTGCCATTGTCTTTCCTCATTTTTAATTATTGCATCTGCAACAGGTTGAAATCTAAGCGCATTAGAACGAATTATTTTAAATACTGCTACGAAAATGTCACGAACGGGAAAAGAAAGGGTACGAAAGGAGAGATTATGTGGTTAAGTGGAATTAAATATGAAATTACAAGCGACGTTTGGCGTAAAAAAAACAACATTTGGACATTGCTTTATGGATAATTTTAATGCCAGTAAACTATTTGTGATCCTGAGGACTAATGGTATAACTGAATCGCTGCGCGGAAGTTACAAACCCTAACATATAAAATTCATTCAACAATTTTTATTTTATCCTAATTGATCTACAATACTTCCTGCGGCATTCTGCTGAGCTTATTAATTTCAATCAAAAAGGTTTCAAAATGTCTAAAAGTCTTAGAACTCAATTTATGAATCATATGATTTTGTTTGTATGTTTGCAGGTTCGTTGTTGCTATGATAACAATATGTGATATGAGAATCATAATCAATACCACGGGAAAGACTTCTTTTCTCATTATCACGAATTACCAGAGCTGTTTTTGTATTTTCATATCCTTTCTTTTTATTTTCGTGACTCTGTTGGGATGCGAGCCAGCAAAAGGAAATCTTGAAAAAATTGATTACACACCGCTTCCTCTTAATGATTGGAACGTATCAACACCTGAAGCGCAAGGGCTTGATCCAAATGATATAGTAAAGCTGTATTACAATGCGGAAAAACTGAAAACCCTGTACAGTCTGGTGATTGTCAGGCATGGCTATTTGATTGCTGAGGGTTACTTTAATGGTGGATCGGTTAAACAGAGAACTATTATGGCATCAGTAACAAAAAGTGTTACATCAGCCCTGGTAGGGATTGCACTCGAACAAAGACTTCTTTCTAATATAGATCATAAAATGGTGGATTTTTTCCCTGAATTGGCAAGTAAAATTTCCGATCCGAGAAAACAGAAGATAACTCTGCGAAATATGATCGAGATGCGTGCAGGTTATCCTTGGGAGGCAATCCGTGACGATCTTTATACTGGACTTGGTTCTGGTGATTATCTCCCTCTAATAGAAAAGTTTCCTCTTGCCAGCGATCCGGGCACTCGATTCCACTATAGTAACATGACATCCAACTGGTTAGGTCTTATCGTTGCCAGATCAAGCGGGATGAGTCTTAAAGCATATGCTGAAAAATATCTTTTTACGCCACTTGGTGTAGAAGCAGGTAAATGGATTCAAGACGCGGAAGGTAATAATATAGGATGTGGTGGTCTTCACCTTTCGGCACGTGACGCTGCCAAATTTGGACTTCTTTATCTCAACAATGGGAGATTCAATGGATACCAGATCATTCCTGAAAATTGGGTGAAAGATTCACTTCAAACCTACTCAGTGAACGAGGGACCTAAGAAGAAAGTGGGTCATTTCCGTGATATTGGATATGGGTATCATTGGTGGTCGGCCGGCTTAGATGAGCATCGCATTAATTTTGCTTGGGGACACGGTGGGCAGCTTGTTGTTTTGGCAGATTACCTTGATATGGTTGTAGTGACCACGGCCTATCCATATCGGAAGGAATACAGTCTTGACCAGTGGAAAAATGAAAAGGCAATTATTAATATGGTTGGTAAATTTATTAGCTCCCTGACCAGTGAATGAGAAATGACCAAAAAAATCAACACTTAATAACGGGATAAAGAGATTTTAAGCTGGAAAACCTGACAGAATATGCAATTTACAACAGCCACAATCAGAGTTTGAGCAAGGAGATGTAGCAGTTGAAACCGGAGTTGGCTCAACCCCGGACTGGTTTGTTTAGAAAACGAATGGTTGTCAGCAGATAGATCTGCAGGGATTCAAACAACTCTTCAATGTCCACATATTCATCTGTCTGATGTGGCACATGCCGGGGCCCCGGTCCATTGACCAGGGAGGGAATTCCCTTTAAACTCCTTAAAAAAGTCCCGTCAGTGGCTCCGGGAACACCATTATAAACCGGCTCCCTGCCCGTGATATCTCTATACGCCTCTGCCGCAATCATGACAATGGGCTCATCTTTTTCCATGCTGACCACGGGTTTATCTGCAATAAACTCAATTTGTGCATTAAAATCAGGATCTTCTTGAGCCAACTGGTTCAGGATTTCCTGCAGCTGCTCCTGGACCTCTTTATGATTTTGACCGGGAATGGTCCGGATATCCACATATGCTACAGATTCCGCCGGCATAACATTCAGCTGGGCTGGCTCGCCCGGTGGCGGGGACTGTACCACTGTAAAGGTCACCGAAGGCCATCCGAGAAACTCATCCCTGCCACATCGTTCCATTTCCGCTTTTTCATAGGCTTCAAAGGCCAGAATGATTTTTGCCATGCGAATACTGGTATTGATCCCTGTCAAAGGCATTGCCCCGTGGGCCATTCTTCCTTTAACAGTGACAACAGCCCGCAAAGCTCCTTTCATGCTAAGGCAGAGCTGATTCTCTTCAGGTTCTGATATCAGACAGGCATCCACATCATCAGCGTGTCCTTTTTTGATATAATCCTGGATCCCCAGCATCAGATCTTCTTCATCGCACACAATACCCAGCCGCATTTTTCCCTTGTATTCCACCCCGCATTTCATCATTGCCTTGACGGTCAGCAGGTTAACGGCCAGACCCGCCTTCATGTCACAGGCACCTCTGCCATAAATTCTGCCGTTCTCAATCTGCCCACTAAAAGGATCATGCTGCCAGAGACCTCGATTACCTTCGGAAACCACATCTGTGTGACCTTCTAACATCAGACAGGGTCCTTTTTTCCCTGAATCAACGGTGACAATGATATTCTCTCTTTTGGGAACCACTTCCTGGATCAGCGGTTCAACACCCAGTTCTCTGCGAATCCAGTCAGCAATAAACCGGACGACTCCGGCTTCCGTATTTCCTGTTTCCGGACGAATCACTGAATCAATTCTGACCAGATCCTGAGTCAGATGAACCAGTTCGTCTTTATCAATAAAATTGAGCAGTTTTTTCTCTGTCTGTTTGATCATGGAGCTGTCCTTTATCGATTCACATATAACATTTTTATATAATGTACGGGGTAATCCAATGAAACCACTGGGATAAGTTACATCACACTCAATGACAATTGCAAGTAGATTTCTCTTTCCGTATTTTTCATTAAATCTTACAAAAATAGAAAATCCCGACAACGTCAATTATCGGGACAGTGTTTATTTGTTTTTTTATCAGGTGTGGTTTGAAATATGCTTACATTCCTTTTTTAGGACAGTGTCCATGATTTTGATTTTTAATCCGTGTGCAGGATAAACTGATGCCATATCAATATTGTATGTCATGATTTACAGGAACCCTCTCTTTTCCAGGTCCTGGCGAACATCATCCAGATCCAGCCTGTCCAGCTCCCCTGGACTTGGAATACCTTTGTGATTCCATCCGCGCATCTTGTAATAGCTGGAAATCATATTTTTAAACTTATCCTCATCCAGCTTCATGTCTGGTGGTGCAGGCTCTTCTTTAAAGAAGCGTTTCGGAATTTTCATATCCTCTTTTCTGCTGATACCCTTCCTCACATTATAGGCCCTTGTTAAAGCATTGATGCGTTTTGCTGTGTTCATAGCTGTTGGCATATCCATGTGCCGGCCTGTTGCGTGGGAAATCAAATTGAGTTGATCCTCAACACTGACAGGGGGATAAAGCCAGAAACCCGTCCAGAAAATACAGATACCGGCTGAATCTGCAATGGCATTTGTATCCACGTCATGGGAGGTAAAAGCAATTATTTTTTCATAATCCTTTGTTAATCCAATATATTTTTCTACAAATGATTTTTCAAAGGCCTTGGGATAGTGAAAATATCCTTTTTTTACATAGTCCGCCTTCCATGAAGGTGAATTTTCCATGGCCCACAGGACTGCACTGTTTTCGGCCCGGGTCATGTCCAGGCGGTCTGTGATGGCCGTGCGAAGGGCACGGTAGGGGGTGTAGGGTTGAAATGCAATCATTTCCAGTTTCTTGATATGATAGGCATGATTTGCTGCCTTGCGACCGATCCTTCGGGCGGCTTCATATACCCCGTCTGCCAGTACATCTCCGATCCCTTCCCGATGGGCAATTTTATCAATTAGGGAAAACGCCAGTTCCTGATTGTTCCATTCCAGGTCAATCCCCTGGGTACCGTTACGGGTCAGGATACCCTTTTCAAAGAGATCAATGGCAAACGCAATGTTGCACGCAGTTGATACTGTGTCCATTCCGTATTTTTCACACTGGTTGATACATTTCGCATTAAAGGCAAGATCAATGGATTTTACGGCAAACATAAAGCAGAACCATGACTGGCATTTAATGGAGCAGTGTTCACCACCGGGAAGTGGGATACCCATTTTGCAGCCAAGGGCGCAATTATGACAGCTCAGCCTTCTGGCCTGTGATCTGTTGACAAAATCTTCATGAAATTTACCCGCGTTTTTAAACGGCTGGTGAGCGCCCATATTGCCCCAGGCCCAGTTGTTCAGGAACCAGTCATGGACTTCATATGATATGTCATCAAAATATGTCCTGATCCGGTTTGATTTTTCAAGAATGTGGTTACACAACGCCATGAATCTGGCCGGACGGGCAATATGAATATCTTTAGTCCCTTGTACGGCTATGGCTTTCAGATTTTTATGACCCATCACCGCCCCCACTCCGGCCCTACTGGCACTGGTGCCGGAACCGTGTTCGACAGATGCCGCCTGAACAAGATTCTCACCGGCCGGCCCGATACAAAGCACCTGTGCCTTATCCTGTCCTGGTTCTGCCTGAATGGCCTTTATGGTTTTGCGGACATCTTTTCCCCAAAGGTGCGTTGCGTCACGCAGTTCTATTTTATCACCACTGATCCAAATATATACCTGCCTGGAAGATCTGCCCGTAATGATCAGATTGTCATATCCCGCGTATTTAAGTTCAGCACCCCAGAATCCACCCAGGCTGGAGTAGGTCAGCAAACCTGTCTGGGGTGAAAGGGTTGTTAAAATGGTTCTATTGGCCCCGGGCGCAGAAGTGCCGGTAAGAAGACCTGCACTGAAAATCATCCGGTTATCCGGAGAAAAAGCTTCTACTTCGGGTGGAACCAGGTCCCAGAACAGCTTTGTGGCTGTACCTCTTCCGCCTAAAAACTTCTCCTGGACATCTGTATCCATTTTGAATTTTAGAATATCACCCATGGTCAGATTGATCTCAATATTTGTCCCTGCCCGGCCAAAATACATCTGTTGGTTCTCTCCTGTGATTAAAAAGGATTTTTTCCCATAATTTAAAAACTGTCCTGTGCTTCAAAATTTTAGGATAGGTGTTTTTTTTAGTCAACCAGAATATCGATGTTTTCAAATATGAGGTAAGCTGAAAAAATATTATGAGGCGCAATTTGCAGCATGAACGAAATGGGTGTCTGCTATTGACGACCTACCTCATTTGTCTGGAAGTGGCATAGTGATGGATCAATATTTGCAGATGGAACTACTCTGACAGGGGATAAGAACCGTCAGCGTCATGAACCTCCTCGCCAGTCAGCGCCGGATGAAATACACAGATCAGCCGCATGTCTGTTTTGGCACGCAGGATGTGCTTGTCATGCCGGTTCAGTGCATAAATTGACCGGGGTCCAATTTTATAGATTGCCCGCTCCGGTTCAAGCACCTCTATCTCCCCCTCTCCTTCGACACAGTAACACGCCTCAAAGTGATTTTTGTACCAGATTTCTGTCTCGGAGCCTGCATAAATGGTCGTCTCGGAGAGCGAAAATCCCATGCCGTCCTTTTTGACCAGAAAGCGGCGGCTGGCCCAATTGTCTGCTTCCACATTGTTTCTGGTTTTTAAAACTTCTTCAATAATCCGTAAAATCATCGGTTTCAGATCTCCTTTCCTTTACCTGTACGGTCACTGGATCACCCTGCTGTTATCTAAGATTTACATATCTGCTGCAATACTAACTATCAATGTTTGTGCATTGCCATGGTTACGGGTTGGTAAAAAAGTCTGCTCCTCAAAATTGGTGAGCTGAGATGTCATTATTTGACCGGCACCCTGCAGTGCTAAAACCCGTACACTTTCAGGGAAGCTGCCATCATAACAGATGATCCAGCCGAGTCTGCCGTAAGGCGTTTCACTAACGCTAAAAGGCCTGTTGCCAGGCGTTAAGAAACGGTCGCAGCCCAGATAAGGCAGATGAATTTTACGATAGACTCCAGCCACACCAGTGCTGTCAATCAGCACAACCGAATTGAAAAATTC
>CAZWSL010000022.1:0-34344 GCA_964636495.1 uncultured Desulfobacula sp. | reverse complement strand
GATAGACTCCAGCCACACCAGTGCTGTCAATCAGCACAACCGAATTGAAAAATTCACTCCCTTTCCCGTTACGCTCAATCAGGCCGAAAAGGACCAGGATATCCAGATCCTGGCAGATTTTTTGAATTTCATTCGTTGCCGGTCCAGGAACCGGTTCTGCCAGAGGCGGGATTTCAGAAGGATCATCTATGTTGTATCCCGTGAGGGTTAATTCCGGGAATATGATAATATGGGCACCTTTTTCTGCTGCCTTGCGGCAGCAGTTTGTCATTTTGCGAAGATTGCCTGCCTTATCACCCAGTTTGATATCAATCTGTGCGCCAGCCACTCTTACGATATCTGTCATTTTTTCAAGCCTCCTGATAGCGTTTTTCAACCGCTTCAGCATTCTTTATGACCCAAAAACCGATTCTTTTCAATAATAAATTCGGTTTGATTTTTTTTAATCCATTTGACAGTTTCAGCTCCTTTACGCATTTATTATCAGGATGATCCATACACATCATCAATTCATCCATTATATTATTTTAAAAGTATCAATAGCAACCAGGGGATAACCTGGATATCCTGTTTGCATTCAGCTTGTTAATAGGGTATGATTTCACAGTATAACTATTATTGAGCAGATATCACGTGAACAGACGAATGAGCAACCTGGAAAAACTCAAGCAGTTCCTGTCCCTGTTTTGCAGGACATCAAAAGTCCTGATTGTTATCAATGCAGATCCGGATTCCATTGCCAGCGGCATGGCAGTGAAACGGCTGCTCTGGCGCAAGGCGGCCGAGATCTCCATTGTTTATTTCAACCGGATTACAAGGCCGGACAACCTGACCATGATCGAACTGACCGAACCCAATATTCAGTTCCTCGATGATGTTGATCCCAAAGCCTACGATAGGTTTGTCATTGTCGACTCACAGCCTGACCACAATGAAATATTTTCACAGTTCACCTTTGACGCCATTATTGACCACCATCCCATTTCCTGCCAGTTTGAGGGATTCTGCGACATCCGGCCTGAATACGGGGCCAATTCGACCATCATGACAGAATACTTAAAAGCAGCCAAAATAAAACCATCCCGGAAACTGTCGGCTGCCCTCATGCTGGGTATCAAGACGGATACGGCTGATTTTACCCGCCAGGCCTCTCTCAAGGATATCCATGCATTCCAGCATTTGTACAAATCTGCCGACATGAATATTGTCATTAAGATGGAACGGGCTCTGCTCTCCCAGGAGGATCTTGATTTTTTAAGCCTTGCCATCACCCATCGGGTCATCCGGAAAAACCGGGTATTTTTCCATGCCGGAAATATGACCAAACCAGACGAATTGGTGATGGTGGCTGATTTCTTTTTGCGCATTGCCAAAATGAACTGGAGTATTATCTCCGGTGTATACGAAAAGACCCTGATCATCGTCATCCGCAATGACGGTTTGAGAAAAGGGGCGGGAAACACTGCCAAGGAAGCATTCAACTGCTATGGATCGGCTGGCGGTCACAAGACTATGGCCCGGGCTGAGCTCGATCTGAAGCTGATCCGTAAAGACCTCAAAAGCGTCAGCCAGAAAATCCTGAAAGAGTGGATTATTGAAAAAATTGAGGAAACCGCCGGTAAAAAAATCGAATAGACAATAACTACAGGATCGGGGGGTGACATCGGGTCGGTGAACGGAGAGACAACCCCTGGAAAATAACCAAAACCAGGATGACATTTATTCAAAAAGCGGATCCAGACTCAGCATCCTGATGAGACTGATCCCGTATTTTGATGCCAGAAGCGGTTCAAAGGCAGTTTTGCCGTTATTGCCGATATTTCAAATCAGAAAGAGGAAAAGCGCTATCATCAGGCACTGTTACGTGGTCCAATCTGGCTTTCTATACCGATTGCCTTCTCTACATCCATTACAAAGGCAATTCCGGTACCCGGCTGTTCAAATTTACTGGCTTTGCTGATGGCATCCAGTAAAGGCTGTACCAAAGCAGAATCCACCAGAAATAAAATAACATCTGTTCGTGCTTCAAGGGTCAGGCCAAAAAACGTTTTTGCCTCATGCAGTCCTGTCCCCCGGCCGGGGAGAATAGTCGCACCGGTTGCACCGACGGCTTTGGCTGCATCAACGGTCTGATCCGAATATTCAGGTTTTACGCTGGCAACAATCAATTTATAATTCATTTTTCACTCCTTTGTTTGGGATTTGCCGGATCGCCAGGCGGCAATCTGGGCATAGCCAAGTACAGCAATGATGGGAAACAGGCTGGCAAAAGCGATAAGACCGAAACCGTCAAGGGCTGGATTCCGTCCAGGGACAGTTTCAGCCAGCCCTAAGCCCAGTGCCGTAACAATGGGGACCGTAACCGTGGATGTGGTCACGCCACCGGAATCATAAGCCAAAGGGATGATTTTTTTCGGTGCAAAGAAAGTCTGGATGATCACAATACAGTAACCAATCAGAATATAAAGAGAAAGCGAGGTGCCGCTGACAATCCGATAGGTACCTAAAGCGATCCCCACGGCAACCCCTATGGCAACAGCGATGCGTAAAGAGCGCTGGTGTAATGAGCCGCCTGAAACTTCCTGGGCTTTAAGGGAAACAGCCAGTAGTGAAGGTTCTGCAATGGTGGTTGCAAAGCCTATGCTTAATGCAAAAAAATATATCCAGCCGTAGCGATACCATACGATACCGTTATCGGATGCTGGTCCGATGAGAGAGTCAGGAGAGGATAGTTGAACAGCCATGGCTTTGCCAATGGGGAAAAGGGCTTTGTCAAGACCCACCTGGAAAAGCGTCAGCCCGATAATAACATAGACAATACCTGTTAATACACTTTTTAAATGAGGAATGGGCTGTCGGAGGAGTGCCAGCTGATAAAGGAAGATCAGGCCAAAAATCGGCATGACATCCTTGCAGGTATGTCCCATTGTTTTTAAAAAGAGAATCAAGAGTTCCACGATCAATCCTTTTACCTGAAGATAAAAAGCCCGTAGGCCATCACAAAAATCATGGGCAGAAGAGAGGCAAAAGCAATCAAGCCAAATCCATCAACCAGGGGGCTGCGTCCCCGTAAGACCGTTGCCAGTCCGACACCAAGGGCTGCCACCAGGGGAACGGTGATAGTAGAGGTGGTCACACCGCCGGTATCGTAGGCGATCCCCACAATCTGTCTGGGGGCGATGGTGGTCATCAGCATCACCAGACAGTAACCGCCGATGATCAGGTAGTGAATGGGCCAACCTTTTAAAATGCGGAGAACACCGATCAGTATGGCAGTGCCTACGGATACAGCGACTGTTAACCGTAATCCAAATGCATAGCTTTTCAGGCTTTTGCTGTCAACGCTGATGAGACCTTCTTTAGCAGCGATCTCTGCAGCTTCCCCGGCAACCGCAATGAGTGCCGGTTCAGCAATGGTTGTTGAAAATCCCAGTAAAAAAGCAAAGGAAAGCAGCCAGAAGAGACTGCCCCGCTTGGCCATGGAAAGCGCAACGGTTTCACCAATGGGAAACAGGCCGATGGTAAGCCCTTGTACAAATAACATCAGACCCAGGATGACCATAAACGTACCCAGGAGAATATCAAAAAACTGGGGCAGGGGTTGTCGAAGGATAACCAGCTGGAAAAAGGCAACAACCAGAACTACAGGCAGCAGGTCAAAAAGTGCTGCCCGAAATTTTAACAATAAAGGATGGTTCATCGTACTCCGATCTCGTTAATTTTAGTTTACTCCTGCATCAAAATGTAATAAATCAATGCTCTTTTCTGCTTTTCGCAGGCACAGAGACATACTGCATCTTCTTATAATTTTCTATTATATATTCAAGATCCAGTGATTTTTCAAGCTCTAAATGGGAATGCCGCATTTTGCTGCTCTTTTATGTTTTTATGGCTTAAAAATATGCAAAACAGAATGCGTCGGCTGGATTAAAGAGAGATCAATCATACAGATTCTTTTTTTGATACATTTTTTACACTTTTTGTTATTCCATAATAGATTAAAATTAACCCTACCATACAGTTTAAAATCTGTATGATTACGTCTGGTATGCTGGATTTGAAAAAAGAGAGTACCATCATGATAAAAGATAGAAAAAGAAATGTGGATGCTCCAGCACCTGTTCCAAATATAAGCAGCTGGTTTTTTCTGTAATTTTTTTCAATTGCTTTTGCTGAAAATATGCTGCCCCAGAACAGTATGGTCAAAGGGCTTGAAATCGTCAGAATAAAACTGCTTGTAAAACTGTTAAGTGGTGTCCATACAATTGAAGCGGTCTGGTTGCTGTTTTCCACAAGTTTAAAACCATTATAAAAAATCATTATCCCGAATAGAACCAGTAGCAGTGAACTGATCAATCCAAAAACAAATTTTTTTCTATTCTGTTGGAGTAATTTACCAACACCCAGTATGGATAGAATGATAAAAATATAATCAGCCAGGGTGACTGCAATAATGGCATAAAGAGTGTTTATGTAATGGCTGTCTATTGTAATGCCGAAAATATAAAAGAACACCGGTCCCAGGGCCAGTTGAAGAAATAAACCCGTAATAACTCCATCGATCAGTGGTTTCATTCAATACCTCTCAACAGCCTGCTGAATGATTTAAATTACTAACAGAGTATTTTTTATGCTATGATAAAAAATATTCTGTTTTGCTGGAAGTATTATATATGGCTAAAAAAAAAATAGAATGGATATTTTAAGTTTAATAACTGGTTTGCCCTAATAATTTAAGGCGTTTTAAACAATGAACCTTGAAAAAAAAAATGCAGTTGATGAAACAGGCATGAAGATTCTCAGGGAACTTCAGATCAATGCCCGCTCCACATTCAGTGAAATTGGCCGGAAGGTTGGCTTGTCATCACCGGCTGTTGCAGAGCGGATCTATAAAATGGAGGCGTCCGGAGTAATAAAGGGATATCATGCTGACATCAATCCAGCTGTATTTGGCCATAACATCACGGCATTTATCACTTTGACAACCCAATCCGGCAGATATAAAGAGATTTACAGTTTTGCTGAAGAGCAAAATGAAATTCTGGAGTGCCACCATGTCAGCGGTAACGAATCTTTAATCCTGAAAGTGGTTGCCGGTTCCATATCCAGATTGGAAAGTGTGGTTGACAAACTCGGTCAATATGGTGAGACAAAGACTTCAATTGTTTTATCTTCACCTTTGCATAAAAATCCAGTGATGCCTGTTTGATTATTTTCTAATTGAAAACTGATCTGCTGCTCCTGACTTTGAGCGCAGTCCCACGGTCTGTGCCTGGTATAAAATTATTTTGTGAAATATCAAGAAAGGCAGATTAAAGAAAATTCAAAAACAGTGAAAGATATATCATTAATGCAGAGCGTTTTATTAAGATTGAAATATCTTTTCCGGGTTGGTTTTCGGGAGGTTTTTACGCCTGCCGTACAAAAGGTCATCCATAAAAAGGGCTATTTTTTGATTTATAATATTTCTTGAAATATATAAGCGTACCACTCTATGGATCAAAGTGTCCGGCTTGGTAAAAGGGCAGACGCCAATACATACACCGCAGTCTGATCCGATTGTTTTCCAGTAGGAATAGCACTGTTCCTGGAGTATTGACCAATGCCTGAAATTTCGTCTGACAGACTCAGCTTCATGGCTGATGGAATTGGATGGACAGTTGACTGCGCATTTTTTACAAATTCTGCAGAACGCTTCCATATAAAAGGGTGTGTTATCAGTGGAGTTTGCCAGTTCAAGGTCAGTTGTTACCACAGCAAGTCTGACACAGGGGCCGAAAACTCTATGCATGAAAAGTCCCATCCGCCCCAGCTCTCCCAAACCTGCTTCAATCGCGGCAGGAACACATAAAACTTCATAATTCCCGTCATTATGAGCCCGTGCCCTGTATCCGAACTGTCGTATATATCCGGCAATAATATTTGAAATTTTGGCTGTTTCCACATATTTGTGGGCAGATTCCTGGATCATGGATGAGGTCGGGGCGTTTTTAACCATTGGAACCCGCATGGGGACCACAATGGCAACAGCGGTTATATATTCCTGATCAGTTTTTTCTCCCCACTGACTGGCGTGCCTGCCTTTATGGCTGTAAAAATGATACGGCTGAAGTTTGACAAATCCGATATCACAGGCTCCATAAAATCTGCCAAGATCTTTTATGGTTTCAGCAAATTCTACAGTATTGATATTCTGCTTATGTTCTGCCACCTCTCCATCAGACAGGGGTATTGAGTCTGCAAGGTATTCAAAGGCAGCAATATAACCCGGAGTCGTATAGTGATCATGGAAAGTCTGTTTTTCATCGCCAAATTCAGGTTTTTTATGAATCTGAGAGTCTGGTAATCTGTTTTCCGGTCTCATGGAATAGTATTGTTCTGACAGGTCTGGATAGTATTGAATATTATTCCTTGCAAACATTGTATCTCTTTCATCATATTGCTCAATATTTGAAACATCTCGTTTTTGAGTCAGTTTCCCTGGAAAAAATTTAATCAATGAAATCAGTCCGAAAACAGCAGTTACTGAAACAAGGACTATGTTCAGTATTATAAAGTCACTGGAATGACAGATCAACCATATCCACAGGCACAGATTTAAAAGGAAAAGACCCGAAGAGATGAATCCTGCCCTGTTTTCCTTTTCAAAAAATGAGGATATGCATAATATGAGAAAAAAAACAGAACTTGCGATTAAAATCCCTATGTTTATAAACGTTAATACAGTTTCCATGACAACCTTTCCCAAAATACTATACAGGGTTTTCAAAAGTTAAGTTTTATTCTTATCAAATCATGAATTACTCTCTATACACATGAATTACTCTCTATACAATTGTAGAAATAAGATCAAGTTTCATTAAACAGAAACCATATTTTAAAAAAACATACATTTTCAGGATAAAATATTTAACAGCGGTAAATCAGATAAACTCTGTATAAAACAGCTGTAATAACTGGATGCGCCTGCCATGGAAACACTATTAACAAAATAAGAACCATCTGTTATAGTTGGCATGAATAAACCATATGATATGTCGGATGAAAATGATTATACTGCTCCACAGTTTGGCAGGGCAATGGCTCAGCCCCGTTCCCTGGTGGAAATAAGGCAGGATTTCATCAGTAAAAACGGGAAGCTCACTGGATTGATCTTTTTACAGAGGCATTTAAAGATCTGGAAAATAATTTTACTGAAAGGAAAGTTAATTAATGGGAGAGTTATCACGTGAAGTCCCTCTTACTCCAGGAAGAAGCGTTCTATTGATTGTTGACGTGCAGAATTTCTGCTGTTCTAAAAATGGAGGCCAATACGAAGATATGGGCCCGGAAGAGTTGAAGCGATATGATTTCTTTTTTAAAAAAATGGAAAATCGTCTATTTTCAAACATAAAAAAGATTCAGACTGCATTTCGGGATAAAAAAATGGAGGTTATGTTTGCAGTTATAGAAAGCCTGACCCTTGATGGAAGAGACAGGGGACTGGATTATAAAATAACCGGGTTCAATGTTCCAAAAGGGTCATGGGACGCAAAAGTTGTTCCAGATATCAAACCATTGACAGATGAAATCATTATATCGAAAACATCTTCCAGTGTTTTCAACTCTACAAACATTGACTATATTTTAAGAAATCTTGACTGCCGCCACCTGGTGGTATGCGGTATCTTAACGGATCAATGTGTTGAAAGTGCTGTAAGGGATGCATGTGACCTCAACTATCTGGTCACCCTGGTGCCGGATGCATGTATTACTCTGACACAGGAACGGCACGATTATTCGCTGTCAGCTGTTAAGGGATATTGCAGACAAGTCAATACGGATGAACTTGTTCAGGAGATAAATGAACTTAGGACAAAGGAGGGGAATCAATGATTAGCCAGGAAGTGGTAATGGTTGTAACAAGCGATATTTCAGGACAGATCAGGGGTAAAGGTTTTCCAGCATCAAACCTTGAAAAGCGATTAAAGCGGGGTGTGGGCTGGGTACCGACAAATGTTCAGATTACCTGTTTTGACAGCATAGCTGAAACTCCCTATGGTTCCACGGGAGATCTCATTCTTGTCCCTGATGAGAAAACAGAGGTAAGAGTTGATTTCGAGGATAGCGGGCCGATCGAATATTTTTATATAGGAGATATACTCCATCTGGATGGTACACCCTGGGAATGCTGCACAAGAAGCCTTGCAAAAAAGGCTTTGAATAATCTTGAGCAGGAGGCCGGCCTTCTGTTGAATTCTACCTTTGAACATGAATTTTTCTACTCTGGCGCAGATAAAGGTATCTGGAATGGATTCAGCCTGGAAAGTTATCGGAAAAATGCAATGTTTGCTCAAGTTTTTGCAGCAGCTCTTCAAAAGGCAGGAGTTGATACAGATACGTTCCTGCCCGAATACGGGCCAGGTCAGTTTGAGGCCACTGTCTCCCCTTCCATCGGGATCCGTTCTGCTGATCAGAGTATCATACTGAGGGAAATGGCAAGGGCAACAGCAGAAAGACTCAATGAACGTGTCAGTTTTTCACCCATTGTGGCGCCTGACAGTGTGGGAAATGGGGTTCATATACATTTCAGTTTTCTGGATAAAAAGAGAAATCCAGTAACCTATGATCCTGATAATGATCTGGGACTGAATGAAAAAGCAGGTATGTTCTGTGCTGGAATTTTAAAATACATGCCTTCCATAACCGCTGTCATGGCGCCTGGCATCCTCTCTTACAAACGTCTGGTTCCCCATAACTGGAGTTCAGCATTTAATAATCTGGCTGTAAAAGACAGGGAAGCAGGGCTCAGGATCTGTCCTGTTGTAAATCCTGATGTCAGCAAAAAAAGTGCAGCTTCCCAGTTTAATCTGGAATACCGTGCTGCCGATGCATCAGCGAGTCCGTATCTGCAGCTTGCCGCACTTGTCAGCGCCGGACTGCAGGGGATAAAAGAAGAGCTTTCAACACCAGAAGCAACCAGGGGGGACTTAAGCCTGCTGTCTGAAAAGGAATTAATGGCCATGGATGTTGAGCGCCTTCCCCGATCCCTTGAAGAAGCTCTGGATCGCTTTAACGGTGAATCAATCATTAAAGAGTGGTTCCCTGGGAGATTTACAGATATTTATAAAAAACATAAGAAACAGGAATTAAAAGACTGCAGCAGTATGGAAAACGGGGAGCTTTATGATCTTTACAGCAAAAGGTATTAGCCTGGATATTTTATGACGACTTGCTTTACCCCAGCTTTTTTCGATACTTATTTTCTCGTATTTGGAGAGATCGGTAAGCTGAAAGTGATCAGTTAGTTTTTCCATTGTTCTGGAACTTTTTTATAGATTCACAAGTTTATTGTAAAAAGGGAGATCTTTGCTGCATACTAATCTTCATTCAGATCCAGATCAGGATGATATTTGTCCACACAATTCTGACACAGGCTGTGGCTGAATTCAACTTCGGAGTGATCAGTTAAGAAATCTTCAATTCGATTCCAGTATCCCCGGTCATCTCTTATTTTTTTGCAATATGAACAAATGGGCAGCAACCCTTTCAAGGTTTTAACTGTTGTCAATGCTTCATTCAGTTCAGTGATCAGTTTTTCTTTTTCATACTCTGTCTGTTTCCGTTCCGTGATGTCACGCCCCAGTACAATTAAACCTTTCCGTGCTCCATCAGATTTAAAAATAGGTACTTTGATCACGTCATAAATTTTTTTGCTGCCGTCAGATCCTGGAATAGTTTCTTCACCTCGTGAAATATCTTTTTCCTGCCAGGCTTTCTCATCTGTTGCTTTAGAAATTAGAAAAGCCTTACGGTATATCGGAGCTGTAAATTCTGCCAATTGGGAATCTGTTTTACCTTTATAATCCACTTGGGTAAGGGAGAAAACCTCCAAATTGGAATCATTAGTTTCCAGCCAGCGACCTTGTTCATCTTTAAAACAGATGATATCGGGTGTCGCATTAATCAGCAAACGGAGTCGCTGTTCATTTTCGCGGATAATTTTTTCTGCTTTTTTCCTCTGTATGGCATTTTCTCTGAATATCTCCATGGCGCTTGCCATTGAGCCGATTTCATCCTGACGGTCCTGTTCAGCAATTTTCACAGAAAGATCTCCCTGTGAAAGCTGTTGCATCAGCATAGTCATTTTGCTTATGGGTTGTGAGATAAATCGACTGCCGATCAATATGGTGACCCAAATGGCTATCAATATTGTTGAAAATACGACAATAATGGTGACCCATTTAATTTTGTTTGTTATCTGTTTTTCAGTGGTTTCCAAATCTTTTATTTTATTGTGCTGGTAAGATAAAAAAGCATTGAGATGTTTTCGTAAATTACGAAAAGGGATTAAAGCTGAGCGGATTAATATAATACCAAAGGAAGGATTTTCAACGGCAACGTCAGCAGCCTGTTTTGCTTCATTCTGAAAGACATCCATTGAAATCTTTATCTGATCAAGAAGGTTGGTTTCTTCTGCGTCCAGTTCCCAGTGGATCTGGATCTGGTTGTAAATATAATTCAGATCACTTATCCCTTGCTCCAGATCCCTGTGGATGGACTCAATTTTTTTTTTAGGAAGATTCATAAAGTGAAGCACAGCAATACGGGAAATATCCGACTGCACCCGTTCATTTACTGCAATAAATTCGTTAACCCTGGTAATTCTTTCAAATACGACACCATGAATCTTTTCAATAATAAACTGCTGCCTGTTTAAACTGATCAGAGTAAGTATCATTATGATACCCAGTGCCATGAATGTTATAGCCGGGGCTAAAAGGATCTTTTTGTTTATAGATATATCATGGAAAAATTGCATTTTCACTCCACTATATCATTGCTCCATGAAGGCACGCATATAACATCTTCATCTGTCAGCAACCCGCACCAGAAAGACATCGGGCCTGTCTTGTGAGTAATCGGGTGTGGCCATACGCCTTGTGATGTAAGAAATCCATTATTTTTTCCTGCTGCTGCTTTAAGCAGCTGGGGAAATAGAGGCACCCCTTCAAGATCAAGAATCCGGCTGATATCCATACCTCTTTTCATCTGGGAGGAGTTATCCAGAAAAACAAATCCATTTTTTGTAAAGCCAATGACATGGAGACCTGAGTTTTTCAAGTCAAGATATTCCTGAACAGGGTCTTTGAGTATTTCCTGGGCATGGTAAAACCCTTTTTCTTGAATAAGAGTTAATGCCTGTATTCCAATGCGCTTAAGTTTAGCGGTACTATTATCAGCTACAGGAACGGGTGTATAGGAAATGTCAGGCAGTTTTTCCCAGTAGAGTCTGTCAAAAGGAGAATGAACACCCCAGATTGTCAGCGGTAGATTCCTTAAATTTTTATGAAAAACCGTATGGGCCGGCACCAGATTTATCCAGATAACGGGAAGTTCTTCAGCAACGATTTTTTGAAACTGGCTGTAATACAGTTTCCGTTTATCAATATCCATCTCCAGCCCTGCCTTTTCAAGCAAATGGTCAATTTTGGTATTCCGGTAATTTTGGCAATTAGACCAGATCATTCCTTTTCTGATATTTTTTGAGGAATACCACCTGTGGACACCTATAACTGGATCTCCCCAGTTCAATAAAATATCGAGGGTCATGTCAAAATTCCAATTAGCGATCTGCTTCATCCAGTCAATCATTCTTTTTGATTTGCGAATTTCAACGTGGATACCGATTTTTGAGAGCTGTTTTTTGATAAACAGCGCCACATCCCGGTGCATTGACGGGGCAAGCGGGTAATGGTCAAGCAGTAAAGAGAATCGATGACCATCTGATTTCATAATATATCCGGCCTTGTCAAGCAGCTGATTGGCCTTATCCAGATCTGTTTTATACATTGGAACATCAGGTTCATAAAACGGGCTTTCCGGGATAATGGGGCCGGTCGCTTTTTTTGAGTATCCCTTATGAAGATATTGGGTGATATAATCTTTATCTACTGCATAACCGATTGCCTGGCGTACTCGCTGGTCATTCAAAGGCTCACGCAGCAGGTTGAAATAGAGACAGTTGCCTGCTCCCACTCCTTCATACCCTTTTGATGTACTCTCAAGGTGCTTGGATTTTTTTAATCTGTCAATGCCTTCAGGATTGAAAAAGGACGGAAGCATATGGGCAGCCTGACGTTCCATATCAATCATCTGGGCAT
Source organism: uncultured Desulfobacula sp. (assembly GCA_964636495.1). Classification (GTDB taxonomy): domain Bacteria; phylum Desulfobacterota; class Desulfobacteria; order Desulfobacterales; family Desulfobacteraceae; genus Desulfobacula. The sequence goes on along the minus strand of CAZWSL010000022.1, from coordinate 22,201 downwards.
TTACATTGCGCTCAAATCTGAATGTAATACGTTCCAAATAGGGTCGGTCAGGAATAAAAAATTGTTCGTTTTTTTCCAATATTAAATATTGGTGTTTTTTATAGTGCTGAAACTTGAAAGGGCCGGAACCAATTGGTGACAAATTGGCTGGGTGGGTTTTCAGATCCTGTCCATCTCCATAAATGTGTTCCGGCAGAATCGGCAGGAGCGCCGGGGACATGGACAGTAAAATAGCAGGGTGCGGGTGTTCAAGCTTTATTATTACCGTATGCGGATCTGGCGTTTCAACTTTTTTAACCGGTGCAAACATAGGCTTGAACGGGTGAAATTTTTTGACCGTTTTGATGGAAAAAGCCACATCAGAAGAAGTGATGGGGTGACCGTCATGAAAAAGTGCCCCTTTAATCAGGTTGAGGGTTACGGATTGGCCGTCTTTGGAAACTTTCCATGACTCAGCTAAATAAGGCAAGGGATTCCAGTTATCATCATATCTTAATGGACTTGCAAATATCTGGGTACCGATGGTTATAACGGCAGATCCCGATGCAATTGCAGGATTAAAATGGCGCGGTATGCCTGTAGCAGTTGTAATGATAAGCTCTCCCCCAGGTTTTGATTTTGCATCTAAATGGTCAAAAAATGGAAGGGTAATGAAAATGAGTAAAATAAGTGCATGAATTTTAATTGGTTTGTAATCCATTTTCGTAATCCTTTTTCATTTGTAAAGTGTTTAAAGGTTAAAAAATGAACTACTCCATTCATACAGGATAAACAAAGAAAAGTCAAAAAATTAGAATGGAAGCTGAGATTCCTTTTTTATTTATGTAAATGCAGATTTGTTTTTTTAGGAGCGAGTATCAGATTAATTTAAAATCAATTTTTGAGGATCACATTTCTGCCTCAATGTCATTAATTCTTGTTCAGTTGGTGGTTTGGCCAGGGTTGCCCTGGAAATATCTACTGAAAACTGCATGTTTTCCAGTATCATATCCGGAGTAACCCCGGGATAGTACTGGTCCAGATATATTTCACCGTTTTCGCTGTCCATGCGCATTACAGCCATGTTGGTAATTACCACATTCACTCCTCCAGGACGCAGACCCGCCGCTTCCCTTGCCCCTCTTCCCTGCAGTTGTCCAGGGCTGGTAAGATAGTCCAGTTTTTTTACAAATTTTCGCTTTTCATGCTGCATGAATGCAATGCACCTTGGAACAAATGATGCCACATCACAACCGCCTCCGCTTCCTGAAAATCTGGTATCCGGAAGATGGTAATCTCCAATGGCAGTTGTGTTCAGATTTCCATATTTGTCTATCTGGGCTGCACCCAGGATGGCAATGACCTTGTCTCCCGTGATTCGATTCTGCATAGTTGCAAATGCTTCCAGCAGCCCGGTATTGGAAGCGGCCCCATACATAACTCTTGGATCGGCTACTGCCAGGGGCAGTTCTTCAATAAGAGAATCAATGGCTCCGGTCTCAAAAAAAATAATGCAATTGGGGGCATTGATGTTTTTTGCTGCTGTAGCGGCAAGCATGGAGATACCTGTTCCTGCAAATACAATATCTCCATCAATGATTTCCCGCGCAGCCATTATTGCCATCATCTCTTTTAATGTATATTCCTGTACCTGCATAATCAGCCCCTTTTCATATTAACGGCATACCCGGTTCTCACATCTGCCTTGATTTCGTCAAGATGTTCACGCCCGATCAGCTTCATCAGTTCTTGATGATTTTTTACGCCATATATATATTTTTTCTGAAACTTCACAAATTTATCATCCTCTTTTGCAGCAGCAGCATAATTGCGCAGATAATCAGAATCATAATCATAATAGCGGTACACAGCAGTGGGATAACCACCATAAGGGACATGGCATACTGCTGAAATATGGAGAAACGGTATCTGGTTGTGTTCTGGAAAGTCTCTTAACTCTTCTGTTTTAACAAGTTCTTCACATGTGACTACAACATGCTTCGAAGCTTTGACCTGTTCAATATCAGCAAAGGTTAATCCGTCAATCCTGCAGGTTCCCATGGGATCGGCTTTTTGAACGTGAATAAACGTAACATCAGGGTTGATAGCCGGTACCAGAAGTACTTTTGAGGCATTCCCCCATCTGCCGAACGGGTTGTCCAGAACCACAAGTTTATCATTGGCTATCTTGTGGTTCTGCTTCCTCATTTCCTCTGAAAATCCCCAGGTTGTTGTTATTTCTGATCCAAGCCCTGACAGTGTCGGCATGAAAGGCACTCCCATGGCGCCTGCCAGGAATCGAAGACTCATCATGAAATTGGAGTAGTCTTCCACTTCTATTTTACCCTCCTGTACTGCTTTGCGGAACCGGATACATGTGGGGGCTGTTTTACCGGTCCCTGCATAGGCGATCTCCAGCCTGCTGACACAGCCGGCACCAATAAGCTCATCTACTCCGGTACCATTGGAATGAGCATATACGTGCAGGTTCTGGAATCCCTGACGAATGATTTCGTAAACTGCAGCCATTGGATTGCGGTTTAAGGTAAATCCGCCGATTGAGATATGAGCACCGTTATCCATAAATCGTTTGACCGCAGTTTCAATGGACATGACTTTACTGTTTTCACTGTTCATATAGTTTCCTGCCAGTTCCAGTAGTGTATGATAATGTAATCCTCACCTTGCTGTGTGCGTGCACAAAGCTTAGCATTATTTATTCTGTTGATCCTTTGTAAAATACAATTGAATATCAATATTGATTATGGTTGTAAAGGGATATTCCTGGAGTGTTCTGTTTACACATTTTATCAAGAATGATACAGATATGGACAGATACAGAGAAAAAACAACCCGGCTTAGTGTTCATTGAAATAAATTTGAGAAAATATGGAGAAATTGTGTGAAAATATTGTTTGCAGCATCAGAGGATGCATGGGGCGGCTTTCTGAACAAGATAAGAAAATTGCTGCCAGAGCATGAGTTTACAGCAGAGGGATGCTTTGAGATTAAAGATCTGTCTGGTGTTGATGTTTTAATACCTACCATGTCACAGGTGACTGAAAATATACTGAATACAGCAGATAAACTGCAATTGATTCAGCAGTGTGGAGCAGGACTTGAACTTGTAGATATCGCTGCTGCCAGAAAACGTGGGATTGCCGTATCAAATGTTCCAACTGATATTTCAGGAAATGCTGATTCTGTTGCAGAACTGGCTTTATATTTAATGATAGGCTTGTCCCGTAATGTGAAAATGATGGAAAAAAGCCTTGAGAATAGAATTATGGGTGGCCCCATGGGCGTCGCACTAAAAGGGCGTACGGTTGGAATTGTGGGGCTTGGAGGCATTGGAAAGGCATTGATAAGCCGTTTAAGATCATTTGAAGTCAAATTGATTGGAATTAAACAGACAGATCCTGCCATGGCTGCAGAAAAACTGGGTATGGAGTGGGCAGGCGGACCGGATGATCTTGATACGCTTCTCAGACGGTCTGACTATGTTGTTTTGTGCCTTCCTTTAAATGCATCCAGTAAAGGTATGATTAACAGTGAGACATTAAAATTAATGAGTCCGGATTCTTTTCTGATTAATGTGTCCAGAGGAGGACTTGTGGATTATAATGCCTTGAAAACAGCTCTTAAAGAAAAATCTATTGCAGGTGCAGGAATTGATGTGTTCTGGGATGAACCGCCTGATCCGGATGATGAAATTTTTCAATACAATTTAATGGCAACGCCTCATATTGGTGGGGCAACAGATGTCTCCATGCAGGGGATTGCCATGTCAGTTGCGGAAAATATCAGACGGGTATCAGATGGAGAGATTCCGTTCAATCAACAAGGATAGACCATTAAGATAAACAGATAAAAACAGTGAATTGTCAGGAAATGGGAAAGAGTCTGCATATTTCGAGGACCTCTTCTCTTACCTGTTCCGATATCTCTCTTTCTGACGGGTTCATCATGATTGCATCCATGAGATTGACAATCTGCCGGACATGGGACTCTCCCACTCCTCTGGCAGATATGGCTCCACTGCCTATTCTTATTCCACTTACCCTTCCAGGTGTTTGTGCATCCCGGGGCACTACGTTCCGGTTAAGAATTATTCCCGCTGACTCAAGGCAGCGTTCAGCAGATTTCCCGGAAATACCTTTGGACCTCAGATCGAGAACCACCTGGTGATTATCTGTACCGTTGGAAATCACATCATAACCTTTTTCCATGAATGTCTCAGCCATGATTTTTGCATTTTTAATGGTTTTTTTCTGAACAGAAATAAATTTGCTTTCAAATGCCAGTTTAAAGATCAGTGCTTTGGATGCCAGAAGATTTACCGCACTGGTGCCCTGGCATCCGGGAAAAACAGCTTTATCTATTTTTTTGCCAAATGCTTCTTTTGAAAGAATAACCCCGCCTCTGCCGCCCATCATGGTTTTATAGCAGGTAAAGGTGACAAAATCGCAACAGGGAACCGGGCTTGGAATAACCCTGGCTGCAACAAGACCGGCCAGATGCGCAATGTCAGCCATGAAAAATGCAGAGACGTCTCTTGCAATGCCTGCTATCTTTTCATAATCAATCAGTCTTGGATAGGAGCTGGCTCCTGCAACAATCATTCTGGGTTTGACTGAACGGGCGAGTGATCTTATCCGGTCGTAATCAATCAATCCGGTTTCGGGATCAACATCATAGTGGTAAAAATCAAAACAGTTACTGGTTATGGAAGCAGGGTGACCATGGGAGAGATGACCGCCATGGGGCAGGCTCATGGCGAGAATTCTGTCCCCTGTATTGAGTACACTGAAATAGACGGCAAGATTGGCAGAGGTGCCTGAGTGCGGCTGCACATTCACGTAATCGGCCCCAAATAAAGCCTTACCTCTTTCAATGGCAAGATTTTCCACTTTGTCTACATTGACGCAGCCGGCATGGAACCTGTTGCCGGGATATCCTTCAATGGTTTTTGTATTGAAGACAGATCCCATTATCTCCAGAACAGATGGCGGAGAATGATTCTCAGCAGCAATAAGGTTTAATGTGCAGGACAGCCTGCGATTTTCTCTCTCCACAAGCTGTGCCAGTTCTGGATCATCTTCTGCCAGATGTATCAGGGGTATCATTGAAATAGAATCCTTCATGCCTATCAGTAAGGGTTAAACAGTAAAATTCCAGGTTCTGCCTGACACTATCTGCATTAACTTTCCATCTGAATACCAAGCTCTGATAATGAGTTTGAAATGACGGATAGGAGTAGCAGATAAAAGCCAGTTTTTAAAGGTTTTGGATAATACAGCCGTCCCGTTCCAGACTGTTTTTTATCAACTCAGGTGAATTGTGTCAACTCAAAACACCCCCGGGTAAAGCTAAAAACCTATGATAACGGTTCATCCATAGAGTAGCTGTTTCAGGGAATCAAGGCCTGCTCTGTTTCAAGTTCAAAAAAGATCAGATGCGATTTTTTGTGTTCACAAGTGTCAGCCATGTCAAACCCGGATATTTAAAGCTGAGAAAAAGATGTAAGGTGTAAAGAAAATACCAAATTTCTTTACACCTGTTTTTTATGCTGATACAAATGGTTGCAGATTCCGGTATGATGCAGTCAGGTAACAGATTTCATCAGGATATGCTGCAGATATTCTGACTGTTGGTTTATCTCGCCTGCAGTACCAGGAATTTTTAACTTGGAAAAAGGAGAGACATTATCATGTGGAAACCTTCGGTATGCACAAAGGACTGTCCGGATACATGCGGGCTTCTGGCAAAAGTTGAGGATGGTAGAATTACCAAGATAAAAGGTGATCCTGATCACCCGTTTACCCGGGGATTTATCTGTAAAAAAGCAGGTTTTTTCCCGGAACATGTCTACAATGAAGAGCGGATTCTAACACCCCTGAAACGCATTGGACCAAAGGGAACAGGGCGTTTTGAACCCATTTCCTGGAATGATGCCCTGGATCTTGTCACCTCTAAAATAAAAGAGATTTCAACTGCATATGGTTCTGAAGCAGTTCTCCCCTACTTCTATGCCGGACATATGGGTCTGATCCATCGCAATGCCGGCCATGCTTTTTTTCATAAATTTGGAGCCAGCCGGCTTTTAGGAACCTTATGCGGGCCTGCAGCTACTGCCGGATATGAAACAACACTGGGTAGCGGCCCCAGCACTGATATTGAATCTGCAGCAGATTCGGATTTTATTATTATATGGGGCAACAACAGCTTGACCACCAATCTGCATGCCTGGCCATTTTTCAAAGAGGCAATGAAAAAAGGTGCCCGCCTGGTGGTAATCGACCCTTACCGCAACCGTACGGCCAGGGAAGCAGATATCCACCTCATGCCGATGCCTGGTACGGATGCAGCCCTGGCTCTCGGCATGATGAATGTCTTAATAGATGAAGAGATGATTGACCGGGATTATCTGGACGGCCACAGTGTGGGTTTTGAAAAGCTTACCCCCCGGGCACTCGAGTATTCGCCTGAAAAAGCAGCGTCAATATGTGGAGTTGCGGCAGAAGACATCAGGGCAGCTGCCAGGGCATACGGCAAAGCTAGAGCACCCTTTATTCGTACCGGATGGGGACCTGCCCGGCAGTTGCGCGGGGCCATGGCCATGCGCACTATTGCCTGCCTGCCGGTGCTGGTCGGGGCATTCAGAAAAAAAGGAGGAGGGATAACAAGGAGCCTGGGCAGTTCCATTGACCTGACCCGGCTGACCCGGCCGGATCTGTGCCGTAAAGAGACACGGATAATAAATATGGTTGAGCTGGGCAATGCCCTTACCAGCCTTACCGGACCGCCTGTTAAATTATTATATAACTATATGAGCAATCCGGCAGCAGTAGCTCCCCAGTCAGCTCTGGTGCATCAGGGTCTTGGGCGGGAGGATCTGTATACAGTCGTACATGAACTGTTCATGACAGATACAGCTCTGTTTGCTGACATTATCCTTCCGGGTGCCAGTTTTCTTGAGATGACCGATATATACAAATCTTACGGCCACAATTATCTGCGCATGGCCCGATCCGTTATTCCGCCGGTGGGTCAGAGCCGTTCAAACCTTTCCATTTTTCAGTCGCTGGCACGGCGAATGGGATACAGTGAAGAGGTCTTCAGCCTTGATGAAGAGATGCTGATTAAAGGCTTTATGGAGGAGGAAAACCAGAGTCTCAGTGGAATAGATCACACTGACTTCTGGCAGGGAAAAGCAGTCCGGCTTAATATTCCTGCAAATCCCTATGCAGATGGGTTCAATACCCCGTCTGGCAAAGCAGAGCTGTATTCAAAAAACTGGCAGGACATCGGCCTGGATCCGCTTCCCTGCGGACAGGTCCTGAGGGATCCTGATGGTGGGGATAAATACAGACTGGAGTTAATCACAGCACCCCACCATTTATTTCTCAATTCAGCCTTTAATGAAATTCCTGAACTCAGAAAACTGGCTGGCAGGGCTGAGGTTATGATTAACCCGCAGGATGCCAGAGAGAGAGACATCAGCCATGGGAATATGGTGCGGTTGTTCAATGGACGGGGTGAGTGCCATCTGCATGCCAACGTTACCAGTGATACTCAACCGGGAGTGCTTGTGGCAGAAGGACTTCACTGGCCTAACTTTCATACCGGGGGTAAGGGCGCAAACCAGCTTACCAGTCAGAGGCTTACAGATCAGGGCCAAACCTGCGCTTTTCACTGCAGTCTGGTGGAGATAGAGGTGGATACATCTCATCAATAAAAAGAGAGCCAGTTTCTTTCATACTTGACTAATATGCCTTCATACTGAATAATTATATCTGAACGGATTTGCCGGTTATATTTTATTTAAACACTGAAAGTATGATATAGAGGGGGAAAATGCTGTCATTGAATAGGATTATTTACCCGCTGTTTTTTTGTTTCTCTTTCATTTTTATAGCAAGTATAAATTTCCGTCCATACCCTGGTGATTTCATCATAAAGGCAATTCCGGTCTTAAGCCTGGCCCTGCTGGCTTTTACAGCAATTCCGGGAATACGCGGTAAACTGCTTGGAACAGGCCTGCTGTTTTCAGACCTTGGTGATATTCTGCTTGAGCTTGATCGTTCTAACTATTTTATCTTTGGTCTTGCTGCTTTCCTTATTGCCCATATTTTTTATATTATGGTATTTATAAGAAAACCCCGGTTTGCAATATCAAGGGCCATAATTGTATTCATCATGATTTTATACGGTATTGTTCTTGGAGTGATTCTGATCCCTCATCTCGGATCCATGACGATTCCTGTTATGGCATATCTTATTGTCATACTGTTAATGGGTATCAGCGCTTCACTTGGCTCAGATAATCATCTTTTTATTATAGCAGGTGCTTCTCTTTTTATATTATCCGATTCAATTATTGCAGTTGATAAATTTTTAACACCTGTTCCCTATTCACATTTCTGGATAATGTCCCTTTACTATACTGCTCAGTTTTTTATTCTATCCGGTGCGTTAAAATATAAGTGATGCCGGGAAAATAAGTGGATAAACAGATGTACGCTTCAAGAAAGTAATGAATATGAATAACCGAGTTAATCAAAGATTTTCATCACAAAACATTTGTAAGATTCTTCTGGCAGCAAAAATAATTTCTAAAGAGCAGGTTCAAGATATTCTGGCCAGAGAACAGAACGTAAAACAGATTCTTTTAAAGAAAATCAGAGGCGTAAAAAAGAAACATTCCATATTAAATCAGCAGGATGATCCAATCTCCTTTATTGATATACTCCTCTATATGCAAATTAAAAATAACAGCAACCCGTCAAAGTTAATTGATGAAGACCTGATTTATAAAACCCTGGCTGAAGCATGGAGAGTTCCATATAAGAAAATCAATCCATTAAAACTTGAGTTGAGTGTTGTAACAGGAAGCATATCAAAATCTTTTGCTGCAAAACATCTATTGCTGCCTTTAATGATCGAAGAGGGGAAACTGTTTGTTGCAACACCCGATCCATTTAATTATGAAGCCATCAAAGATGTTGAAAGGGTATCAAAACTGAAGGTCAAACCGGTAATGAGTTCCAGGTCTGATATTAAAAAATTTATTAATGAGTTTTTCGGATTTCGCCACTCCATTACTGCAGCAGAAGATCTTTTTTCCAGTAAAAGTATTGATATCGGCAATGTTGAACAGTTTGTCAACCTTAAATCACTCGATACGCTTCCCTCAACAGACCAGCATATTGTAAGTGCTGTAAATCATTTATTCAGCTACTCTTTTGATCAGAAAGCGAGTGATATCCATATCGAGCCCAAGAGAGATGTATGTGTAATCAGAATGCGGATTGACGGTGTGCTTCATACGGTATATAAACTTCCCAAAAAGCTTCACAATGCAGTGGTTTCCAGGATTAAAACGCTCTCCCGGCTTGACATGGCTGAAAAAAGAAGACCTCAGGACGGCCGGATTAAAATGAAAAAGGGGAAGACAGAGGCGGAAATAAGGGTTTCCACAATTCCTGTGGCTTTCGGGGAAAAACTGGTTTTGAGAATAATGGATCCTGATATTCTTTTTCAGGATCTGGAAAATTTAGGTCTCTCTGTTCATGATTTCCAGAAATATAAGAACCTGGTTTCCATGCCTTTTGGAATAATACTTGTAACAGGCCCTACAGGTTCCGGCAAATCCACAACTTTATATTCAACATTGAGGATGCTCTCCTCTCCAAAGATTAATATCACCACTATTGAAGATCCGATAGAGATGATACATGAACAATTTAACCAGATTGCTGTACAACCGGCCATTGAAGTAACATTCGGCTCTGTCCTGAAAAATATAATGCGCCAGGACCCGGATATTATCATGGTGGGTGAAATAAGAGATCTGGAAACTGCACGGGCTGCAGTACAGGCAGCGTTAACCGGACATCTTGTACTTTCCACCCTTCACACCAATGATGCCGCTTCAACAATTTTCAGATTGCTGGATCTCGGTATTCCACCATATCTTATACATGCATCGCTTAATGGTATTGTTGCACAGAGGCTTGTAAGGAAGATCTGTCCTGACTGTGTTCAGGAGTTTGCAATGGATGCAGCAGAGCTTGCAGATCTTGGTCTGGATATTCAGATCCATGGAACCATAAAGCTCAAACATGGCAGAGGGTGTTCAAAATGCAGGAATACAGGCTATAGGGGAAGAACAGGCATATATGAAGTCATGCCGTATTCAGACTCCCTTAAAGCCCTTACAGCTTCAGGTAATGATCTTGAAGAGTTGAGGAAAAAAGCCATTCAGGAAGGTCTTGTCCTTTTACGTCGTAATGGTATAAACAAGATGCTGCAGGGGGAGACAACATACCAGGAAATTCTTAATGTTACCTGGGATCAGATTTAGGAGAAGGTCATCTGACCTCAGATTGTTATCGCACGATATTATTTTTATATATTGCATATTGAGAAGATAGAATCATTACAGTTGAAGCAATATCTTCAGTGCGGAGTACAATCAGCTTTCCTGATTCTAACTCGTCAAATTTAATCGGTTTTTTGTTTGAAGGCCAGAGTGAGTTTTCTGCTGTTTTATTTTTTTTTAATACGGTATATATCTGACCGGGTTTCACCTTGCCTCTGCCTTTGTTTATAAATGCAATACTGTAGTCATGTATCATCAGACTATTATTTTCTGAACAGATGATTTTTGCATCAATGGGACCCGGTTGTTCTTCAACTTTTAAAGTCGGCTTGCGCTTGTAATATCTCATAACCATGTCATTTTTGCTCACTGTCCCGTATGCATTTGTTATCAAGGCTTTTACATAGGTTTTTTTGTGCTCGAGAATTTTTATCCTTGCTTTTATGATATGTTTTACCCCTTTAAAGATTTTATCATTGATTTTTTCTTTAACCTGTTCGGTCGTGAAAATATGATAAAGCCTGCCCGGGATAAGTCTGCTCTTGCCGGACGGTTTTATGTAGATAATATCGTCAACTGTCATCATCAAATGATTATCTTCTTCTTTAATTACTGTTCCAAGCGATTTCTGGGCCTTATTTCTGATAAATCCGACATAGTCAATCTTGGGGAAAGAGAATGATGCTGTAATTTTATCAGGCAAATTTTTAGATTTACTTTTTTCAGGTTTGACAATGATTGGCTCAATTTCGCTTTTTTTCTTTAAAAAAACTCTTATTTTTTTTCCTGGATATATCCAGTGGGGATTTTTTATCTGGTCATTCATTTCCCACAGTCCGGGCCAGTCCCATTCAGAGCTGTAAAATTTTTCTGAGAGAGCCGACAGCGTATCTCCTTTTTGTATGGTATAAAAAAATTCCGGATCTTTGTCAGATTCATAACTATTATATTGATTTTTTTCCTGTGCCAATCCTTTATAACAAAACGCGAATACCAGAATAAACAGTGATAAGAATGCAAATTTTATTTTTTGAGCCAACATTATCTCCTCCTGATCTGCTTTTTGCCTAATCTTGATTTCTTGACTTTATTTAACTCCCTGTTTTATAAAAAGTCAAGAAGTGTTGTGATTATCATAGTATTGGAATTAAAATGAAACATATTGCCAATTTATTATTTGAGATAAGGATACTGAAAGATATAACAAGATCTGGATACTCTTTTCTTGGATCAGGAAAGGAGAGTATTGCCGAACACAGTTTTATGACAGCTTTTATCTGTTTTGCCATGGCAAAACTGGATGATCGTACAGATTGTGAAAAACTGGTGACCATGGCTTTGATACATGATATTGCCGAGGCGCGCACAGGAGATTTCAATTATGTTGAAAAAAAATACTCCAGAACCTATGAAGATAGGGCAATTTCTCATTTAACCAGATCTCTTCCATTTGGAAGCGATATTAAAAATCTTTTAGATGAATTTAATGCCGGAGAAACTTTAGAAGCAAAACTGGCGCGTGATGCTGATCAGATATCTTTTATCCTTGAACTGAAAAAAATGGAGGATACGGGTGCAAAAGGTCCTGAAAAATGGCTGTCCCATATCTTAAAACGGCTTAAAACAGATACGGGAAAAAAGATTGCCGTCAGTATAATGGAGACAGGATGGGATGAATGGTGGCTCAATGATTATTCAGAGTAGCGTATAGCTGCTGTATCAGGAGGATATCCTCTTTTTTTCAATTTCGGCAATCTGCACAATTTTTTTATGGGGAACCTCTTTTTTCATGCCAGGACACGAACCTGACATGATTTCCCAGTTTTCAGGAAAGTCAATAACACCTTGAATAAACGGCCATGTTCTGCACATAAACGGCTTTACATCATGAATTGTACACTGCCTTATTCTGTCAAAAAAGATACAGTATCCGTCACTGCCTGAAGTTAAAACATATTTTGATCCTGATTTATCGCAATAATTTTGAATAAATTTTTCTGTATCACAATTGATATATGCTGCTATTTCATGAATGTTTTCCGGGGTTACATATGTTCCGCCAAAACCTTTACAGCAACTTCCACACTGCTGGCATTCAAATATGTCATCACCTGTTGTGTAGTTAGAATCCATATCGTTTTTCCATCGCTTTCTGCATTGTCAGCTGATCAACATATTGTAGATCTCCGCCCATTGGAATGCCGGAAGCAATTCTTGTGATTTTTATATTTTTTCCTTTAAACTTTTCAAATATGAATGAAGCAGTCGCTTCCCCCTCAACACTGCTTTTGGTGGCAAGAATAATCTCTTTCACTTTTTTCGGATCTGCCCGGCTGATTAATTCATCGATCCGTATATCATCCGGCCCTATGCCATCCATCGGGGAGAGGGCACCTCCCAGAATATGATATGTCCCGAAAAATGAGTTGGATTTTTCAATGGCTGCCATATCTGTTGGATTTTCCACCACACAGATAAGATTTTGATCCCTTGAAGGATCTGAACATATCCTGCAGATATGACTGTCACTCAATGAAAAACAGTGTTGACACAATTTAACGCTCTGCTTGAGTTCAATGATATCAGCAGCCAGGGCAGCAGCCTGGCTGTCTGGTGCATGAAGGATATGCAGGGCAAGCCTTTCAGCAGTTTTTTTGCCAATACCTGGAAGCGTTGAAAAACTGTTTATAAGCTTTAAAATGGGTTCAGGATAGTAGTAGCTCATGGATTGATGAATATCTTCTTTACATACCCGGTATATTCAGTCCTCCAGTGAGTTTGTTCATTTCAGCAGAAACCATTTCCTGAGATTTGTTCAAGGCTTCGTTAACAGCTGCAAGGACAAGATCCTGCAGCATTTCAATATCTTCCGGGTCAACAATTTCTTTTTCCAGAACAATGGATTCAATTTTTTGAGCCCCGTTTGCGACAACCTTGACCATGCCTCCGCCAGCGGATGCTTCAATGGTTTTTGTAGCAAGTTCTGCCTGTGTTTTCATCATCTTTTTTTGAAGATTTTGTGCCTGTTTCATCATTGAATTCATATTTCTCATGGTATCACTCCTTTTTTTCAATGTCTTATTTGTTACACAATAGAAAATCTGTTCAAATTCAAAGTAAAAAATTGTTAATCATGGACATGCGATCACTATTTCAGAGATTAATATTTTTTCATCAAAAAGGTTGGACGAATTTTCATTTCTGCATTGTGTCAATTGATTATCTCTCCGTTAAACATCTGCTTGGCTGCTGCAACCATGGGATGGTTGTAGGCAGCCTGCCTTTTCTTTCTCTTTTTATCAGCATTTCTGCTTAACTGACTGTTCTGTGAAACTATCTTGACTGTTAATTTTTTGCCGAGGAATTCTTTGCATATGTCAGCCAGTTCATGTTTTTTACTGTCAACTCTTTTTTTGTCAAAAGAAGAACCGTTTTTCAGCTCCACAACTATTTCATTACTATTTTCTTTTTTAATGCCTTTTGATAAAAGAGCATACATAAAAGGAAATTTCTGCTCGATTTTTTTTAAAAATCCCTGCCATGTTTTCTCTTTAGAATTTATTTTCAGTGTTGCTTCAGGCTCAGGCATGCCCTGATGTTGAGAAGTTGCCAGTGACTCTTCAACGGCCTGGTATACACTGCTGTCCCCTGCAACGGTATCAGGTTGCTGTGCATTTTGAAAATAGCGGGTATCTTCTGTTATTTTACCGCCTGCCTGTTTTGAAAGTAAGTCAAGCCTCTCTATTATTTTATCAATCTGGGCACCCGGGTTTATATCAAGCAGTTTTAAAAGTACCATTTCAATTGCTATTTTGGTGTGTGATGAATATTTAACAATTGATTCGTCTTTCAATAGATTATGCAGAACAGTATTGATGAAACCGGTTGAAAGTTTAGAGGCAGACTGAAAGATTTTTTCTTTTTCACCATGTGTAATGTTGACAGCCAGAGAAGCTTTACCACACAGTTTGATAATAGTGTAGTTTCTGAAATGATGGATAATGTCAGAGTAAAACTGTTTGAGATCAATCCCGGCATTATTTACTCTGTCTATAATATCAATAATCCGGGCACCATTCTGATTGAAAATAGCATCTGACAGATCATGCATGATCTGTTGATCCTGTATGCCAAGGCAGGCTGTCACGCCTTCATGATCTATTTTTTTTGTAATGGATGATGATAATATCCTATCCAGCAGGCTTAATCCGTCCCTTATTGAGCCATCTGCCTCCTGGGCTATCATATCAAGGCTCTGTTCCTCAACTGTGTAACCTTCTTTTATACAAAGTTTCTGCAGGTGATCAGAAATAGATTTCAGCTCTATTCTGTTTAAATCATGTCTCTGGCATCTTGATAAGATAGTGGCTGGAATTTTACCGGCTTCTGTTGTTGCAAAAATAAACATTACATGTTCAGGAGGTTCTTCAAGCGTTTTTAACAGGGCATTGAATGCAGCAGTGGAGAGCATATGGACTTCATCAATAATATATATTTTATATTTTGCAGAGGAAGGCATATATGTAACATTCTGTCTTAAGTCCCTAATCTGGTCTACACTGTTATTTGAAGCCCCGTCAATTTCAAATACATCACTGCAATGCCCTTTAATGATCTGCCTGCATATTTTACAATCGTTGCAGGGTTGTGGTGCAGGGCCATGAATACAATTCATGGCTTTGGCCAGAATTCTCGCTATGGTTGTTTTTCCTGTGCCTCTTGGACCTGTAAAGAGGATAGCGTGTGCAACCCTGTCAGAAGAGATTGAATTACTGAGCGTACTGGTAACGTGATTTTGCCCCACAACTTCATCAAAAGTCTGAGGTCTGTATTTTAGTGCTAATACCTGATATGACATTTTATGATATGGCCGTTTGTAATCAGTGGCGGAGAGGGAGGGATTCGAACCCTCGGTACCCGGTTAGGATACACACGCTTTCCAGGCGTGCACCTTCAGCCACTCGGTCACCTCTCCAATGGTTAATTAAATACCAAGGCAAAATAGTATCTTTTTGTAATTGTGTCAAGTTTTAAAGCATTCTGAGCTGGATATCTGCTTTTAAACATAAAATTATCTCTTCATTGTGTGTATGATTTAAGGCTTTAAAAAAGGTCAGCATACTCTTTACTGAATTGATTATCATCGCCATAAATATAAAAAGGCGGAAGAACGGTACATGGTTTTCTGCTGTTTCTGGCTGCACAGAGAATGATCCGCCTGGCCCCGGATGTTTTTTTTATATGCACAAATCTGATAAAATCAGGAGTGAAAGCATATTTTTCCATGGCTGCAAAGAGGTCAGATATTCTTGAAGCCGGAAAAATCAGATACAGCCTGCCTTTTTTATTGAGTAATTTTCTGGAACATTTGAAAACGGTATGGATATCCAGTGAGATTTCATGGCGTGCAATTGCTTTTTGAGAATCAGGATTAAGTCTGCCTGAACCTTTTTTCCCATAAGGTGGATTTGAAACAATAATATCTGCTTTGCCATTTATATCATCGCTTTTTAATCTTCTTACATCACTATTTATTATGGTGATGATGTTTTCAAGATTGTTTTTCAAGATATTTTTTTTTGCATGCAGGTACAGCTCTTTTTGAATTTCAATACCAATAATTTTTAAATCAGATGATTTTGATGATAGAATTAATGGAATAATGCCACTGCCGCAGCCTATGTCAATGATAGTTTTATTGTCTGCAGTTTCAACACTGTCAGCAAGTATAACCGGATCAATGGAAAATCGATACCCGTTTTCCGGTTGGGACAACTTGATCCGGGGTAGTGCTGAACTGTCAATTGATAACTTTTCCAATTTTGAACCTGAGCTGCTTTACAACTGGTCTGCCAAGTTGCTGATTAATATTTAAGATCATCTCTTTTTCAAGGAATTTAAGCTGATGAACCCAGGAAGAACTTGATACATTGACATTGAGAACACCGCTTCTAAAAGAGTCAGGTTTTGCATTTGCCGCAATTGATTTTTCAACAGCAGTCTCCCAGATTTCCCAGATTCTTGTCATCTGGATATCTTTTGCAGGACGAAATTTACCAAGGGCTGAATTTAAAATGTCACTGATGTGGATAAGTTTTGTCTCTCTCTTTTTTTTATTCAAGTTTATACCTTAAAATTGTAGATGGTTCATATAACCGCAATCATCGATTTGTTTTCATATAAACTAAAGCTGCTTATTGAAAAGTCAACTCTTCCATATTGTACCGCTGGAACACGGTTTGCCGGTTAAATCAAAATCTGTTGTGCATGGATTCTTAAAATTTGTTGAGTCCGTATGACCATGAGTTTGCAGAATTTAAATAAATATTGCCTTTTTGGGTTGATAAATATAAATAGTGTTGTATTTTATTTTCGGATAAGATTTTAATACAGTTAATTTACAGGATAAACTTTTATGAATTGGGATTGGGAAAAACTAAGAGAAAATCAGCAGAAATTTGAGAAACAGAGAGAGGGTGGCGGTCCTGGTATGCCAAAGCCCCCTCAGATGGATGAACTTTTAGAAAAATTTAAAGGATTTAAATTTTCCGGAGCACTGCTGGTTATCATTGTGCTTCTGGCTCTGTTTTTTGGAAAATCGACTTTTTTTACGATAGAGCTGGACGAAGTTGGTGTGATTCAGAGGTTCGGCAAGTACAACAGGATTGCACAGCCAGGTCTGGGCTTTAAACTGCCTTCGGGTATTGAAACAGTTACCAAGGTAAAGATCAAAAGGGTTTACAAAGAGGAATTCGGGTTTAAAACGGTACAGGGATCAAGTAATTTCAGGTTCTCTAATGAAAATTCGTCCCAGGAGACTGCCTTGATGCTGACAGGAGACTTAAATGTTGCAGTTGTACCATGGATTGTTCAGTATAGAATTTCCAATCCAAGAAACTACCTCTTTATGGTCAAGGATGTAAGGGCAATCCTGCGGGATATGTCCGAGGCTACAATGAGAACCGTTGTTGGTGATCGAAGTATTAACGAGGTAATATCCAAGCGTGAAGAGATTGCAGTAGCTGCAAAACAGATGCTTCAAAAAGAGATGGATCAGGCTCAGTCCGGTATTAATATCGTTACAATTGAAATGAAAAAGACAAATGTACCAGGCCCTGTCCAGAGTTCGTTTAATGAAGTAAATCAAGCTATCCAGGAAAAAGAGCAGATGATCTACAAAGCAAGGGAGGAGTATAACAAAGCAGTACCCCTTGCCCGTGGAGAGGCAAAAAGAGTTATAAAGGATGCTGAGGGTTATGCCATTGACCGGGTGAACCGTGCCCAGGGTGATGGCGCGAAATTTAAATCTGTGTACAGGGAATATGTAAAAGCTAAAGATGTCACAAAAAAGAGGATATATCTTGAATCAATGCTGGAAATCTTCCCTAAACTCGGTACAAAATATATTATTGATTCTGATCAAAAAAATGTACTGCCCCTTTTGAATATGGGAAAAGATAAATCTATATTGAATCCAAACGGTTCAAATCCTTTGACAAAGTGAGTAAAAAAATATGAATAATATGATAAAAACCATAGCATTGATTGTAATAGCTGCCAGCGTTATACTTGTGTACAGTTCTGCATTTATTGTTGATGAAACTGAGCAGGTTGTCATCACCCAGTTTGGAAAAGTCGTCAGTACTCCTGTGACAACTCCTGGTCTGAACTTTAAAATACCTTTTATTCAAAAGGCGAGCTATTTTCCAAAAAATCTTTTGACTTGGGATGGTGATCCGGGTCAGGTTCCGACTAAAGATAAAACCTATATCTGGGTCGATACCTTTGCAAGATGGAAAATTGTTGATCCAATCAAGTATTTCCAGACAGTCAACAATGAATTTGCCGCCCTTGAACGCCTTGATGATATTATTGATCCTGCCATGAGAAACCTCGTAACATCATACCCCCTTGTTGAAAGTGTCCGTAACTCAGACAGACCCATGGATACGTTTGAGTCTGTGGTTGATGAAAAAAGAAAACGGACTCAATATAAAATTGATCTGGGCCGTGATGAAATTACAAAACGCATTGTAAAACAAGCCAGCCCCAAGCTGTCTTCCTTTGGAATTGAACTTGTGGATGTGAAAATTAAAAGGATAAACTATGTTGAAAATGTGCGGCAGGCTGTTTACAACAGGATGATTGCAGAAAGAAATCAGATTGCAGAAAAATATCGTGCAGAAGGAAAAGGTGAGGCCAGTAATATCAGGGGTGAAAAAGAGAAAGAACTCCAGGTTATAAAATCACAGGCTTATAAAACTGCCCAGACCCTTAAAGGTAAGGCTGATGCCAAGGCAACCCAGATTTATGCAGAAGCCTACGGCGTTGATCCTGAATTCTATGAGTTTTTAAAGGCCATGGATGTATATAAAGCAACCATGGAAAAAAACAGTACACTGGTTATATCTACAGATTCTGATTTCATGAAGTACTTTAAAGGGATTGAGTAGTATTGAAATATAAGAGATGAGATTTGAGGTTTTAATACTCAAATCTCTAACTCTAACTATTTTTTCTTTCTCTGGTGGCGGGTCTTGGCAAGGAGTTTTCTGTGTTTATGCTTTCTCATTTTTTTTCTCCTTTTTTTCATTACGCTGCTCAAAAAAATCACCTCCTCTTGTGAATTCTAATATTATTATTAATAAATTTAAAATTTTACTATAGCATGATATTCTAGTTAATGTCCAATTTTTTATTTAATTTAGTACAAATATATTATGAATCAAGTTAGATATTTTAATGATCAAGAGCTGCTGAAGGTTGATGAAGCTGCAAAAATGTCAGAAGAACTGATTAATAATTATTTTAAAATGTCTTCCAGTCTCTGGTTGAACAACAGATATGATATCAAAACAGCAAAAGATCTGGCTGCCCATGAATCGATTGAAGGACCTTTTGCCCAGGTCATAAAATATGAAGGGCGTAAAAAAAATGCACAGCTTGGGTCTTCAACATACAGTTTCTATAAGGTCTGCCTTCAGGACAATGCAATTCTTTCAGCAGTTGCAGGCAACAAAGATCTGCTGCTTGAACCTTTTCTTCTGTATATAATGACCCATGAGCTTGTTCATGTTGTACGGTTTTTAAAATTTAAACATAGATATGAAAACAGAAACGAGGCTGATGTGACATTGGATGAAGAACGGACAGTACATCTGCTGACTAAAAAAATTTTAAAATCAGTACCAATTTTAAAGTTGAAACAAGTGTTTGAATTTTATAAAGATTGGATGCCTTCCAGCCACCCGTGATGATTCGCAAAAAAAATGAATAAACATTCTTGACAAGGGTGAAAGACTTGTTATTTTGTTTTTGATTTTTCAAGAAGACAAAAAAGAGATGGAGAAATAATAAAAATGCCAGTTTATGAGTATCAATGTGCTGAGTGCGGACAAATAAAAGAAGCATTTCAAAAGATTTCAGATTCACCACTTACAACCTGTTCCAGTTGTAACGGAAATTTAAAAAAACTTATTTCTCAAAGTACATTCCACCTTAAAGGATCAGGGTGGTATGTTACCGATTACGGCGGAGCAAAGAATCAAAACAAATCAAGCAGCAGTACAAAAGATAAAGCACAATCCAAAGAGCCAAAAACAACTTCTGAAAAGACATCAGAGTCTAAAAACTGAAGTTGAAATCAAATAAGTATTTAATGATCAAATCAAACAAAATGTTTAAAGGAGAAAGAAGATCATGAGTTTAAGACCACTAAGTGACAGAGTTCTGGTTGAGCGTATTGAAGAGGACGAAAAAACCAAAGGCGGAATTATTATCCCAGATACTGCAAAGGAAAAACCGGCAGAAGGTAAAATTGTTGCCACAGGTAACGGTCGTATAGGTGAAGATGGTAAATTACTCCCAATGGATGTTCAAGTCGGAGATAGAGTTCTTTTCAGCAAATACGGCGGAACAGATGTAAAAATTGACGGAACTGATTACCTGATAATGCGACAGGATGATATTCTTGGAGTTATTGAATAGGGCTGATTTTAATAGACTGAAATTGAATAATTTTATCGAAATAAATGGAGATTATTAAAGATGGCAAAAGAAATTAAATATGATGCTAAAGCAAGAGAAGCAATGCTCAAAGGAGTTAGAACCCTTGCTGATGCAGTAGTGGTTACACTTGGACCAAAAGGAAGAAACGTAGTTATTGAAAAATCCTGGGGCTCTCCCAATGTTACCAAAGATGGTGTGACAGTTGCAAAAGAGATTGATCTTGAAGATAAATTTGAAAATATGGGTGCCCAGATGGTAAAAGAAGTTTCCAGTAAAACTTCTGATATGGCTGGAGACGGTACAACTACTGCGACTGTACTTGCACGGGCTATCTATGAGAATGGTCAGAAACTCGTTGTTGCCGGCAACAACCCCATGGGAATTAAAAGAGGGATTGACAAAGCAGTTGCTAAAGTTGTTGCAAATCTTGAAGAGATTTCAAAACCAACTAAAGATCAGAATGAAATCGCCCAGGTTGGAACCATATCTGCAAACAATGATGAGACTATTGGAAACATTATTGCAGAAGCAATGGATAAAGTCGGAAAAGAGGGCGTCATCACAGTTGAAGAAGCAAAATCAATGGATACCACTCTTGATGTGGTTGAAGGTATGCAGTTTGACCGTGGGTATCTCTCTCCTTACTTTGTGACAGATTCAGAAAAAATGGTTGCTGCTCTTGATAATCCATTTGTTTTGATCTGCGATAAAAAAGTGTCTTCCATGAAAGATCTCCTTCCTGTTCTTGAAGAGATTGCTAAAACAGGCAAACCCCTTGTTATTATTGCAGAAGATGTTGAAGGTGAAGCACTTGCAACTCTGGTTGTCAACAAACTTCGCGGAACCTTGAATATTGCTGCTGTTAAAGCTCCTGGTTTTGGAGACAGAAGAAAAGCAATGCTTGAGGATATTGCAATCCTCACAGGTGGGCAGGTTGTGTCTGAAGATGTTGGGATTAAACTGGAAAACGTAAGTATCCAGGATCTTGGTCAGGCAAAATCAATTACCATTGATAAAGATAACACAACAATTGTTGATGGCGCCGGTTCAAGGGAAGCACTTGAAGGCAGAGTAAAAATGATTCGTGCCCAGTCTGAAGAGACCTCTTCTGATTATGACAGAGAAAAACTTCAGGAAAGACTTGCAAAACTTGTTGGCGGCGTTGCTGTAATTAATGTCGGTGCAGCCACTGAAACTGAAATGAAAGAGAAAAAAGCAAGAGTTGAAGATGCTCTTAATGCAACCCGTGCTGCTGTTGAAGAGGGTATTGTTGCAGGTGGCGGAGTTGCCCTTGTAAGAAGTATTAAAGCCCTTGAAAATATTACACTTGAAGGCGAGGAACAACTTGGTCTTGAAGTTGTAGCAAGAGCTATTGAAGAGCCTTTAAGAAAAATTGTTGAAAATGCAGGAGTTGAAGGTGCCGTTGTAATCAACAAAATCAAAGAAGGCGAGGGCGCTTTTGGTTTCAACGCCAGAACTAACGAATATGAAGATCTTATTGCAGCAGGTGTTATTGATCCTAAAAAAGTGGTTCGTTTTGCACTTCAGAATGCAGCAAGTGTTGCTTCTGTAATGCTGACCACAGAAGCCATGATTGCTGATAAGCCTGAAAAGGATGAAGGCGCTGGAATGCCCGGTGGAATGCCCGGCGGCGGAATGGGCGGAATGGGCGGAGGAATGCCTGGAATGATGTAATATCTGATACCGTTTATATTATCGATAGATATTATATCATCGACACCCTGTCGAATTTAAACCCCTGCATGCGATCTGTATGCAGGGGTTTTACTTTTATCACTACTCTTTCTCCTGCGAAGGTGCGCCACTAAT
>CAZWSL010000021.1:0-55905 GCA_964636495.1 uncultured Desulfobacula sp. | reverse complement strand
AGTTGCGTCTAAAAAATATATGGAAAAAAAGGGGTTGACTTTATTCTGGTACTCCCTGTTAGCCTACACCTTTTTCCAATCTTGAAAGTGAATGATTCTTGCATTATCCTGGATTATGAAAATCCTTATGCATTCAAATGATATTCTTCCTGAAATTAGTAAAGCCAAGTTCCGCAATAATGGTATGTAAGCTCTTTAGTTGATATTTTGAAAAAGACAGGACTGGTAAAATAATTGTGGAGGTCGTTAAAGGTAAGGTAGGGTGAGCACTTCTCTATTCCGGAAAGTTTCTGATTTGGGTTGCAGGTTGGGTTGGGGTTTTGGTTCCAAAATAACGATATTCAAAGCATCATGTAGGATGAAGATCTCTTAAACATGAGGTTTCAGCGATTTTGGAAAAATAGTATTTGGTCTGGAGGATAAGTGGTTGTTTGATTTTTCCCAAGCTACTTTAAAGGAATTTTTATTAACCTCTAAGTGATAGTTCCCTCGTCTAAAGTTATCATCATCGAATCCGGCAGTTTCTTAAATCAATAGACTTTTTAGCCATCGTAGTTATGTTCTTTTAAGATTAAAGTAGAAGCGGGTACAATGTTACCAAATATAGGTGTAAATTGGTTAAATCTGGAAAAATGAGGTTGAAATGACAAGTTTGAAAACTCTTATAAATAAAGGCGAAGAGTCCCAACTACCAACGTTGGAGATCTTTTCCGACTATGTCTGACCCTGGTGCTACTTCATTACCGGGAGTATTGAAAAACTGAAAAAAGAGTATGATCTTAAGGTTAAATGGCGGGCTTTCCCGCTTCACCCTGAAACACCTTTACACGGATGCACCCTTGAAGAGATGTTTACAAAAAAAGGGGTGACGGTTGATGTTCAGAAAATAACAGATAAGTTAAAAACAACTGCTGAAAAACTCGGGCTTGAATTTGGCAGCAGAACAATGACCTATAACAGCCGCCTTGCCCAGGAGACTGGGCTATGGGCAGAAACCGAAGGAAAGGGGCATCAGTTTCATATAAAAGCATTCAGAACATACTTTGTTCATGGATTAAATATCGGCAATCATGATGTTCTGATGAATTTAATAGAGAGCTGCGGGCTTGATCCGGTAAAAGGGATGGAAGTGATTAAAAACAGACTGTTTTCCAATGCTGTGGATGCAGACTGGAATCTTTCAAGAACCAGAGGCGTTACTGCTGTACCCACATTTTTTGTTGGTCATGCAAGGCTTGTGGGAGCCCAGCCCTATGACGCTTTGAAAAAACTTGTTGAGTCAGGTATTGCTTTATAAACGTATGAAGAGACAATAGCATCGTAAAAACAGAGGGATTATGGGAATTTCTCTTCACGATTATTATGCCGCCTCTGTTGTCCCTGCATCAATAGATTATTGTGAAAGTGGTTCTGATCTGCTAATAAATTGATATGAAGATTCACTTAAAAGATATTATTGATCTGGACTATCTCATATCCATTGATGAGGATCTTTACTCAAAAGAGGAGATAAAAGATAGGGAACTTAAGGATCGAAAGATATACAGCCAATGCAGGAAAACTGCAGAAACTGACAGAGACCTCCTGTTCTCATGGCTTGCATTCAGAAAAAAAGAGAAAAAAACACCTCTTCTGCCGGGAAATATTTTTTCACGGATTTTGACCTGTATGACATATCTCATGATCCTTTCAGGATTAATTATCGGAATCACAACTGCCTATACATTTCTTGCATATCACGGCACAACACCGGTTAATGTGACCGGTTTTACAGTGATCTTCATCTTTCTGCCGGCTGTTCTGTTCTTATCAGCTCTCTTCTGGAATGTTTACAGGAAACTGACACATAACCGCACCTCCGGAGAGAGGTTCATATACAAGTCTGTATCCTGCCTTGCTTTCAATGTTGTCCCTGAAGTGATCAAAAGAGCAGGCAGGGCAGTCTCTCACAGAAATCCGGAAAACATTGACTATCTTGTCAGTTTTGTAAGAATAAAAATCCAGGAGTATAATCAGCTGTTTTTCTGGCCTTTCTCTATTTTAACTTCTCTGTTTGCCTTTAGTTTTTCAACAGGGGCACTTGGCGGCACTTTTCTTAAAATTGTAATAAGTGATATGGCATTTGGCTGGCAGTCCACACTCATCACTTCAGGTAAAAGTGTTCATGATATTGTCTCTTTAATGGCCTTACCCTGGTCATGGGTTATACCCGGATTCTCAGCACCCACCCTTGAACAGATAGAAGGCAGCCGCATTATATTAAAACATGGTATACATGCCCTTGCCACGCAGGATCTTGCTTCCTGGTGGCCTTTTTTATGCGCTGGTATTTTATTCTATGCTGTTATTCCAAGGGGCATCATTATGATTACTGGATATTTTCTTCAACAGCAGGTCATCAACAATCTGGATTTCACAACTCCAAAATTCAGGCAGGTAATCGCGAGAATGAAATCTCCTGTGATAAATATAGATGCCCGGGAAATCCCTTTAAATAGAGGAAAAAACAGGGTTCCTCCCAAAGATGAAAAAATTAAAAGCCCCCTGGTACAAAAGAGAAAAACAATGTCCGGCAAAACTCTGCTGCTTTTCTCTGACAACGTCTATTCCAGGGAGCAGGTAGAGAAAATCATTAAAGGGGTTGAACACAACCTGCTGCTTGATGTACAGGAGGTAATGGATATCAGTTTGGAGTGGGAGAATGATGAAGCAAAAGTGGCCAGGGCAGGGGAGTTCCTGACAGATCAGGTTATCATTGTCCATGAAGTATGGCAGCCACCCATACGAGAGCTGCTTTTATATCTTTCGCAGCTCAAATCTGCTGTCCATGAAAAA
The DNA here is from genome assembly GCA_964636495.1 of uncultured Desulfobacula sp. GTDB lineage: Bacteria > Desulfobacterota > Desulfobacteria > Desulfobacterales > Desulfobacteraceae > Desulfobacula. Next base: position 53,070 of record CAZWSL010000021.1, on the reverse strand, counting down.
ACGCCTCTGTATATACTGCTTACAGGTGATGCAGGAGAGGACGCTCTTGGAGTGGAGAAAAAAGATATTAATTTTAAAGTTTGGAAAGATGCCGTGTTAAGACTTGAAGATAAAACAATCTCAACCATAAGATTCTGGCAGTCATGATACCGGAATTTGCAATACTCGGCCACCCGAATGAGGGAAAATCTTCTGTGGTTTCCACATTGACTGAAGATGACAGGATAAGAGTCAGCAGCATACCGGGAGAGACAAAAGTATCAAAAAAATATACCATCACAATTGACGGCAGAGAGATCATCTCTTTTATCGATACTCCCGGATTTCAGGCTCCAAAAAAAACCCTTGCCTGGTTCAAGGCCTTTAAGGGAAATCCTGACAAAATTGTTGAAGAATTTATAGATACATTTAAAAATGACCCTTTTTTTGCTGATGAGTGTGAGCTTTTTCTTCCTGTGGCAAAGGGAGCAGGAATTATTTATGTAGTGGATGGTGCTAGACCTGTCCGTGACAATGATCTGGCTGAAATGGAGATTTTAAGGCTTACCGGCCGTCCCAGAATGGCCATCATTAATTCCAAAACAGATAAAAAAGATTATACAAAAAAATGGTCACTGGAATTTCGAAAGCATTTTAATGCCATACGTGAGTTTAATTCCAATACAGCTGATTTCAGTGAACGCATTAAAATGCTTGAAAGCCTGAAAGGGATTGATCAGGAGCTGGAAGATCCGCTTTACCAGGTGATTACTGCATTTAAAAAAGACTGGCAGAAAAGAAACAGTATTGTGGCTTCTCTCATAACGCTCACCATTGAAAAAAGCCTCTCTTTTCATATCTCTGAGACCATAACCTCATCCTCTGACAATGAAAAGATAAAAAGCAAACTTGAAAAACAATACCAGACATCCATTAAAAATTTTGAAAAACTGATGTTTAAAAAAATCAGATCTTTATTCAAACACACCCTTTTTGAATATCATCTTGATGAGTACTCCATCCTCAGGCATGATCTTTTTTCAAAACAGACCTGGGAGGTCCTCGGGCTGACAAAACAGCAGTTGACAGCAACAGGTGCTGTTATAGGAGGTACTGTCGGGGCCTTGTTTGACACGGCAGCAGCAGGCATCACCTTTGGTGTGTTCACTGCTGTCGGCAGTGCTCTTGGTGCAGGCTCAGCATGGTTTGGCGGAAAAAAGATGACAACCATTAAGAAAGCAGGCATTAAACTGGGAAAAGACAAGCTGAAGCTGGGTCCAAATAAAAACATCCAGTTTATCTATATTCTGATTGACAGGGCCCTGATCTACTACTCCCATATTATAAACAGACCCCACGGACGAAGGGATCTGGAAAGCGCATCACAAAAAGGGAAGAGTGAAAAAAAAGGATTCTCAACCCGGTTTTCATCACACCAGAGAAAAGTGTGTGCACGATATTTCAAAGCGGTCAGCGGTAAATCCCTTATCAGAGAGAAAAAGGTGTTTTCTGATTTTGAGGAGCTGATTGAGTCAGTTTTAAATAAGATATCAGACTGAGCTGCAGGTTTCACACATCACTCCTGTCATCCTTATCATCCGGATTTTATCAAAAACAGGATTCATTATTTTTAAAATGGCTGCTCTGCATTAAAATAGGGAGAGTGTGATGACATGTCCGTATCAGGCGTTTCTGCCAAAAGGTATTCTGAGCTTTTTCATCCTTTTTCTGAGAGTGGATGGATGAATATTTAAAATCCGGGCTGCCCCTTTTGCCCCCTCAACCCGTCCATTGCATAAATCAAGGATCTGTTTAATGTGATCTGATACAACTGTGTCAAGCTCAAGAGATTCTTTTGGAACATTTTCCAGTAAATCTGATTCCGGTTTTATCGTGTAGTCATGTTTGCTGTTGATATCCCTGAAATATATCAGATCATCCCTGTCCAGTATAAGAGAGCGCTCAACCGCGTTTTCAAGTTCTCTTATATTACCGGGCCAGTGATAGGCCATTAATCTTTCCATGGTACCGGGTTCAGGAACAGGCATATTAATTCTTTTCATCTCCTTTGATTTAATTTTTATAAAGTGATGAACAAGATCTGGAATATCTTCTTTCCGCTCCTTTAACGGCGGTATTTCAATGGGAAAAACCCTTAACCGGAAAAAGAGATCAGCCCTGAATTTTTTCTCTTCCATCATTTTTTCAAGGTTTTTATGTGTAGCTGCTATGATCCGGATATTCACCCTTATGGTCTGGGTTCCTCCAATGCGGTCTATCTCTTTTTCCTGGAGAACTCTTAAAAGTCTGATCTGAGCCTCAGGGGTCAGTTCCCCTATTTCATCAAGAAAAAGGGTCCCTCCGTGGGCACGTTCTATACGCCCCCGTTTACGGGAAACAGCTCCTGTAAATGCGCCTTTTTCATAGCCAAACAGCTCACTGTCCAGAAGTGTGGCAGGAATTGCACCACAGTTGACCCTGATAAAGGGCCCTTCATTTCTATGGGACAGGTTGTGGATTGCATTTGCAATAACCTCTTTGCCGGTACCTGTCTCTCCAAGAAGAAGGACAGGACTTTCCAGGGGTGAGACCTGTCTGACCATCTCCATTACATTTTTCAGTCCAAGATCTGCTCCTATGACCTCTTCCCCTGATATCCTTCGCAGTTCATCCCTTAAATACTTGTTGTCATCGGTCAGAATATCCTTTAAACCTTTAAGCTCCCTGTATCTCAGGCTGTTGGTGAGGGCAATGGCACACGGCTTGCTCAAAGGGTTTAAAAGATCAATATGTTTCCGGGTAAATTTCTCTTTTCCATTGTTAAAAACACTGAAAACGCCAAGCATTGTTTTTTCGAGAACAAGATCCATGACAATGGCAGATAAATCTGAAGCGCCAAGCCTTTCAGCAACAGGGCCTGTCACAGGATCATCTCCAAGCCTCTCTATCATCCTTACACGGATCGAGCGCTGTTTTTCCACCTGTTGTCTTCCCTCTGCAGACAATTGTATTTTCATATACGATTTCCTGCCGGATTTCATATCGGCAAGGGCAATAGTTTCAACAATACCTGCATTGCGGTGATATATGTGAAATCCCATCTGATCGGCCGGCAGAAATCTGCGAACATACAGAAAACAGTGGTAAAGGGCTTTCTCAATTTCAAGGCTTCCACAGATTTTCAAGGTTGCTTGTGTAAAAAATTCTTTTTTATCAATTTCCATGATTATGACCTCTGCAAACGATTTTACGACCTCTGCAACCGGTTTGAACGGATGCTGCTGATCTGAATATTTCAGGATGGTGTTTTCTGCACTATTATCCAGTTTATACTAAAACTGTCAAAAAGAACAGTATTTTATGTGCTATGGTACAGAAATTCTGCACTATTCATGTGTTATCTTTAAACAACTATATAATAACTATCTGTTTTTATTAATATTTAATATAATGGTATATTTTATGCAGATTATAAATCAAACCAAAACCATTAATGGGAGAATTATGCCATGGAAATTAAAAGAATTTGTGTACTCGGTGCCGGACTTATGGGAGCAGGTATCGCTCAGACTGCTGCCCAGGCAGGTTTTAATGTAATAATCAGGGATGTGGAGGATAGATTTGTTGAAAATGGAATGGCATCCATTAAAAGCAATCTTGAAAGGTCAGTTTCCAGGGGAAAGAGAAATAAGGATGAGGCTGTCGCAATTATGGGGAGAATCAAGGGAACCACAAACCTTAAAGAGGCTGCCAGTGAAGCAGATATGGTTATTGAAGCAATTATTGAAATCATGGAAGTAAAAAAAGAAGTCTATAAAGAGCTTGATACCATATGTAAAAAAGAGACAATCTTTGCATCCAACACCTCAGGGCTTTCCATAACTGAAATGGCAAATGTAACCCAGAGAGCAGGACAGGTTATTGGAATGCATTTTTTCAACCCGGTACCTGCCATGAAACTGGTCGAACTTATAAAAGGGTTTAAAACCAGTGATGAAACCCTTGAGATTGCAAAAGCGTATGTTGAAAAAATCAAAAAAACCGCTATAGAGGTAAAGGAAGCACCTGGATTTGCTGTAAACAGAATTTTATGCCCGATGATCAATGAAGCGATCTTTGTTCTTGCAGAAGGTATTGCCTCTGCCAAGGATATTGATGACGGGATGATTCTCGGGGCCAATCATCCCATCGGTCCGCTTGCCCTTGCTGATATGGTGGGTCTGGATACGATTCTTTTTGTTCTTGACGGTTTTCACAAAGAGCTTGGAGAAGATAAGTACCGTCCTGCACCCCTGCTGAGAAAAATGGTAAGGGCAGGTTACCTTGGCAGAAAAAGCGGGAAAGGATTTTATGATTACACAAAATAACCATTTGTTAAATTTAAAACGATATAGAGGAAGATATGGCACAGGTTGTTGCAGATAGAAGAGATGTGGATTTTGTACTCCATGAACAATTAAATATTGAACAATTAAGTCAGTTTGAAAAATTTTCAGACTTTAACAGAAAAACCATTGATCTTGTGGTTTCAGAGGCAAGGAATCTTGCTGTTAAAGAGCTGTTGACCTGCATGAGAGAAACAGATGAGCAGGGATGCAGTTTTAAGGATGGTAAAGTAAGTGTACCAGAAGCTTTTCACAGAGTTAATAAATTGTTTATAGAGGGCGAGTGGATTGCCATGTGTGATGACCCTGAGTATGGAGGGCAGGGTATGCCCTCAACTGTTGCTCTTGCTGCTAACAACTATTTCAATGGTGCAAACTATCCCTTTATGCTCCACAATATTCTTATCCATGGAGCAGGAAAACTTGTAGAGTGTTTTGGCACTGAAAAACAGAAAGAACTCTATTTAGAAAAGATGTACACAGGTGTATGGGGAGGTTCAATGCTTTTAACAGAACCTGAAGCAGGTTCTGATGTTGGCGCTTTGACTACAAAGGCAGTAAAAAACAGTGACGGCACTTACTCCATTACAGGAAATAAAATTTTCATCTCTTCAGGAGATAATGATCTGGTTGATAATATCATCCACCCTGTACTTGCAAGAATAGAAGGTGCACCTGAAGGAACTGCAGGTATCTCACTGTTTCTGGTTCCAAAATACTGGATAAATGATGATGGCAGCATGGGAGAGTTTAATGATATCGTGTGTACCGGTATTGAAAAAAAGATGGGAATCCATGGAAGCCCGACCTGTTCAATGGCGCTCGGAGGCAAAGGAAAATGCCGTGGAACTCTGCTTGGAAAAGAAAACAGAGGTATGGCAGCCATGTTTGTGATGATGAATGAAGCACGGCTTCATGTGGGAATGCAGGGTTTTTCATGTGCTTCAGCTTCTTATCTCAATGCATTGAACTATGCACGTGAAAGGGTACAGGGAAAACATATCCGGTCCGGAAATGATGCACCGGCAGTTCCCATTATACAGCACCCTGATATAAGGCGTACGCTTTTAACCATGAAATCCTATTCAGAGGGTATGAGAAGCATACTTTTCTATATTGGCTGGCTTGAAGATATGGTTAAAGTCACCAAAGATGATAAAGAGAAAAAGAGATATCAGGGGCTTATTGATGTCCTTATCCCTGTAGCTAAAGGCTATATCACCGACCGGGCATTTGAAATGTGCAGTCATGGTATTCAGGTCTTTGGCGGTTATGGTTTTACAAAAGAGTATCCACAGGAACAGCTGTTAAGGGACTGCAAGATAACTCAGATTTATGAGGGAACAAATGGGATTCAGGCAATGGATCTTCTGGCCAGAAAACTGTTTCTCAATCAAGGAGATTCCTTTAAGGATCTGATGGATGAAATTAAAAAAACCATTGATCTTGCAGCCAAGATCAAAAATTTGAAAGCGCTTGTCCTGAAACTTGACAGAGCAGTTGGAGATTTGGAGAAAACTGCTGAGAATTTAAGGCAAAGAGTCATATCAGATGAGATCATGAATGCCTTTGCCAATGGGGTCCCCTTTCTTGATGTTACAGGAGATGTCATCATGTCATGGATGCAGTTATGGAGGGCAGTTGCAGCAACTGAAAAACTTGACGACAGACCAAAGAAAAAAGATATTGAATTTTATCACGGCATACTGAAGAGTGCTCAGTTTTTTATTAACACCATCCTTCCGGTCTCAAAAGGTAAGATGGAGGTGATTAATGAGGGGGACAATTCAGTTAATGATATTTCAGAAGCTGCATTTGGCGGCAGATAACAGTGAGAACTGCAATATTTGAATTGAGCAGTGAATGTTAAATTTCATACTTTCAGATCTCTATTCATAAATAACAATTTTTACCAATGGAAAAGGATAATAAAATGAAAGAAGTAGTTATTGTTTCTGGATGCAGAACAGCGATAGGAGCATTCGGCGGTACATTAAAGGAGTCAAATGGAGCAAGGATTGCAAGTGTTACCATGAAAGAGGCTGTGAAAAGGGCAGGGATTGATCCCGCTATTATTGATGATGTAAGGTATGGATGCTGTGTTGAACATCACGACACGTTGAATACTGCAAGAGTGGCAGCCCTTATGGCAGGAATCCCTGATACTGTCCCTGCTGCCACTATTAACCGTGTATGTATTTCAGGAATGGAGGCTGTTCTTTCAGGAGCAGCAATGATAAAGGCTGGAATGGCTGATGTGATACTTGCAGGTGGTGTGGAACATATGTCAGGAGTCCCCTATACCGTTCCAAAAGCAAGGTGGGGTTGCCGTCTCCAGGATCAGCAGTTTGTAGATGCAATGATTCATGCGCTTCACTGCGGTTCTCACCTGCTGCCTTTTGATGAAACCACTCCGGTTGATATTGAAAAGGCTCCTGCAAAATATTTCCTTGGAAAGCCGTATATAATGGGGCACACTGCTGAGTTTGTTGCACAGCATCTAAATATTTCACGCCAGGAGATGGATGAAATAGCCTTGAGAAGCCACAATAACTGCGAGCGTGCAACAGAGGATGGATCTTTTAAAGAGGAGATCGTTCCCATGGAGGTTCCGCAGCGGAAAAAAGCACCTCTGATTTTTGATAAAGATGAACATTTCAGACCGGGAATAACAATGGAGAAGCTCAGCAGCCTCCCAGCCGCCTTTGTTCCAAAAACTGGAAAGGTTACAGCCGGTAATGCAAGCGGTATAAATGACGGGTCAACCGGTATGATTTTAATGTCAGCTGAAAAAGCAGAAGAGCTGGGTCTTCATCCCATTGCAAGAATCAAAGCATCCGGCATGGGTGCATGTCATCCTTCAATAATGGGCATTTCACCTGTTCCGGCAGTTAATAACCTCATGGAGAACCATGGCCTTGCCATAGATGACTTTGATCTTGTTGAAGTCAATGAAGCGTTTGCGGCACAATATATTGGATGTGAAAAAGAGCTTGGTCTCAAACGGGAAAAAACAAATGTCAATGGCTCTGGAATCGGACTTGGTCATCCGGTAGGCTCTACCGGAGCAAGGATTATTGTAACCCTTATGCATGCCATGAAAAAAAGAGGAAATACACTTGGACTTGCCACTCTCTGTGGCGGCGGCGGTGTTGCCATGGCCTGTGCAATAGAGATGATCTGATTTAAAACATAATAGGGACTACGATGGATGGTCTGTTTTTTGGGTGAATATAATTTATAGAGGCTGTATTTATGAAGATATCGTTTCTGAATTCTCTTTCTTGGGTTTCTGCTGTTTTTTCAGACATATTTTATCATCGCGTATGATGGCGCACAGTTTTGGATTGTGTAACTCTCTGCAGGTAGCATGATTATAAAGCGGGCACTCAGGGTATTGTTTAGACATTTTCATTCCTTTATTAAATTATATCCCCAAAGAATATTTCTATATATACCTTAATTTTTCAATGCTTTCAAGGTATTTTATGCAACAGGAAAAGAGCTTCTCAAAATGTACAATTCTGTTTTCATCCTGCCCTGGCAGACAAGTCAGAAGAGTGAGGGTGAAAAAATCCCGGAGAGCATTGAAAAATGTTAATCAACTATTGTGTCAGTGACTCTTCCTCAATTTTAACAGGAGCTGATGATTCAACAGTGATCTCTGGTTCTGGTTTGTCTGATTCCAATGCTGCAGCTGGATCATTTATATCCTTATTTTCAAGCCTGGAGATGTTTGCTGTCACTCTCTGATTTAATTCTTTTAACTGTTTATAAAGCTTATCTGTTTCGATTTCCAGAAAAGTCTCCAGCTCACTGATTTTATTCATTACAACTGCCTCACGCTCCGCCTGTTCCCTGTTATCCTGTTCCAGTTTCTGATATTTTTCATCAAACTGATTAATCTCTTCTCCAAGCTGTCCGATTTTTTGTTTAAAGCCGTACAGTTCATTTAATCTGGCTTCAATTTTTTCTTTAAATAATTTTATCTCTTTATTTACAACGGCATTTGCTTTATTAATCTGTGACTTGTTTTTCTTAATTGCTGCAATGTTCTGCCTGTGGTTTTTTTTCATTGCCAGATTCATGGTTTCAGCTTGATTATCACTTTTATCCAACCGTTTTTTAATTTTGGAAAAATGTTCCTGGATATTTTTATTATCCGCTTTTTCAGCAGATAATTTTGCAATCTGTCCTTCAAGCGTGCTGTCTTTTTTGTCAAGTTCGGGAAGTCTGTTTTCAACATCAAATCTGTTTTTTGCTATTCTGACATCAAGGGCATTTAATTTTTCCTCCAGCTGCTTGGAAATATCTTCATACTGACTCTTTTTGGAAAGATCAGAATCAACAACCCTCTCTTTCATGTCAAGGTAGGCAAAAATCAGAATAGCACCGATCATACATGGAATAATAATGGAAAAAATGGTTATCCGATTGGAGAGTTTGTCTATTCTCAATGTATTGATTTCTTCATGATATGCTGATGATGAAATATCATTATTACTGTCAATGTGCCGGTGTCTCGAGTTAAAATCCTTTAAGTTCATTGAGTCCATTTTCCTGTCCTGCTTCCTTATTCCCACTCAATAGTTCCAGGGGGTTTGGAAGTTATATCAAAAACTACCCTGTTAATATTTTTAACTTCATTGATTATCCTGTTGGAAATTCTGCCAAGAAGATCATGGGGTAATTTTGCCCAGTCCGCAGTCATGGCATCATTGCTGGTGACAGCCCTGATGGCGATGCAGTTGGCAAATGTTCTCTTGTCCCCCATCACTCCAACACTTTTTACCGGCAGAAGCACAGCAAAAGACTGCCACAATTTTCTGTAGAATCCTGCTTTCCTGATTTCTTCGAGCAAAATTGAATCGGCTTCTCTCAATATCTCAAGGCGTGATCTGGTGATACTGCCCATGATTCTGATGGCAAGTCCAGGGCCCGGGAAAGGCTGTCGCCATATGAGATCGTCATTGATTCCAAGTTCTGAACCCAGTTTTCTGACCTCATCTTTAAAAAGAAGCTGCAGCGGTTCAATAAGCTTGAGCTTCATTTTCTCCGGCAGACCACCCACATTATGGTGGGATTTTATGATGGAGGTAGGGCCTCCAAAAGCGGATTTGGATTCGATAATATCCGGGTAGAGTGTTCCCTGGCCAAGAAAATGGGCTCCTTCAATTTTTTTTGCCTCTGCTTCAAAAACCTTGATAAATAGCTTTCCAATTATTTTTCTCTTCTTTTCAGGATCTGTTACATCCTTTAAGGCATTTAAAAATCTATCCTGTTCATCAACAAATTTGATATTTAAATCCAGGTTGGCAATGAGACTTTTTTCAAGCGCTTTCTTCTCACCTTTTCTTAACAGTCCGTTATCAACAAAAATACAGAACAGGTTTTTTCCTATGGCTTTATGGATCAAGGTGGCGGCAACAGATGAATCAACACCGCCGGACAGTCCCATGATAACTTTTTTATCTTGAACAGCCTCTTTGATCTGTGCAATGGCACCATCGCAAAATGACTTCATTGTCCAGTTTTTTTCACACCCGCACACATCAAGGATAAATCGTGAAATCATTAATGACCCGTTAACAGAGTGCTCAACCTCGGGATGAAGCTGCAGGCCGTAAAAATTTTTTTCATAATTTGCAATGGCTGCAATGGCGGTATTTTCAGTCGAGGCAGTAATAACAAAATTATCTGGAAGCTCAATTGTTGAATCTCCATGGCTCATCCAGCATTGAAATCCGGTTTCCATATCCTTAAACAGTGCCTTGTGTTCAATGATATCAAGATTGGCAAATCCATATTCACGCTTTTCAGCCTCTCTGATTTTTCCTTCAAGCGCATGCACCATATAATGCATTCCATAACATATACCCAGTATTGGAACACCCATATCAAAAACTGCCTTGTCAATCTTGGGGCTGTTTTTTTCATAGATACTGGAAGGCCCGCCTGAAAGTATGATACCTCTGGGGTTAAGCGCCCTTAATTTTTCTATTGAAATAGAGGCTGGCTCTATCTGGCAGTATACACTGTTCTCCCTGACCCTTCTTGCAATCAGCTGATTAAACTGCGAGCCAAAATCAATAACAATGATCATAAATAATTCCCTGTATTAAAATTTTATCCAAGTCTTACAATTTCCTATAATATGGATAAAAAATCAAGTTGTTTTATCACCTCTGGATATTTTTACTTGACCGCATCATCACCATATGGCAGTGTTATAGCTCTGACAGGGTTAGTATTTTCAATCACAAAAGCGTTAGCAGAACAGACAGTTAACATTTATGGAAAATCTGAGCCAGATACTGAAGTCAAATAAAATCATGTTAAAATCCCATGTCAGCAGATATGCTTTGTATGGACTTGTCATCGCCCTGACAGCACTGTTAACGGCTACTCTTCTTGCAAGTTATTTTCAATATGGAGCCGTCTCCCTTGTTAATATCATAAACGTACAGAAGATCAACCAGGCATTGTGGTTTCTTGATGTCATGCCTTTTATTTTTGTTTTCTGGGGTCAGTACGCAAGCTCGAGAATGGCATTCAAAGCCAGTGTCATGATTTTAGAACAGACTTCTTCCTTGAGGGATCAGACTATTGCACTGGAGTACAGGGTTGCACATGAAGCCACCCATGATGCAATCACAGGTCTTCCCAACCGTATCCTTTTAATGGACAGGGTTGAACAGGCCATTAAATCCGCTTTAAATCCTAAAACAAGGCTTGCGGTTATCATCATTGCTATTGATAATTTTAAAGAAATCAATGAAACGCTTGGCCATCACAGCGGTGATCTGTTATTGAAACAGGCTGTATCACGACTTCAGATCATAGTGAGAAAATCAGACACCCTTGCAAGCATAGGGAACAATGAAATTGCCATTCTGCTTCCTGTTATCAAGGATATTGAAAATGTCATCAACATCATGAAGAAAATAGAGAAATTATTTTTAGACTCTTTTTCCATAAATAGACTGTTTATTGAAATCCAGGTCAGTATAGGAACAGCAATCTATCCTGATCATGGAAAAGATATGGACAGTATACTGCAGCGGGCTAATCTGGCTCTCTATTCAGCAAAAAGCGACAATAGAAAATTTAAAATCTACTCCAGCGATATGGAGAAAAACAGTCCGCGTCAGCTGACCCTGACAGGAGAGCTGCGGCAGGCTATTGCAAACGATCAACTTCTACTTCAATTCCAACCCAAAATAGATGCACACTCAAAGCGTGTCACAGGTGCAGAAGCCCTTGTAAGCTGGCATCATCCAGTACACGGAATGCTGCTTCCAGATGAATTTATTCCAATGGCTGAACAGACAGGATTAATCCAGCCTCTCTCTATATGGGTGTTGAACAATGCATTGAGAACTGCCCGGAATTGGTACAGAGAGAGTCTCGGGCTCAGTATTGCAATCAATATCAGCCCCACCACCTTTCTGGACCTGGAACTACCAGATCTGATTATTGATCTGCTTTCCCAATATGAAATTCCCTCTGATTTCATCATTCTTGAAATTACAGAGGGCTCAATGATAAAAAATCCTGATCTTGCCCTGGAAATCCTTAACAGGCTGTCTGATAGGGGCATTAAAATATCAATAGATGATTTTGGTACGGGATACTCTTCACTCTCCTACTTAAAACAGCTTCCTGCAAGTGAGATCAAAATAGATAAATCATTTGTACAGGATATGCTCACAGATGAAAACGATGCAGTGATTGTAAAAGCAATCATTGACCTTGGTCATAATCTGGGCCTGAATGTTGTTGCAGAGGGTGTTGAAAACAGTGAAACATCATCCCGTCTCAAATCACTTGGCTGTGATGTGCTGCAGGGATACTATTTCAGCAAGCCGGTTAAAAGTGATCGTTTTTTAAAATGGCTCTCCCTCAATTCTGATTATTAATCTGCTGTTCGAGGTTTTCATTTCTCAATAAGAACCGTGTTTACTGCCTCTCCATATCTGTTAATATAATTAAAAACCGGAAAAGTTAAGTTGCTAATTTACGGCTAATATGCTTAAATAGCAGTCTGATTTAACAGTTTATCACCTCAATTTTTTTAACATATAAGGAGTATTGAATGTATCTTGCCAGTGATTTAAGAAAAGGGTTAAAATTTGAAATTGATTCACAACCCTATGTTGTTGTTGACTTTGAATTTAAAAAACCTGGAAAAGGTCAGTCGCTTTACAAATGTAAATTAAAAAATATGATCACAGGAGCCCAGTTTGAACGGACATACAGATCAGGTGATAAATTTGAAAAAGCAGATCTTGAAGAGAGAGAGATGGAATTTCTTTATGAGGATAATACCGGTTTCTGTTTCATGGATACAACCAGTTATGAACAGCATTTTCTTACAGCAGATCAACTGGAAGGGGTAACTGATATTCTAAAGGATAATACAGTATGTACAATTCTCCTGCATAATGGTTATCCAATTGGTGTGACAATGCCGAATTTTATCAATCTGGAAATCGTTAAATCAGAACCGTGGGCAAAAGGTGATACTGCAACGGGAAGCACAAAACCGGCATTACTAGAAACCGGTCTTGAAATTCAGGTTCCTCCATTTATAGAAGAGGGTCAGACTGTTAAAATAGATACAAGAACAAAACAGTATGTTGAGAGGGTAAAAGAGTAAGCCCTTTTCTAATTTTCAAACGCTTTGAAACTGCATGCCCGGTTGGGGCATTTTAAAAATCTGCCCTCTTTTTTCGTCTCTTTTTCAACAAGATACCCGGATTTACATTCAGGACACGATTTTTCAACAGGTTTATCCCATGATGCAAAATTACATCCTGGAAATCCAGAGCATCCAAAAAACAGCTTTCCTCTTTTTGACTGCCTCTCAATAATGGTTCCGTCACAACCGGATTCCGGGCATTTAACACCTGTACTCTTGCTGCTGCCACTTCCATTAACAGATTCAGTATGTCTGCATTCAGGATAGCCGGTACAGGCGAGAAAGGTTCCAAACCGTCCCTCTTTTTTAACCATTGGTTTTCCACATTTGATACAGTCTTTTACCTTTGTATTGTCAATGGTTTTCTTCTCAATGGAGATATTCCCTTTTTCATCTCTTGAATAATTGCTGGTAAAAGAGCACTCTGGATATTTTGTACAGGCGAGAAAATGTCCGTTCTTTCCAATTTTAATATTTAGCTGGCTGCTGCAGTCCGGACATTTGAGATCCGTATCCACCCCAACGCCTTTAACACTTCTCATCTGCTCTTCGGCTTTATCCAGACTCTCTTTAAATGATGCGTAAAACCGCGTTAAAAGCTGCAGCTCATCCTTATTTCCACTTGCCACATCATCAAGACTGCTTTCCAGTTGAGCTGTAAAAGTCGTATCCAGAATATCAGGGAAAGAGGAAACGAGCAGATCATTCACTATAAATCCAAGCTCACTGGGGATAAAATAGCGTTTAATCAAATCAACATATCCTTTATCTTTGATTACAGATAAGATTGCAGCATATGTACTTGGCCTGCCAATACCTTTTTTTTCAAGCTCCTTGACAAGGGAAGCCTCTGTAAATCTTGGCAGAGGCTTGGTAAAATGCTGTTTTGGATTTATTTTGACCGTTTTTAAAACATCTCCCGGTTTTACATCGGGCAGGGATTGGACATCTTTTTCCTTTAAAGTCTTCTCCTGGGAATAGAGCTTCATAAAACCTTGAAATTTCACGGTAGAGCCTGCAACAGAAAAAATATATTTCTCTGCTGCCTTGATCAAAATTGATTTCTGATCAATAACTGCCTGTGCCATTTGAGAGGCAACAAACCTTTTCCAGATAAGATCATAGAGTTTAAACTGGTCAGGGGTTAAATAATTTTTTATCTTTTCCGGGGTGTGGAAGAGTGATGTGGGGCGTATGGCTTCATGGGCATCCTGCACCTTGTTTTTATTCTTGAAAAATCTTGGATTTTTCAATGCAAACTCCTGGCCAAAGGTTTCCGTAATAAGGTTCTGTGCCTCTTTGGCAGCATCAGGAGCAATCCTGGTTGAATCCGTACGCATATACGTAATAAGACCTTCAGGGCCTCCTGTTCCTATCTCTATGCCTTCATAGAGCTGCTGGGCAACAATCATTGTCTTTTTTGCAGAGAACCTCAGCCTGTTAATTGAATCCTGCTGCAGCTTGCTTGTTATAAAAGGGGGCAGGGGATTACGTTTTATTGTTTTTGCTTTTATTTCATGGATGGTAAATGGTGCATTTTCAAGTTCTGACAGGATCTTGTCTGATTGTTCCCTGTTTTTAATCTCTGCTTTTTTATTATTTATTTTAACGAGATTTGCATTAAATTCAGGAGGAATCTGCCCGAGAAGATCAGCTGTAATTGTCCAGTACTCCTCGGGGATAAATTGTCTGATTTTTCTCTCTCTGTCACAGATAATTTTTACTGCAACAGACTGAACTCTTCCTGCACTCAGGCCTCTCTGAACTTTTTTCCATAAAAGCGGAGAAATCTGATAGCCAACCAGTCTGTCAAGTTTCCGTCTTGCCTGCTGAGCATCATATTTATCAATATCGGGCTCCATCGGGTGCTGCAGAGCTTCCTGGATACCTTTTTCAGTTAATTCATGTATAAGGATACGATGAAACTTTCTATCTTTTTTCTTTAAAATATCAATGATGTGAAAAGCAATGGCTTCACCTTCACGGTCAGGGTCTGGTGCCAGGAAGATTTCATCTGTGTTCTGGGCAAGTTTTTTTAAATTGGATATGACTTTGGATTTGTTTTTAATATTAACATATTTTGCCTTGAAATTTTTATCAATATCAATTCCAAGCGTTTTAACGGGAAGATCTCTTATATGACCTGCACTGGCAGCAATATTGTATTTTTTTCCCACATATTTTTTCAAAGTTTTAATTTTAGTTGGAGATTCAACAATAATAAGCGGTTTTGTCAATGGGATTCCTCCGGTATAGAGTAATAATTGCCCTGATGCCTCATAACACGACCTTCAAGCTCCAGGTTAAGCAGCTGAGAAGTCACTGTTGAAGAGTCTAATTTACTCTTTTCAATCAGTTCATCAATATGGACAGGGTAGACTTCTAAATGGTTAAAAATTGTCAGTTTATCCTTCCTGCTGCTCTTTTTAATCATGGATGGTTCTCTCTGCTGTGAAGCGTGTTGTCTAAGACACGTTTCAGCATGGATAAACTGGTGGAGTTCATCAATTATATCCATCTCATTCTCCACAAGTGTTGCCCCCTGTTTTAAAAGGGAGTGTGTGCCCTGGCTTTTTTTTGATTTTATGCTTCCAGGCACCGCAAACACCTCTCTGTTATATTCACCTGCAAGTCTGGCAGTAATAAGTGATCCGCTTCTCTGAGCGGCTTCAACAATTACAGATCCACATGACAAACCGGCAATAATACGGTTACGTATGGGGAAATTTAATGCTACAGGGTCTGCATTGACCTTGAATTCTGAAAAAATGGTTCCCCGGGCAGCAATGTCATGAAAGAGCCCCCTGTTTTCTTTCGGATAAATCCTATTCAAGCCGGACCCGAGAACAGCAACAGTTTTTTCCCCTGCTTTTAAGGCACCTCTGTGGGCCATGGAATCAATTCCCCTTGCAAGGCCGCTGACAATCTGAAAGCCTTTTTGAGCAAGATTATATGAAAAATGTTCCGATGTATTTAAACCGTAGGAAGTTGCATTTCTTGATCCGACGATTGATATGCATGGAGCTGTATTATCAATATCTCCCAGGTAAGTCAGAAAAGGAGGCGGATCAGGTATCTCTTTTAATAAAACAGGGTAAAAAGGGTCGGTATATGTAACGATTTTAATTCTGCTTTTAAAAATCAGTTCCAGCTCTTTTTGAGCCGCTGCATGATATTTTTTATGATTTAAAATATTCTTTATCAGCCTGGATGATATTCTCTCTATCAATTTAAGCTGACTTGCCGGGGCGTATAAAATTTTCTCTGGAGATTGAAACTCTTTGATGAGTTTTTTAAACATCCTGTTTCCTAAAAACGGAATTTCCCTCAATATAAGCCAGGGCAGATATTTTTCAAAAGAGTTTTCCAAAATGTTTATTTTCCTGCTTACATCTACGCTCTTCCTCTGTTGGCTGCAAGTACAATAGGAGTGGCCACAAATATGGAGGAGTATGTTCCAATCAGAACGCCGATAATCATTGCAAATGCAAAATTGTGGATGATTTCACCTCCAAGGAAAAAGAGTGCAAAAAGAACAATAAGTGTGGTAACAGATGTCAGAATTGTCCTGGAAAGTGTTTCATTTATACTTTTATTAAACAGCACAGGATACTCTTCCTTTGATTTTGCACCTTTGATATTTTCCCTTATCCTGTCAAAAACAATGATGGTATCATTTAATGAGTATCCTATAATGGTCAATAGTGCCGCAATTATAGGCAGAGAAAAATCAAGATTTAGAACTGAAAACACACCAACCGTTATCAGTACATCATGGAGAAGAGCAACAATCGCACCCATGGCATATTTGAGCCGCAAAAACCAGAATAATCCCAGGGTTATAATCAATGCAGCCGTAATTAACATAGACATGCTCACATTAAAGACAGACAGGAAATAGACTGCTGTCATCAGAGAGCCAGCCGTTACTCCTGACAACATCCATTTTAATTCAAACCTGCCGGAAATATATATCGTGATAAATAACAGGGAGTAAAAAATGGCAAGAAGTGCTTTTCCTCTGAGGTCTTTACCGACCTGAGGACCAACCATTTCCACCCGCCTTATTTCAGGCCTGACACCGGTTGCTTTTTCAACAGCATCAGATATGGATTGTGACAGGCTGTTGCTGCTCACCTGAGATTTACTGGTCCTGATCAGAAATTCATTATCATGTTTTTTTCCAAAGTCCTGTACTGAGGCATCGTTGAATCCTATACCGGCAAGCCCGGTTCGTATTTTTTCAACCTTGACATCCTGGGAAAATTTAATCTGGATCAGTGTGCCGCCTACAAAGTCAATCCCGTAATTGGGTCCTTTATGAACCAGAAGAGAGCCAATACTTATTAGAATAAGGACAAGTGATAAAATAAAACCAAATTTGTTTTTTCCAATAAAGTCTATATTGATATCAGACTTGATAATCTGCATTATTTTACTTCCTTTATATGCTTAATTTTTTTGATTGTTTGTTTCTGAGAATAAAGTCAAAAATATTTTTTGACAGAACCAGAGCAGTAAATAGACTTGCCACAATACCAAGGCAGAGGGTTACGGCAAAACCTTTTATAGGACCTGTTCCAAATTGAAAAAGAACAATAGCTGCAATAAGTGTTGTAACATTGGCATCAAGAATGGTAAGCGTAGCTCTCTCAAATCCTGCATGTACGGATGCAAGTGCTGTTTTACCCGTTCTAAGCTCTTCTCTTATTCTTTCAAAAATAATAACATTGGCATCAACTGCCATACCAATGGTCAGGATGATACCTGCAATACCGGGCAGGGTAAGTGTTGCCTGGAATGCCGAAAGTCCCCCTCCTATGAGAATAATATTTACAATAAGCGCAAGGTCGGCAATAATGCCTGCTCCTTTATAATATACAGCCATGAATACAATGACCAGAAGCCCTCCGATAAGCATGGACATGAGCCCCATGCGTACCGAGTCCGCACCAAGTGTGGGACCGACGGTTCTCTCTTCAATAATTTTAACAGGAGCCGGAAGTGAACCGGCTCTCAGGGCAATGGCAAGGTCTTTTGCCTCATTCAATGTAAAACTGCCGGTGATTATGGCCTTTCCCCCAGCTATTCTGTCCTGGATGACAGGAGCTGAATAAACAGATTTATCAAGAACAATGGCAAGGCGTTTCTGAATATTTGCTCCTGTAATGCGCTCAAATATTCTTGCTCCCTTCCGGTTGAACTCTATACCCACCTGGGGTTGCTGGAACTGATCAAACTCCACTCTTGCATTTGTTAAAAGGCTGCCGTCAAGCAGAACCCGTTTTTTAATTAAAAAAGGCACTTTTACAGGCGTATCAGATCCTTTGTTATACTTGTTCTGATATAGGATTTCATCACCAACAGGAGGGGCTGAGTCAACAGCTGCTTCAACATCTGCATCCTCATCAACGAGCTGAAAAGTCAGCTGAGCTGTTTTTCCTATTAAATCTTTTGCCCTTCCTGGGTCTTTTATACCGGGAAGCTGTATCAGAATTCTGTTGTCACCCTGGATTCTGATATCAGGCTCGCTTACACCAAATTCATCTATTCTGTTACGGATGGTTTCAAGGGCCTGTTCTGTTGCCATCTTTTTCAGGGTTTCAGTCTCATTTTCTGATAAAATAAGCTTGTATGTTGTGATATTATTATTCGTTACAGGTTTTTCCGTAATGAGATTATCAAAATTTTTGGAAAGAATTTTTTCAAAACCTGACTTGTTCACACTGCTCTGAAATTTTGCACGAATGGAATTGTCATTGAGACGTGAAATACCAGTATGTTTTATATTCTCTTTTCTCAGTTCTTTTTTAATCTCCTGAATGGTTCTTTCAACCTCTGCTTCAACTGCCTTGATATTTTCCACTTCAAGGACAAGATGCATTCCTCCCTGAAGATCAAGCCCGAGATTAATTTTCTTATGGGGCCAGCAGTCCAAATATGTTGGCAGCAGCCATACAATGGCCGCAATAATGATACCTGCAATGATTAGAGTTTTCAAACTAAATGATTTCAATTTATTGACCTGCTCCTGAATGGATTTAAATTTGCTTTCTTTTATCTTGTGTTTACCTCTGATGCGATGGCAGCAACATTACCCCTTGTAATTTTAATTTTTACTTTTTCTGCTATTTCAAGCCCTATGGTTGTATCATCAAGACTAATAATAGTTCCATAAATACCGCCTGATGTAATGATCCTGGTTCCTTTTTTAAGGCTGGCTATCATCTCTCTATGATCTTTGGCTTTTTTCTGCTGGGGTCTGATTAAAAGAAAATAGAAAATTACAAATAAAATAATAATAGGCAGAAAACCTGCAAATCCGCTTCCCTGTCCTGCCTGTCCACCAGCCTGTCCCATTGCAAATGCTTCGCTAATCAAAATTTTTCCTCCTGGATTTTTATATTTAAGTTCTTATCAGTTAAATGGTTAATTTATATCTCTGTATGATATTTTTTTACTATTGTTTTTATATTATTCTTCCCATCACACCGCGGTTAAAACAGTATGACACCGGATTCAGTTCTCCTGTGCAGGAATCCAGATATTCTGCCCGTCAAACTGGATCTGGTTGATGTTGTCATATTCGACTTGTGTGAGAAGTGAAAAAACTTCACCCATGTTATAAACAATAATTTTACTTAACGGTTCAAGGGTATCAATATTTGAAACCACTTTTTTCTCAACAAGATTGTATATGATCACCATTGTTTCAGAAAACTTTAAAATTTTCCCAACACCTGAGCTTATGCCTTTTTCCATGGGTTCATCTGCCATGGATGAAACTGTAATTCCTTTATGTTCATAAAACTCTTTTAAAATATTAAAATGAATATTCCAGATATTATCCCCCGGCTGCACCACATATATCCCATATTCCTCTATTTTCTGCGGCAGAACAGCTCCTGAAGGATCAATCTTTTCCTTTAGAATTTTATCCTTTTTTACAAGGGCTTTTTCCAGGACATCTATCATTGATACCTGAACACCGTCAATTTTAAAACTCTCATTGGATTTTACGATTATATCAAGACTTTTTTTAATGCCGAGTTTTTCTTTACGCAGATCCATGAGTTTTTTAAGCACCGGGCTGTTTTCAACTTTGCTGTAATCTATAGTTGGAGTTACAACTATCTTTTTTATAACCGTATCCCTCTCTGCTCCCGGATCTTCAACCAGATCTCCAACTGGATCTTCAACGCTTCCATCTGTTTGATTCTCTGCCGCGTATTTTTCTTCAGCAGCCGGAATCATGGTCTTATTACTGCCTCTGTCTGTAGTGGTATCTTTATCGGTTTTACTTAAAACAGGCAGTTTCAATGATGACAGTTTTACCGGCTGGAATCTGTTAAACCACACCAATCCCAGCAGCACCACACATAATAACACCAGAACGGTTTTTAATTGTTTTCTATTTTTTCCCAAAATAGTTTTCCTTTTTTATATTAACCTTAAACCTGCTTGAAATACACGATACAATAGCTTATGTCAAGACCCCTTGATAATGGTACTGCTTTCTCCTGACACCATGTCTGAACTTCCTTCAATGGTAACGATAACATCCCTTTTTGATTCAATTTCCATCAACTCTTCTCTTTTTTTATTCAACAGATAGAGAGCGACCTCCTCTGGTACAACACCTCTGATTTCCTTTACTTCAGGTTTTAATGCTTTTAAATTCAGCTGCCTGAGAAGGGCAAGGCCCTGGGTTTCCACAGATGGTATCTGTCCTCTGCCTTTGCAGTGCCTGCAGGCCTCGTAGCTTCCAAATGTGATGGCATGCCTTATCCGCTGTCTTGACATCTCCATTAATCCAAACTTTGTTATGCCGCCAACCTTTGTTTTGGCCTTGTCAGATTTCAGGTGTTTTTTCAACGCTTTTGTAACTTCAGCTTTATGTTTTCTCTCACGCATATCAATAAAATCAACAACAATCAAACCCCCCATATCCCGCAGTCTCAGCTGCCGGGCAACCTCTTCACAAGCCTCAAGATTCGTATGAAAAGCTGTCTCTTCAATATTTTTCTTTTTTGTTGATTTACCTGAATTGACATCAATGGAGACAAGGGCTTCTGTCTGTTCCACAACAATAAAACCGCCTGATTTCAGAGAAGCCTCTTTTTTGTAAATGGATGCTATCTGATCTTCAAGCTGGTATTTGGTAAAGATCGGTTTTTCCCCTTTAAAGTGTTTCACAATATTTTTCTGTTTAGGGGCAATTACAGTAATAAAATCTTTTACCTCTTTAAATATTTCAGCACTGTCAATCAGAATCTCCTGTATATCAGATGTAAAATAATCCCTCAGGGATCTTACAGCCAGGGTACGCTCTTTGTAGAGAAGTGAAGGAGCCTTGAGTTCAACAGCTTTTTTATCAATATTTTTCCATACACGCATGAGATATCTCAAGTCAGCATTAAACATTGTTTTTGTGGAATTTTTCCCTGCTGTTCTAACAATCATGCCAAATCCATCAGTGATTTTCATAGTTTTGACTATGGAAACAAGGCGTTTTCTCTCTTCTTCATCATTAATTTTTCTTGAAACCCCCCTTGTATTATTTCCAGGCATTAAAACAGACAGCCGTCCTGGAAGGGAGATAAATGTTGTCAGCATTGCACCTTTTGTACTGATCGGGTCTTTTGTTACCTGTACAATGAGTTCCTGGCCTTTTTTGATTAAATTGAACAGTGATTTATTGCCTGATTTAACATCCTGGAAATAATCTTTATGGATTTCATTTTTTTGCAGAAACCCGTGTTTCTCTTCGCCATAATCCACAAAAACAGCCTGGAGACTCTGCTCTACCCTTGTGATAATCCCTTTATAGATATTTCCCTGGGTTACCTGTTTTGCAGTGGTTTCAATATGAAACTGTTCAAGTTTATTATCCTTGATTGTCGCGATTCTGTTTTCATCGGGATCAAGGGCATTAATTAAAATTTTTTTTGTCATGTTTACTACACTTTTTTTGTCGGTCTAAATTGATAAGAATGAGGACAGGGCAGTCGTTTATGCCCATGGCATTTATAACAATTAAGATTATGTTTCATTATCTGGCACAATTTCAATTTTATACACATTTTGAAATCCGCGGGGAAGCTTTTTCCCCCTGTACCCTCTCTTTGATATATAATTCTTCTGGTTGCCGGGAGTCATTCTGAAAAAATGTTTTCCAGAATATATAACAAGGTTTGAATTTAAAGGCAATATTTTAAGGAACTTAAGTTTTTCATTCTCCCCGGACGGTTGTGCATTTTTAGGAAAAGAAATAATTTTATTACCTTTGCCTTTCTGCAGGTTAGGCAGTTGATTTATGGAAAATATCAACAATTTTCCAGAAGAGGTAATGGCTGCAATGTGGTCTTTTTTCAGATCATCAATTTTCTGGGGAGATAACAGCTGCTGGTTTTCATTCAACGTGACAACCGCTTTACCGTTTTTATAATTTGTCAGTAAATCACTGAATTTAACAACAAATCCATATCCATGATCAGAACCGATAAGAAAGTGATCACTCTCTTCCCCTGAAAGCATATACTGGACAGTGGCATCCCCGGCAATGGTCAGGTGTCCGGTCAGAGGCTCCCCGTTACCCCTGGCAGAAGGAAGTGAGTGAGAGTAAAGCATATAGCTTCTGCCGGTGTTGTCAAAAAAAACAATGGGTTTATCACTTTTTGTACGCAGATAGGTCAGAAGTCCGTCGCCGGATTTGAATTTCACATTTTCGGGATCAATATCATGTCCCTTGGCTGATCTTATCCATCCGTTTTTTGACAGGATGATGGTTACCGGTTCTACATCCATTACATCTGTAATGGAAAATTTTTCCGCCTCTTTTCTCTTTTTAATGGGAGAACGTCTCTTATCACCGTATTTTCTGGCATCAGAGCGTATCTCATCTTTCATATAATCTTTAAACCGTTTCTCATTATTAAGAATCTGTTCAAGATTTTCTTTTTGTGCTTCAAGATCTTCCAGCTCTGCTTTAAGCTTGATCTCTTCCAGTTTTGCAAGCTGGCGCAGCCTTATGTCAAGAATGGCAGCTGCCTGGACATCGGTAAGGAAAAATTTTTTCACAAGCTCTTTTTTCGGCTTGTCATAGCTTCTGATGATTTTAATTACGTCATCAATATTTAAAAAAGCAATGAGCAGTCCCTGTAAAATATGGATACGCTCTGAAATCTTTTTTAAACGGAAGTTTAATTTCTTCCTTATTGTATCTGCCCTGAATTCAAGCCATTCACTTAAGAATTCAAGCAGATTTTTAACCTTTGGCCTGCCATCAATGCCGATGACATTCATATTAAAAGAGAAGGAGCGTTCAAGGTCTGTTGTTGCAAAGAGGTGATCTGTCAAGGCAGTCAGATCCACTCTGTTTGATCTTGGGGTTACAACAAGCCTTGTGGGATCTTCATGATCAGATTCATCTCTTATATCCGTAACCATTGGAAGTTTTTTTGCATCCATCTGATTTACAATCTGTTCATGAATTTTTTCAGTGGACGCATGGTGGGGCAGGGCAGTATAAATTATTTCATTATCCTCTATATGAAATGTTGCCCTCATTTTTATTCTTCCCCTTCCTTTTCTGTAAATCTCTTTTATTTCAGAAGCCGGCGTTATTATCTCCGCACCGGTGGGAAAATCAGGACCTTTTATGAATTTACAGATTTGAGTGATATCTGCATCCTCATTGTCAATCAGATGAATCAGAGCCTTTGCCACTTCACGGAGATTATGGGGAAGAATACTGGTGGCCATGCCAACGGCAATTCCGGTTGAACCGTTAAGCAATACATTTGGCAGACGTGCAGGAAGTATGACAGGTTCATCAATTGTTCCGTCAAAATTCGGCACCCACTCAACCGTACCCTGATCAAGTTCTGAAAGAAAAATCTGTGCATATTTTGAAAGACGTGATTCTGTATACCGCATGGCAGCAAATGATTTGGGATCATTGGGGTCACCCCAGTTTCCCTGGCCCTGGACAAGCGGGTATCTTAATGAAAAAGGCTGTGCCAGAAGAACCATGGCCTCATAACATGCCGTATCCCCATGGGGATGGAATTTGCCCAGCACATCTCCCACGGTTCTTGCAGATTTTTTAAATTTTGCTGTGGAAAAGAGTCCAAGCTGGCTCATTGAGTATACAATTCTTCTCTGCACCGGTTTCAGACCGTCACCGATATGGGGCAGGGCACGGTCCAGTATAACGTACATTGAATAATTAAGGTACGCTTTTTCAGTAAACTCCTGAAAAGGTATTTTTTCGTAATCTTCAATTACCGGTGGTATGGATGAAGGTCTGCCAGTCATTAATCAATCTCTTTTGTATTACCTTTTGTTTCAATCCAGATCTTGCGGTCTTTTGCCCGTTTTTTACCCAGAAGCATATCCATGAAAGAAAAAACCTTTTCTACCGATTTTTCAGAATCATAATCTATTGAAAGCTGGACAAGACGCCTTGAATCGGGCGCAATGGTTGTCTCTTTAAGCTGTGCAGGATTCATCTCCCCAAGACCTTTAAATCTTTGAACATTCATCCTGACTTTTCTTTTTCGTCTTTTTATCCGTTTGATAATCGTATCTTTTTCCTGATCATCCAGTGCGTAAAACACCTCTTTGGCTGCATCAATTCTATATAGAGGAGGCATGGCAATATGCAGATGACCGTTTTCCACAATTTTTGAGAAGTGTTTTAAAAAGAGGGCACAGATTAAAGTTGCAATATGCAGTCCGTCAGAATCAGCATCTGCCAGCACACATATTTTATTATACCGCAGTTTTGATATATCATCAGATCCCGGCATCACACCGATAACCCGCGAAATATCCCTTATTTCCTTTGAATTCAGTATGGCTGAAGAGTCAATATCCCATGTGTTCAAAATTTTTCCGCGCAGAGGCATAATTGCCTGAAAACGTCTGTCTCTGGCCTGTTTTGCAGATCCTCCTGCAGAATCTCCTTCAACAAAAAACAGCTCCCGTCTGCCATGATCAACAGTCGTGCAGTCAGAAAGCTTGGCAGGAAGTCTCAAGCCGTTTGATATCTTTTTCTTGGTAATTTTTCTCGATTTTCTGATACGGTTCTTTGCATTTTCAATGGCAAATGAGGCAAGACGTTCACCATCTTTTATATTCTGATTCAGCCATAAACTGAAAGCATCCCTCACCTGGATATTAACAAGACCTGCACAGTGACGGGATGAAAGCCGCTCTTTAGTCTGTCCGGAAAACTGTGCATCGGAAAGTTTTACAGCCAGAATATATCCAACATTATGCCATATGTCTTCCGGAGCTAAAAAAAGACCTTTAGGCAGCAGATTCTGAAATTTACAGAACTCTTTTACAGACTCCAGCAACCCAGACCGGAAACCGTTAACATGGGTTCCGCCCAGACTTGTCGGTATCAGGTTTACATAGCTTTCCTGCGGGTTTGAACCGGACTCCCCGGAATCAGTTGTCCAGTTGACAGCCCACACGATCTGTATCTCTTCTCCATCTATTTTTCCTGTAAAGGGATCCGGGAACACTGTTTTATCTCTGTTTAAATTCTCATTCAGATAGTCATCCAGGCCGTGGTCATATTTCCAGTAAACCCTCTCATCTGATTTTTCATCAAAAAATTCAGTGGTCAGGCCTTTACACAGAACCGCTTTTGATTTTAACACTTTTTTTAAAGCACTCCTGGAAAATCGGGGGTTGTCAAAATAGGAGGGATCAGGATAAAACCAGATGGAAGTACCGGTCTGATTCTTTTTAGCCGTTTTAATAATTTTCAGCTCACTTGTCATTAAACCATTTTGAAAACCAATATGATATTTGCATCCATCTCTTTTAATATGAATATTCAGATCCAGAGTCAGTGCATTGACTACAGAAACCCCGACTCCATGAAGGCCGCCTGAAAAGCTGTAATCCTTATTGGAGAATTTAGCACCTGCATGAAGTTTTGACATGATTAACTCAACACCTGATATCTTCTCCTCCGGATGGATATCCACAGGCATGCCACGACCGTTATCAGAAACAATAATAGAGTTATCCGCCTTTAATACAACTTCAATCCTGTCGGCAAAACCGGCGATTGCTTCATCTACACAATTGTCAATGACTTCATAGGCAAGATGATCAGGACTTGAGGTGTCCGTATACATTCCCGGTCTTCTTTTTACAGGATCAAGACCTTTGAGCACCTCTATGGATTCAGCATTATATCTGTTTTTTACTTCTGGTTTTCTGCTATTTGCGGCTTCAAATAATCTCATGGTATACCGGGTCAGGCCTGACATTCTGTCTCTATCTGCTCAGATACGGACAATCATATGTCAAGCCTGACCCCACTCTCTATTTATTCAGCATTTACCCTCTCAATGATTTTCTGTGACATATCGCCTGGAACTTCATCATACTGTTCAAACTCAATGGTGAATGTTCCTCTACCACCTGTCATGGAACTTAAGTCAGGTGCATATCTCAATATTTCCGCCATGGGAACAAGGGCGTTTATGACCTGTTTGTCATCTTCCGTATCCATACCGAGAACTCTTCCTCTCCTGGAATTCAAGTCGCCCATTATGTCTCCTGTACTGTCTTCCGGCACTTTTACAGAAATTTTCATTATCGGTTCCAGCAGGACAGGCCTTGCATCTTTGGCTGCATTTTTAAAAGCAAGGGTTCCGGCCATTTTAAAAGCCATTTCAGAAGAGTCCACTGAATGATAGGAACCATAATCAACGGTTGCCCTGAAGTCAACACATGGAAAACCGGCAAGCACACCGGTTTTTGAAGTCTCTTTTACACCGGCTTCAACTGCGGGAATATAATTTTTCGGAATAACGCCACCCACAATTTTATCTACAAATTCAAAACCGGCACCCTTTGGAAGCGGTTCAAGAACAATCCAGCAATCGCCGTACTGCCCGTGTCCTCCAGACTGTTTTTTATGTTTCCCCTGGACTCTGACCTTTTTCTTGAATGTCTCCCGATAGGCAACTTTAGGTGTCTCAATATCCATGCCTACCTTAAATTTTCTCTTAATCTTTTCTGCGGTCACTTCTATGTGAACAAGTCCTCTACCGGACAATAATGTCTGTTTTGTCTCTTCGTTCCTTTGAAGTGCGAGCCCTGTATCCTCTTCAAGTATTTTTCTGACAGCTTCATGAATTTTATCTTCATCTTTTTTCTCTTTTGGAGAAATTGCAAATGAGATGACAGGAGGCAGTGACGCCGGTGCCGGAATCTGGATATCCCTGCCGGTTGTTAATGTATCACCGGTAAGTGTGTTTTTAAGTTTTGCAACAGCAACTATGGAACCCGGTAAAGCGCTTTCAATATTTTTCTGCTGTTTTCCTGAAATTTCCAGAAGCTGTGAAAATCTCTCTTTTGCATCCTTGGTTGTATTTACAATATTCCCCTCTTTACCGAGTGTTCCTGAAATCACCCTGAAAAGAGAAAGCCTTCCTGCATACGGATCAATAATCGTGTTAAAAACAAATCCACAGAACTCTCCGTCCGGATCAGGAGAGATAACTACATCTTCTCCATCAGCATCTTTTGCTGTCCACTCTCCTCTGTCAGCAGGAGACGGCATATAGTCATTGATAATATCTGATATCGTATCAATACCGATCATTTTTACTGCAGATGAGCAGATAGCAGGATAAAACTCTGCATCCAGAACGCCCTGCCGGAATGTTGCTTTAATTTCATCCTTTGTGATCTCTTCACCTTCAAGGTATTTTTCCAGAAGATCATCATCAAGCTCTGCAACATTTTCAATGAACTCCTCTTTTAGCATCTCTATGTCATCGGTCATCTCAGATGGAACATCAATCCTTGAGCGCTTACCGTCAGCATCATATTCATACCCCTGTCCGGTAATAATATTGACATACCCTCTGAATCCATCTTCAGAACCTATGGGGTAGTAAACAGGAACAATCTTCTTTTTCAGCGATTTGCCGCAGGATTCTATGCAGGTCATGAAATCTGATCTTTCACGATCCAGTTTATTGATAATGACAAATCCGGGAAGGTTATACTCAAGAGCACTTGCGGCTGCTTCTTCAGTCATGGCTGAAGGACCGCCAACCCCGTCAATCACAAATGCCATGCAGTCAGCCACAGGAAAACAGGTTTTTGCGGCAGAGAAAAAATTTTGATCTCCGGGAGTGTCCATCAAAGTGATTGTGTGTTTATTATGCGTATATTTAATAAATGATGTATTTATACTCTGCTGTTTTCTTGTCTCTTCAGGCTGAAAATCCATCACAGTATTTCCCTCTTCAACCTTTCCAAGACGAGTGGTCACTTTGGCGTTAAATAACATAGCCTCGACAAGAGTTGTCTTGCCTGCACCTCCATGACCGGCCAGGGCCACATTTCTCATGGCTTTAATTTCTTCTGTCATCACTGCTCCTTTTAAACAATTAGTAAATATAAGGCCTTTGAATAACACTCCCTTTCAGCCCAGCAAAGCTGAGCACTATTCAAAGGCCTCAAACGTAGTCTTTAAATAATAGAATTTAAATAAAATTAACAGTATTATTTTATTTTTTCCTGTAATTTAATGCAATAATGTATTCCTGGTTACCCTTAGGTCCCAGAACAGGGGAGGGGATAATCTTGTTTATCTTGTATCCTCGTTCTGTAAAAAACAGTTTCAAGTCCTGAATAACTGCCTCTCTTATTTTTACATCCCTTACAACACCGCCTTTACCTATATTTTCTTTTCCTGCTTCAAACTGGGGTTTTATCAAAGCAAGAACTGCTGTATCATGTCTCATGAATTTTTCAGCACTGGGAATCACAATTTTCAGAGAGATAAATGACGTATCCGCAACAACAATATCAACCTTTTCATTGATTTTTTCATAGGACATATGCCGTATATTTGTTCTCTCTATGACAACAACCCTCGGATCCTGTCTCAATGACCAGTCAAACTGTCCATATCCAACATCAACGGCATAAACTCTGGCAGCACCGTTCTGGAGCAGGCAGTCTGAAAAACCACCGGTGGATGCACCTATATCAAGGCATGTCAGGTTTTTCACTGAAAGAGGAAGATCTTTTAAAGCATTTTCAAGTTTTAATCCTCCCCGGCTGACAAAGGGGTTGTCATCAAGCTTTACAATAACGCGGGCATCATTTTTTATAAACGTACCCGGCTTGTCAATACAGCTGTCATCTACAAGTACCTTTCCTGCCATGATGACTGCTTTTGCCCGCTGTCTTGATTTTACAAAGCCTTTTTCCACCAGAAACGAGTCAAGCCGAAATCTCTTTTTTAACGCATTATTCAAATCTTGTTTCCACACAGCTCTACTGCGGTATTGACAATGGCATGGCAGTCAATCTCATAATCATGTTTTAAAACATCCTGCGGTCCATGCTCCACAAATCTGTTTTGAATACCCACTCTTTTAAGATGAAAATCTGAAATACCATTATCCGTTAATACTTCAATGACAGCAGAGCCAAAACCGCCGTCCAGAACATGCTCTTCCACTGTAATAATCTTTTTTATCCTTGATGCATATCTGACAATCAGATCAGCATCAACCGGCTTTACAAATCGTGCATTGATAACAGTCGGATGAATACCCTCTTTTTTTAATATCTCACCTGCTTTTATTGAATCACACACAGATTTTCCTATTGCAATTATCAGCAGGTCTCTGCCTTCCTGTATGACATCTGCTTTTCCTATTTCCAGCGGTTCGGGATTTTTAGCTATTTTAATTCCCGCCCCTATACCCCTTGGATATCTTAATGCCACAGGTCCGTCATGATTGACAGCCGTAACCAGCATTCTTGCCAGTTCATTTTCATCTGCAGGTGCCATTACAACCATATTCGGCATGCATCGAAGGTATGAATAATCAAACAGACCGTGATGGGTCGGACCGTCAGCCCCGACTACACCGCCTCTGTCAATTGCAAACACTACCGGATGACTGTCTATGCATACATCATGAAGTATCTGGTCAAATCCTCTCTGCAGAAAAGTTGAATAAATTGCAACAACGGGCTTCAACCCCCTGGTTGAAAGACCTGCAGAGAATGTCACAGCATGCTGTTCTGCAATACCAACATCAAAAAATCTGTCTGGATAGGTTTTTGAAAACTCTATTAAACCGGTGCCCTCAGGCATGGCAGCTGTGACAGCAACAATTTTCTCATTTTTTTCAGCAAGTTTTACCATCTGGGAACCAAAAACCTGGGTATAACTTGGTATACCATTGGATTTTTTTTCAGCTTTTCCCGTTGCAATGGTAAAGGATCCAACACCATGAAAATAGACCGGGTTTTTTTCTGCAGGCTCATATCCTTTACCTTTTTTAGTGGTAATATGTAAGAGTACAGGATCTTTTGGATGTCTTATATTTGTCAGTATGTCAATTAAATGATCAAGGTTGTGGCCGTCAATGGGACCGAAGTAATCAAAATTAAACGCTTCAAACAGCATGCCCGGGGTAATGAATGTCTTAAAAGACTCTTCAGAGCGTTTTGCGAAATTATAGATATCATTACCGATTTTCGGGAAAGATTTCAGTAGCAGACCGATCCTGTTTCTAAGGTTCTGAAGATATTTTGCTGAAAAGGTTCTGCTTAACAGGGAGGAGAGGGCACCGACATTGGGAGATATGGACATATCATTATCATTTAAGATAACAATAAGATTCTTTTTAAGGTCACCGGTCTGATTCAGGCCTTCATAGGCTATGCCCGCAGTGAGTGAGCCGTCTCCTATGACTGAGATAACATCTGAAGAGTCTCTGTTGAGATATTTTGCATAGCATATTCCAAGTCCGGCTGAAATTGAAGTTGAAGAGTGACCCACAGTAAAACCGTCATATGGGCTCTCTTTAATCTTTGAAAAACCTGAAATTCCCTTATACTGTCTCAAAGTATCAAAGGCTTCATTTCTTCCAGTTAAAATTTTATGGGCATAGGACTGGTGCCCGACATCCCATATCAATGTATCTTCAGGCAGATCAAAAACATAATGGATGGCAATGGTCAGCTCTACTGCTCCCAGACTGGAAGCAAGGTGTCCTCCGTTTCTGGATACCACCTCAATAATCCGCTTTCTGATTTCTCCTGCAAGCAGTTTCAGTTCATCTCTGGAAAATTTTTTTATATCTCTGGATCTCTCTATTTTTTTAAGTATACTCAAAATATATCAGTCCTGGTTATTTTTATTTAAATCAAAAAATATCAGCAAATGTGTGAAATAGTAATGTTTACAACATGCATATGTTAACGGTCTCTGTCAATTATATATCTTGCTATAGCCCTTAATGGTTCTGCTGCATCACCAAATGATGAAATGGATTCCACAGCATCATCCACAAGTTTTTCTGCATATTTTTTTGATTCATTCAGCCCGATTATTCCCGGGAAAGTCATCTTTTCATTTAATATGTCAGATCCTGCAGCCTTTCCCATTTTTTCCGGATCTCCCTCAACATTTAAAATATCATCTGCAATCTGAAAAGCAAGACCGATTTTATCTGCATAAATGATCAGTTTATCTATGACAGATGCATCAGCTCCAACACTCAAAGCACCTGCTTCAACACTGAGCGTTATCATTTTTCCGGTTTTAAGTTCATGGATTTTTTCAAGATGACCCAGCTTATCGTATCTCTCTGGTCCCTCTGGATATTCACCGCTGTCTGAGAGCATATCCAGCATCTGTCCTTTGACCATACCGTGAATGCCAGCGGCTCTGGAAATTTTTCCAACAAGCTTGAGCCTTGTTCTGATATCAGGATATTTTTCAAAAATCTGTTCCGGTTCTGCTACTATATTAAATGCATGTGTTAAAAGGGCATCTCCTGCAAGTATGGCTGTTGCCTCACTGAATTTTTTATGGCAGGTTGGCACGCCACGCCTTAAATCGTCATCATCCATGGCTGGAAGATCGTCATGGATCAGTGAATAGGTATGTATCATTTCAATGGCACAGCAAACGGGCAGGGCAGGAGTAAAATCTCTGTTCATACTCTGGGCCGCGGCAATGGAAAGAATTGGCCGTAATCTTTTACCCCTGGCCATAAGGGAGTGGTCCATGGCAGCCATAAGTTCACAGTTCTGATCATAATGATTAAAAACCTGTTTCAGATATCTGTTGACCATTACCTGATTCTGCTTTAAATATTGTTTTAAATTAAACTCCATATCACTCTTCTATTATTGATTGATCTTTTACTGTGCAGTCTGTATCCAGCTTTAAAAGTGAAATTTTTTTTTCAGTTTTATCAAGAAGGTCCATACAATATTTTGTCTGTCTGATTCCTTCTTCATATTTTTCAACTGCATTTTCAAGCGTCAGATCTCCTGACTCCATCTGTCTGACTATATCTTCCAGCTCTTTTAAGGCTGTTTTAAACATTTTTTCCGGCATCTGTTTTTTTAACCTCTGTTATCAGGCTTCCTTTATGAAGCATCACTTCAATTTCATCTTTTTCTTTAACACTGTTGGAATTAAAAATCACTTTTTTATCTTTTGCAAATCTGGCAATACTGTAACCTCTTTTTAATACGTTTTCCGGATTGAGAGTGTTAAGTTTATCATAGAGATGTAAAACCTTTTTTTTCTCAATTTTAAAATATTGTTTTATTATATTGTCAGCCCTTGCTGATAACTCTTCAAGTCTGAGCCTGCCATCATAAATCATGGTTTCAGGTGTTTTCAATCTTGCTTTTAAATCATAAGTTCTGCTCTTCATGTTTTTCAATAGTTTTTTAACAGCAGTTTCTAAACACTCATTTAAGATCAAAACTTCTCTTAGTAACTTATTTTTATCCTGAAAAGCAAGTTCTGCAGCTGCAGAAGGAGTAGGTGCTCTCAGATCTGCTGTAAAATCAGCTATGGTAAAATCAGTCTCATGGCCGATTCCGGTGATAAGGGGTATATCAGATTCAAAAATTGCAGTAGCTGTTATTTCACTGTTAAAGGCAGCAAGGTCTTCAAGTGAGCCGCCACCACGTGCCAGTATGATCAGATCAGACTCTTTATTAATATTAACATATTTCAAAGCGCTGGCTATCTCTCTGTCTGAATCAAGCCCCTGGACCTTAACAGAAATAATTTCAACCGGGAAACCTGGAAACCGTCTTTTTCTGATATTCATTATATCCTGAACTGCAGCACCGGTGCCAGACGTAATAACCGTGATTCTGGAAGCTAAATAAGGGATGGGTTTTTTAAATTGTTTATCAAAGTATCCTTGATCTGATAATTTTTTTTTCATCTTTTCAAAAGCCGCCTGAGCCGCTCCTGCACCTTCAGGTTCAAGATGTTCAAAAATAAGTTGATAGGATCCTCTTGGTTCGTAAAGCGTAAGTCTTGCCAGACCAAAAATATTCATACCGTTGACAAGTTTAAAATTTACTCTTGATTTCTGATTCTTGAACATGACACAGCTGATAACAGCTCTGCTGTCTTTAATTGTAAAATAAGAGTGGCCTGAAGCGGGAACAGAGTGATTTGAAATTTCACCGGTTACCCAAACAAAAGGAAACGTCTCTTCAAGAAGAATTTTAATATCCTGTGTCAGTTTAGAAACAGTATAAATATTCCGGGTTTTTTTTTCTCTCATCAGATCGTGTTAAATTTTCAGTTTTAAATTTTATGATATCTTTTTCGCAGGTATGTTTTAAATGAATTAAAAAACAAAGTCAAACCCGGTATGTATATCACATATTTCCTTAACGTCTGATAATATATATTATGTAAACTTTTTTCAATATGGGCCAGAACTCGCCGTAACAAGGCATTTCATCAGATTGAAATCAAATTAAAACCTCTGCATAGCACCCTCTTCTGCCTGATTGCCACGGAATAGGAAAATTATTATCCTCCAAAAAACACTCTATCTATTCCTCATCTATTCCTCTGGTTAGACTCTCCATCTCCAGGGAACTTTCCCTTGCAGGAGAAAGAATAGAATATCTGCACGACAAAAAAATTAAACTTTGTGCAGAGATCTCTTAAATTGTAATCTTGATTTTTCACCCTTTCGTGTTATATTACCATCTAAAGAAAGATAAGTTTAAAAATAAGAAATGAATTAAAAATATTAATTTTCTGGAGGATAAAATGGAATTTTCTTCTTTAACGCAAGGCCGTACACTTGTTAAAACCAACACGTTTATCAGAAGTGTGTATAACTGGATGGCAATTGCACTGGCCCTGACAGGCTTTACTGCCTATTACGTATCTCACAACCAGGCCATGGTTCAGCTGATCTATGGAACACCGGGACTTCTTCTCGTACTTATTTTTGCAGAACTGGGTTTTGTCTTCTTTTTAAGCGCCAGGATACAAAAGATTCAGGCCACAACAGCCACTGCCATCTTTACTATTTATTCGATTTTAAATGGAGTGACACTCTCTTTTATTTTTCTTGTCTACACGTCCACATCAATTGTTTCAACATTTATGATCTGCGCCCTGACCTTTCTTGCCTGCAGTATTTACGGAATGGTCACCAAAAAAGATCTCACCTCCCTTGGCGGATTCATGGCCATGGGACTGATCGGCATCATCATCGCTTCTGTGATCAACATCTTCATTCAGAGTTCAGCCATGCAGATGATTATCTCCTATATCGGCGTAATCGTCTTTATCGGCCTTACTGCCTATGACACCCAGAAACTGAAAAACATGTCTCTGACCATGCCTGACAACGCTACCGGAGCAATGATCCGTAAAGGTGCTTTAATGGGCGCCCTTACACTCTATCTTGACTTTATAAACCTCTTTATAATGATGCTCCACATTTTCGGCGGCAACCGCGACTAATACGCGACTAAGAAGGACATCATTTTATTGAGATCTTTGCATAATGCTCAATTTTGTTATAGAGCAAGGAAGATGAAAATTTTAACCGGAGGAATACATTGAGTATTTTGAGGATTATAATTTTAATATTCCGTGGCAATTGGGCAAAAGAGGGGGTTATGCAAAATTCTCTTATTACTCATGCCTGACAGCAGCTCTTTACAGTACCGCAGTCAGGCATGATATTTTTTTTTATAAATAAGCTGTAGATCAGTTCAGACTTGATTGAATGCTTTCACAGATTGCTTTACAATAGTTTTCCACAGCCTCCTGATCCGGCCCTTCAACCATGACCCTGATCAGCGGTTGTGTTCCTGAATAGCGTATCAGCACCCTTCCCTCTGCTCCAAGCTTGTTCTCAACTGCCTCAATTGTATCTGCAATTGTATCTATTTTCATGATATCCGGTCTTGAATCATCAACTTCAACATTCATCAGTACCTGCGGAAACCGCGTCATCACGGAAGAAAGTTCAGACAGGGGAAGAGCTGTCTCCTTCATCACCTCAAGAAGCCTTAAAGCGGATAAAATACCGTCTCCGGTTGTATGATAGTGTAAAAAAATCATATGCCCTGAATCTTCACCGCCAATCACGGCACCTGATTCTTTCATCACTTCAAGCACCTTTCTATCGCCAACTCCTGACTTGAGATGTTCAATCCCCATCTCTTCCAGCGCTTTGGTCAATCCAACATTGCTCATGATTGTGCTTACAACAATATTTTTCTCAAGCAGATCTCGTCTTTTTTTTGCATATTCTGCACACACGGCAAGGATGCAGTCCCCGGTAATCTGTATGCCATTTTCATCTACAACAATAAGCCTGTCAGCATCACCATCAAATGCAAGACCGATGTCGGCTCGATTTTTTTTCACCATCTCCCTGAGATCTTCAGTATGCTGGGAACCGCAGTTATGGTTGATGTTCTTACCATCAGGCATATCATGGATAAACTGCGCATCAAACAGGTCATCATTAAACACCATATGTGCAACTTCAGAGGCTGCACCATTTGAACAGTCAATAGCCAGTTTGAGTTTTTTATCCCCTTTTTTAAAGGGGAAGGTATCAAGCAGAAACCTGGAATACCGCTGAAGCCCGTCATCCAGCCTGGAGATGGTCCCGATGCTGCTGTTGATCTCCTTTGAGTCATGGTGAGAATTAAACATATATCCTTCAATCCACTCCTCATCCTCATCAGACAGCTTGACACCGCCATGCTTGAATATCTTGATTCCATTGTCCTGGAATGGATTATGTGATGCTGAAATGACAATGGCAGCACCTGCATTTTTGTCATCTGCGCATAAAAAAGCAGCTCCTGGAGTGGGGATCACTCCTGCTGACTCCACATCAACACCGGTTGAGGCAGCACCGGCTGCAATTGCAGACTCAAGCATATCTCCTGAAATACGGGTATCTTTTCCAATGATAACTTTTTTAAATCCCCTCTTCTTTGAAAAAATACCCACAGCCTCTCCTGCTTTCACTGCAGTTTCACAGGTAATGGGATATTGATTTGCCTTTCCCCTTATTCCATCTGTTCCAAATAGTTTTCCCATTTTTTTCCACTCTTTTTACAGGCAGGCTAAATTTATTATTTCAGATGAGCATGCATTTATCATCTGCAGTACTGAACGAATCGCCCCTAATGATCTGCCTGTTGAGATAATTAAGGAGGGAATGTACAGGTTTACAGATTGCAATCTGTCTGTCGCAGTCTATTGATTTTAATAGTCTTACTATGCTATTGTTAATTTTTCTGTCATGGATTGTTCTATATCAAAAAGCCATCTGCTGCCTTTTTCAGACCCCTCTCTGTCAAGACTCTGAATGGTTTTGATATAATTTTTTGAATGAACATCTATCTTCTTTTCAACGGTTTCAATAAAGAGTCTGCCCTCCTGGTTCAGCTGGATATCAGCAGATTTCCGGTTAAAAATCTTTTCAGCATACTGAAACTGTTTGATGGCTTTTTCATGGCGTAAAATGATATTTGATGTTCTCTCTCTCCCTTTTTTGAGCAGATTCTCCTTTGAAGTTTTCAATTTTTCACAAAAATCCCCAAGACGGACAATCCTCTCTTTGATGCAGGCATCAAGGTTCAGCATCATCCCTTTATGCAGCTCTTTTGAAAAATCATCATAAACAAACCGGCTGCGAACATGCCTATACCACTGCCTGAGGGAAACAAGTGCTGCTATGTAATGAACACTCTTATTAAATATTTCAGCCGGTTTTTGGTAAATACGGTAGTGTACCGGAACTGACATATCCTTAAAGGATCCGCCCAGCAGAAGACGATCATTGCCAGGTTCATCTCTTCTTATCACAGATCCGGCAGCGGAAACACATCCAAAACCGATTTTTACCGGTCCCACAATGCCGCCCTGCCCGCCAAGGAATATGGGTTTTGATCTGAGCATCACTCCCTGGTGAACATTTCCCATCATGGAAGCGGTTGCCTTGTCCTGGTTTGGTGTATAGTTGAAATGGATAAAAGATGAACCCACTTCTGAGTGGTTTTTCCGGCTCGTACCGCCGGCCATCAGGCAGTCACAAAAGTTAATCAGGCTGCCAAGGGTTACAAATGGAAAGAGGATCGTCTGCTTCAGGCCTGCTGTATGTGCGGCATTTGCCTCCTCTTCAAGAATGGTCCCTTCCCTTACATGGGCACCTGATCCAAAAGTATTGCCACCTGCAAATACAGCCCCTTGAAAAAACCCTCCATCTAACCGGCAACTCTCTCCAACCATGCAGTTGTCAAGTGTAACCGGGGCTTCATAACCAAGGGTGCAGTTTTTCATTATCAGAGATTTTGAGCCAACGATTTTACACCCTGCATAAATGGTGACATTGTCTCCTGAAATTCTTTCAGGATTTACATCCCCTGATATATAGACAGATTCCGGATTCGGGATTCTCACCCCTCTCTCCATCACTGCCTGAACAAGATTATTTTCCATGGAAATAATAATTACTGGTTATAAAAATTTATAAATAAGGCTTCCCCAGGT
The DNA here is from genome assembly GCA_964636495.1 of uncultured Desulfobacula sp. Classification (GTDB taxonomy): domain Bacteria; phylum Desulfobacterota; class Desulfobacteria; order Desulfobacterales; family Desulfobacteraceae; genus Desulfobacula. The sequence goes on along the minus strand of CAZWSL010000021.1, from coordinate 15,125 downwards.
GAGTCCTGCCCCCAGACCGGTAAACAATACCACATCCCCTGATTTTCCAACACGCCCCTCTTCCATTGCTTCATGAAGGGCAATAGGAATGCTTGCAGCAGTTGTATTGCCGTATTTCTGGATATTGTGAAACACTTTGCTCTCATCAAGTTTTAAAAACTGTCCCAGGGCCTGGTTTATCCGCATATTCGCCTGGTGAGGGATGATCAGATCAATTTCATCAAGATTCATCCGGGCTTTTTCCAGGGATTCATTGATCACTTTTGGCAGCATCCTGACCGCTCTTTTGAAAATAACAGGGCCATCCATTACCGGATAATACCTTGGATCATCATAGGACACGCCCTCAGGAAAGCGCCTGGGAAGCCGGGAAGCCGGCAGTTCAACAGCCAGAGCATCGGCATAACTGCCGTCAGCATGAAGTGACGAGGCCATTACGCCTGCATTTTCATCTGTATCAACGCCTTCAATGCACAATGCGCCTGCGCCATCTCCAAAAATAACCGTAACATCTCTTCCCCTTGTTGATATATCAAGACCTGAAGAGTGCACTTCGCCTCCGACAAAAAGAATTTTTCCGGCAAGCCCGGTTTTGATATAGGCATCTGCCGTGGCAAGCCCGTATAGAAAACCCGTACACTGCTGTCTGATATCCAGAGCCGGGGTAGAATCAAGCCCGAGTTTTGCCTGTAACAGACATCCTGAACCAGGAAACATGATATCAGGGCTCAAGGTTGCAAAAATGATAAAATCAAGATCTTCCGGTTCCCAGCCTGCAGTTTCCAATGCTGCCATGGAAGCCTCATATCCGAGATCTGCGGCTCCGGTCACTTTATCAGGATCAATCCAGTATCTCTGTTCAATACCTGTCCGCTGTTTTATCCACTCATCTGACGTATCAATTATTTGAGCCAGGTCATCATTGGTGACAAGTTTTTCAGGCACATGCATACCTGTACTTCTGATAATACTTTTTTTCATCTGTCCATTCCCTAAGTTAAACTTGATATTTCCCACAAGATATTTTTTTCTGAGCAATGATACAATATCCAGTTATTCAATACCAACTATTGAGACATTAAATTACCGATTGATAAATATTTTTACCTGCTATAATATGCAGACTTTATAATATGATTATTTTGAATTGGCAAGAACCTTGACAAATTAAATAAAACTCCCCGGACCGTCCGGTGCAGATTCCGCTTCTCCTGTCTGACCGGTCTGCCTGCGGTTTTTAGAATAAAAAATTGAAAGGCAGTAGAAAACCTTAATGCTGACACAGACACTGATACTGATACTCGGGTTGATCCTTCTCTTTGCCGGATCTTCCCTTCTTGTTGAGGGAGCTGCATCCACTGCAGTCATGTTTGCAGTCCGACCGGTTATTATCGGTCTTACGATTGTATCTTTTGCCACTTCAGCCCCGGAACTGCTTGTGAGCGTGGTTGCATCCATCAAGGGATCAGGAGGAATATCCCTTGGCAATATTCTCGGCTCCAATGTGATTAACATTGCCCTTGTCCTCGGCATCAGTGCCGTTATCAAACCGGTGACCATAAAAAAACAGATTATCCATATAGAAATCCCCTATATGATCCTTATCTCAGCTATTTTCTGGGTACTCTGTATTGATAATCATATTGGACATTCTGACGGATTCATACTCATTTTTCTGTTAATCGTTTTTTTAATTTACGGAGTTGTAACGGCCAAGGATAAAGAGAATAACTCCAAAAAAATAAACCCCTCCCTGCCTGCTGTTTTGAAAAACGCATTTTTCATCATTGCCGGTATTGTCATGCTCGCCTATGGCGCAAACTTTGTTGTTCAGGAAGCAATAGAAATTGCCAGGAAAATCGGTCTTTCCCAGACATTCATAGGGATCTCTGTTGTTGCTCTCGGCACATCACTGCCGGAACTGGCAACATCAGCTGTTGCAGCTGCAAGGGGGGAGAGTGATATCTCGGTTGGCAATGTGGTGGGCTCCAACCTCTTTAATATATGCCTTGTCCTTGGAGTTGTCGGCATTTTCAACCCCATGTCAATAGGAAAAAACCTTCATTTTTTCCAGTTTCCCTTTATGATTTTTATCGCACTGGCCCTGGGGTCTGCTGCTTTTTTCACCAGGGGCATAGGAAGGAAAACCGGATTTGCCTTTATCATACTTTTTGTTGTTTATATAGTGATTTCATATCTGACCTGATGCAGCTGAGACCTCTGCAGGATGGTCAATTCTGACTCAGCAGATCACCGTTGAAGCGGAATATCCCACTTTTTCATATATTTCCACACCGCTGTTCTGCTTTTTTGAATCCGCCTGCCGACTTCAGCCTTATTCCAGTTGCACTGCTCAAGAAGATCAACAAGGGACTCCCTGTTTAAATCAATACGCTTTCTTTTACCGGGAACACTGCTTTCAGGGGTAATACCTCTGTCATCTGCCGGTTTCATGCCACTGTTCCGCGAGCTGTATGTTCCCTCAATGATTTCAACAGGCAGGTCATTCAGGGCTATCCGTTCCGTACTGCAGATGACAAATGCGTGCTCAATGGCATTTTCAAGTTCCCTGACATTACCCGGCCAGGAGTGTGCAAGCAATTTTTTCATTCCATCATTGTCTACCCCTCTGATGGATTTATTCTCCCTCTCATTCCCTTTTTTTATAAAAAGGCTGACAAGCAGAGGGATATCCTCCTTGCGCTCCCTTAAAGGCGGAATATGAATGGGGAATACCTTGAGCCTGTAATAAAGATCTTCCCTGAACTTACCCTCTCTGGTCAGTTGATAAACATCCTTATGGGAAGCTGTGATGATCCTGATATCAATTTTTCTTTTTTTTGAATCCCCTACCCTTTCAACTTCTCTCTCCTGGATAACCCTCAGCAGCTTTACCTGGATATATGGAGTCAACTCCCCTATTTCATCAAGGAATATGGTACCACCGTCAGCCTCTTCAAATCTTCCCTTTCGATCTTTATGCGCTCCGGTAAATGCCCCTTTTACATGTCCGAAAAGCTCACTTTCCAGCAGAGATTCAGAGAGAGCTGAACAATTTACAATAACAAAGGGATTGGATCGGTAAGTGCTGTTATAGTGTATGGCACCTGCAACAAGTTCCTTTCCTGTCCCGCTTTCTCCCTGGATGAGGATGGTTGCCTTGGAGTTGGCAGCAGCCCGTATGGATTCAAAAATATTCTGCATCACAATGCTTTTACCGATAATATTTCCAAGCCTGTATGATTTTACAAGCTTTCCCTGGGCATCTTCAGCAGCTTTTTTTACTTTTTTCAACTCAGTCAAATCTGTAATTGTCTCTACAATACCAAGGATCTGATCCTGGTCATCAACCACAAGCCGTGCATTTTTGATTACGGCAACCTCATGTCCATCCCTGTGCCGGATAAAACACTCTTTTGCCTCTGTCATGCCGTGCTCTATAACACCGCATTTTTTTACATTGGCAGGACACTTATGCCCGAAACAGCGGCTGCATTCAATAATGGCGCACGTTTTACCCACAGCTTCTTGAGAAGCATATCCGGTTATATTTTCCATTGATTTATTCCATGATGTTATTATGCCCTTGTCATCAAGGGTAAACAGACCTTCTGCCATGGTATCAATGATCTGGTTTAAAAAAGTGGCATTCCATAACTGGTGGGTTTGCATTTTATCATATCACCTTTAAGTAACGTTACCGTTAACATAACGGTATATATCCATAAAAGCAACTATTTTTTTTCTTGAATTTCTTTCTCAATTTTCTTGTTGTCTGTCACCTGACAGGCATTCCGCATTCAGGTGGATATACCCATTTTAGGCAGGATGTATACCTGAAGCAGAATATAAACCCCCAGAAAAATAAGAACATAAACCATATCTTTCATTCATCTCTCCTCATTGAGACCTTTGAATAATGTTCAATTTTGTTTTAGTGCAAAGAAGATGAAAATTATAACCGGAGGAATATATTGAATATTTCGAGGATTATCATTTTCATATTCTGCAGCAATTGGACAAAAGTGGGCGTTATTCAAAGGTCTCTTATTGTTAAAAAACTCACATGCTCACTGTATCAATATTAAATATCATCAGATAATTGTCAAATTTTCACCTGCACAACTACCAGCAAAGTCACTTGCACAACACTTGCAAAATCATTTGCATAACCTCTTGCATAATTTATTGCACAAATTGTGCCCAAATTGAATCCAAATTGAGATTGATGGAAAATCCTGATCAGTAACGCTAGAGACCTTTGAATAATGTTCAATTTTGCTTTAGTGCAAAGAAGATGAAAATTATAACCGGAGGAATATATTGAATATTTCGAGGATTATCATTTTCATATTCTGCAGCAATTGGACAAAAGTGGGCGTTATGCAAAAGGCTCCGCTATTTTCTGCCTGGCTATTGTACGAATGTTCTGCAGCCAGGAGCAGATGTCAATATCCAGTTTAATTGCCGGCAGTTAAGTTTAGTATTGGCATAAATGAAATACGGCACGCTTTTTGAATAAATACTTTATCAAAACTTTATTTAAAAAGCGGTAACGTGCAGTGTTTTGGGTTTCTGGAAACGAGATCTTTATATAATGCTGACAGCAAAAATCTGATCCCGTTGATAAACTGAGACCTTTGAATAGTGTTCAATCTTGTTTTAGTGAAAAGAATATGAAAATTATAACCGTAAGAATATATTGAATATTTTGAGGATTATCATTTTCATATTCTGCAGCAATTGGACAAAAGTGGGCGTTATGCAAAGGTCTCAAACTGCCGGTATCGCAGTTGGGTAACAAAATTTCTGGAGGTTGTGGTATGGAGAATGAAAATCTGATATATGAAAAAATGGAAAACGGGGTTGCTCTTCTTGATTTCAATGCTGACTGGTGCGCACCCTGCAGAGCTCAAAAACCCATAATACAAAAAATCAGCACTATTTATGAAAATCGGGTATCCATTGTGGAAGTCAATATTGATAAATATAGAGAACTTGCAACAAAATACATGGTTCAAAGTATTCCAACACTGATTATATTCAAAGACAGTAAAGAGGTTAAGAGATTTGTCGGGCTTCAATCTGAGGAAAACATAACAAAGAGCCTTGATAAGATCCTGTAAATCATAAAGAGAGAGTAAAAAAAAATGGGCAAGTGCCTCAACCATCCTGAGATGAACACAAGCTATATCTGCATGAAATACAACTTTTATCTCTGCAATGACTGCCTGAAATGCCGGGACGCAGATATCTATTGTAAATTCAGGACATCATGCCCCATCCATTTTATTTCAAAAAAAAATTTCAAATCTTCAGATGGTATGGAAAAACAAGTTGAAACACCCTGGAACCTTTGAATAATGTTCAATTTCATATTATATCTTTTTTACAAGCTGATTCGCCGCAGTAAGCAGAGGATCCCATACAGGGCCGAAAGGCGGTGCATAGGCCAGATCTGTTTCAGCAAAATCAACAGCTGTCATCTTATTGGAAAGAGCCACTGCAACTGAATTAATCCTGTGGGCTACTCCATATTTTCCCACCATCTGGGCTCCAAGCAGACAGCCTGTTTTCCTGTCTGCCACCATACTGACATGAATGAAAGAGGATCCAGGCTGCCCGTGCGCCTTTGATCTGGTCTTGATATAATTTTCCACAGCATCAAACCCTGAATCCTTGGCCTGGCTCAAATTCAGCCCTGTTCTTGCAACCTCAAGATCAAACACCTTGAAAACAGCAGTTCCGGCGACCCCTTTAAGGGTTGATTCACTGCCGCATATGTTATCGGCAACCGCCCACCCTGCCCTGTTGGCCCTCAAAGCAAGCGGAATCCAGCACTTTTCACCCGTGACAACATGATAGGAGTCGGCGCAGTCTCCTGCTGCAGAGATGTCTTTATCAGAAGTTTTCAGTTTCCTGTCAACGGCAATGGAGCCGGCAATGCTTGTATCAAGCCCTGCTTTTTCCGCTATTTCACTGCAGGGTTCTACCCCCACTGCAACAAGAAGCATATCTGCTGTCAAATCCAATTTTGCACATACAACTTTAATACCATCATCAAGAGGTTCTACTCTTTCAACAGAGGTTCCTGCATAAATTTCAACCCCCTGCTTTATTAATTCTTCATGGATAACATCAGCAAGCAAAGAAGAAAGCCAGAGCAGAAAAACAGGTCCGGGTTTTACCATGGCAACCTCAACCCCTCTTTTTTTAAATGCTTCACACATTTCAAGAGCAATATAACCCATACCCATGATAACAGCTTTTTTAACCTTTTTTTCAGAAATAAATGATTTTATTTTTCTTCCGTCCTCAAGGCTTTTTAAAGCCATGACCTGGGGCAGATCAATTCCGGGCAGATCCGGAATAATCGGTCTGGCACCAGTTGCAATAAACAGCTTATCATAATCAAACTCAAAGGGTTCTCCTGCTGTTGTTTTTCCGGAAACTGTTTTAGCAGCACGATCTATGGCTGTTACCCTGTGGCCTGTTAACAGATTTATTCTGTTTTTCTCAATAAAGACATCTGCTTTTCTCACCACAAGTTTTTCCATATCCCGTTCAGGATCTGCTATATTATAAGGCATTCCACAGGCACTGTATGAAACATCATATCCCTGTTCCAGAACAATAATTTCAATATCAGAATTTTTTCTTTTAGCCCTGCTGGCAGCGCTCATACCTGCTGCATCTCCGCCGATTATAACAAATTTCATGAAAACTCCTTTTAATGTGTAATATAAATTCAAAAAAATGATTTACAGATACTTTCCATTTTTTAAATTTTCTTTAAATTAATCGATTCATCAGCTGTTTCAGATGATCTTAGATTCAAATAAAATCAGTTTATACATTTATATTGATTTAGCAAGGAAAAGATAAGGGAATATCCGGGGCAGCAACTGGCGGTTTATGCTGCCCCGGATGACGGTGAGGTGGTTAATCAGAATTTGGAGGTAAGTAAACGCTTTTACTTTAATTTCTGAATAACTTTTATTTATTATAACGCAATCTTGATGCCAGAAATGATAAAAACAGTAGATTTATTTTTAACCGCTTGTTTTAACATGAATATTCTAATCTTATCTTGATATAATTGTTCTATATAAACGAAACGCTTTCGCCGTTACCGTTTCAGCATTGTAACGTTATAGTAACGTTACAATGCTGATTATCTTCCGTTACTATACAGTTGAATACAATAACGGCATACCTCTCTGCAGAACCGTATCAACTCAAAAGAGACAAGAGAGGCTGCAGAATAAAGATTACAGGAAATTGCAGATGCGAAGATTGATTTATATCCTGCATTACGGTATTGTAAAAGAAGTGTGGTGGAATATGCTGCAGATTTGCTGAAAAGTTCAAAGATTAAACAAAAAAAGAGGTGATTAAATGCCTATTTATGAATATAGATGTGAAAAATGTAAAAATGAGTTTGAAAAGCTTATTTTTGCGGGCGAGGATAAAGATATTTCATGCCCTGACTGTAAATCAGGAGACGTATCAAAAAAAATGAGTGTAACCAGTTTCATGGGAGGCAGCAGCCTTGGATCGTGTTCAACAGGTGCGCCGGGCGCTGGTTTTTCATGAGCAGGCTAAACCTGCTCTTTCAGTTTGAAAGAAAAAAAATAGAATTCTCTAACCTTCAGTTGTGAATTGCCATTCCACATGCCTGCATGCTCAATTCTCCGAAAATTTCCGACAAAGTGGGATGGGCATGGATTGTATGGGCAACATTATCAACGGTCATACCCTGTTTAACCGCAAGGGTCATCTGGGCAACAAGATCTGTTGCATGGGGGCCGATGATATGGGCGCCTAAAATTTTTCCTCCCTCTTTTTCAACAACCAGTTTTGCCATGCCGGCAATTTCATCAATTGCCTGGGCTTTTCCAAGCTGCCTGAAATTCATTGAAAAACACTCAATATACAACCCTCTTTCCTTTGCCTGAATTTCACTTAAACCCACAGTCCCGATTTCCGGCATTGTAAAAATCGCTCCCGGAATGACATTATAATCCATGATGCAGTTCTCACCCATGGCATTCTGGGCTGCAACCACTCCTTCATGGGAAGCAACATGGGCAAGCATGACTTTTTCAGGGCCTAATATATCACCAATGGCATAAACACCCTTAACAGAGGTTTCCAGTTTGTCATCAACCTGAATCCACCCCTGATCGTCAGTCTTGATCCCTATATTCTCAAGGCCAAGCCCTGAAGACAAAGCCTCTCTTCCAATGCACACCGCTATCTTCCCAGCTGTGATTGATTCAGTTTTTAATTTTTTCGGTTTTGGATTATCTGTAAACGGTGATACAGCAAGAGAGATTTCCATTTCACTGTTTTTCTTGACAGTCGATTTTACAACAGTGTCGCAGAAAACCTTTATTTTACTTTTTTTCATCTCCCGCAGCACAAGCTTTGAGATCTCTTCATCTACAGATGGTAAAGGCAGCAGTCTTGACATACCTTCAACAATTGTAACCTTTGAACCCAGCGCAGAGAAAATAAATGCAAATTCACAGCCGATCACACCTCCGCCCACGATTACAATAGATTCCGGAACACTTTCTATCTCAAGAAGATCATCAGAAGATAAAACAGTTTCATGATCAAAAGCAAAATCTCTGACACTCAATGGTTTTGTACCGGTGGCAATAATTAATTTATCATATTCAAGCGCTTTTCTATTCTGCCTGTCACTGCCGTCCACATCCACACTGACGGTGCCGTGTGATGCGATCTCTGCCCTGCCCTTCTCAATTGTTACATCCGCTTTTTTAAGCAGGCTCTCTATGCCTTTTCTCTGGGTTTCGATGATCCTGCTCTTTCTTTTCATCAGCTTGAGCATATCAGGGGTAATGCTTCCTGAAACAGTAATGCCTAAATTTTCAGCCTTTAAAAACTTAAGGAATACATCAGCTGAGTTTTTCAGGATTTTTGAAGGAATGCAGCCATGATTGAGACAGGTCCCTCCGAGATAATCTTTTTCAACAAGAGTAACACTGCCGCCCAGGGCTGCAGCACGTAAAGCAGCCACATAACCTCCTGGCCCCCCTCCTATAACAACTATTTTATCAGACATTCTATACGCCTCCGGATGATTGATTATATTTTATTTGACAATATCACTCTTGAAGGGTATTTTCAATCAGAAGTGAATAAATTTAATTTTTTATAAATTTATATCCAAAAAAACAGGGAAATCATGAAAATTGATGAGACAAATTTAGATATTATTAGAGAATTAAAAGAGGGTAAAAAATCTTTTAAAAAGATTGCTGACAAACTTGATATAACAGAGAACACTGTCAGAACAAGAGTCAATAATCTTCAAAAGGAGGGTGTGCTTGAAATCTGCGGCCTTGTTGATCCTGCCATGCTGCCGGACCACAGAGTCGTTATTATCGGCATAAAACTGACGGAGATGAATCTTGTTGAGAAAGGAGAAGAGATCAGCCGGCTCAAAGGAGTGATTTCAGTAAATGTTGTCACAGGAAGATATGACCTCATGGTTCTTGTACTCTTTAAAAAAGGATTCGGCCTGCTTGAATTTTATACCCGGGAAATCTCAAAAGTAAAAGGGATAGGATCAGTTGAAACCTTTGTAGTCTATAAATCCTACAACCTCAAACTCCCCTACATTTTCTGAACGAAAAATTGACTTCCCTGCTGTCAGAATAACATTAACTTTTGGCAATAACGGCAATAAGTCAAGCCTGACCCCATCATGCTGCTATTCAACCGTCAGCAAATCCTTGTTTTTATCAAGAAATTTTTGACCGATACCTTTCACTGCAGTAATTTCCTCTACTGATTTAAATGGTTGCGCTTCACGATACTCAATTATCCTGTCAGCCATTTTGCTCCCTACGCCTTTGATGCTCATAAGCTGCTCTTTGGTTGCAGTGTTGATGTTAATTTTACCACTCTCTGCAATAACAGGTTGACAAAGGCTGACCATCATAAAAACTGCCATCATAAGAACTAATCTTTTTTTTAATGTCTGCATGTTTTTCTCCTTTACTTTGTGGTGAGAAACTCTGTTAAACTCATCAAACTCCGGGTCAGACCTGACTTATTGCAGTTATCTGTTTCACAAAATGTTCCACCAGTTTCAGAAATAAAAATCTAAACACTGAAGACAGCAGTAGATTGATGAGATGAGTTCTATACCAGCTGTAACGATTGTTCAATTGAGATCATGATGTACCAGAAGTGAAGTAATATTAAGAACAGCAACATCTATACCAGACTTCTGATCACAGCAGTACAGATTTAGAAAACACTGAAAACAGTGGTTATCCAGTAGATTATAGTCAGAATGAAAAATCAGTGATAAAGAGACTTCTTACAGCATGATGTGCACTGTTATAAATTAGAGATAAAATAAGATAGAATAATCTGTAAAATAAAGGTATTAGCTGCCCTGCATACAATTAGATGCAAAGTGTTGCCATAACCAGGCAACTATACTACATCAAAGTAGAAAAAAAATCGGGGTCTGACCCCGATAAATGCCTGTTATTTAAAATGATTCATTCCAGACAACAGCATTTTCACCTCTTAAAATCCAGTTTTCGGGGTCAAAAACAGCATTGTAAGCATTTCGGTTTTCGCAGATCGCACAATCCTCCTGGCGGTCTTCACCCTGAGAATTGACCATGGAATTGTGATTAGAATTATTTTTGAATCTAATTTGACCATATCGTTTCACTGGAAAAGACGGGGCTGGCAGTATTTTTGTTTTACGTTGTTTCCCAAATTTATCCTGGTTCTGTTCGCTATACTGGCGGCTTCCCACAGCCAGGCTATTCGTCCATATGCTTTCCCGCTTCAAACCGCCATGCATCGCAACAAGTGAATTCCGCTTTCAATGGCCGTGCTATAAAACCGATCTTCCCAAAAAGCTCCTTTCCGGTTTTTGCGAGTATTATACGCCTGCCCTGTGTTGCCGGACACCAACTGCATGCTTTTGGAAATAACATTTTTGCCACTGTCCACGGCCAGCAAGTGGATATGGTTGCATGTGACAGCATAAGTGAGAATCTTGAGCCCAAAACGTTTTTTAGCTTTAAAAAGCCAGTTCCTCCAGGTTTTTCTATCTTTTTCAAATTTGAGAAGATGTTCTTTTTTATGACATCTGTGGGTGATATGCCATAAAAAACCTGGAATATGAAGTCTTTTTCTACGCGGCATAATTATAATCCTGATGAAAAATTTTTTTGCACGTTTTTTAAAACAAAACTTAAAACCTCTTTTTTAGCATCAAAAAGTACACTCTAAGATCTTTTTAATGCTCTTTTCAAGCACTATCATCAGTAAAAACAATTACTTGTCAGGGTCAGACCCCGATTAACAGGGTCAGACCCCGATTATATTTCTTTAAAAACTTTGAAACTGCATAAAGAGGATAATTTTTGATTTTCCCGTCCGCATTAAAATTCATAAGAGTTGAGCGTGACAATACAGGAGGATTAAATTTTTCTCCATAAACACGCAAACTCTTTTTTTGTTTGCTTATTCCTGCTTTAACTTCAAGAGGTAAAATCTGATTTTCCAAGGCAATAACAAAATCAACTTCTGCTGTATTTCTACTTGACCAATAATACAAATTTTTCTGGCCATGGACGACAAACTCCTGTGCCACATAATTTTCAACAAAAGAGCCATTATATTCACTGAACAAACGGTCTCCTTCAATGATTGCCTTTTGCGGGACTTTGATCATGGCACCCAGCAACCCCGTATCAAGAAGATAGAGTTTAAACTTATTATCCTGATATCCGGAGAGAGGCAATTTTGCAGTCTTGATGTTATTTATTTTCGTGACAAGCCCTGCATCAACAAGCCACTGAATCGATTCATTATACTCCCTTGCCCTGGCATTTTTATCAATTTGGCTAAAAGTAAATTTTTTATTTTCCCTGGCCAGTTGTCCGGGAATACTTGCCCATATATTGGAAATTCGGATAGCCTCTGTCTGGGTTGTATATTTGGAAAAATCTATTGTATAAGCTGATAATATCTCATCCTGAATATGACGTACCTTGTTCAAATCCTTATCTTTAGCATATCGCCCTACAGCTTCCGGCATGCCACCAACAAAATAATAAATTTTCAATAAATCTGTAAGCTCGGCATGAAAGCTTTTTGGTATAGGACTAAAATCGGTTTTACCATCAATAAACAGCCGTAATTGCTTTTTTTCGACAGCATCAGGAAATTCACCGAATGACATGGGGTACATATCAAGAACATATTGAGATTCCTATCTTTTCTAATCGTGACGGATTATGGACCCGTTTTATATAGATTAAGGCCAATTACCGGAGCCATATTTTCAAAATCTTTATCATTTTGAAGCAGCAGCAGGTCATGCTCAATCGCTATCCTGGCAATTAAACAATCAATTGTACTTCTAATGGTAATTCCTTTTTTTCTACATGAAAAATAAATCATTGCAGCTTTGCCATAAGATATAACCGGGTTTTTTGGATGAAAAAAGCGCTGGCAGCTCAGGTATTTATCTAAAAATACATACTCTTTTTGGGTTTTAGCACCCTGAAGAAGTTCTTGATATACAACGGATGTTATGCCAAATGGAATTTGTTGTTTAATAATATTATGTAAACACAAAGCGGGAACATTTTGTATCCCTTTAAAAAAGTCCACCAGGACTGACGTATCAAGCAGAATCATTTACTTCCCCTACCCGGCTTGCTTTGTAATCATAGTCATCACGGAAATTGATTTTTCCGGCGATATCCAGCAAATTGAGCCGTTTTCTGGATAATACAAACTCCTGTAATGCCAGGGTAATAATTCCTTTTTTAGTTTTTATGCCACTTAGTGCTTGTGCTTCTTTGACCAGAGTATCATCAAGTACTATGTTTGTTCTCATTTTTACACCTCCTGATACACATTAGGGTACACCAAGATGTTGTTAGTGTCAAATCGATTTTTTTAATGAGGTCAGGCTTGACTTACGTGTGACCTTCAGGTTGTTGTCGTTATTTGTTCCACGAAATATTTCACTGGTTTTAATATGTTCCTTGATCTCCATTTTATCTCTCATTTTCTATTCAAGTTGTTGCTTAAAACCCCCTTTTTAGCCCCAAAAAATACACGCTAAGACCTTTTTGACCAATATTTCAGACAATATTTACTGTAAAAATAAAAAGTTATTGGGGTCAGACCCCGTATTATTATAACCACCTTCAGCAAAACAAGTCCCGAGTTTCTGCCGGGCATGCGTTTCACCATGGACAAGACGTATTTGTCCGGGTGGTTCCGGCATGGATCCCACCCAGGATACAAGAGTATTCTGGTCAGCATGTGCAGAGTAGCCTGTGAGAATATGGATATCTGCCTTAACCAGAGTCTGTTTGTCAATCATTTTTCTGCCAGGAGTTCCTTTGGCCTGATATCCCACAAAAAGTATATCATTTATAGGATCCTCAACTCCATATTTAAGGTGATCTACTATTCGTCCTCCTGTACACATGCCGCTTCCAGCTATGATTATGGCAGGACCTTTTATGCTGAGCGGTTTTTTATGATCGCATGATTTTTCAACACCATAAAGATTATTAAAATCAATTGGATGATCTCCCCTTGATTTGAGTGTTTTTGCCTCTTTATCCCAAAAATCTTCAAGATTTGAATATATTTGAGTAATCTTAAGTCCAAGTGGAGAATCTATAAATACCGGAACTTTTATTTTAATCCTGTCAAGTTCATAAATCAGCTCCTGGGTTCTTCCAAGTGAAAATGCCGGAATATAAACGATGCCATTGTCCTTAAGGGCTTTTTGAAGTATTTTTTCCAAAGCTGCAACCCTGGTTTTCCTGTTGACATGGTTTCTATCGCCATAGGTTGATTCCAGGACAAGAAGATCACAGGCATCAGGCAGGGATGGATCCGGCAGTATCGGAGTCTCTTTGCAGCCAAGATCACCGGAAAATATGACTTTAAAAACATTATTTGAGCCAGGATCAGGGAAATTAAACAAAATAAAGCATGAACCTAGAATATGCCCGGCATTGCTCAGCTTAAAAGTAATCCCTTTTTTCAGGGAAAAAGTCTCATAAAGTTCAAATCCCCATGACAGGTCATCAATTTTGTTTTCAAGCATGTCTATTTCTCTATCTGTTCTTCCGGAAAAAGACATGGCATCTAAAAGCATAGGAATCAAGAGTGCTTTAGTTGCATGTGTGCAGATAATTTCACCTTTGAATCCTGCATCAATAATATCAGGAACCCTGCCTATATGATCTATGTGAGCATGGGTTAAAAAAAGATAATTGATGCTGGCAGGTGGAACAGGAAATTTATCAAAGGCAAGTTCAGGATCATTCCCGTACGCTTTTCCGCAATCCACAAGAATATTCACATTATCTGCAGATCCCGGATAAGTCTCTATTAAATGACAGGAACCTGTGACACACTCTTTTGCCCCAAGATGTGTTATTTTTACATGACTGTTCTTCAAATTCATCTTATTTTAAACCGGGGTCTGACCCCGATAAATACCTGTTATTTAAAATGATTCATTCCATACAACATCATTTTTACCTCTTAAAATCCAGTTTTCAAGGTCAAAAACAGTCTTGTAAGCATTTTGGTTTTCGCAGATCGCACAATCCTCCTGGCGGTCTTCACCCTGGGGATTGACCATGGAATTGTGGGTAGAATTATTTTTGAATCTAATTTGACCATATCGTTTCACTGGAAAAGACGGGGCTGGCAGTATTTTTGTTTTACGTTGTTTCCCAAATTTATCCTGGTTCTGTTCGCTATACTGGCGGCTTCCCACAGCCAGGCTATTCGTCCATATGCTTTCCCGCTTCAAACCGCCATGCATCAATGTGTACGCCACCAAATCCTTATAATAGATTTTAAATTCATCCGGATCCGAAATCCCCGAACAAGAAAGCAGTGCCTTTTGATCAATCAATAGATACCGTTTTGGCGGATCTAAAATTTCATTATATCCGCAAAATTCCCACTCCTTTGGGTGATTCACAGTGCCTGTTCGCACCATATTCAGCTCAATATACGCCATGCATCGCAACAAGTGAATTCCGCTTTCAATGGCCGTGCTATAAAACCGA
>CAZWSL010000020.1:0-56862 GCA_964636495.1 uncultured Desulfobacula sp. | reverse complement strand
CATGCATCAGGAACGGGGCAGGTCTTTTGATCCGGAGCTCTTTGATCTTTTCATGGATAAAGGGGATAGACTTTATCTAAACTATACCGCTTTTACAACCAATTAAATATATGAGCTGAATCTGTACGGCTTGAGAGCCCTGAGCACTGATCAGGCATACCATCAATGATCACTCCAGGGAATCTGTTTTTGATCTGCTGTGGTAGGTCAAAAACAAATCAAAAGTAAAAAGCATACGATTCTGGCTGTAATTTTTTATGTGTGTTTAATATTTTTTTTAAAACCATTCTGTTTGAATACTATTTTTTAAAATCACCTGCCCATGCAAACAATTCCGGAGTACCTCCGGTGTGCCAGAACAAAACAGATTGATTTTTATTAAACATATTTTTATGAATCATGTCCAGAAGCGCACCCATGGCTCTGGCTGTATATACCGGACCCAGTAAAATGCCTTCATAGCCGGCCAGATCCCGAATTGCATCAAATTCCAAATTTCCAGGCACAGCATATCCGGCTCCCAGATAATTACAATCAAGGGAAAAATCTGATTCCGTCATCACTATATCTGAATCTATTCGTATGGATGTCTCATTGACTATCCCGGTGAGGACAGGAAGAAAAGATGCAGAGCCGGTTTTTATCTGATCAATGCTGACACCGAGCACCTGGCCTTTAAATCCAGTGATTTTTGCACCAAGGGCCAGACCGGCCTGGGTCCCCCCTGAGCTGGAAGCAAACACAATGGCATCCGGCATCAGGTCCATTTCCTTTAACTGGGTTTCCAGTTCAAACATGGCGGCAACATATCCCACACTGCCTGTGGCGTTTGAACCACCAACCGGAATTACATATGGTTTTTTTTCATTTTCAGCAAGTTTATCTGCAATCTGATAAAGCTTTGAATCACGGTCTTTTCTATCGCAATAGTGGATATGAGCACCAAACAGATTGTCTAAAAGAAGATTTCCATTGGGTTCTTCCGGTGGTACTCCATTTAATACCAGGTGGCAGTCAAGACCTGCCTTTCTTGCACTTGCCGCTGTTAGACGACAATGGTTGGACTGAATGCCTCCAGCAGTAACCAGAGTATCCTTACCTTGCTCCAGAGCCTCCCCGACCAGGAACTCAAGTTTCCTCACCTTATTGCCTCCCAGACCAAGAGAAATGAGATCATCCCGCTTCATATAAATATCAGGGCCATCACAGGCCTTTGTCAACGTTTCAAGAAAATGAATCGGCGTTGGGTATTCAGCCAGATTAAATCTGGAAAGGTTATTTAAATTCATGAGACCTCCTTTTTTACAAATTTTAATGTGCCTGCAGTTTTTATTTATTTGTCTGAATGGAACCAGACATTTTGAACAAGCCGTTACAAATTTAATCAACACAATTTCATTGAATTCCTGTGACAACTTCATGATGATTAATTTTGCTGATGCCCGACCCTATGTATCATCATTATCAACGGGTTTCAAGAAACTGTAAAGGATCAAATACAAATATCTTTATTATTAGAATACATTTTCCGGATAGTGTAGTGTTATAGAGTATCACCATTACAGACAGAACCGGGTGTATGTTGTCTGCTGTACCTCATATATATAAATACTCCAGATTCCTTATCTGCCATACTGATCTCAATTTAAAAAGGATATTGCCTCTATCACATCTTATCTGTTATTTTCTGTTGATGAAATTCAAAATTGATGATTACTCGTTTGGAAGAATGGTTATCAGAGGAGAAGAGTTTACTTCAGACATTATCATTTATCCAGACAAACATACCATAAGACTTCAGGAACACAAATAGTTTACTGGTATTTGAATTATCCATAAAGCAGTATCCAAATGTTGCTTTTTTGCGCCAAGTGCCGCTTGTAATATCATATTCACTTCTACTTATTCACATAACCTCTCCTTTCGTGCCTTTTCATCTCCCGTTCATGACTTTTTTTGCCAATGGTGAATGGAATTAATATCCAGCCGGTGGACACTTGTATCCATAATATACGACTATTGATTTAAAGTGTGGGGCTAGAGTGGGGCAAAAAAAAATGTAAACAAGAAAAATTTTCCAGCAAAAGCTGAAAACCCTAAGTATCAGTGGCGCGCCCGGAGGGATTCGAACCCCCGGCCTGCGGATTCGAAGTCCGACGCTCTATCCAGCTGAGCTACGGGCGCACAGGTTTGTGAAGCTGAACAATTAATATCACAGGAAAAAATATTATGCAATGTCTGAAGTCTAATTTTACTCTTGTAATTCATATACATTGCCGCCTGTGTTTCATTTCACTGTCCGGATCCGGGTTATTGACACAGCATATTTCCATTGATAAGGTTTTCTGGAAATCATACAGATATATTTACTTATAAACCGATAAAACAGGTGGATTATGAATGATATTCAATGGAACCCCGGAACGCTGCTTGAAACATCAGGTTATTACTGGAAAACCTGCACGCTTCATACAGGTGTAAAACTTGATATTTTTACTGTTATCGGGAAAAAAAAATTATCTGTTACAGATATATGTGAAAAAATCAATGCCGATTCCAGGGGAGTATATGTTCTTTTAAATGCGCTTTCAGCAATGGGATTACTGATAAAATCAGGATCGTTTTATTCCAACTCCTCTTCTTCCTTCACTTTTCTGAGTAAGGAATCTGCACACTACATCGGTTTTATGATTATGCATCACCATCATCTCATGGAATCGTGGTTTAAAATGGACAAGGCTGTAGAGAGTGGTAAACCTGTCTCTCATTGCTCATCATTTTCAGAAGAGAAAGAGAGAGAAAGTTTTCTGCTTGGCATGTTCAACATCGGTATGGCTATTGCTCCGAAACTTGCAAAGGAACTCGATCTTGAAGGCTGCACCCATCTTCTTGATTTTGGAGGAGGACCCGGGACCTATGCCATCCATTTCTGCCTGAATAATCCCCAGATGCATGCAAAAATATATGATCTTCCAACAACACGCCCATTTGCAGAAAAAATAATAAATCAATTTAATATTTCAGACAGAGTCACGTTTACTGATGGAAATTTTATTAAAGAGGAGCTGAACTTTAAAAGTGAATTTGATGCTGCCTGGCTGTCCCATATAATACATGGAGAGGGAGAGGAAGATGCTGAATTAATTATAGGCAGGGCTGTTTCAGCTTTAAAATCCAATGGAAAAATTTTTATACATGAGTTTATAATGAATAATCATATGGATGGTCCACTCTTTCCGGCTCTTTTTTCAATGAATATGTTTCTTAGAACTGACAAAGGTCAATCCTACTCTGAAGCTCAGATTTTCAGTATGCTGGAAAACCAGGGCCTAACAGATATTCAACGCCTTGATTTTGTTGGACCCACTGAATCAGGCATTATCTGCGGGATTAAAAAATAGAAAACAAAAAGGTCCAGAAAGGAAAAATTATCTGATTCTGGAAAGTCCAGAACACCTGTTCTTATCCGTGACAGCTATTCTGACAACTCCTTTTTTATAATCTGTATCTGCCTGATCAGCTCTTTAATATGAATGATATCTGTTGCAGGATTCATGATGCTCAGCCGTAGATATCTGATGTTTTTAAATAGAGTGCTTGAAATATGAAAAGTTCTGTCACTTAATATCCTGTCCCTGATTTTTATCTGCAGGGCGTCGCTGCCTTTAATTTTAAAGCAGAGTATATTTAATTGCGGTTTTACCGGGCAGATGAATTCATCAAGAGATGAAATATATTCGTAGGCATCAGCTGTTGTCTGAACTATTTTGTCAATATATGCTGCAAATCCCTTTTCTCCGACAGCTCCTGCCACCATAAACAGTTTTAACCCCAAAGCACTTTTGGTGCACTCCATGGTCCGGTTTATAAAATCAAAACCCGGTTGCTCTTTTTCGTAGAAAATATAAGAGCCAGTCTGTTCAAAAGCACGATCAATATCGTGATGATCACGAACAAGAATTGCTGTACAGAGGTTGGGGGTCTGGAGCATTTTATGAGCGTCCCAGGTTATTGAATGGGCCTTTTCAACTCCTTTAAGATGATGCTTATGCGTTTCAGAGAATAAAGCACTTGCACCATGCGCACCATCAACATGAAGCCATATATCGTGTTCTTTGCAGAAATCAGCAATGGATTCCAGGGGATCAAAAACACCCACCCCGGTGGAACAGCAGTTGGCAACAAGAGCTAAAATCCGTTTTTTGTCCTGTTTTGTTTTTTGATAAACCATATCGATTTTTTCCGGTATAACAGCTCCGTTTCTGTCAGTTTCCAGAAAATAGACTGCATTCCGGCCGATTCCCATTATTCCTGCAGCACGCTGCACAGAATAGTGACACCCTTCAGAAGTCAGTATTGCCAGATCGTCTGGACTTCCTTTTTGCCATGTTTCAGGTGCAATCCGGCTTCGGGCTGCAATTAAGGCAGTCAGGTTTGCATTTGAACCTCCCTGGGTCAGTGCACCGCCTGCAAATTTACAATTTCTGCCGAATTGTTCTGATGTGACAGGGGAGGGAGTCCAGCCTACTTTTTTTAAAAGCCAGTTTACCATGAAATACTCAACAGTTGCAGCAGCAGGGCCCATTTCATAAATTGACATCCCATTGTTGGTGAAGGCATCAATCAAAGAACCAAGCGTGCCGGAATAGTGTGGCACAGCTGCCTGGTGAGCTAAATAGGAAGGGTGATGCAGCCGTGTAGTAAATGAAAGATATTTCCGGGTAAACCTGGCCAGATTGTCTGCAGTAAGATTCCCTTTTTCCATAAAGGTTTCAAGTCCAAGTTCATTGATAATTGTCTCCATTGGCGCCTGATGAATCACCGGTTCGCTCATGGATAGGGATTCTTCTCTAAAATGATGTAGTGAGTTAACTATCGTGCCTGCATCCTCAATGAAATTCAATTTTATCTCCTTTCAAACAATAAAAATATTCTGCATAGAGATTTCATATCAAACTTTTGAAAATATCTTCTGATTAATAGCGGCATCATATCAGTTTTTTTAAGGGACAAAAAGAGGGTTTTATTGCAAAACAACAATTCTGTTGATTTTATCCATTTTATTTGATAAAAAGAAAAATTGCACTCGGCTGTATTGTTGTTGCAGTGGTGCAAAAAATGACTAAGGGAGAATAATATTAATGAATAACATTGCTGAAGAAAACGAAAATCAAAAAATGAATACTGAAACCACAGAAAAAGATCAAGAAGTAGAGAAAAAAGATTCTCTGTCTACAATTACAGGTGAAGAATCAATGGAAGAACTTTTAGGCATTTATGAATCCAGCCTAAAAAAATTTGAAGAGGGGCAGGTCGTAACCGGAACAGTAATATCTGTTGCAAGGGACATGGTCCTTGTTGATGTTGGATATAAGTCTGAAGGACAGATTTCCATTCAGGAATTCATTGATGAACAGGGCAATGTCGATGTAAATGTCGACGATGAATTTGAAGTGATGATTGAGGTGTGGGATGAAGAGGAGGAGACTGTTCTCCTGTCCCGTGAAAAAGCTAAAAAAGTTAAAGTTTGGGATTCAATCAAAGAAATCTATGATGCTGATGGAACCATTGATGGTGTAATAACCAGCAGAGTGAAAGGTGGTTTTTCTGTTGATGTCGGACTGCTGGCTTTTCTACCCGGGTCCCAGGCTGATCTTAGACCCATAAGAAATATGGATGAAATGGTGAATCAGACCTATACATTCAAAATTCTTAAATATAATCAAAAAAGAAATAATATCGTACTTTCAAGAAGGGTACTTCTTGAAGCGGAACGCGATGAGCTAAGAAGCAGCACTCTGGAGACAATTGAAGATGGAAAAGTAATGGAAGGTATTGTTAAGAACATTACTGAGTATGGTGTCTTTGTTGATCTCGGAGGCGTGGACGGACTCCTGCATATTACTGATATTTCATGGGGAAGGGTTAAACATCCGTCAGAGCTTTTCTCTGTTGGTGATACAATTAATATTAAAATACTCTCTTTTGATCTTGAAAAAGAGAGAGTTTCTCTTGGCATGAAACAGCTGACTCCTGATCCATGGACTACAGCAGGTGAAAAATACGCTGTCGATTCCAAAGTTTCCGGTAAAGTAGTCAGTTTGACTGATTACGGTGCTTTCATAGAACTTGAAGAAGGCGTTGAGGGATTAATCCATGTATCAGAAATGTCATGGACAAGAAAAATACGTCATCCATCCCAAATGGTAACTGTTGGAGAAATAGTCGAGGCTGTTGTCCTTGATCTCAAACCCGATAACAGGAGAATTTCACTTGGTATTAAACAGACTGTAGACAATCCATGGGAAGTGATTTCTCAGAAATATCCTGTTGGAACGATTATTGAAGGAAAAATCAAAAATATTACTGAGTTCGGCCTTTTTATCGGAATTGACGACGATATAGACGGTCTTGTACATATTTCTGATATCTCCTGGACAAAAAGAATTAAACACCCTTCAGAAGTATATAAGAAAAATGAAACTATTCAGGCGGTTGTTCTTGATATTGACAAAGGAAATGAAAGATTTTCACTTGGCATCAAACAGACCCAGGCAGATCCATGGGAATCAGTAAGCCAGCGTTATGAAGTGGGTAAAGAGATTTCCGGAGTTATTACAAATGTGACAGACTTTGGTGTTTTTGTTGAGCTTGAAGAGGGAATTGAAGGATTGATCCATGTTTCTGAAATCAGTAAGGAAAATGTAAAAAATCCTAAAGATCATTATCAGTTTGGTGAGAAGATCACTGCAAAAGTAATGAACATTAACAGTGATGAAAGACGTATCGGTCTTTCCATCAAACGCCTTGAAGAAGATGATGATGATAAATATCTTGAAGAATTTGCCAAGAATATGAAACCTGCCACATCCTCTTTTGGTGAAATTTTGAGAAATAATATTCAAGAGCAGATAGATGCCAATAAGAAATCTACTGAAGAGATAAAATCATCAGATGAGGAAAATGACAGTTAAGGTTCTGAAACCTCATAATTAGCAAAGTGTAATAAAAGGTGTTCAAGAGCCGTTCATACGGATAATCAAGTTAAAGAGATAAATAATGATAAAACTGATAACCAGAAAACAGAGTAATCGGTTTTAAGTAAAACAGAAAGGCTGAGTCAATTAAATTGATTCAGCCTTTTCTCATAGTTTCAGAATATAATTTAATAGACAATAATATGTTCAATTAATCAGGATAAGATATATGTATGCCAGACGACATCCTTTTCTTTTTTTTCTAATTATCATTGTTGCATGTGCAACAATAGTTTTTTCAGGGATTATCTTTCTTTTTATCACTGGTTCAAAAATGGTGAATTCCAGATTTACCGACACCTATACTTCCTCTGGCGGGAACATCGGTATTGTTGAAATCAAGGGGATGGTACTCTCATCAAAAAAAATTATCAAAGAGATTAAAACATTCCGTGATAACGATTCCATCAAGGCGATAATTCTGCGCATTGACTCTCCAGGAGGTGCTATAGCTCCCTCACAGGAGATATATCGTGAAATATTAAAAACAAAAAAACATAAGAAAATAATCAGCTCCATGGGGTCAGTTGCAGCATCCGGCGGGTATTATATTGCATCTGCAACTCATCAGATAGTAGCAAATCCCGGAACGATTACAGGCAGTATCGGGGTAATTATGGAGTATGCAAATATCAAAAAAATTGCTGAAAAAATTGGAATCTCTCCTGTTGTGATCAAAAGCGGGGAGTTCAAGGATATCGGCTCTCCCTTAAGATCTCTGAAAGAGAGTGAAAAAAAGATTCTTCAGGAGCTTGTGGATGAGCTTCATCTGCAATTTGTAAATGATGCTGCAAAAGCAAGAAAAATTGAAATTAAAACAATGATGAAACTTGCTGACGGCAGGGTGTATACCGGTCAGAGAGCACTAAAACTCAATTTAATAGATCATATCGGGAATCTGGATGATGCGGTTCAACTGGCAGGGGATATATCTGGTATCAAGGGGAAGTTGAAACCCGTATATCCAAAGGAAGATAAAATCACATTTATTAAAAAACTGGCTGAAACACTATTCAAAGATATTAACATCTCCGGCACCGTAACGGATAATCTGCGGTATATCATCAATTAACGAAACAACACTTGATGGAGCTCCCGGTACGGCTCCTCCATCAATTACCACATCTATATTTTTCATAAAATAGTCATGGATCAGAGAGGGGTCAGAAAACGCTTTTCCATCCGGATCAGTTGCACTGGTTGATATCATGGGATAATCAAGCCTGTTTGCAATGGCAAGTGCAATATTATTGTCCGGGACCCTTATACCTGCAGTTTTTCTTTTGGTCAACATAATTTTGGGTACCAGTTTCGAACCTGGTAATACAAAGGTATAGGCCCCGGGCAGAAGTCTTTTCATATTTCTATATGCCATATTGGATACTTTAGCATATAGAGAAATATTTTTCAGGTCAGGACAGATAAAACTGAATGGTTTATCTTTTTTTCTCTGTTTCAGAAGATATATTTTTTCTATTGCTTTTTTATTCATGATATCACAGCCGATCCCGTAAAATGTATCAGTGGGATAGACTATTATACCGCCTTTTTTTATAATATCCACCACTCTGGATATATGACGTTCTTGCGGGTTTACAGGGTTAGTTTTTAATAACATTCTCTCATACCATCATATTTATTGATCTTTAAAACTGTTTTTCCATTTTTATCTTAAGATACCTGATACCAGAAATTTATCAATCTTTATAAAACACTAAGCCTTAAATTTTTAAATGTCTATTTCCGGTTCAGGTAAACACAAATTTTATTGAATATTTATTTTCAAGCACACGAGTTGTAAACCGATAAACTGAAGGTGTCAATAGGAAATATCAACTGTACAGGGAATAATGCTTATATCAGGCTTTAATGAAAAAGTTAAACTTTTAATGCTAAAAAAGATGTTTTTATGATATGCTGCCTTAACATATAAAATCAAGGGAGATCATTTCATATGGCAGATACAATTTACTGGGCTGATAATTTTGTGGAAAAAAAGACAAGTGCAAAAAAAGCGCTTCAACATATCCGACCGGGACAACGTGTTTTTATAGGGTCTTCATGTGGTGAGCCTCAATACCTTGTCAATGAATTATCCAGTAACAGCTCCAGATTTACAGATCTTGAAATTGTAAGACTGCTGTGTATTGAAAATGGACCTTTAACTTCCATTGCCAATCGCTCCCACTCAAAACAGTTTAATATCAGATCGTTTTATTTAGGCTCAGCCTCTCCTAAAACAATAAGCAGAAATAAGAGATTTATCACACCCATTAATCTTTCTCAGATACCTTATCTGTTCAAATCCAGAATGATGCCAATTAATGCAGCCCTGATACAGGCTTCTATTCCCGATGATTTTGGCTGGATGAGTCTGGGAGTTTCAGTGGATATAACTCTTGCAGCGTGTGAAACAGCTGATATTGTAATCTGTCAGATAAATCCAAAAATGCCAAGGGTCCTAGGTTCGGGTTTTATCCATGTAAATGATGTGGATTATATTGTCGAACATGAAGAGGATCTTTTAACAATTGAACCGCTGCCTGATATCGAGACTGCCGATACAATTGCCAGACATATCTCAAGATTAATAGATGACGGATCTACTATTCAAATAAATCTTGGACTGACCAATAGTGCAATTATGCTGAGTCTTTCAGAAAAAAATGATATTGGTGTACACTCTCAGTATCTGTCGGACGGCCTGATGAAACTGTTTGCCATGGGTGTCATCACCAACAAAAAAAAAGGGTTCAACAATGGAAAGCTTGTGGCAGGAAGCGCTGTCGGATCAAGCCTGCTCTACGAATTCATTGATGATAATCCATCCATAGAATTTCACCCTTCAGATTACATTAACAACCCTTCCATCATTGCAAGGAACAATTCAATGGTTTCCCTGAATACTGCCATGGCCATTGATCTTACCGGACAGGTAGCAGCTGATGCACTCCCGTATAATAACCATACAGGTATTAATGGACTCCTGGATTTCACAAGAGGTGCTGCAATGTCAAAGGGTGGTAAATCCATTTTAATGATGACATCCACTTCGGATCACGGAAGAAAAAGCAGAATTATTCCTTCCTTGTCAAATATTGCCGTTGTTGTGCCAAGGGGCGATGTTCAATATGTTGCAACTGAGTACGGTGTGGTCAATCTTTTTGGAAAAACCATACAGGAGAGGGTAATGGCACTTATCAGCATTGCACATCCAGATTTCAGAGATGAACTCTTTTCACAGGCCAAAGAGATGGATTTAATTGATATTGGCAGGAAATTCAAACAGGCCATAAAGGGAGTCTACCCGCTAAAGCATGAAGAGACGGTTACGATCAAGGATAGCACCATCATGTTCAGACCGGCAAAACCGGTTGATGAAAGAAGTATACAGGAACACTACTATACAATGAGCAGATGGGATATTGTCTCAAGATTTTTTTATGAGAAAAAAAGTTTTGTCCATGATCAGATTGATACAACATTTGAAATTGATTATGTCAATAATCTGACAATTGTAGCCACAATGGGAGAACTGGGCTTTGAAAAAATCATAGCAGTAGGAGAGTACTTCAGAGACCCTTCTGACAATATGGCAGAAATAGCATTTTCTGTCTCCAGGGAATACCAGGATATGGGAATAGCCAATATTATTCAGAAAAAACTCGTAAAGGCAGCCATAGACAATAAAATAAAAGGATTTATTGCATACACTTCATCAGAAAACAGGGGAATGATCAAACTGTTTCACAAACTGCAATATAAGATCAAATCCAGAAGAGAAGACGATATGACTGTTTTAAGCTGTCTTTTTTCAGAACCAAAAGAATCTTAATTATCTGTTTTCATAAGATTATTATTTACACATCACAACATATTCAAGATAATTGTTTAATCAAATAATGCATTGATGAACAGTTTTGAATCAAAATCCTGGAGATCTTCAATTTGCTCTCCCACTCCAATGTATTTTACAGGAAGTTTCATTGTGTTTGAAATGGATGCTACAATACCGCCTTTTGCTGTGCCGTCAAGTTTTGTAAGTGCAATCTGACTGATCTGCACGGCTTCATGAAATAACTTTGCCTGGGATACTGCATTTTGTCCAGTTGTGGCATCTAAAACCATCAATACCTCGTGCGGAGCTCCTGGTAGTTTTTTATTTATTGAACGTTTTATTTTTTTCAGCTCTTCCATTAGATTTTTTTGAGTGTGAAGTCTTCCTGCCGTATCAATCAGAACAATGTCAATATCCCTTGCAATGGATGCTGCAACAGCGTCATAGGCCACAGCTGCCGGATCTGCCCCCTCTTTGTGTTTCACAATTGAAGCATTTGATCTGTCTGCCCACACCTCCACCTGTTCAATGGCAGCAGCCCTGAATGTATCTGCTGCTGCTATAAGCACTCTCTTGCCTCTGGATGTGAATTTCATGGCTAGTTTTCCAAGAGTTGTTGTTTTTCCAGTACCATTAACCCCTACAATCATGATCACAAAAGGTTTTTTGCCAGGTACTCTCTTTTTATTCTCATGGTCAGGCATATCCTTTGGGAACAGGTCTATTAATTCGTTCTTTAATACCTGTTTCAGTTCATTGGCACTGGATAGTTTTCTCGATTTCTTTCTGATTTTTTCCATCATATCCATGGCTATATCAATACCGAGATCTGAGGTGACGAGCAACTCTTCCATCTCTTCAAAAAACGCTTCATCAATTGCTTTATCTGAAGCAAAAAGCTCGTTAATATCTGTGGTCAGCACCTTGCGTGTTTTTGCAAGACCGTTTTTCAGCTTTGAGAAAACTGTAGTAGACTGCTCGTTGTTTGCAGGCGGTTTTTTATTAAATAAATTAAATCCCATGTTTCTATCAATCCTGAAATAATAAATTGTATTTTTTTTAAGATGTTTTACATTTTTCCCTTGATAGAATCAAGGCTCAATAACAGGAAATCAGAAAATATCCGGTTTATCATGTAAATGTATGACAACTGATTCATATCCTCTCCGGATATCTGCCATAATAAATTTTTCATACCCGTTCCAGACTGATTACCTTACATCCGCTAAGATGGACATTGCTACAAACTCTAAGATTCCTTACACTGGCCACCAAAAACTCGGTCAAAATCCGAAAATTCGTTTTTTGTAACTCAATTTTATTTTTTTTCAAATTTATTAATAAAGAGGCTTCCATATTTGCAATAGTTACCAGTGAAGATGCAGGTTGTCTTATCCAATCAGTTTGCCTGTAATTTTTGCGTGTGACCTTCAGGTTATAAAAGTTCCAAAGGTCTGTAGTGATTAAAAAGGCAAATTGTATGAGTGAATATGGAACCACCCCGTTTGTTTGTGCTCTGCGTCATATTGTTCATTTAATGATTGACGGATATGTGAGCAGTAAAATGGGAAAAAATTAATTTTCATTCTTTACTTTCTATCTCTCTGTGGGTAAGAATATAGCAAAAAGGGAGAGCAGTCTGTAAAATTTGCAACCGTTAAAGCTTTAAGACTTAAAGAGAGAAATATATGGAACCAAAACAGTACAAATCACTTGAATTTTTATTAAATCATCACAAAACAAATCATGTCACCCATGATGTAAATCCTGAAATCATAGCAAGGCGGTCATTTCTACCCAAAAAAATAAAGCTTTTTGCATCAAAATTCACCAATATTGAAACGTGCCCTGAGTATAAATTTAAAAAAGATAAAGAGGTTTTAAAAACCCTGCCGGATATTATTGGCAACAGTGTACAAAAAATTGTCGCAGGTAATAAAAAAACAGATCATGAAAAAGAGGCTTTTTTAAAAGCAAGGAATATAGGCGTTGTTTTTTCCGGAGGGCCCGCACCTGGCGGACACAATGTTATTGCTGGAATTTATGACGAAGCAAAGAAATATAATACAGATTCAAGGATAATCGGGTTTCTGATGGGACCAGATGGTCTGCTGGAATCAAAATATATTGAAATTACCCAAAGCCTTGTGGACACATTCAGGAATATCGGCGGTTTTACCATGATTAAAACCGGACGTACAAAAATTGATTCTGAGATAAAAATTCAAAAGGCTTTAAAAACATCTCTTGATCTTCAACTGGATGCCCTTGTGATCATCGGCGGAGATGACTCAAATACCAATGCTGCATTCCTTGCCCAGGAATTCAAAAATCATGGAATTCAGGTTATAGGCGTCCCCAAAACCATTGATGGTGATATACAGGTAAAAACAGAAGACAACCAGGCGCTTTGCGCCATATCATTTGGTTTTCATACTGCAGCCAGAGCTTTTTCTCAAAATATTTCCAATCTGACAACCGATGCCAGTTCAGATGTTAAATACTGGCATATATGCAAGGTCATGGGAAGAGTTGCAAGCCATCTAACCCTTGAATGTGCTTTTCAGACACATGCCAATCTCAGCCTGATTGGTGAAGAGCTTGCTGATTATACAGATCACAGAAGAGTTAAAGCGGCAGAAAAAAAAGGTGAGGTTGATTACACAGCCTATGGTATCACCCTGCGGCACCTGTCAAGACTGATATGTGATATTATAGTCAAGCGGGCTGCCAGCGGAAAAAATTTCGGTGTGATGATCATACCTGAAGGTGTTCTTGAGTTTATTAACGAGATCCAGATATTCATTATCAAGCTCAATACAATTATTGCAGAATATAACAGCAAGCATGACAGAACATTTCACCACTCATTTGCAACTTTAAGTGATAAGCTTGAATACCTGGGAAGACTTTCAAGGGGTATGGGTGAAAAAAACAGCTTCCCCATCTGGAATGCAAGAGACGATGATCTCTTTAATCAACTGCCTTCATTTTTCAGAGAAGGACTCATGGTGGAGCGTGATACCCATGGAAATTTTCAATTTTCCCAGGTTAAAACTGAAAAAATTATAATGGATATGGTGAAAGAGTACCTGGATATATTAAAAGAACAGGGCATATATAAAGTTGGCATTGAAAACGCCTACTATAAATCTGCAATGGAGGATGCCGGTATGGATCCGGATAAGTTTGCCAAAGCAATATTTAAAAATCCGGAAAAGAGATATCTTATAGTGAAAGAATCAATCATATCCCTTAAAACTTTGAAAAACGTGCTGGTTAATAAAAAATTAATCTCTCCTGAAGATCAAATACCAGACTGCTTAATTGAGATATTTAAAAAATCTGATCCCAATTTTAAGACCCAGACTCATT
Organism: uncultured Desulfobacula sp.; assembly: GCA_964636495.1. Classification (GTDB taxonomy): domain Bacteria; phylum Desulfobacterota; class Desulfobacteria; order Desulfobacterales; family Desulfobacteraceae; genus Desulfobacula. Next base: position 42,612 of record CAZWSL010000020.1, on the reverse strand, counting down.
TTTACGGTTATGACGGTCGAGGTTCCGATCCTACCCACTTTGACTGCAATTATGCCTACAATCTCGGTATGACAGGTTTTCATCTGATTGCCCACAAAGCAACCGGACAAATGGCAGCCATTAAAAATCTTGAAAAAGAGTTTTCCAAATGGGAACCCATTGGTATTCCCATTGCAAAAATGATGCATCTTGAAGAGAGAAAGGGAAAGCTTGAACTTGTAATTGAAAAAAGTGTTGTGGATTTAGATTCAAATGCTTTCAGAGTTTTCAGAGCTTTGAGAGAGGAGTGGCTTGCTGCAGAGTCAAACCAGGACAGATACAGACGCCCCGGGCCTGTCCGGTTTACAGGAGAGACAGAAGAAGACAGACCCATCACTCTTGTCCTGAATTCGATTTGAAATACAACCGTTATGGCAATGCCTTGAGAGCATTCTCTTTAAAACTTGCGGCAAAAACAGCACCATAATAATAATTGAGTTTATTCTTGTTAACATGTTAAATCAAAAACGGCTGTAACGATATAGAAAGGAGAAATAAAAATGAAATTAAGATATTTTTCACACTCATCATTTTTAATTACACTTGATAATGGTCTAAGACTTTTAATTGATCCATTTCTTGACAACAATCCAACTTCTCCTGTGACCGCTTCAGAGGTTGAAGCAGAATACATCCTTCTTACCCATGGGCACGGCGATCATCTTGGAGATACCCTGCAGATTGCAAAACGATGCAACTCGCTCTGTATCTGTGAAAATGAGCTGGCATCTTATCTTTTATCAAAGGGACTGCAGGCCCATAATATGCACATCGGAGGATCATACTCCTTTGACTTCGGGAGAGTGAAGCTGACCCAGGCATGGCACTCGTCTGTTACACCGGACAATGAGTGCTGCGGTGCAGCTACAGGGATTATCATATCTGTTCAGGATAAGGTGATCTATCATATGGGCGATACAGGCATATTCCTGGATTTAAAGCTGATTGGAGAGTTGAATCCAGTTGATTATCTGCTTGTTCCAATAGGTGATAATTTCACAATGGGCATTGATGATGCAGTAAAAGCATGCTCTTTTGTCAATCCTAAAACAGCAATTCCAATGCATTATAACACCTTTGAGGTCATTAACGCGGATCCCAATGAGTTTAAAAAAAGAGTGAACCATATAAAAATAGACTGCCAGGTTCTTGAATTCGGTCAGGAAATCAATCTGTCTTGATTTTCAGGTTCAGCAGATAATGGAATTAATTAAAAGCTTTAAGGCACTTTCTGACAAAACCCGTATAAGGCTGTTATATCTGCTCAATGAGTATGAACTCAATGTAAATGAAATAGTCCGGGTAATTGATATGATACAGTCAGGAGTCTCAAGACATCTAAAAATCCTTGTGGAATCAGACCTTTTGACCTTTCGCAGAGACGCAAGTTATATCTATTATACTGCTCAGAAAAATGATACAGCAAAAACCTTAATTTCCCTGATGAAAAAAAGTGATGAGTTAAAACAGGTTTTTGATGAAGATTTTAAAAAAGCCGGGGAGATGATTAAAATTCGAAAAAACCGGACAAGAAATTTTTTTAAAGCAGTGGCACCCCGGTGGGACAGATTAAAAAAAGAGGTTTTTGGTGATTTTGATCTCAATGCAATCATAAAAGAAAAAATAGAAACCCATGGCAATATTGCTGATCTCGGCTGCGGAACAGGTGAGCTTATTGAACTGCTCCTCCAGAAAGATTCCTGCAGCATTGTGGGTGTTGACAGCTCACCTGAGATGCTTAAACAGGCCAGGCTCAAAGTTTCAAGGGGAAGTGAAACCGATCTAAGGCTGGGTGAACTTGAACATCTTCCATTAAAAAGCAGGGAAATTGATACTGCCATTATGAATATGGTACTGCATCATGTATCACAGCCTGAACTCCCATTTTCTGAAGTCTACAGAGTCTTAAAAGAGAAGGGCGTGTTTATCCTGACAGATTTTGAAAAACATGATAATAAAAAAATAAAAAAAATTATGGGTGGTCCATGGAGTGGATTTAAAAAAGAAAAAATCAAAATCTGGCTTAAAGATTCACGCTTTTCCATTGTATCAATTGATTCATATGAAGTGAACTACAATTTAACTGTTAATTTGTTTGTATCTCAAAAAATATAAAATCAAGGAGATAAAATGATCATTCCAGTCATCCTTGCAGGCGGATCAGGAACACGGCTCTGGCCTCTGTCCAGGCAGCTCTACCCAAAACAGCTGATAGACATTTACAATGAAAACAGCATGCTGCAGAATACAGTGCTGCGTCTGGCAACAGTGGAAGATTCAGGTCCCCCCATTGTTGTCTGCAATGAAGAACAGCGGTTTATGACAGCTGAACAGATGCGAAAGATCAATGTTGATCCAGAGGCCATTATTCTGGAGCCTGTGGGAAGAAATACAGCTCCTGCCATTACGGTTGCAGCCCTGAAAGCCATGGAAAATGAAAGTGATCCCATACTGTTAATACTGCCTGCAGACCATGTTATTGAAGATATTGACAAATTCAGTGACGCAGTGGTTTCCGGAATACCATATGCACAGCAAAATCATTTAATAACATTTGGCATCATCCCTGATTCTCCTGAAACAGGATATGGTTATATAAAAAAGGGAAAATCGCTGTCAGAAAACAGCGGTATTTCACAAATTGAATGCTTTGTTGAAAAACCAGATCTTGAAACAGCACGAAATTATGTTGAATCAGGTTCCTATACATGGAATTCAGGAATGTTCATGTTCAGGGCATCTGCAATTATAAAAGAACTTGAAATACATGTCCCCCGGATGATAAAAGCGTGCAGAAAAGTTATTTCCTCTGCAAAGATGGATCTTGATTTTTTCAGACTCAATCGTGAGGATTTTCAAATGATTCCTTCAGATTCAATTGACTATGCTGTTATGGAGAAAACCTCTAAAGGTGTTGTTATCCCTCTGGATGCCGGCTGGAATGATATGGGATCATTTGATGCTTTATGGCAGGCCGGTGAAAAAGATGACAATCAAAATGTTCTAAAGGGAAATGTTTTGATTCATGATGTCAAACAGACATATATCAACAGTGAGACCAGATTGGTTGCAGCTGTCGGTCTTGAACAATTTGTCGTTGTCGAGACTAAGGATGCTGTATTTGTTGCACCCAGAGACCGGGTTCAGGATGTTAAAAAAATTGTTAAGAAACTGAAAGCGGAAAATCGTGATGAAGCGGTTTATCACAGCAGAGTGTACAGGCCATGGGGAAGTTATGAAACCATTGATATTGAACCGCGGTTCCAGGTGAAAAGAATTACAGTGAAACCAGGAGCAAAACTCTCCTTGCAAAAACATTTTCACAGGGCAGAACACTGGACTGTTGTCTCAGGATCTGCAATTATAACCAAAGGAGAAGAAGAGATGCTCCTTAAAGAAGATCAATCAACATATATACCCCTTGGGGTCATGCATCGGCTTGAAAACCCCGGTAAAATTCCCCTTGAACTGATTGAAATCCAGTCAGGTTCCTATCTTGGAGAAGATGATATTGTCAGATTTGATGATATATACGGGAGGAAAGAGACAAAATAAAAACTATTGCAAAGAGAGGGAAAACTATTTAAAATTACCGATTCAGACAGAGAAAAACCATAATTGGAATATCAAAATTAGATATATGGAGCTGCTACATGACAAATAAAGTTTCACCAAGCATGAAAGGACAATTCTTGCTCGCTATTCCAGGACTTCCTGATCCCAATTTCGCTCAAACTGTGACATGCATGTGTGAACACAATGAAGCCGGAGCCCTTGGCTTTATTGTAAATAAAATCCATCCGCTTTTAACCGGAAGAGAACTTTTTGAAGATTTAAATATCAAGTGTGACAAAAGTATTGATAAACTTGAAATCTACCTTGGCGGACCTGTTCAGCCAAGTGGTGTGTTTATTCTGCACGGTCCCCCCTTTGAATGGAATGAAACACTTAAGATTTCTGACTGGCTGGCGCTGAGTAACTCAAGGGATATTCTGGAAGCTGTGGCACAGCAGAACGGTCCTGAATCCTATATGATACTGCTTGGCTGTGCAGGCTGGGCCCCCATGCAGCTGGATAATGAGATGTATGATTCTGCCTGGCTTTCAACTCCTATTACAGAAGAGATACTCTTTTCAACCAGCCCGCGATTAAAATATGAAAAAGCCATGATGATGATCTATTGATTCTCCTGAATATCTACCCATGAAAAAAAAACAAATCAAATCAGAGAAAACCAATTCATTGAAGTCATTGGAAAAAATAGTTGAGAATCTATTAGATGTCTTACAGGAGTGCAGCTCGATTTCACAACTGGATAACCCTCTCTTTGATGAATATAGAAAAACATGCCATCGAATTTTAAAGGATATTGATACAAAATGTCTGAAAATTGCCGTTGCTGGTGCCATTAAATCCGGAAAAAGTACTTTTATTAACTCACTGCTCGGCAAAGACCTTGTACAGAGGGGAGCCGGTGTTGTCACATCAATTACAACAAGAATAAGAAAAGGGAAAAAAAACAGGGCAAACCTATATTTTAAATCGTGGGACAGTGTAAACCTGCAGTTGTCAAAAGCGCTCGAGTCATTCCCTGAAAAGAGACCTGATCTTGAATCTGATGCAGGAGAGTTTACTCAGTTTGATATAAGGCGAAAAAAAGACAGAGCGTATTTACAAACAATATTTAAGACCCTGACATCTGATTTTCCTGTTACAAAAAAAGGAATTCAGCCTGAAACTCTTTTAATCAAACACGCGCTTCATGGATTTGACAGGTGCAAGAATCTGGTCAAACCAGATGAGAACTCTCTTCTTTTTGAATCAAAATCATTTAACAGGTACAAAGAATTCATTTCTGATCCTGATAATGCTTTTTATATCAAGGATGTCTGCCTTGAAGTTTATGGAAAAACTATAGACCCGGGAGTTGAAATCGCTGATTGTCAGGGTGCTGACTCAACAGATCCGGGTCAACTTGCCCATATCCTGAATTATATCGAGGCATCTAATCTTGTCATCTACTGCATAAGTTCCAGAACCGGCCTGCGGCACGCTGATATTGTTTTTTTAAACCATATTAAGCAGCTGGGCCTGCTCCATAATATTATATTTATCAATAACTGTGATTTTACTGAGCATGAAAATTTTGAAGATTTGATCAAAGTGGAAAAAAGTATAATAGAAAATCTTGAGTTCCTTGAAATAAAACCGCAGATTTTTTCGCTCTCTTCCCTCTACAATCTTTTTAAGGTGCGCAGAACAAAATTGAACAAAAAAGATTCCATTCGATTTAAACTGTGGCAGGAGGAAAAAAAATCAATTGTTCACTGTGATCTGCAGACCAGAGAATTTCAGCTCTTTTTTCAGGATGTAATTGATAAAAAACGGTATAATTTTCTGATTTCAAACCATTTTAACCGTCTGGATAATTTAATTGCATCTCTTTTAGACCATACAGATTTATTTTTAAATCTATTATCCTCAGATAAAGAGAAAGAGGCAAAGGCTGTTGAAAACTTGACGGCTCTTGAAAAAAATACAGAACGCCTTGAACCTATTGTAACAAATTATATAGACAGATGTTTAAAAGACCTTAAAGAGCAGGTTCATAAAAGTGTACAGGCGGCTTTTTTAGGCGGCAGGAAAACTGTTTTAAACGATCTCTTGAATTTTGTGAATAATAGAGTGGTGTTTGATGTTGAACAGTATAAAACAACAACCAGAGAGTCGTTTAATCAGATCCTCTATTTAATGTTTCAGGATTTCAAGCGACAGCTTGATTTATATGTGATTGAAAATGTTAAACCTGAATTTAAAAAATTTATAAACCTGCAGGAGAAGGAGATCACATCATATTTTCAATCTCTTTTTAACTCGTTTCAGATTGATTTAACAAAAGATACGCCTTTCTTTCAAATGGAAAATACCCCGGGGGTCACTATTCAGTATGATGCATGGATGACAATGGAAACCATAAGGAAAATATTGAATCTCAAGCTTCCCTTGACCATTTTTGATGCAAGATATACTTCAAAAATAAAGGCAAATGTATTTACTGATTTCAGTATTCACACACTGTCTGGAATACTCTTTTCCCTCTTTAGAAAAAACAGGATGTTCTCTTTTTCACCTGGATTGAACAAGGCAGCGGAAAAGATAAAAAAAGAGAATATGAAATTGATAAAAATTCAATATAAACAGATTTATATCAATCTTGAAAATGAATATTTCATACCTCTTATTGAGGCTCTTTCACGTGATTTTAAAGAGAAAACAGATGAATATTTTACCTCTTATCACTCGTACAGAAAAGAAGTCCAGCATGTTTTTTCCTTGAAACAGTCTGAAAAAGAGACACAGAGACTAAAGATTCATGCCGTTCAAAGAGAGATCAGTGAAATTGCAGACAGTATTGCCCTGACAGCTGAATTTTGAAAGATGTTCTTTATCCTGAATGAATCTCCAATTCATTTAAATCCATCTAACTTCCTGAAATGGATTCTGGTTTTTTGATTTCTTCTGTCATTTTTTCTGATAATTGTTCAGGCTCAATATCAAGTTGTGAAAACAGTTTTTTCTCCAGGTTTATGGTATTGTTCCAGACAATATTAATACGCTCTTTAAACCCTTTCAAGGTACCATATTTAAATTTAATATACTCAAGCCGTTTATCCAGTAAAACCACCTGGTCATGCAGAACTCTTTTGTCGGAATAGTTGACGATTTCATGTTCTGAAACAGAGGAGTATACCATATCCGGATTCAAGTCATAAAAATCAAGAATAACATGCTGGCGAATGATATCCCCGGTTTCAGGGTAACCCATGCTGGTAAGCATCTGACAGCCTGTATCCGAGTGACTCTCCTTTGTTTTAAAACTTCTGGTTTTTGTTATATCATGAAGCAGTGCAGCAGAAGTGGATAGGTTGATATCAAGTTCAGGAAATTTTTTTTTAAGACTGCTGCAGAGGAAAAATGCAACATTTGCCACCATGACCGAGTGATCAATTATATGGCTCATCATTTTCGTCTGAACCATGAGTTCAAAACATTTTTCCTGTGATGGTATTCTCATAAATCCTGTAAAACAGCTGAAATAGTAATTTTGTATTGAAGTTATACCTCTTACTGCTATTATAGAAAAGGATTTTTTCAAAAAGATTGCTTTTCAATTACAACAGTTAACCGGGAAAACCAGAATATAAGAAAATAAGATGATACCCATTAGAGATAATCAGCCTTCCGGAAACATCCCTGCAGGAGTCTATTTTTTTATGGGTATTAACTGTTTAGTGTTTGTTCTGCAGATTACAACCGGATTTGAAGATAGAGCTTTTTTTTATTCATACGGGTTTGTACCTGCAAAATACAGTGTTCATGAAATGTCGAGGCATTTCTCCCTTGTCAACCAGATCTACTCAATATTCACATATATGTTTCTGCATGGAGGGTTCTGGCACTTTCTTGGCAATATGTGGTTTCTATACATTTTTGGAGATAAGGTTGAAGCGTATTTCGGGACATTAAGGTTTATCTGCTTCTATATTATATGCGGTATTATTTCAGGATTTTCCCACTTTTTGTTAAACCCGGTATCCATGATACCGACTGTTGGTGCAAGCGGTGCCATAGCCGGTGTTATGGGGGCATATTTTCTTTTGTATCCGAAAGCTCGCATTCTGACTGTTATTCCTGTTATCATTATACCGTGGTTTGTTGAAATTCCTGCTTTTATTTTTCTCGGATTCTGGTTTGCAATTCAATTTTTTAATGCAACCGGTTCAGGCAGCGGATCAGGAATTGCCTGGTGGGCACACATCGGGGGATTCATAGCCGGTTTATTGCTGGTAAAATTTAATAAAAAAATGCCGGAAACAGGTGCCAATCAAAAAATCAGTCAATTCACCATTAAAAAGCACTCCCCGAAATTACAGATGATTATTGCAGAAAAGGATCCTGATAATCCAGACAGCCCGGACCTTTTCGGACAGATTGACATTACATCCCTGGAGGCCATATCCGGGGCATATAAAATGATCACAATTCCATGGGGTTTTTACAAACCGCTTTACAGGCTGAAAATACCTCCTGGAATAAAACAGGGTTCAAAGCTTCGTCTTGCCCGAATGGGTATAATTGTTGATGAAACAAAAAGAGGAGACATGTACCTGCAGGTGAATATTAAAAATGTTGTTTAAAAAAATATTAAAAATAGTTTTCTGGCTTGTTTCATTTTCAGCACTTTTTCTTTTTATTCTATTCATCAACCTTCACCATATAGTAGAATCACAGATCAAAAAGAGTGATTTTCTGTTACATTTTTCAGGCAGAATAGCGTTTGATATGCAGCAATTTGGTCTTTCAAGTGCACATATCTCTTCAATACGTCTGTCTGATTCAATATCAGTTGATTCAGCGAATATAGACCATGGTATTCATTTCAAACCTGGAAATATCATAAAACCAGGTTTTAATATTAAAAGAGTGACCCTTTCAGGGGTAAATATCCATGCATTTCTTGATAAAGATGGAAAAATTGAGATAAAAGGATTGAACCTGCCTGGAACATCTGAAAAATCATCTAAAAATAATATTAAATCTTTTATGCCCTTCTGGCCCCGGAAAATTATCGTAAAAAACAGTAAACTGATGCTGCATACTGAAGAGGAAGATTTTATTATTCCGTTTGATGCTTTATCCTCTTTTTATGCACCTGGTGACACTATTAATACAGCTGTAAGATTTTACCCTTTTGGTGAAATAGTAAATACCATTGTCAATTACAGGGCAGGAGAGGGAATCAAATATGTGAAGATAGAGGGGAAATCACTGAACACCGGGTATCTCAATGAATGGATCGCCAAAAAGAGTGACCAGTTTCAATTCGGCAGATTTACTGACTTCAAGTTAGAATCCTTCTCTCCGGCTGAAAAATGGAAAGTATACATCTCTAACATTGTTTTTAGCAAACCTTCCAAAATGGAATTGAAAGATATAAAAACAGATTTGTCTTTTACAGGCCTGAAATGGAATGTAAATGGTTTCATGAAATTAGCTGCCTCCCCCTTGTCTTCAGAACTGGATCTTCAATATGGAATGACGCTTAGATTAAATAAAAAAGAGAAAAAAATAAAGTCAGAATTCACATTAAAAACCGGTTTGCTCAATATGCATTCCAGTGATATGAATATGTCATTTCCTGCTGTCAATATCTCCGGAGAATTCTCCAGCGGGAAAAACCTTAAACCATCCTGCTCTCTTGTGGTAAATGCCAAAAAAGGCAGATTAAAGGCATTACAGTATAAACTCAGGGCCAGGGGTATTGATATTCATATGCCGCTCTTCTACCCGGCACCCGGTAAAAAAAAATATGGAACCTACTCAATATCTTCAATTTATCATGACAATCGATTTGCTTTTCATGCCAGGGGCAGCGTTCTGCAGAAAAAATTGAGTGAATTTTTTATTAAAGGAAATATGGGTTTCAACCTTATTCCTGATATAAAGACTCGGTTTGATGCAAGAGTAAAAGCCGGCAGTAACCCTGTAATGTCGTGTGAATTTGAGACAGACTCTTTCAAGATAAGTGAGTCTGATATCCAAAAAATATCTCTGCGCAAAATGCCGGAAACAAGGTTTGATATTACAGCTTCTTTAAAGGGAAAAATGACATATCATGATCACAAGCTGCGCTCCTCAATGACCCTGAATCTTGCCCATGGCACACTTCAGATGGATGAGGATGACCTTGTTGTAAAAGGAATCAACTCAGATATTTATTTTAACAATCTTTTTTTGCCGGAAACTTCTCCTGGTCAGATTATGGTCATTGATTCAATTAAAAAAAATAAAATTAAAATAGATGATACTGAAATCAGATTTACAATAGGGCAGGGGAAATATCTGCTTGTCGAGAATATAAAATTTAAATGGTGTAAGGGTCTGGTCTCAACTGAAGCCATCCGCTTTCCGGAAGAGAGTGGTCAATATGCTCTATCTTTATATTGCGACCGGCTGGAATTGACACAGCTTTTAAAACAGATGGATGCATTTGATGCCCGTGGATTTGGTTCATTGAGCGGACGTATTCCAGTGGTTTACTCCAATGGTAGTATAAAATTTGACAATGGTTTTTTATTCTCAACACCGGGAAAAGGCGGAAAAATTATCATTAAAAACAGTGAAAGGATAACATCGGGCATCCCCATGGATACACCTCAGTTTTCCCAGCTGGATCTTGCAGGGGAAGCATTAAAGGATTTTAATTATAAATGGGTAAAATTAAAACTGAATACCGTGGAAGATACACTTCTTGTAAATATGGAACTTGATGGAAAACCCTCAAAAATAATGCCTTTTGAATACTCAAAAAAGAAAGGCGGGTTTATACGGGTTGATGCCTCATCTGCAGGATCACATTTTCAGGGAATAAAGCTTGATATAAATTTAAAATTGCCTTTTAATGAAGTGTTGAGATCTGGTAGCAAATTACAATCCATTCTCAATTAATCACACGATTTGGAGCATTTAAATTTTCTCTTTAAAAAGGAGAGTTTATGATAAAAAAAGAATATATTATGGTACTCGTATCACTTCTTGTTATTTTTACAGGATGTGAGTCAAGCCATCAAGTTGCAGTCAAACCGGTTGAGATTAAACCGATTCACATAACCATTGATGTAAATATCAGGGTTGAAAAAGCGCTTGATGATTTTTTTGATGATCTTGAAGCGGCTGAAGATGCCATTAAGGAACAGGAGGAAAAATGAAGAGACATCCGGTCGTTAATATATATATGTTAATCGTGATTGCTTTTATTCTTTCTGCCGGACCTGTCACTGCAGAAGATCTTAAAGAGAGAATGAAAGTCAGACTGCCTGTGATTGCCGAACTTAAAACCAGAGGTATTATAGGAGAAAACAACAGAGGGTATCTTGGATTTGTTACAGCTGAAAAGATAAAAAAAGATATTATTTCTGCTGAAAACAAGGATAGAAAAACAGTTTACACCAATTTTGCAAAACAGCAGAAAACAACCCTTGAAATTGTTGAAAAGATTCAGGCACAGAGAAAATCACAAAAGGCAAAATCAGGTGAATTTTTACAGAAAACTGATGGTAGCTGGGTGAAAAAAGGCCAATAAAAAAGTGGCTAATTTTCCTTTCAGAATTCTTATAAAAGCAATGAACCGAAAAATGAATATTTAATATGAAAATTTTTTTTACCGGATATCGATGTACGGGTAAGACAACCACAGGAAAACTCCTTGCAGATTTGATCGGTTTTTCCTTTATGGATACTGATCAGATGGTTGAACAGCAGGAAAAATTAAGTATATCACAAATTGTTGAAACATATGGATGGAACAGATTCAGAGAAATTGAAAAACAGATCCTGATGGATACAGAGCAGTATGAAAAAAAGGTTATTTCAACAGGTGGCGGTATTGTAACGGATCGAGATAATTTGGAATTTATCAGGAAAAACGGGTTCACTGTCTGGCTTGATGCTGACAGCAGTATCATTATTAACAGATTAAAAAATGATGAAAAAAGTTTCTTGCTGAGACCTTCTTTAACGGAAAACAACCTTGTGGATGAGACAAACAGACTCTTAAAAGAGAGAGAACATCTATATGCAGAGTGTTCAAATATGAAAATTGATACAACAGATAAAACACCTGAAAAAATAGTTCAGATAATATACAGGAGCATAAAAACAGATGTCAGGCAGCACAACAGGTAAAGTATTTAATATTACAACTTTTGGAGAATCCCATGGCAGAGGGATAGGGGTTGTCGTCCAGGGATGTCCTCCAGGAATTGAATTAGGTGAAGGCATGATACAAAAAGCCCTTGATAAAAGAAAACCAGGAAGTGCTCCTTCCAGCACAACCAGAAGAGAGCCTGACAAGGCGGTTATTCTATCAGGTGTTTTTAACAACAGGACAACGGGTACCCCCATTACGATTTTCATTGAGAACCAGGATGCAAAATCAAAATCCTATGATGATATCGCCCGTCTTTTCAGGCCCGGACACGGGGATTACACCTACCAGGCAAAATATGGCATCAGGGATTTCAGAGGAGGAGGCCGTTCTTCTGCAAGGGAAACTGCTGCCAGGGTCGCTGCAGGTGCTGTAGCCCAGCTTGTACTTGACCGGTATGGTATTGAAATAAAGTGTTACACTCTTGAACTCGGCAATATTAAAGCGGTTAACCTGAATGATATATCTCAAAAAGATAAAAATGTTCTGCAGTGTCCGGATATGGATGCTGTCCGCAAAATGGAGATAAAGATTAAAGATGCAAGAAAAAATGGAGATTCCTTAGGTGGAGTTGTTGAAATGATAGCATCCAATGTCCCTGCAGGACTTGGTGAACCTGTGTTTGATAAACTCGATGCTGATATTGCAAAGGCTTTGATGAGTATTGGTGCTGTCAAGGCCGTTGAAATAGGAGCAGGTGTCAGGGCTTCCCGGTTAAAAGGATCTGAAAATAATGATCAGATTTTTTCAACTGGATTTCAGACAAATAATGCAGGGGGAATACTGGCCGGGATTTCAAACGGAGATGACATTATTGCAAGGGTGCATGTAAAGCCTATTCCCTCAATTTTAAAACCCCAGACAACTGTTGATGAAGAGGGTAATGAGTGTCCTATCTCAACAAAAGGTCGCCACGATGTGTGTGCGATTCCACGAATTAACAAAGTGTGTGAAGCCATGACAGCAGTTACACTTGCAGACCATTTATTGAGACAGAGTGTTACAGAACAATATCTTTAAAAAAATGTGGTGTAATGCGTTATCCTATTTTTTTATGATGTCAGACTCAAGATTGCGGGCTATGCCCATTGCCTTGTTTAATGAATCATTTATCATGAACAGCTGAATCTTCAGTGTTTTCAAAGAAGCCGGGGTAGCTGAAATTTTTTCTTTTCCAGATAAAAGATCTGCAAGTTCACCTGATTTTTCAGCAAATTCAGTCAATTTCCTATTGAAGTGTAGAATTTCTTCAGCCCACTTATCCCTCTCTTCCTGGGAAAGTTCAATATTTGCATTACCTGTTCCATTAATGAGATGATCAATCTGGTAGTCTTCGGGATCTGCAATTATTTCAAACATTCTTTACTCCTTAAAGTTTTTATTTGCTTTATTTTTTATTCCATTTTCTTAAAGCATATATGTAAACCCTCTGTCTATGTCAAGCTCTCTTGCTGGAAAACATTAAGGATTCACTTAAATATTTTTACCCTTTAGTTGAGTAAAAAAGAGATCTACTCAATTACCGGTTATTTGGCCTGACAGGAAGAGGGCTGGGTAAATCAGCAGGATTGAATATATGTTCATTTAAAGCTGGAGCAAAAGTGACTTGTGAAATCTTCAGAACAGCAACTTATCAAAATTGTGACCATAAAGAGCAGTGAGTCTGCTGTTAAGTTCCAGAGAGAAGAAAGCCGGTAAGCTCACCTTTTGTATAAAGAATTTTTAAAATGGAAAGATAATAAACATACTCTGCATCAGATATTCTTCTTTGAGCTGAAACAAATAAGGTATTTGCATCCATAATATCTATACTGTCAGCCATTCCATATTTAAACTGCATTTGAACCGCATTAAAATTTTCCTTTGCAGATTTGATTTCATCCTGCAGATTTAACAACGCTTTTTTTGCAGTCATGGAGTCAAGATAATTTACTTCTGCTTCAAGAAGAATCTGTTTTTTCTGCAGCGAAAGTGCATTTTCTGCTTTTCTCAGATCGGCAGCAGCCTGGTTGACCTGGGCTTTTCTTAATCCTCCGTCAAACAGAGTAAAGACAAGCTGGCCTGTAAAATAGGTATCATCTGTATTGTTGTTTACCTTTTTTGATAAGTGGTCATACTCACTCTCAGTCTCTCTGTAACCTGCCTCAAGGCTGAGATATGGCCAGAAATCACTTTTTTGAAATTTTATGGTTTTCCGTGCAATATCAACATTAATCTCTGCTTCTTTTATTTCTGCTCTGTTTTTCAATGCCTTTGTCGTAATATCATCTAACAGGCATTCATAATTTTTTAATGTTTTAAAATTATCTTTTTCAAGGTTAAAATCCGTATCAATAATCACCAGGTTATGTAAGGCTGCCTTGCTCTGGAGTACCCTGTTTTCTGATATAACCTGCTGTGTCAGGGCTTTTGAGAGTTCTGCCTGGGCCCTGTAAAGATCTGTTTTGGTAACAGTACCCACATTTAGTTTTTCTTTGACTGCATCTTTGTGAGCAGTAAGACGCCTGATATCAGATTGTGCGATTTCAAGAAATTTCTGGGCGCTTAGAATATTAAAATAAGCCTGGGCAACCTGCAGAAGGTACTGGGAGCGGATTTTTTCCAGAGAGAAGGTTTTAGCATCAATATTTTTTTTTGTAACATTCAGAGCGATCAGTTCCTTTCCGTTAATTGTAAATGACTGGGTCAGCTGGACTCCTCCTGTCAGGATATTGGGAGCTGAGATGTCTGCATTTTTGTATCTTGTTAGGTTTCCATAGGCAGAAATTTTTGGTATGAGAACTGACAAGGCTCTTTTTTTCTCCTGCTCGGCAATATAGATATCATCTCTGGCAATTATTATGGTTTCACTCATTTTGTCAGCAAGTACAGCTATATCCTTCAAAGAGTAATAAGTTTGACAATAGGAAGGCAGACAGTTGAAAGAAATAATAAAAATAATTAAAAATAAAAAAGCAGGTTTTTTCATAAATTTTTGTAATCCCGTAAATAAAATTAAATTATGGTTACAATATTATAATTTAACTGCTTGAGTCAACAGGAGGTTATAAAATCACAGGATATTTATTCTCCGGGGTTGATTATTATATTTATGATAATAATTTAGTTATAAAAATAGAATCTAACAGTATGGATAAATACAGGATTTTATGATATAAAACTCACTAAAAATTGAATGTAAATTATCTATTTACTGCTGTTAACCGTATTTCATGGCTTATAAATTATAAGGAGATTAAATATGTCTAATATTCCTGAAACTCAATTTAATGATCTATCCCTTGTCAGACAGGGCAAGGTAAGAGATATTTTTGACACAGGAGATTCCCTGCTGATGGTAACAACAGACAGGCTTTCAGCGTTTGACGTTGTACTGCCTAATACGATTCCAGATAAGGGGAAAGTGTTAAACCAGATCTCTCTGTTCTGGTTTAAAAAAATGGAACACATTGTAAAAAATCATATCATCACAACCAATGTAAATGAATATCCGGAAGAATTCCAGAAACATGCTTCAGCACTTGAAAAACGCAGTATGCTTGTAAAAAAAGCTGAACCGCTTTCAATTGAATGCATTGTCAGGGGGTATATTACCGGTTCAGGATGGAAGTCGTACCAAAAAGAAGGACATGTATGCAATATAAAACTTCCAGACGGCTTAAAAGAATCTGATAAACTGGAAGAGCCGCTTTTTACCCCTTCAACTAAAGCCGAGGTGGGAGACCACGATATTAATATCAGTTTTGATGAAGCAGTGGATATTATCGGCAGGGAAAAAGCTGAAAAATTGAAAAAATTAAGCCTTGATCTCTATAATCAAGGTGCTGAATATGCTCTTTCCAAAGGAATCATCATAGCGGATACCAAATTTGAATTTGGCATGCTGGATGGAGAAATTATATTAATTGACGAAATTTTAACGCCTGACTCTTCCAGATTCTGGCCTTTGGATGATTATGAACCAGGCCGAAGCCAGAACAGTTTTGACAAACAATATGTCCGGGATTGGCTTTCAGAATCAGGCTGGGATAAAACCCCTCCAGGACCTGAGCTGCCACAGGAACTTGTCAGCAGAACGTCAAACACATATAAAGAGATTTATAAACGATTGACAGGAAATGATGTCTGATCAATTGCTGGAAATCAATATCTGTGATGTTGATTTAGATGATAAAAGATACAAAGTGTCGTTTCCCGGAAAGGACACTTTGTATCTTGCAGTATCAATAAGAGACAATGGGACGCTTTTTCCTCCCATTGTCAGGTACCTGAACGGCCGATATATTGTTATTTCCGGTTTCAACAGAGTAAAAGCCTCTCTTTCCAATAATGAGAAAACAATAATTGCATATGCAATTAATCCAGATCTTCATGAATGTCAATATATTATAAAATCAATAATCTCTCTCTCCTTTCAAAGACCTCTGACCCATGCTGAACTCACCACCTCTATCGGAAAACTGAATGAATTTATGGAAATACACGAGATAGCCAAAAGATCCATTGGTATTTTTAATAGTGAGCTTAATACCCGGATTATTCAGGATTATATCAATCTCAAATCATTGTCGGAAACCGGTTTACAACTGCTTCATAAAGGAGTGATCTCATTTAAGACAGCCAAAAAAATAATTACCCTGCCGGAAGAGACTATAAAAATGCTGTTAAACCTTTTTTCAAAAATTAAAGCTTCAAATAATAAACAACTGGAAATTCTGCAGTATATAATGGAAATTTCAAAAAGAGATCAGATCAAATTTGAAAAAGTGATTGAAAACAGTGAAATTCAACACATAATTTCAGATAAAAACAGAGAACCGGTGTTAAAAACAAAATTTTTAAGAGAGTTTCTTCATAAAAAACGATTTCCTGCTCTCTTTACTGCACGCCAGAGTACCAGACAGAAAATCAGCAATCTGAAATTTGGAAAGCAGATAAAATTTACACCTCCTGAAAATTTTGAGGGTCTGAACTACTCTCTCTCATTTACAGCAAAAAATTATAAAGAGTTTTTGCTGAATGTAAAAAAACTTAATGAAGTTGTAAAAAACAGAGAATTAAAAGAGATCCTTGAGCAATGAAAATCAGTAATCTTTTTATTGACAATGCCTGTGTAAGGAGTGATGAAACTGATTATCTTATTGATAAACTCAACATTGATCCCCAGCAGGTGGAGGGTTCAAAGACTGTCTATGATTTTATAAATGAATCTGAAGATCCGGTTACAAAAGCAAAAAAAACGCTTTTTATAACCAAAAACAGAGGCGCTGCTATCAGAGAGTGCCCCGGCACAAGCTCTTATACCTGCTGCGATTATACTATTCTTCATACGGGAACATTTTGTACTATGGATTGTTCCTATTGTATCCTGCAGGCCTATTTTCATCCCCCTCTTCTGCAGTATTTTACGGGAGTAAACACGATTTATCAAAATCTTGAAACTATCTTTAAGAAGCGTCAGATTTTCAGAATAGGCACCGGAGAGTACACGGATTCCCTTATATGGGAGAAGATCAGCTTTCAGCCAAAATTTTTTGTTGAAAAATTTGCAAAACAGGAAAATGCTGTCCTGGAGCTTAAAACAAAAACGGTAAATATCGAATCCCTGCTTGACATTGATCACAATGGCAGAACAATCATAGCGTGGTCATTGAATACCCCTGATATCATCAGTTCCCAG
The DNA here is from genome assembly GCA_964636495.1 of uncultured Desulfobacula sp. GTDB lineage: Bacteria > Desulfobacterota > Desulfobacteria > Desulfobacterales > Desulfobacteraceae > Desulfobacula. Next base: position 25,126 of record CAZWSL010000020.1, on the reverse strand, counting down.
GAGAGAGGTACTGCTTCATTGACATCACGCCTTAAAGCCGCTGAAAAGGTTGAAAAGAGAGGATATAAACTTGCATTTCATTTTGATCCTCTTGTTATTTATCCGGGTTGTGAAAGAGATTATAAAGCGGTGATCCAGCAGATTTTTCAATTTGTATCTTCTGAAAATATTGTCTGGATCAGTGTCGGTTCTTTCAGGTTCATGCCAAAATTAAAACAGATTATTGAAAAACGGTTCCCTGACTCAAGAATCTGCTATGGAGAATTCATTTCAGGCCTTGATAACAAAATGAGGTATTTTAAACCGTTAAGAATAAAACTGTATAAAACTCTTGTTGACTGCATAAGAGCGTATGATCCGAATATTATGGTGTATTTCTGCATGGAAGATGAAGAGGTGTGGGAGAAAACCATGGGGTTTTTCCCAAAGAGAGAGGGGGAGCTTGGAATGCTGCTGGATAAAAGCGCTGCAAAACACTGCTGCTTGAACACATCATTTTTATAGCTTCCATTGAAGATGATCCAGCTTAACCTCATCTGCACGTAACAAAGCTTGAAAAACACTGTTTTTTCTGCTGTCTCCATTAATACAGAGGTTTTTTATGAAAATTGCATTGATTGTCAACCCTGAAGCCGGAGGTGGAAAGTGTGGAAAACGCATATCTGAAATCAAAAGAAAACTAACCTTAAACAGCATTAAATACAAAATATTTACCTCTTTTTATCATGAACACATTGTTAAAATAGCATCTGAAATTCCAGCAGCACGCTATGATGCCATTGTTTCAGTTGGCGGAGATGGAACCAATTTTCATACATTAAACGGGTTATTAAAAAATTTCAGCCCTGATCAGATCCCACCCCTGGGTATTATTCCTGCTGGTTCAGGAAATTCCTTTGCAAAGGATCTGCAGATTAACGGACTGGATGACGGCATCTGTTCAATTGTTGAAAATAACCCGAGACGGGTTGATGTCTGCTCCTTTACCCAGGCGGGAAAGCCATTTTTTTTTGTTAATCTTGCAGGCTTTGGATTTGTCACTGATGTAGCCAAAACAGCCGGAAGGTTCAAATTTTTAAAAGATTTCTCCTATATTATCGGAATATTTCACCGAATAGCAAGCCTCAGTTTTCACTATATGGAACTTGAGATTGATGGAAAAATGATAAAAGCGGAAAACTGCTTTGTTGAATTCTGCAATTCACGTTTTACAGGCGGCAGCATGCTCATGGCTCCTGAGGCCAGGATAGATGACGGATGGATGGATATCGTTGTGACAGGCACACTATCCAGAACAGATCTTCTTGCTACACTGCCGAAAATCTTCAAGGGAACCCATCTCAGAAATCCTTCTGTAAAGCATTACAGGGCAAAAACAGCAAAAATCAGAACATGGCCGGCCAAACCGCTGCTGCCTGACGGAGAACTTTTTGGAACCACACCATCTAAAATAGATGTACACCATAAAATGATAAGGTATTTATGCAGAAAAAAATAGTTTCCATATTCCTGTGGGTTTCAGGTGCCCTCTTTTTTTTCTTTTCATTTTTAATCATTATGTTCCATCTCTTTTTCTTCTCAAGAAAACAGACATACCAGGCAGCCAGACGGCTGTTTTCTGTATTGATCAGATTAATGGGCATAAAGCTTACCGTTTCCGGCAGGGAAAATATTAATGGCAGCAGAACCTATATTTTCATGGGAAACCACCAGAGCCTTTTTGATATTTTTGTCATTCCTGCAGCTATTCCTTCCTGCTTTGTGGGAGTTGAAGCTGCCTACCACTTTAACATTCCGGTATGGGGATATCTTATCCGTAAATGGGGCTGTATTCCAATAAAAAGAGATGATTTAAAAAAAGCAGTGAAAAGTCTTGATATGGCAGCAGAAACTTTGAAATCAGGCATGAGTATTGCCATACTGCCCGAGGGACACAGAACCGTAACAGGAGAGATTGCCTCCTTTAAAAAAGGCCCTTTTCATCTTGCAAAAGAAGCAAAAGCTGATATTTTACCCTTTGCTGTTGCAGGGCTGTTTAATTATCACCCAAAATCAAGCCTGATCCTCAACCCGGGCAGAGTAGGGGTGAATATCGGCAGACCCATTCTTCACAAGGATTTTAAAGATTTTTCAGTGGAAAAGTTACGGGAACATGTTTTTCAGACAATAAAGCATCTTCATAATCATATAAACTGACATTTTGTTAAAACCTGATACAGCATCTGCAGGAATAAAATTAACATCATAAAGCCAGGGATTGAACAATGATAGAAAAAAAACAAGAAGAAAAAGCTGGAGTAAGAGAAATCCTTCTGACAGGAGTTTTCTGGCGTATCCTTTTTATTGAGAGTGTGCTTCTTCTTTTTTCACTTGGATACAGATGGTATACAACCGATGCAACTGCCATTGATCTGTTCTGGTACAGTGTAAGAATTATCGCTTTAGTTGCGGTTATTCTTATTTTTATGATGGTGACATTAAAACACTTTCTTTCCAGAAGAATCATCATTCCTCTGGAAAGTATTGCATCAGCCAATCGGAAATTTTTGAAAAATCATACAGAAGCTGATGAGCTTGCTCTTCCTGAAAATACTCCCCATGAGATAAAAACCATTGTTACGTCAAGATCAGAAATGCTCAAAACGATTCTCAATGTTTCTGAGGAGCGCCTTCAGCTTGTTAATTTTATAAAAGATACATTTGGCCGTTATCTATCCCGTAAAGTTGTCGATGAAATACTTGAATCACCCCAGGGACAGAAAATCGGTGGTACAAGAAAAACCATTACTGTGCTGATGTCTGATTTACGCGGTTTTACACACCTCTCTGAATCAAGGGATCCTGGAGAAATGGTTGACCTTCTGAATCAATATCTTGAAGAGATGTCAAAAATAATTCTTCAGTATGATGGTGTTATAGATGAAATAATTGGTGATGCGCTGCTGGTTGTATTTGGTGCACCAGAAAGTCATGACGATGACCCTGAAAGGGCAGTAGCATGTGGTATTGATATGCAGAACAGCCTCGCCAGGCTTAATGCTGAAATAGAAAAACAGGGATATCCGTCACTTGAAATGGGTATAGGCATCAATACCGGAAGTGTGATTGTCGGCAATATCGGTTCTGAAATAAGAATGAAGTACGGCATTGTGGGTTCAGCCGTTAATACTGCAGCAAGAATAGAGTCCAATTCAATTGGAGGCCAGGTTCTCATAGGAGAGTCAACCCACGCACTGCTTAGAAATAAGATAAAATCAGAACCCCCTAGGAGTGTCATGATGAAAGGCATGAAAAAACCCCTTATATTTTATGCTGTAAATTCCATTACAGAGGGTTTTAATACAACCCTTGCCTTTCCTGTAGTAAAGCAGAAAAGCCTTCAAATAAAACTGCCGTTTCAATGCTGGAAAATAGAGGACAAGAAAATTGCCGCCATACCAATCATGGGAGAAACCACATCGATAAACAGAAGTGAGATAGAGGCAGTCATATCCTCAGATCTGGAACAGTTCACGGATTTGAAGATCAGATTTGATTTCTGTCTTGATGCACACTGTTTTGAAGATATCTATGTTAAAGTAGCCTGGGCAGGAGAGAACGGAAAAAATCTGAAACGACTGCAGATAACATCCATGGAACAAAAAGATAAAAATATACTGCAAAAATGGATGGAGCAGGGAACAAAGTGATATTCTTTATCCCTTGTAAAACCATCCATACATAGACAACACCTTAAAGGCACCATTACAGAAAATCTCTTTTTTTGCTATTGTTTAATATCACCCTTCAGAAAAAGCATTCTTTAAAAGATAGATTCTGCTTCAGCCGGATATAAATTATTTACATCATAATCGGTTGCTTTTGCATGATAAGCCTGTTATTAGTGTAATTGCAAAAATCAACTTTTATTAAAAAGGAGGTTTAAAATATTGTGACTTCTTTATATTTTTTCATATTAAAAAAAACACACTTATATTTTTTTCTTTCCGGATTAATAGTGTTAACCGTTTCTGCCGGCAGTGTATCAGCACTTGAAAAAAAATTTACTAATCATCTTGGCATGGAATTCATAAAGGTGGAACCCGGATCCTTTATTATGGGAAGCCCGGAAAGCGAACCCTATCGTGATAAAAATGAAAACCAGCATAAAGTGACTATTTCCAGAGCCTTTTATCTTCAGGCAACAGAAGTGACTTTAAAACAGTGGGAAGCCCTGATGGGTACAAAACTACTCAGCAGAAAACCAAAAGATGAGAAAAATCTTCCCGTTACAAAAGTGTCTTTTTATGATACCCAAAAATTCATTAAAAAATTAAACAGTTCAGACATGGTTCGTAACGGCAGGTATATGCTGCCCACTGAAGCCCAATGGGAATATGCCTGCAGGGCAGGGACTCAAACTGCCTACAGCTGGGGAGATGAAATTGACTGTTCAAAGGCGATGTATCAGAATAACAGCAAAAAAGCTTCAAAGTGTATCTCTCTCTTTAAAACAAGGGGTATGCTTCCAGACCGGCCGGCTCCGGTAAAAAGTTTTGCACCAAACCCATGGGGTTTTTATGATATGCATGGCAATGTATGGGAGTGGTGTTCTGATCCGTACAGAGAATACAACACAGATGCCAGTGCAAAATCAGGAACCAGAATCAAACGCGGTGGAAGCTGGTTTAAATATGGAATTTATCTTAGAAGTGCTAACAGAGCATATGCTCATCCTGGTGGAAAATTCCAGACAACGGGATTCAGGCTGGTTTTTAAGGCGGAATAATGAAAACAAAACTTTTCAGTCTTTTAAAAATTTATGAAGATGAAATAGCCCTTATCTTATGGAGTGCTGCACTGCTTTTTATTATCCGCAGTTCAGGCATTATCCTCAATAATTATGCTGAAACCGCTTTTTTGAAGCGTTACGGCGTTGAATATATGCCGGTAGTCAATATGATTAATGCAGTTGTCACCTTCTTTATTACAGGTCTGCTGAGCACCTATATGAGCCGGATACCGGGAGCTAAACTGTTATCATATATATTTATCTTCAGCGGTATCATCGTTACGGTAATAAGACTTCTGATACCAATGGGCCTGGATATCCTCTATCCGATTCTCTTTATGCTGAAAAGTCAGTTTGAACTTCTGCAGGCACTGCTTTTCTGGAACATGTGCAATGATCTTTTTAATACCAGACAGTCCAAACGCATCTTCCCTCTTCTTACGGCAGGAGGAGTCGTCGGACTGATCCTGGGCAGTTTCGGCACTCCATATTTTGCAAAGACCTTTCAGCTTGACAACCTTTTATATCTCTATCTTTGCACAACCCTTCTTGGTGTCTCCATTGTTCAGGGTATGGGCCGCAGTTTTCCAACACTGATCTTTCCTGAAAAATCAGGAAAAACTGCGAAAAAGAGAAAACCCATGATTGAGGAATTCAAGAATGTTCTTCCTCTGATTAAAGATTCAGTATTAATCAAAATAGTGCTTGTTCTGACTTTTATGCCCAATGTGGTTATCCCGATAATGAATTACCAGTTTAATTATGCAGTTAATGATCAGTTTGCCAGTGAAGCCGCCATGATACAGTTCTTTGGCTACTTCAGAGGAGCGCTTTATATCGTCAGCCTTATTATCCTGCTTTTTGTCGGAAGGATCTATGGTAAATGGGGACTGCCTGTTGCATTGATGTTTCATCCCTTTAACTACATGATTGCATTTTTAGGGTTTCTATTCAATTTCAGTGTATTTTCAGCAATGTATGCCAGGATGTCCACAAATATTATCCGAACAACCATTAATGTGCCTGCCAACGGTATATTAATCGGTCTTTTCCCTGAATCCTACCGTGGAATGATACGCCCTTTTTTAAGGGGGACTGTTGTAAGACTTGCCCTTTTTGTGGGATCAGGCCTTATTCTCATATCTGATAATTTTATTCATCCGCGCTATCTGACTCTTGTTGCACTGCCTTTTGTGCTGGCATGGTTCGCTGCTCCGGTCATACTGAAATCAAAATATGCAAAAATTCTGATTGATCTGGTATCCAAAAATATGCTGGATTTTAAAAGTCTTGATAAAAAAGAGTTGGCACATATTTTTAAAGAAAGCACTACGGTAGATGAAATAGAGCAGACCTTTCTGAAAGCAAGAGGGAAGAATGCAATCTGGTATGGTGAGCTTCTGAAAAATTTTTCCAGTGAAACCTTTGATAAAAACAGTCTGAAAATTCTTCAATACCAGGATGATAAAACAAAAATAGCGTTGATGAAAATGATATCGCCGACGTTTCTGAAAAATTCGAAAAACAGACTGATTCCTCTGCTGGACCCTGAAAAACCCGAAGTCAATATAGCAATTTTAAAAATCATATCCACATACGGTTTTGATGGTGTGAAAGAGACAGATCTCGCGCAATATGAAAAAAATTCAAATCCTGTTGTCAGGGGATTTGCCACTGCCTGCCAATATATGCACAACCCTGATGAATATGGAAAAATTGTTGACAGATGGCTCTGCTCAAATAATAGGGAAAACAGACAAGCCGGTATTGTATGTGCCGGGCTTACCCGGAATAAAGAGTATATAGATGCTCTTATGAAAATACTCAAAGAGAGCGACAGTGGCCCACTGATTCCTGATATTATTATTGCACTTTTCCGCCTGAAAACAGAAAATCTTAATGATATCCTATATCCTTATCTCTCCCATGACATGAAAGAGACAAGAATGGCTGCTGTTGATGCCCTGGAGATTAAAGACGATTTTTCATTAAAACAGGCTGTTCAGCTTTTAGGAGATCATTCAGACAGCATTCATGAATTTACCAAAGAGAAGATTAAAAAAGCTGAATTTCAGAATAATAAACTGCTCGTTGAATCACTGGGACTTCCAAATACCCGTATACGCAGGGCACTGTTTGAACTGTTAGAATCCCTTGATATTAAAAATTTTGATGTTTTTGTATTTGCAAAGCAGAATATTAGTAAATGCTATTCATACCTTGCAATGAGTGAAGCTCTGGAAAACAGGAGTGAATCCAGAATCAAACGACTTGTAAAAGAACATCTGGTACAGCAGAAAGAACTTGGCCTGGAAAATGTTATCCGCGTGCTGGCAATTCATGACCAGACAGGAAGGATGAAAACCGCCTGGAAGGGTATATTCTCTGCTGACACCAAACAGAGAGCAAATGCCATAGAATTGTTAAGTGATATTCTGGATAAAAAAATATTCAATACCATGCTGCCGCTTTTAGAAAGTCCTACACCTGCAGTTGCCCTTGCAGATGGCAGTAATTTAGTTAAAATACCTTCATTTGACTCAGACGGGAAAGCGGTTTTATTAAAGCTTATCTCTTCTGAGGACTGGGTTGATGTGGTAATGGGTCTCAATCTATACCATGAAGAACCCTCTTTTATTGACGATCATGGCATATTAGAAAATCTACAGAACTCATTGAATAAAAATATAGTAAAGGAAGTGAAAATGGTTCTTAAAAACATTGATAAAGAGTCTGAAGATATCCAGAACATAAAAGAGACAGAGACATCTCTTGGCGAGAAAATACTTCTTTTACGGGAAATAGAGATGTTTTCTGATCTCACTGCAGCCGAGCTTGCAGCCATTGCTGCTGTTACCAAGGAGATGGAATATCCTGAAAATCAAATAGTCATAAAACAGAAAGATGTCGGAGAGACTGTGTTCCTTATTATTGACGGCAAAGTGGAAGTTCTGATGGAGGAAGAGGACGGCAGGGAGATTTTTCTCGATACAATTGAATCTGGTGACTCTTTTGGAGAGATGGCCCTGCTTGAGAATGAACCTCGTTCCGCAACAGTACGAACGATGGAATCATCAAGATTCCTGATTCTTCATCAGCAGGAGTTTAACGAAACAGTGATGGAGTTTCCAAGGATTGCATTAAAAATCTGCAAGGTTTTAAGCAGTCGCATACGGCATATGCATGGAAGGTTCAAGGAGAAATAGAGGTTGTCCTCCAGCACCCTGAAAGGACGGTTAAAACGGTTTCAGCTGTTTGAAAAATAGTTTCACGATAATTTATAAATAATCAGTTCGTTTTCCTTACCTTTCACTTTAACACGATCAAGGGGTTCTATATCGTAGGATTCGGTAAGAAGATTATACGTTGTCTGGCTGATGATGATATCGCATCCATACTCTTTAGCGAGACCCTCAATTCGGGAAGCTGAATTCACCGTATCTCCTACAAGTGCATATGACATCCGCTCTTCACTGCCAATATTTCCTGCCAGCACTGCACCGGAGTGAATGCCTATCCCGTGAGCCAGAGGTTGAAATCCCTGTTTTTCAAGATTACGATTCAAAACCGTTAACCGTTTTCTCATTTCCACTGCTGCTTTTACAGCCATATCCGGATGATCATCAATGACGACAGGAGCCCCAAAAGCCGCCATGATCTCATCACCGACATATTGCAGTATGATTCCCCTGTTTGCCTTTACTGCAATGGTCATCTCATCAAAATACTGGTTCATTATTTTTACAACACTCTTTGGATGATTTTTTTCAACAAGAGTTGTAAAGTTTCTAAGATCAGAAAAGAGGAGGGTAACTCTCTTCATTTCACCCTCAAGTGATGTTCTTCCTGCAACGATTTCATCCTGGATCTCTTTGCAGACATATTTTCCAAATGATTTCTGGATACTCTGACTGTTTTTCATACTTTTTATCATCAGATTCAATCCTTCTGCAACATCTCCAAGCTCATCACTGGAAACAATTTCCACCTTGACATCAAGGTTGTTGTTTTCAACCTTTTTTATTGCATTTTTTATACTCAGGAGCGGTTTGGATATACTTTTTGATAAGAAATAAGCAAGCAGTAAACAGATAAAAAGTGAATCAACCGCAATAAAGATAAGTTCGTTGACAAGTGAGGATATAATATGGGTTCTTGTTATTGCATCTGCAATGTGAAGAGCTGTGATTTTGGAATATATGGTAGTGCTTAACACGGGCAGCGGTATGAATGTAATGCTTAAAAATACAATGATCAATCTTTTCTGGACACTGAAGGTAAAAATATGTCTGACACGGCTCAGGTGTCCTTCCGGAAAAAAATTGGGGACATGTCTGCGCCATATATTTTCAACAACAAAATAGAGAAGCAGGGAAGTTATACCGCCTCCAAGAAGCGATATTCCCAGAAACTGTCTGACGCAGTAAACAATATCCGGAGTCTTAATATTGAACAGTTTACCTGCGATCAGCGGCTCTAAAAAACCAAATATAAATCCGGCCAGTATCCAAACTACTGCTGTAATCAGAGATACAACCATGGGAAACTGCAGAGCTGCTCTCTGAAGATAGTATACTTCTGACTCATCAAGAGTGTTGATTTCAATTTTTCCATAGGCGACATCAAACATGGTTTTTAATGATTTTCTGCGTAATGCAATAAAAGGGAGGCTCAGGATAAGCATGCCGGTTATGAAAAACAGGGGTGAAAAATAGGACGGTATACTGGATTGAACACTGCCTGGTTCAAGTATGCATGTAAAATATATATAGGTTGCTGCAGCACCTGTAAAGTTGACCAGGGGCAGTAAAACAGTAATTTTTTTCATAATTGATCCTTTAGCTGTTTTTCTATTACAATGGCAAGGTCATCTCTTCCCCGCTCCCTGAGCATGGGTATCAGCGGTCTGTAGAAAGGAGGTCTTACCCTTATGGTAATATCAAACATGGAAATCTGTTCAGCAGTTACTTCATCTTCTTCAAACGCCTCTGTTTTATGCAGCAGGCCAAGGGCAGTCAGTTCTGTCATTGTCCTTACGCATTTTTCACATTTTCCACAGTTAAGCTTTCCTGGAACATTTGCAAGACACACTCTGAAATTCTGGAATGCCTTATCCCATCTGGAAACAATTTTTATCTTTTCAATTCTGGAAAGTTCATAATCTCTATGCCTGATTCTCATGTCATAGCTTGAATACTCAGGGTCAAGAAGGGGATGGGAACCGCAGGGATGGAGGTTTGGAATATCATATGATGATCCAATAAAAACCATGTTCATCCTGCGGGAAAATGTGTGTGATATGGAGGCAAGAACCGCTCCGAAAAAGCTGTCAAGCCACAGATCCCTTTCATCACACAGGTGTCTTATATTTGTATATACAGGTATGAATTCAACCTGAGCATCTGTTGTAATTTTTTGAATGGAACGTTTTGCCCTTTCAAACACATGATATTTCATACCTCTTTCAACAACCCCACCAATATCAAATCCATGCAGAAAGAAGCAGTCTTTGACAAAAGCAGGGTGCGATTCCGGGTAATTTAATCTGTTGAGCCTTAAAGCTGCAAGAGAATCCATTCCCCCGGACATAAACATTCCTGTTCTTGGTTTTTGCAGCAGTCTGATATCATCATCTGTTTTTGATTCAATTTTTAATGGCTGATACTTCCCTTTTGACCAGTGCTGCATTATTTTCATTACAATTTCAAGACTCTCTTTTAAAAAGGGGCAAATCTTTTTATCGATAATAACTCTTTTTTCTTTAAGGTGGATAGCAGGTAGAAGACAGCCTATAAGAAAAGCGTGGGGATTGGCAAAAAAAGTCTCCTCATATTTTTTATCAGTCTTAATAAAAATCTTTTTTTCACCATAATCGCTCTCTTCAAACGAGACAAGAGCATCAGCCTGGATATCGTCTCCATCACAGGTGATATTAAAATCACTGATTTTCATGCACACTCTCCCCCAATTCTTTTTTCTTACAGACTGAAACGGTGTAATTTATAATCTGTTCTGCAATATCAAGACCGGTTGCTGCTTCAAGACCTTTGAATCCAGGCGAATAGTTCACTTCAATAACCAATGGATTGATCCTGTTTTCTAAAATGATATCAACCCCGGCTATTTCAAGATGACACGCTCTTGACGCTCTAATTGCCATCGCTTTGAGTTCCTTTGATAAATTCAGCTCTCTGGCACGGCTTTGCTGGTGAATATTGGATCTGTAATTATGGTTGCTCGGTTGAAGCTGCATGGCTCCTGCAACTTTTTCACCTATGGTAAAAACACGGATATCAAGCCTGTTTTCAGGCGGGATAAATTTTTGAACAAGCACACCTCTCCGTTTTTTTAAGTTCTCTTTCAGAAAAAAAGCCGCCTCTTTCTGGCTGTTTACCTTTAACACGCCGTCTCCACCTATTCCATTCACCTGCTTAACAATAACAGGAAAACTGCCAATCCTGTTTACAGCTTTTAAAAAACGATTTTTTTTGGTAATAAAAAGAGTATCAGGAACAGGAATATCATGTGATGTCAGAGCCTGCAATGTAACAAACTGATTACGGGCAATGGTAATACCCTCAAGATTATTAACAACCGGAATACCAAGCGTGTTAAAGTGGCGGATAAGGACTAAACCGTAATCTCCCATGGGAGATCCCTGGCGGGGTATGATAACATCAAGATCTGCTGTGATTTTATCTATGGAGTATCCAAATTCTCTCTTTTTAATCTCAGCTGTCATCTCATAGGGATTGATCAGGGTAATGTTATGGCCTTTTATGTCAGCTGCCTGTTTTAATCTTCTGTTGGGGTGAAAATCAAAATCCTTAACTGTCAGAATACCGATATTCACTGTTTTATATTCCACTTCCGGTCAATCATATATTCAGGCATCCATAATCCCATATTTTTACTCGTCTTCTCACTGAAATAGGTGCCGATTTTTTTAGTTTTATTCCTCAGTGCAATGATTTCAGTGGCTTTGTTGTCTTCACTTATGAGAGAAAATACCTTATAATCTCCTGCTCTGCGGGTAAGGCCCTTTAAAAGTAATGTTCCCACACCAATTGCCCTGTATTCGGGTTTCACAGCAGTATACCCTCTTTCAACAAAATTGGCAAAATCAAAACCGGTGATATGTTTTATCCGCTGGATAAATTCTGTTCTGGGGTGTTTCAGGCTTGAATTTCCAATAATCGTACCGTTATCCATGGCATAGGCTATTAAATACGCTCTCTCAAGATTATACCTTACAAATTTTGTATCTACTGATCCTCCAGATTCAACCATCCGGCATATTATATCAAGATATCCTTCAGGAAGATCACACGGTTTTTTATAGTAAAAACTCAGATCATCTATTGTTTTCATGTTCTTATTATGCATGCGCTACATTAACAATAATTCATATGAATATCCAGAAAATTACCAATTAAATTTGACATAAAGCAGATATTATCATAATAATTACAATTCTTGTGTTTTCCAGAAAATTTGTTAACTGTTTTCATGATACGAGGAGAGGAAAATTTAATGTGAAAATTGCATTTTTAATGGATGAATTAAGGACGATTAATCCTCTGTGGGAAACTACAAGTCACTTGATGTATGAGTGCAATGAACGAAACCACACTGTTTTTTTTCTTCAACCCCACGACCTCTATATCCGTAACAATAAAGTAGTCGCAAGGATGAGCAATATTTCCGTTGCACAGGGACTTCCAATGGAGACATACTGGAAGAAAATAATAGAGTGTCTGGACAAAGAAGGGCTTATTTTTGAGACTGTTATCGATATAGACGTTCTTTTTTTAAGAAAGAACCCTCCTATCAACTATCAGGTTATGGAATTCCTTGGACCGGTCAGCGACAAGGTTTTCATGGTCAACAATATTACAGGTCAGATTAACGGCAACAGCAAAGTCTATACATTGAATTTTCCTGATATCATACCTGAAACACACATATCAAGGGATCCTAAAAGGCTGAAAAAAATTATTGATAATTTTGGCGGCGACATGGTCATGAAACCGTTGCAGAGCTACGGTGGACATGGTGTCATTAAAGTGAGCAACAGAGACCAGGAAAATATAAGTTCTCTTATAAATTACTATATAGACTCAAGTAAACCTTACCCTGAAAGGCATCCCATCCTGGTACAGGAATACTTGAAAGAGATTAAATACAAGGGTGATGTAAGGATTCTGCTGCTGAATGGAGAGATCATCGGTGCCATGGGACGTAAATCTGTTTCAGGAGATTTCCGTACCAATGTTCATGCAGGAGCAAAGACATTTAAACATGTTATTACAAAAAGGGAAATAGAGATTTGTGAAAGCATAAAAGAGCGTTTGATAAAAGACGGACTCTATTTTGTTGGAATAGATATTATAGGCGATAAACTGGTTGAAATCAATTGTGTCAGCCCTGGAGGGATTCCAAGAATCAACCGGTTTAATAATATTAAACTTGAATCAAAGGTGGTGGATTTCATTGAAAGCAAAATTATTCGGTAAAAAAAATGTATTTACTCCTGTAAAGCAGCTCAGAAAGGCTTGTGGATCTTTTACAACACTTTTTATCCACATCTTTCTTGTCGTTATAATTGCAGGACTCTTTTTTTCCTGTCAGAAAAAAGAAAAAACCAAGCTTTTGAAAATCGGCCTTCCTGAAGAGCCAAAATCTTTAAATCTATGGCTGGGAACTGATTCCAATTCACGCAAGATCCTCTCCCTGATTTATCAGTCGCTGTATACACGTGATCCTGAAACTCTTGAAATGATTCCATGGCTTGCCAGTGAACATCCTGTTTTTGACAAGGAGAAATTAACATATACTGTAAAACTTCGCCAGGCAAAGTGGTCGGATGGTTCAGACTTTACCAGTGATGATGTTCTGTTTACAAAAAAATTCTTTTTTGATTTTAAAATTCCAAGATACTACAGCAAATGGAAAGCCATAAAAAAACTGGAAGCAATTGATAAACATACTGTTGTCTTTCATTTAAAAAAACCGTCTGCTATTTTTCTCTCCCGGGTTCTGACAGCTCCCATGATTTCAAAAAAAGAGTGGGAGAGTGTGGCACAGGAAGCTGTGAAAGCAGAAAAGCCATTGAAATTTCTGCAGGACCACTCTATTAAAAATCCGCTTGGTACCGGACCTTTTACCCTCTTTGAATATAAAAAAGGGGCTTACCTTCATATGAAAAAAAATCCGCATTTTTTTGGGACAGGAAAGAGAATTGCCAAACATGATCTGGGTCCTTATGTGGACAGTATTCTTTTTAAAATATATGGAACCAGCGATGTCGCGATTCTGGCCCTTAAAAAGGGAGACATAGATATGTACTGGTGGGATATTCAACCAGGATATCTGGAAGATTTGAAAAAAGAGTCAGATATCAAGATTTTTCTCAATAAAAAAAGTGCTCTCTACTATATGGGGTTTAATGTAAGAAAAGAACCATTCAATGATAAGGCTTTAAGACAGTCAGTAGCAATAGTTATTGACAAGGATTTTATTCTTACCAGGGTTCTGCAGAATTATGGAACGCCGATGAATTCAATTGTTCCATCGGGAAATGTTTTCTGGCACAATCCCCATGTAAAAAAATATGGAGAAGGATTGACCCCGGAGGGCCATATCAGAGAAGCATTTAATCTTTTAAAGCGTGCCGGTTATACATGGGATGTAGAACCAGTGGATGCAAAAGGCAATATTGTTGAACCTGCTGGTTTTAAAATGCCTTCTGGAAAACCAATGAAGAAATTTGTCATACTCACCCCGCCGGCAGATTATGACCCGAAAAGAGCGTTTGCAGGTGTAATGATACAGGAGTGGCTCAGAAAACTCGGTATGCCGGTATCTGCAAGGCCAATGTCTTTTAATTCATTACTGGAAACGGTTAAGGGAAAAAGAAATTTTGACACCTTTATTCTGGGATATGGCAAACTAAATCTTGATCCAGACTATTTAAGGCCATTTTTTCACTCAGGATATGATAAACCCCGGGGGTGGAATATGAGTGGATACAGCAACCCGGTATATGATGAACTTGCCCAGAAACAAAAAAGTATTGTAGACAGCAGTCAACGCAAAAAAGTTATCTGGGAAATGCAGGAGATTCTGATGGAAGATGTTCCATATATCCCTTTATATAATCCTCACATTTTAGAAGCTGTCTCCACTAAAAACTTTAAAGGCTGGGTAGAAAAAGTGAATGGAATAGGCAGTATATGGTCTTTATGTGTGGTAAAACCTAACCATTAAACAGCGTGTTCAGGTATTCATAAAATGACAAGCAGAAAATTTATTTTTAAAAAAATTATAGAAATCGCTATTATTTTTTTTATTATTCTTACTTTACTCTTTTTTTTGTTCAGACTCTCACCTGGATCTCCGATATCAAAAATGGTAGATCCGACACTCACACTGGAAGACCAGGCCCGGCTTATTGAACAGCTTGGTCTGGATAAACCGGCTGTGGAACAGTATATTATCTATTTAAAAAATTTTTTTACCGGCAATTTCGGATCTTCATTTCATTATGGAGAACCGGTAAGTTCTATTATCATGGATAAACTGCCATGGACAATTCTGCTGTTTTCTCTTTCAACTGTACTGGCAGCCTGGGCTGGCGTAATACTGGGTAAAATTTCAGCCTGGAACAAAGGATCTGCATTTGACAATTTTTTATCGATTTCAGCTTTGATCTGTCACACACTCTTCATTCCCTGGTTTGCACTGCTTCTTTTATGGATTCTGGGCTTCAAACTGGGCTGGTTTCCCCTCGGAGGGGTGCTATCTCCTGAAATCTGGATTGTTGACTCTTCTGCTTTTATTAAAATCATTGATGTAATTCATCATATGTTTTTACCTTTGATGACTCTTTTTTTTATTCATCTCGGCAGTTATCTTTTATTAATGAGATCAAGCATGCTCGGTGTTCTTAAAGAAGATTACATTATTACTGCCAGAGCAAAAGGTCTCCCTGAAAAAATAATACGCAACAAACACGCTGCCAAAAATGCCGCCCTGCCTGTTCTTACAAGTGTTGGATTAAGTCTTGCTTTTTCTATTAATGGCGGGGCTCTTACTGAACAGGTTTTTACCTGGCCGGGTATTGGCCGAGAACTTATTTTTGCAGTCAGTAATAATGATTATCCTCTGGCTCAGGCCTGTTTTCTGCTTATTGCAGGTGTTGTTTTAGTAGCCAACCTCATAGTTGATCTGCTTTATGCCTATATGGACCCCAGGATTGCATATTAAAAGAATCATAATTTTAAAAGGATAACTCTGTGTCAAAAAATCAATATATAGACCGCTTTCAAAAGGGCTGGAAAATTTTTATAAAAAATCCCCTGGGGAAAACAGGCGTAATATTGCTGACCATATTCATGATGATGGCTATATCAAGTTTTTTTATTCCCCTTATAAATCCAATGTATGATCCCATGACAGGTATTGATCCTTTGATTAAAAAATCCACCGGTCCCAGTTTTCAGCACTTTCTTGGTACGGATAATGTTGGAAGAGATATATTTGCTCAACTGATGGAGGGAGCTAAAGTCGCCTTTATTGTAGGCTTGTCTTCTGCTTTTATAAGTATTGTTCTTGGAACGGTGATCGGAATGATATCAGGCTATGCAGGAGGGATAACAGATATTATTCTCATGAGGATTGCAGATATAATCATGATTATGCCCTCACTGGTAATCCTTCTTATACTGGCTTCCCTCTTTGGACAGTTCAACATATGGATAATCGTTTTTATAATTGCCATCATGAGGTGGCCTGCTGTATCAAGAATTATCAGATCACAGACCCTCTCTTTGAAATCAAGACCGTTTATTGAAGCCTCCAAAGTTGCAGGTGCATCAGACTTAAGAATTATTTTCAGGCATATTATGCCCAATGTCCTTCCCCTGGCATTTTTATATATGACGTTCAGGGTGACATCTGCAATTTTAGTGGAAGCTGCTTTATCTTTTCTGGGTTTTGGTGATCCAAGCCAGGTAAGCTGGGGTATGATGCTTCAGTGGGTCTGGAAGTCAGGGTATATGTTTCAGGCACCTTACTGGATGATACCTCCGGGCCTCTGTATTTCTCTTTTAACTCTCTCATTTTACATGCTAGGCCGTGCAATGGATGAAGTGCTTGATCCAAGACTCAGAAAAGAAGAAGAGGGAAGATAAAATGGCCATGCTTGATGTTACTGATTTAAGTGTCGGATACAAAACCAAAAAAGGGTTATTGAACGCAGTGAACAATGTCTCTTTTTCCATTAATCAGGGAAGATCACTGGGTTTTGTGGGAGAATCCGGATGCGGGAAAACCACTATTGGAATGACGCTGATGGGTCTTCTGCCTGGAAACGCTACTGTTTTACAGGGTAATATTGTGTTTAACCATATAAATCTTACTGACTTTAATGAAGAAAAATGGCGAAATATTCGCGGCAGAGACATTTCAATGATATTCCAGGCAGCCATGAATGCCATGAATCCGGTTATCAGAATTGAAAACCAGATCATTGAAGCTATAGAAACCCATAATCCTGAATTGTCAAAAAGAGAGATTAACGAAAAAATTAAAAAATTATTTAATCTGGTGGATATCCCTCTGGACAGGTTAAAGGATTACCCTCACCAATACAGTGGCGGTATGAAACAGAGGGCAATTATTGCAATGGCTCTGGCATGCAGTCCAAAACTCATAATAGCAGATGAGCCAACAACAGCACTGGATGTCATTGTACAAGATCAGATATTAAAAGAGATAAAAAAAATTCAGAAAAGTTTCAATACAAGTGTTGTATTTATTTCCCACGATATTGCAGTAGTGGCAGATGTATGTGAAGACATCTGTGTAATGTATGGCGGGCAGATAGTGGAAAAAGGCAGAAGGGAAGAGGTGTTTAAAACCCCCGGGCACCCATACACCAGAATTCTGCTTGAATCATACCTCAGCCTGGATTCAGATGAAAACATCAAGGTTCCTGAAATACAGAATGCACCTGATCTTATTTCATTTTCAGGGAATTGCAGCTTTTCCGCAAACTGCAACTGCTGTTCAGCAGAGTGTAAAAATCATACGCCGGAGTGGATAAAACTCTCTGAAACCCATGAAGTATTCTGTTTTGAAGATAGATTGAAAAAGGATCAATATGGCAAATAAACAGCAAACTCCTGTTATAGAACTGGCTGGTGTGACAAAGAAATATCGCTCAAAGCAAAGTTTTTTTGCAAAAAAAAATGTTCATGTTACCGCTATGAACAATATAAACCTCGCCGTTCAAAAAGGTGAAATATTTGGTCTTGTGGGTCAAAGCGGAAGCGGCAAGACAACAACAGGAAGACTTCTGGTAAAGCTTGAAAATCCAAGCAACGGTATCATAAAACTCAATGGCAAACCGGTGAACGATCTTAATGGTAAAGAGTTGAAAAAATATAGATCCAGAGTGCAAATGATTTTTCAGGACCCGTATCAATCTTTAAATCCATACCTCTCTATTTCTGAAACCATTCTTGAACCCTTAATTGTCAATCATATAGGTGATGCCGGTTCAAGAAAGCAAAAGGTTATCAATACACTTGATATTGTAGGTCTGGCTCCGGGAAGAGAGTATTATAACCGGTTTCCCCATCAGCTGAGCGGAGGGCAGAGACAGCGGGTTGCCATTGCAAGGGCAATTGTGCTTGATCCTGAGTTTATAGTTGCAGATGAACCTACTTCAATGCTGGATGCCACCATTGCAATTCAGTTATTCAAACTTTTAAAAAAAATAAGAAAAAAATATAATATGACCATTCTTTTTATTACCCATAATCTTGCAGCAGCAAAATATCTATGTGACAAAATTGCTGTCATTCATAACGGTGTTATTGTTGAAACAGGATCTACAGAAAATGTTATCCAACATCCAGAACACGACTATACCAGACAATTGATTGATACTCATCCTGGTTTCAAATTTTAATCTCTACTTGATAAACATATTGACTTCTTCTTTTATTAAGGAAATCAGATCTCAATGCAATGGAGTTACTGATGAAAGATAATTTATTTATACAGTTTTTCAATAAAACAAAAAGTGGATACTATGATCTCTGCAATGGATTTTCAGATACCTGGGATCTATGTAAGGACAGAGGTGATTTTCTATGGATTGAACATGAACCAGACAACAGCAGATGGTATGATGAAGAAATCTATCACAACAGAGAACTTCCCATAAAAAAAGGCAGGATATTTATCAGTGCAAGTTATATTAACCAGCTTTTTCAGGCATATACCTGGGCAGTACAATATCCTGATATCGATTTCATTGTGGGAGGCCCTGTGGCAGCAGAACGTTACACAGGCAGCAAGGCCTGGAACTCTGTGCATTTCAAGGTTGAACAAAAACTTCCGGCAAATCTTAAGCTGACAGGAGAGAGTATTGAAAAATTTTTCAATGTGCCTGATTTCTCAGGAGAGTGGAGACTTGAAGTTCCTGATATTATACCGGAAGGAAGCAGGATATATTTTTCATATACCCTGGAAAATCAATGCTACTGGAAAAAATGTATTTTCTGTTCCATTGCACAGCACTCAAAAAAACATTTCAGGAAAAGAGACAATCTCAATTATGAATTTAAACAGCTGGCGTTTAACGGGCACAAAATAGTCCGGCTCAATACCGGGTCAATGACACCGGAACATATAAAAATCATCTTACCCAATCTTCCAACAGGAGATGATATTGAATATCGTTTTTTCATGAGAGCTGCCAGGGCTGAAACGGCTGCATTGAAAAAAGTTGTTGAAAAGAGAGGAAAAAATATTCCAGACTGCACCCTTGGATTTGGTATTGAATTTCCTTCTGATCATCTGTGGAAATATCTTTACAAAGGAACGACAATGGAAGAGGTAATTGAAACACTGGAATTTTGTACACAGGCAGGCTTTAAAGTAAATGCAAATGTAATTCTTGGATGGAATAATCTGGTTGAAGACGATCTGAGGAATCTGGAAAATTTCATGGACCGCTTTTCTGAGCATACCGTTACAACACTGCAGCTCAGATGGCTCTTTGCACACCCGTTTACCAGAATATATGAAACCTATGATGGGGTGCAGAATACCATTCGCCTGGGCCCTTTTAACTGTGGATTCAATGTGGTGGTGGATGAAAAACAAAAAAAACTGAACCTTGAAGCAGCAAAGATCATCAAGAAAAAATGTGATTTGAAAAAAATTGAACTTCAGGGATATAACAACTTAAAAAAAGGACAGCTTTAGTTTAATAAAAGTCAATAAGGGGGAAAACTATGCAGACGGAAATTACCAGAATGCTGGGAATTAAATATCCAATTATCGGCGGCACCATGATGTCAATTTCAACAGCTGATTTTGTTGCTGCCATATCAAATGCAGGAGGGCTTGGTATACTGGCTTCTGCCATCTATCAGACACGGGAGGATTTTGCATCAGCCATTGAGAGAATCATGCAGCTGACAGATAAGCCCTTTGCAGTAAACATTAATCTTTTTCCCTCAATGAGACCCATTGATAATAACGATTACGTTGATATTCTTGTGGAAAAAGGTGTTAAAATAGTTGAAACATCGGGTCATTCTGCTCCGGAAGATCTCTGTAAAAGATTCAGACAGGCAGGTATGACATGGATACATAAATGCGTTGGAATTAAGTATGCAAAAAAAGTAGAGAAGATGGGGGCAGATATTGTAACTGTTGTCGGATATGAGAACGGCGGTGCCACAGGAATGCTGGATATTGGAACCCTTGTTCTGGTTCCGGCAGTAAAAGATGCTGTTGACTTGCCTGTTATCGGAGGTGGAGGTGTTTCTGACGGCAGGGGAGTGGCAGCACTTCTTGCTTTAGGTGCAGGAGCTGTCATAATGGGCACCCGCCTGCTGCTTACCAGAGAGTGCCCGATTCATGACAATATAAAACAGGCCCTCTGTAACGCAAGCGAACTTGACACGCTGCTTGTCATGCGCTCAATAGGTGCGACTCATCGTGTCTGGAATAATGACGCAGCAAGAAAATGTCAGGCAATAGAGGATACAGAGGGCAGCTTTGAGGAAATCCTTGACGCTGTAGCGGGAGAAAAAGCAAGAAAGATGTTTGAACATGGAGATATTGATGCCGGTATTCTTGCACTTGGACAGACTATTGGCCTTATCAATGATATTCCCACTGTTAAAGAACTGTTTGACAAAATAATGGAAGATATTAAAACCAGCCTGGAAAAACTGACACTTTAGAGCTGGATATTTTACAAACCTGTTTTATCTTAGATAAAGAAACAGAGATGAAAAGCAATGGTGCTGTTCCTCAAAAAATATGCTATAAAAACGGTGAGATAAAATCTTGTTCACGGCAGTGGAGCTGCCGGAGAATATCGCTGCTGACTATGCCTGAAATCGGTATGAACTGATGAGGTTTAATACACCTGCTCTTTTTTTCAGCAGGAGAATATTATTTGACATGTTACTTAAATTCTCCTATTGTGCAGCCTGAAAATGAATTCAACAGGAAACACATAATTTATGATTCAATCTATTTTAGATAACGATCTTTACAAATTTACCATGCAGCAGGCAGTTCATATGCTGTATCCAAGAGCTGAGGCAGAGTATATATTTATTGACCGCGGTAATACCTGCTTCCCTGACGGGTTTGCTGACAGGCTTAAAACAGAGGTTAGCAGAATGGCGGATTTGAGACTCTCATCTGATGAAAGAGAGTATTTGAAATCAGTCTGTTATTTTCTGACTCCTGTATATCTTGAGTATCTTGCCACCTATATCTATAATCCTGAAGAGGTTACCATAAACCAGGATAATGGAAAACTTTCCGTCGCGGTCAAAGGTCCATGGTACAGAACTATTCTATGGGAAGTACCCCTGATGGCAACCATCAGTGAACTCTATTTTGAAATGACCCGTGCCAGGACTGTAGAGCGGAAAATCAGGAAAAAGACCAATAGAAAAAAAGCGCAGATTCTTTCCAGCAATCAGGTTACTTTTGCAGATTTCGGCACCAGGAGAAGATTTTCATCTGACATTCATAAAGAGCTTCTCCATGATCTGTTAAGTATTGAAAACAACACCCTGGTGGGTACAAGCAATATTCATTTTGCAAGACAGTTTAATATTAAACCACTTGGTACACTTGCCCACGAATGGTTCATGTTTCATGCGGTTCTAAACGGATACCAGATGGCCAACTCATCCGGTGTGGATGCATGGGTCCGGGTATTTCACGGGGATCTTGGCATCGCTCTTACTGATACCTATACAACAGATGTCTTCTTATCAACCTTTGATACCATGCACGCCAAACTGTTTGACGGTGTTCGGCAGGATTCAGGTGACCCGGTCCAGTTTGTAGATAAGATTGTTGCCCACTACAAAAAACTTCGCATAGATCCCACTACAAAAACCGTTGTATTTTCCGATGGCCTTGATATCAATAAAGTGGTGGCCATTCACAAACACTGCAAAGGAAAAATCCGGGAATCCTACGGCATTGGTACCAACCTGACCAATGATCTGGGCGTCTATCCTCTGAACATCGTTATAAAAATGGCCAAATGCCGGATGACCTCTGACAAACCGTGGCGCAGAACAGTTAAACTGTCAGATGATCAGGGCAAACATACCGGAGACAGGCAGGAACTTACAAACTGCCTGAATATATTCAATCTTCAGGATTAATTTATTAATAAAACAAGATACTGGCAAATATAAAAATTCGACTGGCTCACATCTTTGCTTACCTAATCTGCTTACATGGCATCAGCCCGGACATTTTTCATTGTCTCATTTTTATAAGACAATGGCAGGCCGCATTTCAATAAAAATATGAGACCTTGTATAAAGGTCTCAATACAAGGATTTTACAGGCAGACTCAAATGCCCTGTTTCATATCCAGGATAAATAGTTTTTCTATAAGCTGTGATTTCATGATATCACCATCCAGTGATAGTTTTCCAGTTGAAAAAGCCTGCATTGCATTCATCTCTCCTGTAAAAATTTTTACAAAATTAGCATCGCTCATGGTTAATATGCAGTCTGGAGATTCACTTGTTTTTTCCTGGATCTCACACTGGCTGTTTTTTACTGCTATCGTCCAGTTACCGCCTTTTGGACCATTTATTTCAAATTGAAAAACGGCTTCAATGTTTTTGGCAGCCTCTTTATTGAATTTTTTGTGCATATTTTTGAAAATCATCTCCGGGTTCATGGAGGTGAGTGAAGGATCAGCGGCCAGATTCAAGTCTTCATGTGAATCAGGAAAAGATTCCATAAATGTAATAACAGCAGTTACAGCATCTGAAATCTCTTTTGCTTTCTCCATATTGCAGATCTTTTCAAATTTCTCACTGATCATTTCAGGTGTTGGTGGATTTTGTGAGTCTCCGATCTGCACACCTCTGCCTGTAATGACCGCAGCACGATTAAAAAACCCCATCCCTGCATTAAAAATGTTTCCACTTTCCCGGCATTTATTGCTGCACAGGTACAATACCATTGGAGAGACAAATTCAGGTCTGCTTTTCTCAAAAATTTCTGGAGGCATAATATCTTTGGTAAGTCTTGATGCTGCAACAGGTGCAATAGTGTTTACAAGAATTCCATATTTTGCACCTTCAAGCTTGATGGTGTTCATCAGACCTACAATACCAAGCTTTGCAGCTGAGTAGTTTGCCTGGCCGAAATTGCCGTAAAGACCTGCAGCTGAAGAAGTCATGATGACTCTTCCATAGCCTTTTTCTTTCATTATTTTA
This sequence comes from uncultured Desulfobacula sp., assembly GCA_964636495.1. GTDB lineage: Bacteria > Desulfobacterota > Desulfobacteria > Desulfobacterales > Desulfobacteraceae > Desulfobacula. The sequence continues at coordinate 1,555 of CAZWSL010000020.1, read as the reverse complement.
AAAGCAGGGCGGGTTACATTGTATGCACCTGAAAGATGCACATCAACTACTGACTGCCACTGATCAGGCTCCATTCTGGCAATGCTTTTATCCCTTAAAATTCCTGCATTATTGATAAGTATATCAATGGTGCCAAAGTTATCGACAGCTGTTTTTATTACATTTTCACCACCTTCAGGTGTAGCAATATTTTCGTAACTGACAACAGCTTCTCCTCCCCTGTTTTTTATTTCATCCACAACCGTATGAGCTGGAGTTGAAGATCCTTTTCCACTGCCGTCTGAAGCTATGCCATAATCATTTACAACAATTTTTGCACCCCGATCTGCAAGATCAATTGCATAGGCTCGTCCAAGACCGGCACCTGCTCCTGTTATAACCGCAACCTGGTCATCAAAGCGGATATCATTGAAACCTGTTTTCTTCTCTTGAATATCACTGTACTCAAAAATACCATTGGTGATAATCTCTTCCCCAGTCTCCTTTTCCACGGTTTTCCACAATGCTTTACCTTCTCCTGTTCTCCAGATTAGTGTTTTTATGGGTACGTTGGGATACAGCGCATTGGAAAATCTGCATTTCATACGTCTGGCTTTTTCCGGTTCTCCAGGAATCAGTTTATTTACAAGTGCTCTGCATGCAAAACCATGTGTGCAGAGGCCATGCATAATGGGCTGTTCAAAACCAGATATTTTTGCAAATTCAGGATCAGCATGAAGAGGGAAAATATCTCCTGAGAGCCTGTAAAGAAGGGGCTGTCCCTTAGACGGTGTCTCTTCCACAACAAAATCAGGTTCTTTTTCAGGAAATTTAAATTCAGCTGCAGAAGGATTCTCACCACCAAATCCGCCATCAAGGCGACAGAAAAGAGAAAAAATACTGGTAAATAATTTTTCTCCATTTGAGTGAAACGTATCACTTTCTCCTATCACAAGCGCGCCTTTGCTCCTGCCTTTATCATGAATATTGACAATCTTACCACTTGTTGAGAGAATTCCTTCCGCAGGGATTGGATTGTGAAAAACAAGATCCTGTTCACCGTGTAAAATACCGGCCAGATTTACATTTGCCTTAATTGCGAATTGAGCCATGATATCAAAAATTGATGCGATTGAAAAACTGGGCAGCACCTTAAGGTTTTTTTCGTAGCAGTACATCAGGTCTGAAAAACCTGCCCCAACTCCAAGAGCATAAAGCATTACATCTTTTTGTTCATACTTCTTGGTAAAAGGGCCAATCACCTTTCCGACTGATTTTAAATCCAAAGTCATTTTTTTAACTCTCCTTTATATAGGGAAGCATTTGTTTTTCAACAGACAAATTGAAAAAACTGGCATTATGTCATGAAATATCGAGTTCAAGTTAATAGCTATTCCCTTAAATGTAAAGGGTAATCTGCCTTCCAGGGGCGAGTTGGGATTTTCCAGTGGAAATTCGGGTTGTCCTGTCCTGCCAGTTGGCTCTTATTTTTATTTACATGACAAAGGGCTGTAATGGTTAAAACGGCAAATTGTCTGAGCAGGAAATGATCAGGTTTTGGCCATAATAAATTTTT
>CAZWSL010000019.1:0-63053 GCA_964636495.1 uncultured Desulfobacula sp. | reverse complement strand
TTTTCTGTTTTCTGAAAGCTTCCTTGAATTCATGGCTGTAAAATGTTTTTGCTTTTTTTATATTTTTAAGCGGATAGATTAATTTAGTCAGCCATTTATGAGAGGCTTTAATTGAAACTGCAATGTGATCAATATCCTCTATCTTCAACCCTGATGTTTCCAGGCATCTGTTAATGGCAAGTTTGGGGAAGGCATTTGTATGCTTATTTCGTGAGAGGCGCTCTTCTTCGATGGCAGTGACCATTACACCATCAACAATGATGCATGCTGTTGAGTCGTGAAAGAAGTAATTTAATCCAAGTATATTCATTTGCCCACCTGAAAATAGTGTTATGGTTTAAAATGCTCTGTCCATTTATGATTTTTTAATTTTGACAGACGGTTATAAATAACGCCTTTAACTGTATCATTTGTGATAATAGCTTCATATATCGGTTTTTCCAGAGTATGCCATCTTTTAGCCCACCTGGGACCGGTAACAAGATTCACTGTATGTACAGCCGGGTCCCTGCTGCATCGATCAAGCAGATTATATAAAAGCAGAATGCCTGGAGCAACGTCTTTAAACTGTTCATTAAAGCCAATTTTCAGGATATACAGCACGCCATTCTGAACAATACACAGCTGAGCTGCCGCACACTGGCTGTCAATTTTCATCAGATTAATCCGGCATTCATTTTTTTTAACAGATTCCTCAAAAATTTCCTTAAAAAAAATTGAGAGATTCGTGCTGCAGCAGATGGCAGTTTTTTTGCCTTTTTCCCCTTTCCATCCGGCAGATTCTGTTTTTAAAAATTCTTTATACGCACCTGACAGCTCATTCGGGTCTGTTGCATAATCAAAAGATAAAACCCCTTTTTTCCTGACACGGGTCTGCAGCCTTCTTATATTTCGATGAAATTTTTTTGAAAGCGTTTCCATATGAGATTTTTCAAAACTGCATTCCATATACGCATTGGTTGATTTCTGTCTGCAGATTATGGAATTTTTATCCTGTAAAAATAACTGCTGCATCAGTGATGAGTCTTCCAGCAATCCAGAGGCATAGAAAAGATCCCAATTGAGATCCTGCTTTTTCTTGAGGTGCTCGATGAGGAGATTTATGGCAGATTCATCATTGCTTCCCGCTACCATGTCATAAAGATATAAGTGGGAATGGGATGGTAATCTGAGTATGTTCAAATCTATGCCATATTTTTTTTCTTTTGTCTCTATATACGGCAGAATAGCACTGGGTTTATTATCTTTTAAAAGCACAATAAAACAGACATTGTCAGGATCATCCTGTAAATTTGACACAAATGAATGGTACCAGCTCCACTGATTAAAAAAAAAGACGTCTGGAATATTTTCATTAATAGTCTGCCAGTCGGATTTTATACTCTGGAGCCCTTTCAGTCCCTTGGTTTCTTTAAAAGTATAACTCATTTCAAAAACTATTATTATCCCTTCATAAGAAAATATTATTTGATTAGTAGCATGTTTTATTTTTAAAGAAAATGCTTTTTGAAATATTCGGATCACCTGACAGTAAACAGTCAGTTGATATTCCGCAGATATCTGCAATATAAATCATGCAGTGCAATATTTTTATTGCGCTTGGTTTTTCCAGCACCTCACTGATCTTTAACTGCGTAGTGCCTTCCATATTAAGGAGTTTAGACAAAGTTGTCATATTCAATGCTGAGACAGAGGTTTTAATGTTTTTTTGTTAACTATGATGACATTTTATTTTTTAATCACATTTGTTTTAAATAAAATGTGTTATTTCGATTGGTTATCTGCTCTTGTCAGGGCTGATATTATAAATGGATTGCTTTGGCACGCTTATCGCTTAGATAAAGTGAAGAACATTTTTTTATTTGGTAAAGGAGCAACAATGTCAAAAGAGATTTGTGTAGTACATTCAACAATACTTTATCTTTCTGAGCGCCTGAGATCAGGGAAAATCAATGATCCTAAAGGACGAAGGATTTCCCATCATATCCTCTCGCTGCTTGAAGAAATTGCAGGCGGAGAAGCAGGAGCAGAGCATTTTTCGATGATTAATTCTCTTGTAGAAGAGTATACATACAGTGGCAGCCCTTTACCAAACGTTGAGACAGGAAAATACCTGGCAGAGCAATTTGAAACCAGTAAGGAGATCTTTTTAAGTCATATTGAAACCAGAAACTGCCCTACCCATGATTGTGAAAAACTGACACCGTCTCCATGTCAGATGGCTTGCCCTGCCGGTATTGACATACCAACCTATCTGGCTTTAATAGCAGAGGGAGAAGATGCTGCCGCCATTGAAGTCATCAGAAGAGATAATCCTCTGCCGTGGGTTTGCGGTCTTGTATGCACCCGTCCCTGTGAGATGATGTGTGTAAGAGCAAGGATTGATACGCCTATTTCCATTAAATTTTTAAAAGCATTCTCAGCAGAGCGTGCCATGTCTCACAGGGAGTATAAAAATCCTGAGAAAAAACCGTTTAATCATAAAAAAGTGTGTGTTGTAGGGGCAGGGCCAGGTGGCCTCTCTGCAGCTTATTATCTCGCTTTGATGGGGTATGGAGTAAAAGTTATTGAAGCTTTGCCTGTTGCAGGGGGGATGCTCATGGTGGGTATCCCCCGGTATCGTCTTCCAAGGGAGGTGATTGACAGGGAAGTGGCTATGGTAGAAGACCTTGGTGTTGAAATTTTATATAACACCCGGTTTGGTGCTGATATTACTTTAGATCAGCTTAAAAAAGAGAATTATGAGGCTTTTTTTATTGCAATAGGTGCACATAAGTCCTGGAATATCGGAATAAATGGAGAAAAAGAGTTTCCCCAGGTTATAGATGCTGTGGATCTTTTAAAAAATGTCGCCCTTGGAGAAAGGCATGCGCCGGGAAAAAATATAGTTGTCATCGGTGGTGGAAATGTTGCAATTGATGCTGCAAGAACCAGTCTCAGACTGGGTGCGGACAAGGTGACCATAGCCTATAGGCGATCAAGGAATCAGATGCCTGCAGATATTGAAGAAGTTGAGCAGGCAGAAGAGGAGGGTATTGAATTTGCTTTCCTGACCATCCCAAAGGAGATTTCAGGCAGAGATGGAAAAGTGACTGGCCTTGAGTGTATTAAGGCTGAACTTGTTAAAAGAGAGGGATCTGACAGGTTATCTCCTGTTCCTGTCGAGGGTAAGGATTTTACCTTAAATGCAGACTGTGTGATCAGTGCCATCGGGCAGTTTGTGGATAAATCAGGACTTGAAGCCTTTGGAGATGTGAACTGGACAAAAAGAGGTACGATAGAGGTAAATCATGCAAGCATGGAAACGGCAATGCCTGGCGTTTTTGCAGCTGGAGATGCTGTTTCAGGGCCTGCAACCGTCATAGAGGCAATTGGCGGCGGTAAGAGAGCAGCAGATGCAATTGACCGCTATTTTAATGGTATACCACAACCTTCAATGCCGAGAATTCCGGTTCGTTATAACTGGGAACCCCCTGTTGAAATGTCTTCTGTAAAAAAAATGGCCCTCAGACGTCCTGAAATGCCAATGCTCAATGTGGACAGAAGACGGATTACATTTCAGCAGGCAGAACTGGGATATGATGAAGAGAGTGTCCGCAGAGAGGCTGCAAGGTGTCTCAGGTGTGATATCTGCCGCAGATGCGGTAAATGTGTGCAGGTCTGTCGTGATGATATGAAAATAGATGCCCTGCAGTTCGGTTATATGGATTTTGACAACCCGGTTACCACAGACTTCAGAACAACACCTGAAAAGTGTATCACGTGCGGAGCGTGTGCTGCAAACTGTGAAAACAAGGCCATTGTTCTGGAAGAAAAAGATGGTGTTCGTATGCTGAAAATCTGCGGTACCATCCTGAATAAACAGGAGATACAATATTGTGAAGCGTGTAATGCAGTACTGCCTTCTGCAGAATATATGCAGTATATTTCAGATAAGACAAATAATATGACAAAGAAAACAGATAACAGGCTTCTGTGCAATTCATGTCAGCGGAAACTGAGTGCAGCTGTTACAATATCAATGCAGCCTGTTTAAAAACTATAAGGGAGGTCGTCATGCAGCTTCAAAGAGGAGATAAAATTGAAGTGTGTCAAAAATCATCAGATGAAGCCTGGGAATCCTATATGGATAATTTTATCGGTCTCAGGGGGATTATCACAGATCCGGATACCACTATCAATGATCCAGAAGCACTGATTGAAGTGAGCCTTGAAGGAGCAGGCACCCACAGGTTACCCCAGGACTGCTTAAAAGTGGTGGAAGATTAGATTGATTTTTCAGAACTGAAACCTGGAAAATAGCATATATTAACCCTTTACAGGATGAAAAAGAAAACAAATATGACAATAACAGCTGTAAAATCAATTTTTGTTGGGGCAGGAGGGTCACTCATCCTTGCTGCTTTTTGTTCAACCTTTATTGAAATAGATAAAATTTTATTTATTATGCCTCTGTTTATTGCGTTTAACGGTGCAATGACAGGCTTCAGACTTGTTGAAGTATTAAAAAATGAAATCAGGAATGTGCCTCTGTTTTCATTTGTGCTTGGAAGTGGCTGCGGTGCATTGACATTTGTTGCAGTAAACTTTGCAGGATCATTTATGAAAAATAGTTTTCTGCCAAATGGTATATTGCTGCTCAATATTTCTGATTTAATTATTTATGTGGTTGTATCAGGAGTGACAAGTTATCTGGGGGCAAAGCTTGCTGTCAGATATTTTAATTTATGACAGGCATGATCTGGTCTTGATGGATCAGGTCAAAAAAACGGTGAGGGAATTTAAAAAAATTCTTTCATATAAAATTAATAGTAAATTTTTTTAAAAAAGGAGAGATTTAGATGAAGAAAACGTGTGTTTATTTTATGATGATGATGCTTGCACTATTGCTGACAGCCTCGGGATCTTTTGCTGCAGGTATAAGCGCATCTTCAATTAAAGCTGGTGAAGTGGTGGAAGTTACAGGAAAGATTGCTCCCGGGCAGGACCTTTATCTGGCAATTGCACAGTCAGAAATGTTTGCACCTGGTGATACCGACGGTACCCATGAGAAAAAAAAGTTTAAAAAGACAACAAAAAAGAAAAACTTTGAAATGGATACCAAAATTCCACCTCTATACTACCTTATAACCAATGTGCCTGAAAAATTTGGTAAAGTGGACAAGAAAAAATTTGGTGGCCCTTCTGTTCTTATGCCTAAAGGTGCCGGAATCTATTCAACCACCATGTTTTATCTGAAGAAAAAATTTAATGATATTGATGAAACTGCCAGATCCATGATGGGCCCGATTAAATCAGAAGCTCAGTGGAATTTTTTAAGATGGGCAAATGAAAGCAAATTTGGAATCAACACAATAGTGAAAGAGGGCAGTAGAAGAGGTAAGGTTGTTATCTTTTCAAAAACTGTTGTTGGTGATGCAAGCAGTGGAAACTACTGGGACAAAGGAACATCCATTAAACTTGATAAGGCAACAGGAGAATACAGCGTTTCCTTTAAATCTTTCAGACACACTCCTCCGAATACAAAATTTGATGTCTATGCAAACGGAGAAAAAATTGGTGATTACAATGTTGAGAAAAACGGTTTCTGGCTGGGTAAAGGTTACAGATACATGAATCCTCTCTGGATTGTTATCGGAGCTATACTTGTTGGAACATATTTTTCCATGATTGGTGCTGCCGGCGGTATGCTGATGGCTGCCTTCCAGGTTCTCGTTGTAAATACAATGGGTCCTGTTGGTATTAATGCTGCAAACGTATTAAAACCTTCCAACATGGCACTGACTCTTTTTTCTCCCCTTGGATCATTCTACAGATATGCAGTTGTTGAAAAACGAGTTGCATGGCCTGTTGGTCTCTCTTTTGGTGTTGGTATTTTCATCGGCTCCATCTGGCTTGGTAAATATGTATCTGCACTCCTGCCAATGAAAGCATATAAAGAGTGGCTGGCTGTTCTGGTTGTAATCATGGGTATCAAGACCCTCATGGAAATGATGCCTTCAGCCATGGACAAGAGAAAAAACATTAAGGCTATGACCAAAAAATTTAATGATGAGGTTGCAGCTGCTAAAAAAGAGGGTCGTTCCGCTCAAATGGGCAGTATTGAACCTGTGAAAACCGGTTTAACCGATTACAGATTCAAATTCTGGGGTGAAGAATTTACAATTAACCCACTGCTTTTCGCTATACTCGGTATTGCAATCGGTGTTGTATCAAGATCCTTTGGTATTGGAGGAGGATTCCTTCTTGTACCTGCAATGACAACTCTTGGCGCTCTTCCAATGTATGTTGCAGTGCCGATTTCTCTGATTGGTACCTGTTTTTCAAGTGTAGGTGCTTTCTTAGGATATCTCATGGTCGGTTATCTGCCTGATATGACCCTGGCAATCTGTATCATCATCGGTGGTTTTGCCGGTGGTATGCTCGGAAGCCGTGCACAGAAGCTGTTCTCTGAAATGACATTGAAGGTTGTTCTTGCTTTAACACTCTTCTTCCTGTTTTTCAGGTTCTTTAAGATTGAAATCTGGATATAGGCTGTAGGAATATAAGCAAGCAGGTATACGGGCAGAAAATCTGTTTCTGCCCGTTTCCAAAACCGAAAATCCTAAGAATCCATTACGAATGTTTCCATGGGTTCTTAAATAGCGTATATCTTTATACTTAGTTTTAATATAAAACCGGCTTAACAGTACGATAATATGTTTTGAGAGGAAAACTATGAGTAAATATTTTATGTTGCAGGATCAGCACAAATGTGTAGGCTGCAATTCTTGTGAAATACAGTGCAAAAGCAACAAAAGACTTCCAAAAGGACCCAATCCTTGTCAGATTATACCGGTTGGACCGGAGATGATCAATGATCAGCCCAGAGCATCATATATTTTCATGCCCTGTTTTCATTGTGAAAATCCCTGGTGTGTTGCAGCATGCCCCACAGGTGCCATGAAAAGAAGAGATAAGGATGGTATTGTTTTTATTGACAATACCCTTTGCGTGGGCTGCAAAACATGTATTACTGCATGTCCCTGGGGAGCACCGCAGTGGAATCCTGAAATCGGTAAAGTGGTGAAGTGTGATTACTGCATGGAACGAATAGATCAGGGTTTGAAACCGGCATGTGTAACGACATGCCTGACATCCTGTCTCAGTTTCGGTCAGACAGAACAGATGCCACTTCTGAAGCGGGAGAGGTATGCCAGGGCAATGGCTGCATCTAAAGGTGCTGCTGTCCATGATTAAAGCATGACTCAATCATGACAGGTTAAAGATATCAATTCTATCGTCTGCCGGAAAAATAGTATACAGCAGTGTTTTCAGAAGCAGTCTTATATTTGGATTTTTTATTATCATAAAATGTAAAGAGGCTTGTATTTAATGGACGTAAAAGCAGTTAACAAAATATTATCAAAATTCCCTAAAGAGAGGGGGAATTTAATTGGCATTCTCCATGAAATGCAGAATCAATTCAGTTATCTACCTGAAGAGGAGTTGAGATATATCTCCAAGAAACTTGATATTCCAATTACTCAGATATACAGTGTTGTAAATTTTTATAACAGGTTCAGCCTCACACCAAAGGGGAAAAATGAAATTTGTGTCTGTATGGGCACGGCCTGCCATGTCAAAGGTTCTGAAAAAGTTTTAAATGAGATTAAGGATAAGCTGGAGATTGAAAAAGGTGAAACAACAGATGATATGGAATTTTCTCTTGAAGAGGTCCGTTGTATCGGTGCCTGCGGGCTTGCCCCGGCTGTAGTTGTTAACGAAGATACTCTCGGATTTGTAAAACCGAAAATGGTCGGTAAAATTTTAAATAAATATAAATCATGAAAATCATGGCAGGTGAGTGATGAGTGAGAGGGAAAATCAGGGTCAATATGAGTAATATACCACCCACGGTTTACTTTCAGGATTCACACCCCATACCCTATATCTTTTATATAAAAATAGGTTTGTAAATATGAAAGCAAAACATAATGATTCCATAGTCATCAGCGTTTGTACCGGCACCGGAGGTGTCGCTTCCGGCGGATATAAGGTCATTGATGCTTTTAAAAGAGAACTTGCAAAGATTGATTTAACAGCCAGAGTCGGTCCCAGGGTACATAAGGTCGGATGCAGGGGGTTTTGTGCAAAAGATGTACTGGTGGATGTTGATGTAAATGGTCAGGTTGAAACCTATCAGCATGTCACAGAGGATAAGGCCTGCGAAATAGTCAATTCCCATATTGTGAATAAAGAGCCTGTAAAAAAATGGCTTGTAAAAGACGATTATCACAATTTTCATGACAAGCAGCAGAAGATTGTTCTGGCGGATTGTGGAAAAATTGATCCTGAAGTCATAGATGAGTATCTGGCAAACGACGGTTACCAAAGTGTTCAGAAAGCGTTATCCATGGACCCTGAAGAGATTATAGAGATAATCAAGCAGTCAGGGCTGAGGGGCAGAGGAGGAGGAGGCTTTCCAGCAGGTATAAAATGGGAATCCTGCAGAAATGCACAAGGGTCTCCCAAATATGTACTCTGTAATGCTGATGAAGGTGATCCAGGGGCATTTATGGACCGTTCAATTGTAGAGGGTCACCCCCATCTGGTGATAGAGGGAATGATAATAGGTGCTATTGCCATTGGATCATCAGAAGGGTATGTGTATATAAGAGCCGAATATCCCCTTGCAGTTGACAGACTTCGACTGGCCATTGATCAGGCAAGAGAGCATGATTTTCTTGGTAAAAATATTTTTGGAAGCTCTTTTTCCTTTGATATAAAAATTGTCCTTGGAGCAGGTGCTTTTGTCTGCGGAGAATCAACCGCTTTGATGACATCCATTGAAGATAACCCGGGTGAACCCCGGCCCAAATATATCCATACCACTGATAAAGGTCTCTGGGGAAAACCCAGTAATCTCAATAATGTGGAAACATGGGCAAATGTGCCCATGATTATTGAAAAAGGTGCTGAGTGGTATGCATCAATTGGAACAGAAAAAAGTAAAGGCACGAAGATTTTTTCCCTGGTCGGGAAAATTAACAATACAGGTCTGGTGGAAGTTCCAATGGGCATAACCCTGGGGGAAATTATTTTTGATATCGGAGGCGGCATACCCAAAAATAAAAAATTTAAAGCTGTTCAGACAGGGGGACCTTCAGGCGGATGCCTGCCCGCAAGTTTCCTTGACAAGCCGGTTGATTATGAAAGCCTTTATGAAGCAGGCTCCATGATGGGTTCGGGTGGTATGGTTGTCCTGGATGAAGACACCTGCATGGTTGACGTATCCAGATATTTTCTCGATTTCTGTAAGGATGAGGGCTGTGGTCAATGTACACCATGCAGGGAAGGTGTGGCACAGATGGTCCGGATACTGACTGAAATTACTGAAGGCAACGGTACGCTGGAGCATATAGATCTTATTGAAGAACTTGCCGCAATGATCCGGGATACTTCTCTCTGTGCTCTTGGAACCAGTGCACCTAATCCTGTACTGTCAACACTGCACTATTTCAGAGATGAATATGAGTCACATGTGGTTAATAAAAAATGTCCGGCAGGGGTCTGCAAAGCTTTAACCACTTTTACCATTGATGAAAATTTATGTACAGGCTGTACACTCTGTGCCAGAAACTGTGCTGCAGGTGCTATTTATGGTGAAAAAAAAGAACCCCATTTTATCAATCAGGACAAATGTACAACATGCCGGGTGTGTTATGACAGCTGTAAATTCGGTGCCGTTAAAAAAGGATAGGAAAAATTATGGCCACTACTGTTAATTTAACAATAAATGGTAAAAATATTAAAGCCCAGGCCGGAACGAGTGTGCTTGAAGCTGCCTTGCAGGAAGATATTTATATTCCAACCCTTTGTCACCATGAGAGTCTTGATCCTGAAGGGACATGCAGGCTCTGTATTGTTGAAATCAGCGGGTCAGTACGTGATTCAATAAGAATTTCATGTGTCCAGAAAGTAAAAGAGGGCCTTATTGTTGAGACAGACACAAAGAGAATTATTCATAACAGGAAATTGATACTGGAGCTGCTTCTTGGAAGGGCTCCTGAAGCCGAATTTCTGGTAAAGCTGGCTGCAGAATATGGTGTAACCAGGAGCAGGTTTCTGACAGGAGAAAGTAATGACTGCATATTGTGCGGGCGGTGTGTAAGGGTATGCCGGGATAAAATCGGTCCCCATGCCCTCTGTTTTGTGAACCGTGGACCTGACAGAAAACTGACTACAGATTTTGAACGACTGTCTCAATATTGTATTGGCTGCGGTGCATGCACCAATGTGTGTCCTACAGGTTATATCCGTATGGAAGACAAGGGTAATAAACGTAAGATTTTTACATGGGATCAGGTGATTGCCAGATTTACTCTTGAACAGTGCGACCAGTGTGGCAATCCATTTGCCCCGAAACGATACCTGGAGTTGATTGAGAAAAAAGCATATAAGCCAAAAGGCCTTGAATATGTAGATTATATTTGTCCGGAGTGCTTTAAGAACTATGGGCGAGTATCAGTTGAAAGACAGGAGATGGCTTTAAGAAAATCCGCTGTTAAGTGGTCGGTGCCGCGAAGCTAGCAGAGAGCAGTGTATGATTTATATTAAAAAAATTAGGAATAACAGTATAAAATTACTTTAAGATACCCGGTAAACGGGAGACATAATATAGGAGAGTAAAATATGGCAAAGAGAGAAGTAAACAGTGTATGTGGTATGTGTACAGTACGCTGTCCCATTAAAGTGCATGTTCAAGATGGTAAGGTAGCGTTCATTGAAGGAAGCCCTCATGTTCCTGCCATGAAGGGCAGCCTCTGCCCCCGTGGCTCTGCAGGTATCGCCCTGGTGGAAGACAGCGAGCGGCCTCAGTCTCCTTTAATCAGAACTGGAGAACGCGGCCAAGGCAAATGGCGCAAAGCATCCTGGGATGAAGCTCTGGATTATGTTGCAGAACGTCTCAATAAAATCAAGGATGAATATGGTGCAAGGGCTATTTCACTGACAGACAGGGGTGGTCCGTTCAGAGACATGCATCGTGCTTTTTTAAAGGGGCTTGGAACACCAAATTACAATAACCATGACTCATCGTGTGCACGAAATGTCCAGCATGCCGCCCTCTCCCTTACCGGAAAAGGCAGAAAAGCGGTTGCTTATGACTTTAAAAACTGCAAACATGTTGTACTTCAGCTTCGCAATATTTTTGAATCCGTCAATGTCCAGGAAGTAAACAACCTTATGGAAGGCATGAACAATGGCTGTAAACTGACGGTAATCGATATCCGGACCAATATATCTTCAACCAAAGCTGATAATTTTATGAAAATAAGGCCTGGAACTGACTATGCATTCAACCTGGCTGTAATTAATGAAATCATAACCAAACGTCTTTATGATCAGAAATTTACCAATCAATATATTGAAGGGTTGACTGATCTGGCACAGTTTGTTGAAGAGTATACTCCTGAATGGGCAGAAGAAGAGACCGGTATCCCGGCATATAAACTGCGTAATTTTGTTAAACAGCTGGCTGAAGCCGCACCCAGTGTGGTATGGCATCCAGGATGGATGGTCGCCAGATATACAGACTCTTTTTATGTATGTCGAACTGCTTATATCATTAATGCCCTGTTTGGATCATATGGAGCCAAGGGAGGACTTCCCTTTGTCAGTGCACCGGGAGATGTAGGGAGAAAAGGATTAAAGTCTTTTATGGATCTTTATCCAAAACCTGAAGAGAAGCGTGCAGATGGTATCGGGTGGAAATACAAATATTTTCAGGAAGGTCCTGGACTGGCTCACCTGCTTTACCAGGCAATGGAAACAGAAGAACCCTATCCGGTAAAAGCTTATATTGCGTATCGGCATGATCCTCTGATGGGTTATCCGGAGCCGGACCGCTTAAGAAAAATGTGGGATAGTCTTGATCTTTTAGTATCTGTCACTTTCAGCTGGTCTGATACAGCCTGGCACTCTGATGTTGTACTGCCCATGTCAACCTATCTGGAACGCGAAAGTGTAATTGCGACTAAAAAAGCATTAAAACCACAGTTTTTTGTAAGAAGAAGATCCCTTGAACCATGCTATGACACGAAAGCAGAGTGGGAGATCATAAGCGGTCTTGCCAAGCGTTTGGATCTTCCTGATCTTGTTTTTGAGAACATAGAAGATCTCTGGAATTTTCAGCTTGAGGGTACGGGAATCACGATTGAAGATTTTGATGAAAAAGGGATGGTTTCTCTTGCTGATAAACCGCGATACCTTGATTTTGATTCGTATAAGTTTAATACACCCAGTGGTAAGATAGAGATCATATCCCAAAAGTGGGAAGATGGAGATATCCCCTCCCTTAAACCATACAAATCCCCTGAAAAACCACAGAAAGGTCATTACAGACTCACTTTTGGCCGCTGTGCCCTGCATACACAGGGGCACACAGTAAACAACCCGATGCTTGCAGAACAGATGTCTGAAAATGTACTGTGGATAAATGATAAAGAGGCGGAAAAACTTGGAATCAAGGATGGTGAACGTGTAGAAGTCGGTCAAAATGGATATACTGAAACCATTAAAGCCAAAGTGACCGCTCTTATACATGATGAGGCGGTATTTGTCCTTCATGGTTTTGGTCATCGCCTGAAACCGGAAAGCCGGGCCTATGGAAAAGGTCTTGCTGACAATAAATTCATGTCAGGCGGTTTTGATATCTGGGATAAAGCCGGGGGCGGCATTGCCTATCAGGAACATTTTGTAAGTGTATCAAAAATTTCCAGGTAAACCTGTATCTGAATAAATTAATAAAAGATCAGTCATACAGAAGTACTCTTCCTGCGCAGGAAGCGTACTTCTGTATTTTAATAACAGAAATGGTTGAATTAACAATTGTATGTTGCGTTTTTTTAGCCAGATGCACTCCTGAATGCAGTTCAGGCTGCCTGACTTTTCCATTCAACACTTACGCTTGACATGATAAAGAGTTGAGTGGTGAAAGCAGCGTTCACAATTTCAAGCTGAAAAAATCAGCAGCGTTCCGGGCAGATATTTTTGTTAAAGCGTCGTGGGATATATTGACCTTCTGCAATATTTTCAGCTCCCTGTCCCATGCATATGGAATATTTGGAAAGTCTGAACCATACATAACCCTCTCCTGCCTATAGGTGCTGAGGTCAATTGTTTCTTTATGCTGAAAGTAATCTGAGATAACCATGGCTGTGTCCAGCCAGAGATTATCATATTTTTCAATCATTTTTCTATAAGCTTCTGTCTCGTCAAATCCAAGATGGGGTATGCAGATTTTAAGATCTGGAAAATCCTTTAAAACAGTTTCAAATTTTTCAGCACTGCAGAGTTCATAAGGGTCGCATTGGTAGGCAGTGCTTTTTGGTTCTCTGCCGATATGCATGACAATAGGTTTCTTATTTGCCTGGCAGCACGCATATAAACCGTTCATACTATCTGAGTTTATATCAAAGCATTGAACATGGCTGTGCAGTTTGAGGCCTCCTAGACCGGAACTGAATGCTTCCTGGAGAATTTTTTCCGCATTTTCCTCACCCGGATATACAGTTGCCATGCCTGTAACCCGGTTTTCATAATTCCTGCATTTTTCAGACATATATTTATTCAACTCTCTTGCAATTCCAGGTTTATGGGCATACTGAAGTGCAATTAAGTGTTTTACTCCGCGTGATAATAGAAAATCAAATATTTGAAGAGTAGTCAGCTGATATCTTATATGCCATGCATTTTCATCAAACCACTTCCAGATTGCAGAAAAAATACTGCCCGGGAAAATATGTACATGGGCATCAATTACATGAGATAATCCATGGGGGAGCTTTGAGCCTTCTTTATCGTTCAAAGACTGCATGTTTTTTTTCAGCATCACACTCTCTTTCATCAGTTTTGTTTGTCTATGGAAGTATAATAAAAAATAGTCTGGAAATGATACCTCTAATCAAATAACGTTCAATTGTCAATTTTTTTTGCCAGTTTCCGCCAGACTTGCCTGCATGGACCTGTTTTGCCGGAATTCCTGTTTTTTTAAGGTGTCTTGCATCGTTATCCGTGCATATATCCCCGTCAATCATATCTGTCCTGCCCTTGGATATAGATCCGTTCAAAGCCCTGCAAAAAATCCGGATTTTATCGGATCTGGGAAAAGATATCATATTCAGAGCTAATGCATTGTTTTCTTGGGATATTTTTCGTTGGTATCTGTGCTGGTATCATCAGTTTCAAGTACACGCTTTGCAGATTTAAATTTTTTCCATATTCAGTTGCATTAACACCTGTTTCATGTAATATCAGATAGTCTGATTTTGCTTTTATCTTCCCAGTGTAAGCAAAAAGGCGGAGCTATTTTAAAAATCAAAGGGGTTTTTCAACTTTTTTATTAAAAAATGTTGCTGAATGTAAAAGAGATTGAAAAAATCTTGTCAATCAGCCTGTAGCACAGGAGAAGAAATGACCGATAAGGAGAATGAAAAGGCAATGATTGAAAAACACTGCGTCAATCAAAGAATGCTTTCCGGCAGTGAGAGCATCGCAAGGGCAGTGATCGACTCAGGGGTCCGGGTGGCAACCTCTTATCCAGGAGGGCCGGTGACCGGGATCGTCGAAAAAATGATCGATCTTGCGGTCTCGGCTGATCTTTACGTGGAGTGGTCCAGCTGCGAGAAAGTGGCGTTCGAGGTAGCCCTGGGTTGCTCGCTGTCCGGCTGCCGTTCGGTGGTAGCTGCCAAGCATGTCGGCATTAACCACATACTGGATCCGCTGATGACCGTCAACCTGACCGGAACCGGCGGAGGAATGGTAATTCTGGCTGGTGATGATCCGGGTTCCTATGGATCGCAGAACGAGCAGGACAGCCGGATTCTGGGGGCCTTTGCTGAAATTCCGGTTTTGGAGCCGGCATCACCGCAGCAAGGGTATGAAATGACTCGCCAAGCCTTCCGGTTGTCCGAGACCTGCCGCCTTCCGGTCATGGTCAGATTTGTGGCAGATTATACCACCGACACCGCATCCGTTGCCCTACATCCCCCGGCTGCCGCAACTCCTGCCGAGTTTAACCGTGCATTGCGCTGGTCAGCTCTGCCCGCACTTGTTGTCGAGGATCACGCTGCGCTGCACAAGAAGCTTAAACAAATCGCCGGCCTGTTCGAGCACCAGCAGTATCGCGCCTTCAACCACAACCAGATTAACGGCCGCCAGGGCATCATTGCCGGCGGTCACATGGCCGCCCGGCTAAAGCAATTCACAGCTTATGCCGATCTCAGCATACTGGAACTGGGCATCCTGTTTCCGATTCCCGAAGAGCAGATCAGCGATTTTCTGTCCAGTATTGACCGCGTATATGTCATCGAGGAAGTTGAACCTTTTCTCGAAAATCAGATCCGGTCACTGGCTCAGCGCCGTGGATTGAAAGTGAAAATATATGGCAAGACTACCGGTCACGTGCCCTGGGAGGGGGACATTCACCCTGGGAAAATTGCAACCCTGCTGGCTGAAGAACTCGGGCAGCCGGCTGATGAAGTACCGGTGCCGTCGCGAACCTATCCGAGCCGCCAGTCATTCGGCGACGGCTGCTCCTATACCCCTTTTTTCAGTGCCTTGCAGGGATTGATCCGTGAAGAGCAGATTACCAGGCCGATAGTGGTCGGGGAGACCGGCTGCCTGGTCAGGCTCAACAATCTGCCTTTTGAGATGCTGGATGTGAAATTTTCGATGGGCTCAAGCATCGGTATTGCCTGCGGGTTGTGGCGCAGCGGTGTTAAAAATAAAATCCTGGCAGTGGCGGGCGATTCTGTTTTTTTTCATACTGCCATTAACGGGCTGATTAACGCCGCCCATCATCAGGCCGATATCGTTGTGGCGGTTATGGACAACGAGACCGTGGCCCTGACCGGTTTCCAGAATCGCACCGGGGCCGGTGCAACAGCCATGGGGGAGCCGGTCCGATCGATTTACCCGGAACAATTGGCCGCAGCTATGGGTATTGATAGTGTTCATACGCTGGATGCCTTTGATGTGAAGGCCATCAGGCATACGCTGCGGGAAGTTTTCAACCGCAAGGGACTGTCTTTTCTAGTGGTGCGCGGGCGATGCCCGTTTATCGAAACCCGCAAGTGCAGGACACCGGAATTCACAGGTGATACTGGTGCTGCATAATCAAGGAGTTACAAGTATGACTGACTTCTCAAAAGGCTCTGCCTACATCAATGCTGAGATTGTTCCAATTTCTGAAGCTAATATATCTTTACTCGATTGGGGATTCCTGCATTCCGATGCAACTTACGATGTCGTACACGTCTGGAATGGCAGGTTATTTCGACTTGAAGATCACTTGGAACGCTTCTTTTCCAGTATGAAAAAGCTACGCATGTCTATTCCCTATTCACGCAAAGAGTTGCATTTGATTTTGAACAGGTGTGTAAAGGTCTCTGGTTTGCGGGAAGCATATGTTGAAATGATTACAACAAGGGGGTTACCTGAACCCGGCTCACGAGACCCAAGAACATGCACCAACCAATTTTTTGCTTTTGCTATCCCCTTTGTTTGGATTACAGAACCTCAAAATGGACTACATCTGGTTGTGAGTAAAAAACAGAGAATACCAGCGGAATCAGTAGATCCGGCCGTAAAAAATTATCACTGGCTTGATCTGGTCATGGGGTTGTTTGAGGCTTATGACAGAGGTGGCGAGACTGCTGCAGTAGTTGATTCGCAGGGCAATATTCTCGAAGGGCCTGGATTTAATATTTTTGCAGTTAAAGATTCGGTGGTCACAACTGCTGGAAGTGGCGTACTGGAGGGGATAACTCGTAAAACAGCATTAGAGCTGGCAAAGGAATCTGGATACGAAACTGTCCTGGGCAAGTTATCTCCAAAATATTTTCGTTCCGCAGACGAGGCGTTTGTAACAAGTACTGCTGGAGGCATTATACCGATTACAAAGATTGATGATCAAATTATAGGAAATGGTAAAACCGGTTTGATTACAAAGACTCTGCAGGATGCTTACTGGTCACTGCACAGCAATCCTGAATATTCCTACAGAATTGACTACTGAATGCAGATGCAATAGAGTCATATCAGAAAACAGCTGACAGGTTTATGCAGACCAGTAAACCATTTACTATTCAACTGGTCTGCGGCTGATGCGGATTTTCGACGTCTAAAGCCACCGGGCTCCGGGACCAGTCTTATCCAGCTTTACCAAAGGGACAGATGGGAAAGCGGCAGGGTTTGCAGTTATGGCACAATCCTCCAATACACAATTCAGCCAGATCTCTTTTCCCGGGTCTCTCTCCTGCCATAAGTCTCGGGAAAATCAGGTCAAAAATAGTGATGTCATGATAGAGGCCACATGCGGGAAGACCCATGATAGATGTGTTTTTATTGTACCCCAGCAGAAACATTGCTCCGGGCAGCACAGCTGAAGAGTAATAAATTTCATTGAATCCTGATTTTTCAATACCTGCCTTTGTTACATCATCCGGATCAACAGACATTCCTCCTGTTGTAATAATAAGATCCGTATCTTTTTCAAGATAGTCATTGATCTGATTTTTTATCATATTTTCATTGTCCGGAAGAATAACCGATTCCTCTATGGTTGCACCGAGCGCACTCGCTTTTTTTTCTACAATATCTTTGAACCGGTCTTTTATAAGTCCTTTATATACTTCATCTCCTGTGATAATCAGTCTTATTTTCAGGGGGTTGAACATTGTAACGGAAAAAATCGGATAGTTGTCCCTTGCAATCTGGACTGCTTTTTCCAGATCTTTTTTTTCAATTATCAGGGGAATGGCCCGTGTTGCCGCGATGCTTTGGTTTTTATTCAGGCATGTATGATTGTGGATACCTGCACACATGACATCATCAACCATATTAAAAGTGATTAATGCTTCAGCATTGACTTTCAAGAGGCCTGGATAGTCAGCTTTCAGTTCAAGTTTCCCTTCACTGGGTGTTCCGGAAAAAGTGACTCCCGGTCCTGCGAGTGCAGATGCAAGTTCAAACACGGCATCATCTTCATGAACCTGGTTTTCGTCAAGGTCAAGGACATATAGATTGTTCTTACCCATGCGCATCAGCTTGCATATGTCACCTGCTTTTACTTTGTGCCCTTTTTTAAAGAGCGGACCTTTGGATTTGCCGGGTATTATCTGGGTCATATCGTGGGCAATAGTTGTACCAATCGCACTTTCAACGGGTATTGTCTTTGTACACATTTTTTATCCTCTGTCTGTTATAATTTGATAATATGCTCCATGGGCGCATGACCGGCATAGAATTTTACTGTTTTTAAGAACTTCACGCTTATCTCTTACCGTGGTGCTGCATTTTGCGCATACCGCTTTAAACCGGGTGGGACCGGGCATATCACTGGCAGGAATATCCACAGTTACTTCTTCAATTGTGAAAAGCTCATCCTGGCTCATTTTTTTATAGGCTTCAAGCTGCTGTTCTCTTTTATCTGCAATATCAGGAGCATATTTTTCCGCAAGATTTCTTGACTCTTCTGTTGAAGCAATTCGAAATGCTTTTCCTGTTTCAATATTGACAAATGTTGCTGCCATTATACCGTTATCTATAAATTTTAAAGAACGTCTTCCAAGTCTTACGCCGGTTACAAACGATATGGCATCTGTCGCACATCTGTCCATCTCCACATATACAATGATTTTCTTTATCTGGGGCATCTCTGCCGGGTTATCAAGCCCTATCAGCTCACAGCCCAGCATTGCCATTCTGACTCCGACCACCTGGCCGGGACATATGTGTCCGTGAACTTTTGCCGATCCTTTGAGCAGGGTTTCCAAATTGTCCATTATGTGCTTGCTCTTCTTAAAAATTATTATTTGCTTGACCTTATGTTAAAATCAACATAAGGTCAAGCAAATAATTTTTTTTAAGGATATAAAATGAAATTAAGATCAACCCTGGTAATTGTTAATGAAGAAGGCGGCATTATCATGGGAAACGGAAGAATGCAGATACTGGAGTCCATTATAAGGACAGGTTCGATCAATAAAACAGCAAAAGAGATGAATATGTCCTATAAGACAGCCTGGAGTAAAATTCAAACCACTGAGAAAAATTTTGGAAAACCGGTTGTTCACGCTGATAAGCAGACCGGTACGAAATTGACCATGGATGGCCATATTCTCATCGAAAAATTCAGGCAGTTAAAAAAAAGGTGTATAGAGGCGGATGATATTATTTTTAAAGATCTTTTTACAGGCTGATCACTATACGCCTTGAATTTATAGACAAATAATCATATACTTCAAAGAATATTGTAGCACAGATAATTGGGACTGCATACCAGTCTGTATGGTTTTTAAGGATAGTTTTAAGGATAGTTTTAAGGATCACTTGATGGATAGTTTTCTGGATAGAATTTGGGAAATTGTTTTATTTTTTTTAAACAAATGTGTCATTATTATGGATACTGTTTTTTCCCCCCTTGAGTTTTTAGGCCCTGGATTTGTTATATTTCTGCTGGCATTCCTCATTGTCTGCCTGACAAGAGTTATATCACGTTTTTATGTTACAAAAAGATATATTAGACTGAAAAAAGAGTTTGAACACTGGCAGGAAGTACGGGAAGAGGCCATGAAACAGCCTGACAGGGAAAAAGGTAAGAGAATGGCCAGAAATATTGATAAAGCTGAATTGAACAAGGTTTATTATGACTATTTTTTTGAAGGGTTGTTAAAAAATTTTATTACCAATGTTATACCCATTCTATTCATGGTCACATATGTGACAACAGTATACACCCCCCAGACTCTACAGGATAGATTTGGAGACAAATGGGTTTTTTCTTTTTCCATAGGATCTTCTTTTCAAATGAATGTCAGCTCGTTTTTCTGGTTTGTGATCTCCATTATACTTTCATTCATCGTTTATGCTTTATTAAAAATGGTTGTTAAAAAACGATATGCCGGCAAATAGATTGTATCATATACTGATTTCATATAAATCCTGTCTGGTTCTGATATCTGCAGTCCTGTTTTTATTGCCTGCTCAATGCTCAGCCACCCAATTGCATGCCAGTGCTGAAGGAATTATTACCCACCAGGCAGGTCATTTTTTTTTCCTCTTTTCCATGGTGACTCTGATTTTAACGATTTCAGGAAAAAATTTAAATGTCCATAAAGGGTGGCGCCTGATTCAATACTCAGCATTTTTTTTCACGCTCTGGAATATAGACACGATTGCAGCTCATTTTCTTGATAATCAGATCCATGCAGTCAGAATAGAAAATCTCTCCCTCTGGACCCTGGATATAATCGCTTTAAATGATTCACAGCTTCTGGGATTTGCATATTATGTTTTAAAACTGGATCACTTACTCTGTGTGCCAGCCATGCTTCTCCTTTATAGAGGAATTTCAAGCCTTGTGGACGAACATCAGAAACAGACATCAGTGAACAGCAGATGATTGCCTCTTCAATCCCTATTCTGGCTATAGATATTTTAGGCTCCATTGCCATGATGATTATTGCTCTCATGTGTCTTTACAAAGCTAAATTGTTAAGGGGTCTCGATCCTGACAATGCTGTTTTCCTCTATCTGTTATGGATAAGCAGCGGATTTTCAATTTTTGCTCTCTCCCGCTCTTTTGGTCATATTTTAAAGCAGTTTTTAGTTCTCAGTCATAATGCTGATGTATGGTATAATATCAGTCCCTATACCGGCAGTATCAATACGGCATCCTTCATGCTTGTAGGGCTTATAACTCTTTTTTTCAATCAGAACTGGAAGATTAATGAAAAAATTCTTTCAGGAAGAAAAAAACTGGAAGATACTCATATTAAACTTGTTGATTTGAATCAGACACTTGAAAACAAGGTGGTTGAGAGAACAGAAATGTTAACGAGCAGTGAACATAAATGTCGAAGAATATTTGAACAGTCTCTTGATACCATCATTGTGACAGACAGTGAATTTAAAATAATGGAGACAAACCAGGCAGGCATGCTTCTTACCGGTTACAGCCAGGATGCAATGACAATGAATAATATGGCAATCGGCAATTTTTTTGCAAATTCATCTGAATGGGAAAAAATCAGTAATAAAATTATTGAGCATGAATATATATTAAATGAAGAGGCAGAATTTTTAAGACCGGATAATACATCCCTGCTTGTTCTGATGACCGGAGGTGTTGACTACGGTGCATTCGGGTGTGCAAAATTATTTCATTTTATCATCAAGAATATAAATGAAAAAAGACAGATGGAGCGGCAGATTGCCCAGACAGACAAACTCGCCGCCATAGGGGAATTGTCAGCAGGAGTTGCCCATGAAATCAATAACCCTCTTGGCATTATTCTCGGGTATACACAATTACTGCTTAAAGATTCATCTGATTTTCAGGAGGATCTGAAAATTATAGAAAAACATGTGAAAAATTGTAAAGTAGTTGTATCGGATCTTCTTGCGTTTGCGAGAAAAGGCTCTTCCAGAATGTCTGTAATTGATATTAACAAGACAGTGGATGGTGTTATCAAATTTTTACAGAATAATTCAGATTTCAGAAATATTAATTTAATATTTAATCCTGATAGAGAAAACAGACTTACTATTCTGGGCAATGAGCAGGAGATTGCCCAGGTCATGGTAAATCTGTTAATAAACGCCAGCCATGCTGTGGCTGGAAAAGGTAATATTGAGATTACCACAGAGATAAAAGATGAGGAGACTGTCAGGATTATTGTGAAAGATGATGGAAAAGGTATTGAACAGACAAACTTATCTAAAATTTTTGATCCGTTTTTTACAACAAAACCAGTTGGCAAGGGAACAGGTCTTGGTCTGTCTGTCGGATATGGTATTATTAAACGACACCAGGGCAGTATCCGTGTGGAAAGCAAAAAAAACAAGGGATCTGTTTTTACCATAGCACTGCCGGCAGATAAAGGATAATCGTATGAAGGCCAATATACTTGCAGTTGATGATGAAAAAGATATGACAAGCCTTTTGCAGAGAACTCTGGAGCCTGAAATAGATTGCAGGGTTATGTCCGCTTTTTCAGCAAAAATGGCAATATCCATTCTTGAACAGGAAGATTTTGATCTTGTAATCTGTGATATAAGAATGCCGGGTATGGATGGCTTTGAGCTTCTTGAATATCTCCAGTCCAGCTATCCTGACCTGACAGTGGTGATGTTGACGGCATTTGGTAATATTGATTCTGCTGTAAAGGCAATTAAGAAAGGCGCTTATGATTTTATTCCCAAACCCTTTGAACAGAGTGAGATAATTTTTAAAATTCAGAAAGCACTGGAGAGAAGTCTTCTGCTTAAGGAAAACAGGCGGCTTCTAAAGAACAATATATCAGGCGTGTGTGATCTGATAGGTAAAAGTGAACCCATGCAGAAGGTATTTGACCAGATTAACATGGTGGCATCAAGTGATATAACGGTACTGATCACAGGGGAATCAGGGACTGGAAAAGATTTGACAGCAAGATCCATACATGCTTTGAGTCCCAGAAAAAATGAACCGTTTATCCCCATAAACTGTCCGACCATTCCGGAACATATACTGGAGAGTGAATTGTTTGGATATAAAAAAGGTGCTTTTACCAATGCCTCCCGCGATAAGCAGGGATTATTCCAGGAAGCTGATAAAGGAACCATTTTTCTTGATGAAATAGGTGATATAGGATTGTCCATACAGACAAAACTTCTCAGAGTACTTCAGGAAAAAGAGATTAAACCCCTTGGTGATACAAAAGTTAAAAAAGTGGATGTACGGATCATAGCATCCACTAACTCTGATCTGGAGCGGAAAATTGCTGATCATGAATTCAGGCAGGATTTTTTCTACAGGCTGAGCGTGCTCCCGATCAAACTCCCATCTTTGAGAGAAAGAATAACCGATATTTCTGTTTTAGCAAACCATCTTGTTGCAAAGCACTGCAGGAAATTAAACAAAAAAATAAAAACGATTTCCGAAGATGCAATGGACCTGTTGATGAAACACCCGTGGCCGGGAAATGTAAGGGAACTTGAAAATATTATTGTCCAGGGAATTTTATATTCAAAAGATAAAAATATTACGCTTTCAGATATTCCTTTGGAAGATACGAAAAAAAAGGGTGGGCTTGAAGGAGTCTATAGCGACAATCTCTCTTCATTGCCGTATAAAGAGGCTAAAGAGAAACTGCTTCATGGATTTAATCATGACTATATCGGCGCAAAACTCTCCATGGCCAAAGGGAATATCACCCAGGCTGCAAAACAGTGCCACATGGACCGGCAGGCATTGCAGCAGATCATGAAACGGTTTTCAATTGATCCTGAACCCTATCGCTGAAAATCATTACCAGTCAATGGGAAAATAATCTTTCAGGAATTTTCCACACCAATGTTTTCCCGTTAAAATACCGTGGAAAAAAGGATCACAGATTCTTGCCGCGCCATCCACAATATCAAGGGGTGGTTGAAAATCATGGCACTCCTCCTTTTTTTTTGCCAGGATAGCTGGATCTTCATCTGTTACCCAGCCTGTGTCAACGCTGTTCATGAAAATACCGTATCTGGCAAGACCACTTGCTGCTGTGTGGGTTAACATATTCAAAGACGCTTTTGCCATGTTTGTATGGGGGTGGCGGCTTCCTTTTTTAAACCGCAGGAATTTCCCCTCCATGGCTGAAACGTTCACAATATGTTTCCGGCCTGTCTGCTCTTCTTTCATTAATTCCGCAAGCCTGTTACACAGAATGAATGGCGCTACAGAGTTTACCAGCTGTATTTCCAGCATTTCAGATGTCTCTATTTCTCCAAGGCGGAGACGCCATGAGTTTGTTTTTCTAAGATCAACCTGCTGCAGGTCTGCATCAAACTGCTGTGCAGGAAAAAGTTTCGGTGTGTCAATGGCGTTATCATGGGAATAGGGTATCTGGGAGAGTCTGGCTGACATACGCAGCCCAACACCGGGAACAGTGCCGTTCCATGTTACAGGCAGCGCTTTTTCTCTGCCGATATTCTGCCCGGCCATGGTATTTTTATTATCCCTGTTCGCTAACTGCATCACACACACCTGGTGTTTTTTCAACAAAGTTTGAACATCAGCCGGAAACAGCTCCAGAGGTTTTGCCTCGTTCTGCATAAGGTGTGCATAGAATCCAGGAGGTCTGCGTACAGTCTGGGCTGCATTGTTGATGAGAATATCCAGGCGTTTATAATGACCTCTTATAAAATCTGTAAAAATCTCCACACTCGGCGTATGACGAAGATCCAATCCGAAAATATGCAGTCTATGCTTCCAGTCATCAAAATCAGACTCTTTGGAAAAACGGAGGGCAGAATCCTTTGGAAATCTTGTGGTCCCAATGACATCTGCCCCTGCTCTGAGCATCATTAAAGCTGCCTGATATCCTATTTTAAGCCTGGAGCCTGTAATTAATGCCACATCTCCTTTTAAAGAAGCTGTCTGAAAGCGTTTCTCATAATTAAATTGCGCACATTCGGGGCACATGGTGTCATAAAAGTGGTGCAGTTTTGTAAATTCAGCTTTGCATACATAGCAGTTGCGAGGTGTTATCAGATGCTGTGCACTCTCAATTTTACTCCATTTATCTGACTGTAAAGGTATCTGCAAGGGGGACGTGAAAATATTTTTCTGCCTTGCTTTGCGGATACCCGTGGCAGCTCTCATTCTTTTTTCTTTTGCAATAATCGCCTTACGTTTCTGCTGCTTTTTATCCTTATTACGTTTTTTTATCTCAGCTTTATCTGGTCTGGATATTTTCCCGGCTGCAGTAATAAGCGCAATACGCTCAGATTCCGGCAGATGTGCCAGAAGTTCTGAATGATTTACAATTTTTTCAAGAACCGGGATGCAATAGCGTATATCAGCAATAGTTTTCTGGTAATCGTCAGTTTTCACATTTTCCTTGAATGTCTTCACACCCGGGATGCACTCTGATGTGATCAAGCAGACATGTCTGAATTTGATTCAGCACCAGATTTCAAATCCAGCTGTAGAGGTTATTAGATTATATTTGATATCTCATCTGTTTATGAAAGCAGAACCCCTTCTATAAATTTATCAAGATCTCCATTGAGAACCTTTTCAACATCACCTATTTCAAGATTGGTCCGGTGGTCTTTAACCATTTGATATGGATGAAGCACGTATGATCTTATCTGTGAACCCCAGGCAATTTCATCCTTGCCGTCATGAAGGGTCTGCATCTTTTTTTCCTGTTTCTCTTTTTCAATCTGGTACAGTCGTGACTTGAGAACATGTAAAGCTATCTCTTTGTTACGGTGCTGGGAAGACTCCTGCTGGCTCTGTGCAACTACTCCAGTGGGGAGATGGGTGATTCTTACAGCCGAGCTTGTTTTGTTGACATGCTGTCCTCCTGCCCCACTTGCCCTGTAGACATCAATTCTCAACTCTGATTCATCAACATGGATCTTGATCTCATCCTTTATTTCAGGATAAACAAAGACAGAGGCAAATGAGGTGTGACGTTTCCCACTGGCATTATAAGGAGATATCCTGACAAGACGATGAACTCCTGATTCAGCCTTCAGAAACCCATAGCAGTTTTCTCCTGAAACACTTATTGTTACGCTTTTAATACCAGCTTCATCTCCTGGCTGGTAATCAATAATTTTTATTTTATAACCTTTTTTATCAGTCCATCTTCTGTACATCCGGAAAAGCATTTCAGCCCAGTCCTGGGAGTCTGTTCCACCTGCACCCGCATTAATGGAAACCAGGGCATCTTTGCTGTCATCTTCACCATTCAGGGTTATCTGGAGTGAAAATGTTTTTATTCTTTTTTCAATCAGTGATAAAAGAGCTGCCACTTCTTCAATACTCTCTTTATCTGACTCTTCAAGGGCCATATCAAGTAAAATTTCTGCGTCTTCAATCTCTCTACAGATATTTTTCAGCTCTTCAATAAGGTTGGAGATATTTGTTCTCTCTTTTAAAAGAGCAGTTGCCTTGTCAGCGTTATCCCAGAAATCTTTTTGTGAAATGATGTGTTCGAGTTCGCGGAGACGTCTCTGCTTTACAGGCAGGTCAAAGATACTCCCTGAGTTTATCGGCAGTGGAATGGATGGTCTGAATATTCTGTTTTAATTCTGTACTCATTTTATTTTCTCCTGGTTTTTTTACAAAATCTTTTTAACATAAAAACGATGCAGATTGCAAGAATTGAACTGATGGCAAAGAGATCGCCATATTTTGTATAAAAACTGATACCGGTTAAAACCGGGACATTATGTGTAATGGCGATATCTGTGAATAGCGGGGTAGCCTTAATGACGGTTCCCACGGGGTCAATAAACCCTGATACACCGGTATTTGCAGCCCTTATGACAGTTCTCCGGTTTTCAACCGCTCTGAACACGGCAATTGAAAAGTGCTGCATTGCAGCGGAACTGTATCCAAACCAGGCATCGTTTGTTATTGTTGTCAGTATATGAGCTCCATTTTTAACAAATTTTGAAGCAATAGCAGGAAACAGGATTTCAAAGCAGATAAGCACTCCTGTTTTCCCTTTGGCTGTCAGATGATGGCTGTTGAACTCAAGTGGCATAAAGGGTTGTCTGCCAGGAGAGAAATTACCGGCCTGGGCAGTAAGCTTTCCCAGAAAAGTGAGATAATTTCCAAAGGGAACATATTCTCCAAAAGGTACCAGGTGGTGTTTATCATAGGTCCCTGTAATATTTGCAGTCCGGTCCAGCATATATGCCCTGTTGTAATATCTGATGTCTTTCCTGTCATGTTCAAATGCAGGGCTTCCTATAAGAAAATCTGTCTTTGATAATTTGATGCATGAATCAACATGGGCTGACAATCTTCTGTCAAACCGGTAATAGAATGGCAGAGCAGTTTCAGGCCACACCACAAGATCAGGTTTATGGGTTGTCTGGCTTTTTGTAAGCTGGATATATTTTTCAATTGTATTCTGTTTAAATTCAGCACTCCATTTTAAATTTTGCTTAATATTCCCCTGGATAATGGCTGTTTTTGTTTTTTCAGCTTCTGTAATCTGGTTTCCTATGCTCTGTATTCTTATACCCCCATAAATGCAGCAGCCGGCAGTGAGAACAATCGTACAGATAACAGGAATCATATAGAGTGTTTTCACTTTTTGTTTAAAGTTGATCCAGAGGAGAGCAAAGGTGCAATTGATAAGAACGATTAAAAATGATATTCCGTAAACTCCTGTTAAATCAGCAAGCTGTATGAATACTAAATTGTTGTACTGGCTGTATCCAAGGATGCCCCAGCCAAAACCCGTCAATGCATAGGTTCTTATAAATTCAAGACCGCTCCAGAGACATGCTGCCAGTATGGGAAGAAAAGAGAGAGTTATCCGGCCTGTGCGTGTCAATGATGTTAAAATAGTTTTTTTTCGGCAAAAATCTTTAAATCCAAGTTTTTTTAAAATAAGGGCAAAGAGTGCTGGATAGAGAGAGAGATAAAAAGATAAAAGTAAAAGTACACTTATGGAAAGAATCTGGTTGAGACCTCCATATACTGCAATAGTTGGAACTATCCAGTATAAAAGAGTGAGAAAGTGGAAAACTCCTGTTATAAATCCGGCATAAAATGCCTCTTTGCCGGTCATGGAGTGGATTGATATCAGCAGGGGCATCAGAGATATAAAGATCAGCCATGAAATGCCGGTATCTGGAAAAGATAAAGTGAGAAAAAGTCCACTGGCAAGCGCAGGAAAATATTTAACCGGAAACCGGATAATGTTTTTATGAGTTATCATTTGATTTTCTTTTTCTCTGTACGGGATTTAAATAAGGCCGCCGTTAACTCCTATGACCTGTCCATTGATGTAGGAAGCTTTATCAGAACAGAGAAAAGCAACAGCATGCGCTATCTCATCGGGCCTGCCAAGCCTGCCCGCTGGTATTGTTTTAGCAATTTCGCTTTTATCCATCCCCTCCAGCATGCTGGTTTCAATAAATCCTGGAGAGACGGCATTCACTGTTATATTTCTTTTTCCAATCTCCCTTGCAAGGGCCTTTGTTGCACCGATGAGGCCGGCTTTGGATGCAGAATAATTTACCTGGCCTTGATTTCCCATTTCACCTGCCGTTGATGTTATATTAACAATTCTGCCGAATCTGTTTTTCAGCATATTTTTTACCACTGGTTTGGTTAAATTGTAAAAACTGGTTAAATTGGTGTCAATGACTCTCTGCCAGGCATCTTTTTTCATCATTACTAATAATT
Organism: uncultured Desulfobacula sp.; assembly: GCA_964636495.1. Taxonomy (GTDB): domain Bacteria; phylum Desulfobacterota; class Desulfobacteria; order Desulfobacterales; family Desulfobacteraceae; genus Desulfobacula. The sequence continues at coordinate 34,822 of CAZWSL010000019.1, read as the reverse complement.
TATCATCTCTTAAACCTGCATTGTTAACAAGGATATCAACTCTCCCTTTCCGGTTGATAATTGTGTTTACTGATTTCAGGGCTTCATCCTGATTTGTGATATCAAACTGGAGAAGGCTGGCGTTATGGTTGCTGCTTTGTATATCCTGAAGTGTTTTTTCAGCAGATACTCTATCAGACAGATAGTTTATATAGACAAATATACCATGCCTTGCAAGTTCAACGGCTATTGCTTTTCCAATCCCTTTTCCTGCTCCTGTAACGAGTGCCACCCTGTTTCTGTTTTGAGTCATATTATTTTCCATGAATAGTTATTTTATGTATTTACCTCTCCAGCATTTATCACTCCGTGATATTCATTTCAATCAATTTTATTTTGAATCATCTGGCAGTTAATCTGTCACGGGCTGAAATCCCGGACATATTTTGAATTTGGAAATTCAATTTTATTGTTCCATAAATTATGGTAGACTGTTTCAATCAAAACAGAAAGAAATGGGTATCTTGCAAAGATCTCATAGGCATCAGCTGCAGAGAATTAAGAGGGAGGTCAATGGATAATAAAACTATTATTAATATTGCTCCGGAAGTATTAAAGAGTTATATGCTGGAAAGAAGAGAACACGATTACATGGTAATTGATGTACGCCAGGAACAGGAGTATAAAAATGGTCATATACCAGGAGCAGGCCTGATTCCTCTGGACAGCCTGGAGAACAGAGTGGGTGAACTTCCTGTTGACCGGGAAGTCTTTTTTTACTGCCGGAGCGGTGTAAGATCCAGGGCAGCCTCCATTATAGCATTGCAAAGCAGCAAACCGTTAAAGAAGATTTACAATGTTTCTGGTGGATTTCTGGCATGGGAAGGGCATGTATTAAAAGATGTTCCTAAAATAGCATTATTTGATCAGAAAGCGTCTCAAAAAGAGCTGATGTATCAGGCAATGGATATGGAAAAAGCAGCACAGCGCTTTTATGAATATATGCTGGAACGTCATGCAGACAAAAGTTATGCAGAGTCAGTTGAACAACTGGCAAAAGCTGAAATTGTTCATGCAGAAATGATTTATCAATACTGGAAAAATGATGATACCGGATCTTTTGATATGCTCTATGAATCCCTTAAAGGAGAAATTCTTGAAGGAGGAGAACTCCTTTCAGATACAATTGCCATTTTAGATGCAGGCGGCAGTCATTCGTGCATCGCTCTCTTGGAGATGGCATTGAGTATTGAGATTCATGCATATGATCTATACCGTACCATGGCAGATAAAGGGACAGACCATAAAATCAAAGAAGCATTTCTCTCTATAGCTCAGATGGAAAAACAGCATATACAGACGGTGGCCGGGATGATCAAGCAGTGTTGAACTGTCGCTGCCCTTATAGTTACTCTCCACATCTGTTTTTGATCCACACTCTCCTCGATACAGGCTTTAATTAAACTTTACAAGTTCCTGATCAAATGTTATTTTGTATTCATTATGTCAGATACTCTGATTTAATAGTACTTCAGGAGTGATATATGAAGCATATCAAAATTAGGTTCGGGGATAATCTTGGAACTTATACAGGAGAAGAGAAGTCTTTTGGAGAAATATTTCAATCTGTTAATCCCATGTTCTGCTTTTCACAAAGCACCTGGAAACCCCAGATGGATATTTTTGAAACAAAGAGCCAAATAGTCATTCAGGCTGCAATTTCCGGTGTCAGAAAAGAAGATATTACTATTGAAGTGAATGATAAAGCGGTAAAAATAAGCGGTACAAGAAACAATGAACATCCTGACAAGACGCCTAAGTACAGACTTGCTGAAATCCAGTTCGGTCATTTTGAACGGGTTTTATATCTGCCAAAGGTGATTAATGTGGAAAACGTATCAGTCAGTTTTTCAAACGGATTTCTTGAGCTCTCCCTTGAAAAAATATCAGAGACAAATAACAAGAATGAAGAAAATGTTTCCATAGATTATATTTGAAAATAGATTCCAGAAGGAAGCTTGAAACAAATGGATAGTATTAGACATCCTGCAGATAAATCAGTGCTGAATAAAATTCCAGAAACTATTCCAATTCTTCCCATCGTTGATACCAATTTATTTCCCAAAATGGTTTTACCACTGGTATTAATGAAACATGACGCAATAAATCTTATTGATGAAGCAATGGCAGGAAACAGAATGCTGGGTCTGCTATTGTCAAAAAAATCTGATGCTGATTCACGTCACACATCAGATGACCTTTATCGTATTGGCACTGTGGCTACTATTTTAAAACTGTCTAAAATGAAGGATGACAAGGCACAGCTTTTAATCCAGGGAATTAATCGTTTCAGAGTTAAAAAATTTATTAAAAACAGACACTATATACAGGCGAAGATTGATATTCTCCAGTGTAGAAACTGCAATGTTAATAAAGAAAACAGAGCTTTGATGGCCAATATTGTCAAACAGTATGAAAAAATCATCGCCTTATCTCCTGGACTTCCCTCAGAAATGGCTCAACTGGTGAAATCTTTGCAGGAACCCAATGTTCTGGCAGACATGGTGGCATTCACAATAAATGCACTTGTAAGTGAAAAACAGAAGGTTTTAGAGCTTCTTGATGTCAATAAACGGTTGAAAAAAGTGACCCGCCTTGCCAATGATCAGTTGGAAATTCTTGAAATGGGTTCAAAAATTCAAACCCAGGTAAAAGAGGATATGGATAAACGGCAGAGAGAATACTATCTTCAACAGCAGCTCAAGGCTATTAAAGAAGAGCTTGGCCAGGCAGATGAAGAGAGTGTTGAAGTAAAGGAATACCGTGCAAAACTTGAAGCAAAAAAATTGCCTGCAGAGGCAAAAAAAGAAGCGGATCGTGAATTGCAGCGACTTTCACGGATGCATCCGTCATCTTCTGAATATGTGGTTGCCTCCAGTTATCTTGACTGGCTCATTTCTCTGCCATGGAATGAAAGCTCTAAAGACAGGCTTGATATTGAGAAAGCAAGAAAAATATTAAACAGGGACCATTACGGCCTTGAAAAACCTAAAAAAAGAATCCTTGAATATCTTGCGGTCAGAAAATTAAAAAATGACTCCAAGGGTCCGATCCTCTGTTTTGCAGGACCTCCCGGCACAGGGAAAACATCCCTTGGCAGATCAATTGCCTCAGCACTTGGAAGGCAGTTTGTAAGGATTTCATTAGGTGGTGTAAGGGATGAAGCTGAAATAAGGGGACACAGAAGAACTTATGTTGGAGCACTTCCAGGAAGAATTATCCAGTGTCTTAGAAAAGCCGGCACAAAAAATCCTGTATTTATGCTGGATGAAATAGACAAGGTAAGTTCTTCATACCATGGTGATCCATCATCCGCTCTTCTTGAGGTGCTTGATCCTGAACAGAATTTCTCCTTTTCAGATCACTATATTGATGTCCCTTTTGATCTTTCAGACATCATTTTTTTAACAACGGCAAATGTGCTTCATACCATACCAGCACCCCTGCAGGACAGAATGGAAGTTCTTGAATTAAACGGATACACTGAGATCGAGAAGTTAAAGATTGCAACCCGATATCTTATTCCCAGACAGAGGGAAGCCAATGGTCTAAACTCTACACAGATAAAGTTTACACCCGGTGCAGTCCGAAAGATTATTTCAGGATATACAAGGGAATCAGGTCTGCGAAATCTTGAAAGACAGATTGGAGCACTCTGCCGAGGAGTAGCAAGTAAAATTGCAGAGAACAAAGTTAAATGTTTTGTTGTAAAGCAGCAGGACCTGAATCATATTTTAGGACCTGCACCCAACAGGCCTGATATGGCTTTAAATATAAAACAGACAGGGGTTGTTATCGGACTTGCCTGGACACCTTCCGGAGGAGAGATCCTGTTTATTGAAGCTGTGGCAATGAAAGGAAATAATGGCCTTACGCTGACAGGTCATCTTGGTGATGTCATGAAAGAATCAGCCAGAACAGCTTTAAGTTTTATCAGAGCAAATGCAGAGCAGTGGAATCTGGATGAGTCGTTTTTTGATAAACATGATATTCATATCCATGTTCCCGAGGGTGCGATACCCAAAGATGGTCCTTCGGCAGGTGTGGCTATGCTGGTTTGTCTTGTATCAATCATTACAGGGAAACGTGTAATAAAACGTCTTGCCATGTCTGGAGAAATTACCCTCAGAGGAGAGATTCTTCCTGTGGGGGGGATAAAAGAGAAAGTGATTGCCGCTCACAGGGCAGGAATTAAAAAAGTTATTCTGCCGCTGTGGAATAAAAAAGATATGGAAGATATACCTCCCTATATAAAGGATTCAATTGAGTTTCACTTTATGGATAAAATGAACAGTGCTCTGGAAGTGGCATTAATGTAATGTAGGATTCAGTTAATATTGAAATGTAACAGTTTTTATTATGAAAAGTATAAAATTTGAGAGCTTCAGCCGTTATTTTCTGATGGTAATACTATTGAGTTTTTTTGGATGTTCGACTGTTTTGGATACACAATATGAGTCAAGTCATATTCCTCCCGGCGAGACAAAAACCTATAAAAGCCCTTCACAGGCATATGGGAAAAAAAGAGGAACCCAGAAACCATATAAAATAAAAGGAGTGCAGTACTTCCCCCTTGCAAGTGCAGGCGGTTTTGTACAGACAGGTATTGCATCATGGTATGGAGGTAAATTCCATGGCAGAAAAACTTCCAATGGCGAAACCTATAATATGTATGCCATGACAGCTGCCCATAAAACCCTGCCTGTAAACACCTGGGTCAGAGTCCATAATCTTGAAAATAATCGTGAAATCGTGGTAAGAATTAATGATCGTGGTCCTTTTATTCGTGGCAGGATTATTGACCTCTCTTATAAAGGTGCTCAGAAAATAGGTATTGTACGATCCGGTACAGCAAAGGTAAAAATTACTGCACTGGGAGAGGCATCGTCATACTCTAAAGAGACAAGCAGACCACTCTCATTTAAACCAGTTGATTACTGGAAAGGCAATTTTACAGTTCAGGTGGGTGCATTTAAAGTAAAAACCAATGCCATCAAATATAGAGATAAATTGTCAAAAACTTATCAGAATGCCCATATAGTGACTTACAGAGATGACAGGGGAATCTTTTACCGGGTAAGAATCGGCAGATTCACCAATGTTAATGATGCTGCCAGATTCAGTGCAAAAATAAGTGAAAAAGGGTTTACCAATGCCTTTGAAGTTGCAGAGTAAATTCAGAATTTAAATGATCACCATAAAAGGTATTTTAGAACGCTTCACCTTTCGAAATCCGGATAACCACTATTCCATAGCAAGGCTGCGTGTAAAAAAAGTAAGTGATCCCGTTACTATTGTGGGATATCTTGCCGGCGTATTTGAAGGAGAAACAGTTGAGATATCGGGGAAGTGGGTAAGCCATCCCAAATATGGAGAGCAGTTTAAGATAGAAAATTACAATATTGTTTTACCTGCAACGGTATCAGGAGTAAGGCACTATCTTGGTTCCGGTATGATTAAGGGGATTAATAAATCCATTGCTGAAAAAATAGTTGATCATTTTAAAGAGAATACACTTGAAATAATAGAGAATGAACCTGAAAAATTAAAAGAAATTCGTGGAATAGGCTCAGCAAGAAAAAAGCTCATTGAGCAATCGTGGAACAAGCATCATGCAGTTAGAAGGGTGATGAACTTTCTTCAGGAGAATGGAGCCGGTGTTGTTAATGCTGGTGTAATTCTTCAAACCTATGGGTCCGGAGCCATGGATGTTCTGCAGGATGATCCATATCGTCTTGCAAGAGATATCCCGAAAATAGGATTTAGAACAGCAGATTTAATTGCTCTCAATACAGGTATAAAACCTGATCATATGAAAAGACTTCAGGCATGCCTTATTTACTCACTTTTATCTTTAGAACTTGAAGGTCATGTATATGGATTAAAAAAACAGGTTTTTGAATCAAGTTCAAAAATATCAGGAGTGGAACCAGAAAAATTTGAAGCAGCTTTGGAGGACCTGGCTGATTCCAATGAGATCAAAATCGTATACGATACAGATGAATCAGAGACAGAAGAGATAAAATCAGATGAAATACAGATTTATCTTTCAAGGCTATATATGGCAGAATCCGGTATTGCATCGAAAATGAAAGTTGTTTTATCGATGCCTGTAAACTATCAAAAGCTTACCGCTGATGAAATAATTGAAAAAATAGTGACAAAACTTGCCATTAAATTATCTTCGGAACAATTAGAGGTTATCACCAAGGTATTGAATGAAAAAATTGTGGTTATCACAGGAGGTCCAGGAACAGGCAAAACAACAATAATACGAGCGTTGTGTGAAGTTTTTCAGATGCTGGGTCAAAAGACAGTATTAAGTGCGCCTACGGGACGGGCTGCAAGACGGCTGTCAGAAGTAAGCGGAAAAAAAGCATTTACGCTGCATAAACTTCTTGGATTTGACCATGAAAGTAATACCTTTGAAAAAAATTATACAAATCCTCTTGATCTTGATATTTTTATTGTGGATGAAGCTTCAATGGTGGATACCATGCTGATGTACAGACTTGTGGAGGCAATGCCTGTTACAGCAACACTGATCATTGTGGGTGATACTTTCCAACTTCCTTCTGTGGGGGCGGGCAATGTGCTGTCTGATATTATTGAATCTGGCAATATAAAAGTGTTTTCTCTGACAAAAATATTCAGGCAGGCCAGGAAAAGTCCCATTGTGCTGCATGCCCACGATATACGAAATGGCAGAATGCCTCAATTAAATGCCATGGAATCTGATGAGTTATCTGAATTTTATTTTATTGAGAACAGAAGACCTGAGAAAATCGTGCAGACTGTTATTGAGCTGTGTTCAAAAAGGATACCTGAAGCATTCCCGCATATTAATGAAATACAGGTGTTAACGCCAATGCACAGGGGAGAGGCTGGAACAATAAACCTGAATCACCAGCTCCAGAAGGTATTGAATAAATCCAGAGGAGGCATAAAATCTGGAAATTTTATATTCAAACAGGGCGATCAGGTAATGCATCTTAAAAACAATTATGAAAAAGATGTGTTTAACGGGGATATAGGCATTGTTCACGAAATTAAGGAGTCTGATAACAGGGTGATGGTTAATTATGACAATCGTATTGTAGAGTATGATACCCTTGAGCTTGATGAACTTACCCTTGCCTATGCCATCTCTGTCCATAAATCCCAGGGCAGTGAATATTCAGCTGTCATCATTGCATTGACAAGGGCTCACTTCCCCCTGCTTCAGAGAAACCTCCTGTATACTGCAATGACCAGGGGGAAGAATCTCGTTATAATTGTTGGTTCATCAATGGCTTTTCAAACTGCATTTAACAATAACAAAGCTGCCATACGTCATTCAGGGCTTAAGAGTAGACTCTCCTCCTGATGTTTATATCAGCTCCGGAACGTTGACCTGTGACTGTTTTTTTCTGAAATGATCTGGCAGTTGTGTATTGAAGAGCGGTTATTTATCTCTCAGTTTTTTTTTCACTGCCTTTATAATACCAAAACATACCTGGTTGGCATCGGCGACAATAGCCACATCTGCCATTTTCATCATAGTGGCATCAGGGTTTTTATTAACAGCTATGATAAAATCAGCACCTGTAACTGCAGCAGTATGTTGAATAGCCCCACTGATACCAAAGGAGAAAAGCACCCGGGGTTTAATATGTTTTCCGGCCTGGCCCACCAGGGCATCATGGCCCACCCAGTCTGAATACACAACAGGCCGGGTTGCACCTACCTGGGCGTTCATCAACCCTGCAAGATCAAACAGTTTTTTAAATTTTCTCTTACTGCCCATTCCCCTGCCGCCGCAGACCACAATCCGTGCATTTTCGATTTTCTGTTTTTTACCCGGTCGATATCTTGATGTAACCAGCTTGACCTTTTCTTCAGGGAGATCTTCCGGCAGCGGCAGGGTAATAATTTTCCCTTTTGCATTGTGATCATGAGCCAGTTCCTGGAAAGTGCCAGGTCTTATGGTAGCCATCTGTGGACGGGTATGGGGGGTGATAATTTTTGCAATCAGGTTGCCTCCAAAAGAGGGAGCCATCTGGATCAAACAGCCGTTTTCATCTATCTCGAGGCCTATGCAGTCTGCTGTCAGGCCGGTTTTTAAACATTGCGCCACCCTGGGAGTAAACTCCTGTCCAAACCGGGTGGCACCAACCAGTATGGTTTCCGGTTGATATTTTCTGGCCATTGCTGTCATCAGGAAGGTATAGTTTTCCACGGAATAGTGTTTTAAATGCCGGTTATCCATCACATATACCTTTTGCGCTCCGTGGGCAATATACTCTCGCACATATTCATCCACACGATAACCAAATACAAGAGCACAAACCTTTCCGCCGGTTTTAGCAGCAAGGTCATTTGCACGCCCCAGAATCTGAAGCGTCACACGATTCTGAAAGTAGTTTCTGTAATCACCGAAAACCCATATTTCTTTATTGTTTTTTTTCATTAGTCATCACCATGTTCATGGGTTTTCAGGTCTTTTTCCATGGCTCCACTGATGGTTTTACCATAGTTGTCAAAGAGTTCATTCACAATCTCTTTGACCGATCCTTTCATAACATGGCTCAGTTTTTCAGTGGATGGTGAATATACAGTGATAATTCGTGTGGGAGAATCTTTCAGGGCATTGAATTTTTGATCAAGACCCAGATCTCTGGCATTCATTATCGTAATCTTCTCATTTTCAAATGCCAGCTGAATACCTGACATGTCTACTGTCCTGGGCGGGTAGCCCGATGGGTCAATGGTTACCACTCCTGGCAGTGTCATCTCAAGCTGTTCAAAATGGTCATCCACATGGCGGTCCACATAAAGTGTTTTTTCTGATATACTGATTTTATCTGCATAGCAGACTGACGGGAGATCAAGTGACTGTGCAAGCTGGGGACCGACCTGGGCAGTTTCACTGTCAGCGGTCTGTGAGCCGCACAAGATGAGGTGGAACTCTTTTAGTCTTTTTTTTATAAACGTACCTAAAATATGACTGGTCAGAAAAGTGTCCGCCCCTGCCATTTTCCGGTCTGTCAACAGAACACCGTGATCCGCTCCCATGGCCTGTGCTTCATGGAGCACTTCCCTGGCCATTTCCGGCCCCATTGTCACTGCTGTTATATGGGCACTGTTTTCTTTTTTTATATGAAGAGCAGCTTCCATTGCACGTTTGCTGGCAGGATCCATCATACCTTCTGCAAGTTCTCTTTTCAGGGTGCCTGTTCTGGCATTCCAGGGAAGCTCTGAAACCATTGGTACCTGTTTTATGCAAACAATAATTTTCAACATTTTATTTGAAATCGTATTATATAATTTTTTTTACCTGTTTCATATCAGCTTGGCTGTGCCAGTATTGAACGGGCAATCACCATTTTCTGAACCTCAGATGTTCCTTCATAAATCTGTGTAACTTTTGCATCCCGGAAATACCTCTCCACATCATACTCTTTGCTGTAGCCATATCCCCCATGGATCTGGACTGCCATATCAGTGACATCCCTTGCTGTCTGACTGCAGTGCAGTTTTGCCATGGAAGACTCCGCGCTAAAAGTTTTGTTACTCTCCTTTAAAGCAGCAGCCCTGTAAAGCAGCAACCTGGACGCATCAATCTGGGTAGCCATATCTGCCAGATAATTCTGGATTGTCTGAAACTTTGACAGTGGTTTGTTAAACTGCTGACGCTCCTTGGCATAACTTACTGAATCTTCATAGGCAGCCTGGGCAATACCCAGTGCCTGGGCAGCAATACCGATCCTGCCGGTATCCAGGGCATTCAGCCCGATTTTAATGCCATCTCCCAGACGCCCCAAAAGATTATCTCCGGGAACTTTACAGTCTTCAAAAAAGAGAGAGGAGACTGGATTGGCTCTCATCCCGCAGAGATCCTCAATTTCTCCAACTGAAAAACCGGGTCGATCTTTTTCTACAATAAAAACAGCAGGCAACTGCTTATTATTACGATCTTTTGCAATGATAAAAACCAGTGTAGTTGAACACACTCCGCCATTTGTGACAAATATTTTGGTTCCGTTGATGACAAATCCATCACTGGTTTCTACAGCATGGGTTTCCACACCACCGGCATCTGATCCGGCATTGGCTTCAGTCAGGCAGAATGCACCAATACTTCTGCCTGATGCCAGGTCAGGGATAAACCGTTTGATCTGCTTCTTGTTTCCAAACTGTAATATCGGATAGGCAGCCACACTGTTGTGAACGGTTACACAGAGACCCAGTGCAGCAGAAACACGGGAAATTTCTTCAATTGCAATTGCATAGCTTATGGTGTCCAGCTGTGCACCACCATATTCTCTTGGCACCTGAAGTCCAAAAAAATTGAGCGGCTGCATTTTTTTTATAATTTCCCACGGAAATCTGGACTCCCGGTCAAGTGATGCCACATGTGGTTTAATATGGGATTCACAGAATTCCCGAACGGTTTTTCTGACCAGTTTATGCTTCATGCAGGGATTAAAATCCACTTGCTGTCTCCACTTTAGATTTTAATTCATCTATTTGAGATCAAATTAAGATTTCTGATTTTAATGGCATATTTATTCTATCTTATAAAAAATCTATAACAGAAAATAATTGAACTTACCAGTATATTTTAAGACGATGAGGTATTTGTTCAGGGGAATTAAATCTTCCCGTTATCTGTTTGCCAGAATCATTGTTTAAATAAATAAACTTGACTTTTGCCAGCAGCTCCTGTCCTATTATAGTTATAGATCAAACTCAGGTGATGGAGTGAAAATCGTACTTGGAAAAAATTTGTCATTTATAGTATGCTCTTAACTGAATCTTCCTATTTTAATAGAGAAATAGAGAGTAAAAATGATGAAAAAATGAGCAGTTCTGTTTGTAAGGCTTTTCACTACCGGTTTACACTCTTTATCGTTTTTTAAACCCGAAATGATTTAATATTTAATATAAAAGAGGATTCATATGCAGTGGTATGTATTACTGGCTCATCCAAATCAGGCATCATATAATCATGCAGTCTGTCGCTCTTTTGTAAAAGGGCTGTCCGAATCGGGTTCAGTGGCCCAGGTCAATGATCTGTATGCCACCGGATTCAATCCTGTGATGGCTGGAAATGATTTTAATCAGTTTATGGATGGGGGAGAGCTGCCGGAAGATGTGAAGGCAGAACAGGCAAAGGTCGACAAGGCAGAAGGGCTGGCATTGATTTATCCGGTGTGGTGGAATGAAGCTCCAGCGATTTTAAAAGGGTGGATCGACCGCGTATTATCAAAAGGGTGGGCATATGATGTGACATCAGAAGGTGTGTTTGTTCCGATGCTTAAGTTGAAAAAAATCATTATATTCAACACAGCTGATAATCCTGAGGAGCTTCTTGAAGGCCGGGGCCTGAACAAGGCAGCACGCATTACAAAGAAGAAGGGAACATTTGGTTTCTGTGGTGTTAAAAACGTTGAACACTATATAACCGGTAATATCGGTTCTGATGAATCAGCCAGGCTGAAATTTCTGAAAATGGCTGAACAGATTGGCAGAACAGGATCATACACCGGGGGAGAAGATAATGATACAAACAGTTGAAGAGCAGAATATAACCGCTGTATTGCTTGTTGATTTTCAGGCGGATTTCATTGAAGATCAAAATGGTTCCCTGGCAGTTGCCGGAACAGACAAGGCTTATGTTGAAGCGGTTGTCAAGGCTACACAAGTTTTTGCCGCCAGTGGCATAAAAATATTTGCCACCCAGGACTGGCATCCTCAAAATCATATGAGCTTCAGCCGGAACAATCCAGATACTGAACCATTTGATGTTATTGAGTTGAACGGCAGATCCCAGATCATGTGGCCGGTTCACTGTGTACAGGGAACAGCAGGCGCACAGATAATGATTAAAGATGCACTCTTCGAAGATGTTGTCCAGAAGGGAATGAATCCAGAATTTGATTCCTATTCCGGTTTTGCAGATGACGGTGATCATCAAACCCGGCTGAACAACCTGCTGATGCAGGAGGGAATTAAAAAATTGATTGTATATGGACTGGCCACTGATTTCTGTGTCAGGTTTACTGTGCTGGATGCCATAAAAGCCGGTTTCAAGGTGCAGCTCCTTTCTGACCTCTGTCGGGGGGTTGCATTGGATTCTACTGTTGAGGCCATGGCTGAAATGCGTGCCAAGAGTGTTATCATTTCCAGTTATGATGACATCCGCCCTGAATCCTGAATCATTTTTTATATGGCATCTTTTAAAGAAGGTCTCATGGAGAGGAGAAAATTTTTAAAACAGATATCGCTGTGGTCAGCAGGTGCACTTGCCGGCATCCCTGTTCTGAATCTCACAGGAACACTCCATGCCGCACAGGATGATCATCCATCCATTTTTGTGGCCACGGGAAAAGCGTATGAGCAGATGGTTCAGGACCTGGTTGAGAGGTGTGGTGGCATGGCCGTTTTTGTGAAACCAGGGGATAAAGTGGTGGTAAAACCAAATATTGGATGGGATCGAACCGTTGCCCAGGCTGCCAATACCCATCCTGATGTTGTCAAAACAGTGGTGAAACTGGCACTGGATGCCGGTGCCTCCAGAGTAAAAGTGTTTGACCGGACATGTAACGACAGACGCAGGTGCTATGCCAGCAGTGGTATTAAAGAGGCTGTTCAGTCTCTGAAGCATTCAAAGGTCCGGTGTGAATATATTGATGACCGGAAATTTATCCCGGTTCATATCAAAAATGGAAAAAATATTCAAAAGTGGGAATTTTACAAAGATGCACTGGAGGCAGACACTTACATCAATGTTCCGGTTGCAAAACATCATGGTTTTTCCCGCCTGAGCCTGGGCCTGAAAAATATTATGGGAGTCATAGGCGGTATGCGGGGCAGGCTTCACTTCAACCTTGCACAGAACCTGGCTGATTTAAATCAGGTGATAAGACCGGATCTGACCATTGTGGATGCAACAAGAGTATTAACCAGAAATGGTCCCCAGGGTGGAAATCTGGCAGATGTGAAAACGTTTGATATCATTATTGCTGCAACTGATCCTGTGGCAGCGGACGCATTTGCCACCACACTGTTCGGCCTGGATCCCTCCCGCATTGATTCTACCGTTGCAGCATATGAAACCGGGCTTGGCCAGATGGACCTGGACAAGTGTCGCATTCAGACGGTTTAAATGAATTACCGTACATCTTTCAGGCAGCTGAGAAAAATCAGTCAGCTGGTATGTCTCCTTTTTTTTCTGTTTTTATTTAGAAGGACAGAGTATACCGGCCAGGATACAGTCAGCTGGACAGTTACCTTTTTTTTCCAGCTGGATCCCCTGGCTGCCCTGAGTACCATGCTCGGGATCTTTCAGTGGTCAACCTTTTTTTTACCGGCAGCTGTAATTATTCTGATTACCCTTGTTTTCGGCCGGATTTTCTGCGGCTGGATATGCCCCATGGGCACCCTGCTGGATATTTTTCACCGCTTTGTACCCAATGCCGGAACAAGGCAGATCAATTTCAGGTATCTTAAATATATCATCCTTATGACTGTTCTGATATCTTCTGTATGCAAGGTGCAGTGGATTGGTTTTGTTGATCCGTTCTGTCTGCTGGTAAGAGGGATGACATTTGCTGTTGATCCGCTTATGCACACTGTTGTCAGCAATACATTTGGTACGGTTTATATCCACGGCCCTGCCTGGCTGTCAGGCATTATTGAACCTCTGTACGATTTCATTAAAACCGTTTTTCTGCCGTTTTCTTCAGCTTATTACCATCTGGTTTATTTTTCGTTTCTCATACTGGTTATTGTGTTTCTCCTTGAATTTTTCAGCCAGCGTTTCTGGTGCCGCAATCTCTGCCCTTTAGGAGCCATGCTGGCACTTGTTTCCAGAGTTTCATTTTTCAACCGCGTACCGGTTTTTTCCTGCAGGTATTGTGAAAAATGCATGACAGCGTGCAGAATGGAAGCCTTTAATGCAAAAGCAGTGATGATGAAAGAAGAGTGCAATCTCTGCATGGACTGTCTTTCATATTGTCCGGATGCCACCACAAGCTTCCGGTTTTCTGTTCCCGGAGACAGAGCAGAAATTGATTTCAGCCGGAGGCAGTTCCTGGCATCCGGTCTGCTCGGAATAACACTGCCGGCACTTGCCTATACAGATGTTTCGGGAAAACAGAACCACCCGGATGTGATAAGACCGCCAGGTGCCCTTGAAGAAAATGATTTTATGGCTGCCTGTATCCGGTGCGGGGCCTGTATGAAAGTGTGTATTAAAAATGGATTGCAGCCACTGATATTGGAAAAAGGTGTGGAAGGCATGTTTACACCACGACTGGTGCCAAGAGTTGGATACTGCGAATATAATTGTACGCTCTGCTCCCAGGTCTGCCCTTCCGGTGCGCTTGAAAAGTTGTCCCATGAAGAAAAGCACTCCTTTGTAATCGGCAAAGCATATTTTGATAAAAACCGGTGCCTTCCCTATGCAGCGGCAACTCCCTGTATGGTTTGTGAAGAACACTGTCCGACCGGAGAGAAAGCCATACTGTTTAAGCAAATCAGCGCTGTTGACAGACAGGGGAATACCATTGAACTCAAACAGCCTTATATCATGGAAGAACGGTGTATCGGGTGTGGTATCTGTGAACATAACTGCCCGGTGGAGGGAACAGCTGCAATCAGAGTTGTTGCAAACTCTTCTGTTGAAGTTGACAGATATTGAAATGATTTGGGGTCGCAGCCTGTTTAATAAGTTGAAAAAAACATGAACGATAAGTATGCTAATTCAATTTTTAATTCACTGGATTGATCAGTGAATTTTTGATATGAATATTTCAAAAATCAAAATTTGCTTACCATGAGAGATAGGTTGTTTTTTTAATGACACCCTGAAACTGAAAATGTATGATATGTTTTAAAAAAAGTGTAGGTGTTTTACATTTTTGTTTTTTTGCGATAAAGCATATATTCTTGTAGAGGAATGCGTTAATGCGTTTGTTAATTTAACTTTTAAAAAGAGGAGTGTTTTATGAACAGGGCTAAATTGAAATTTATTCTGGTTCTATTAATTGTTGCTGCAGGGGCACTGATTTCTACAAATTGCATGGCAGCCGGTCCTGCACCGGGAGAAGAATTTTCCTGTGCTGCAGATTCTGATGTAAGCAGGACGATAGCAGCAGAGGCATCGTTGGAAAATTTTTCATGTTTTGTAAAAAAATGGAAAGGAGCTGACACGCTTCATTTTAACGTTACTGTCAAGAACATCAGCAGTGAAGACCAGCGATTTAAGATAAATATCTTTATGGAAAATGGCAAAGCCGTTGGCGGCCTTCTCCCAAGAAAAATAAAAAAAGGCCTGATAAAACCACAGGCAAGCGCAACATTTGCATATCCTGTAAAAGGTCTTGACAGCACAGCCGGAAAAATCGATATTCTGGTCAAGACCATGGGTAAATAATATTAACCTGAAATTACGGAGAAAGATTCAATGAGACAAAAATATACTATCATATCAATCCTGCTGTTTACGGCCCTGATTTTTACAGGATCGGCTTTTGCTAAAACAACTTTTATAAGCATCGGTACCGGTGGAACGGGCGGTATATACTATCCCTACGGCGGTGGCGTTGCTGAGCTCTGGTCAAAAAACGTAAAAGGGGTTAAAGCGGTCGCAGAAGTGACCGGAGCAAGTGTTGAAAATGTGAAACTTGCCCATAAAGGTGAAACGGTCATTGGCGAAGTTATGGGTGATGTGGCCGTTGCAGGCTATAATGGCCTTTCCAAGTTTAAAGGGAAAAAACATAATATTCTCTCCATGGCTATCATGTATCCCAATCTCCTGCAGGTGGTTGCTCTTAAAAAAAGTGGTATTACAAATATTGAACAGGTAAAAGGACTCAATATAAGTACAGGAAGTCCTGGAAGCGGGACAAACTTTATGGCAGAAGCAGTTCTCAACGCTCTTGATATACCGTTAGACTCTTTCAGCGACAGCAGGCTCTCGTTTACAGAGAGTGCAAATGCCTTAAGAGACGGTACAATCAAGGTCGGTGTGTGGTCAGTTGGTCCAGGTACAAGTTCAATACTGGACCTTTCAACCACCCATGAAATAAATATTCTTCCTTTTACAGCAGATCAGACCCAGAAAATACTTGATTCAAAATCAACTTATGCAGGTGTGGAGCTTGCCGGAGGAATTTACAGGGGGGTTGATAAGCCAATCTCTACCATTGGTGTCTGGAATGTTATGATATGCCAGAAATCACTTGATACAGATCTTGTATATAGTCTTGTGAAGGTGTTATTTGAAAATAATGATTTTCTTAAAAAAATTCATCCTTCTGCAGCTTATACAACACCTGAGAACACCGTTAAATACTCTTCTATTCCGCTTCATCCCGGAACAATCAAGTATTTAAAGGAGAGAGGTGTTGAAGTTCCTGCAAGACTGATTCCTTAATTAAAGAGAATGACCAGGTCATACTTCAAAATATGTTTAAGTCTGCTTGGTCTTCTTTTTTTACTGATCCTGACTGCCTGGCTTGTACCGGGCGGTCTGGAACTCAGGATAACACTGGTAAAAGAAAACAGAATCCTGCTTGCCCTCCCCCTTGAACCGGAAGAGAGATTTACAATTCACTATTATCACTCAGTGGAAAATGCACCTATCTGGGAAACGCACAGTCTGGACAGCAGGGGCCGGATTTATATTGAAGAGGAACGCTATGAAAAATTCGGAGCAGGCATGGGTAAGATGCCGGGGGTGGGTATAATGGTAAAAGAAGGCATCTACGAAGTGATTAAAGATATGCACATGTCCGTGGGTGACTTTATCCTGCGTGTAGGAAGTCCAGGAGTGGATCATACCATCATATGGAGGGACAGAACATTTAATCTTTCTGGTGTGGTACCTCACAAGGCAGTACAGTTTTCCGGAAAGCGTGTCACCATGCTCTACCGATTGTGGAAGCAAATTTCAGGGTCTGTAGAGCACAATCAATATATTTTAGATATATCTTAATCATACAGATATTTTAATATTAGAGGTAGTGAAGATGGATAATGTTCAGGAAGGCCATAACCAGACCCTGGTGACGATAACAGCATGGATTGTCATGGCAGTTGCAGTCAGCTTAAGTCTTTATCAGCTCTATACAGCCGGAGTGGCAGCTTTGACAGCCCTTGTGCAGAGATCTATCCATCTTGGAGCCATCCTGAGCCTCACTTTTCTACTCAAGCCTGCCTTTTCTAAAGCAAGGAAAGATAAATTCTCTTTTTTTCTCCTCCTTGACTGGATTCTGGTGGGTTTATCGGTTTTTTGCACATGTTATATTATCTACAACCTTAATGGGATTTTTGAGCGCCAGGGAGACTGGCTTGTCCAGGACAGGATCGTCAGTATCATCGGTACGCTTCTGGTTCTTGAAGCATGCCGCAGGGTGATCGGGTTTATCATGACAGGGATATGTGCTGCAAGTATTCTGTACGCAATGTTCGGTCAGTACATGCCTGAACTGATCATACACAAAGGATACAGCATAGAGAGGATTACCACAACATTGTGGCTGACAACAGAAGGAATTTTCGGGCTTCCCATTGGTGTTGCAGCTACCTTTGTTTTTGTCTTTGTTCTCTTTGGCGCCATACTGGAGACCACAGGGGGAGGCACTTTTTTCATAGATATGGCATATGCGCTTACAGGACGCTTTTCAGGAGGACCTGCAAAGGCATCAGTCGTTGCATCAGGATTCATGGGTTCAGTATCAGGATCTGCCGTCGGCAATGTGGTTGCCACGGGATCCTTTACTATTCCAATGATGAAGAGAGTGGGGTACCGCTCCCATGTTGCAGGAGCCATTGAGGCAACTGCATCTACAGGCGGACAGCTCATGCCCCCCATAATGGGTGCTGGCGCATTCTTAATGGCTGAGTTCACCAATACAAGCTATCTTACCATTATCAAGACAGCCCTGGTTCCCGCCATAATGTATTATATCACTGTCATTGTATTTGTTCATTATGAGGCTAAAAAATATGGTTTAAAAGGTCAGGCAAAGGAAGAACTGCCCCAAATATGGAATGTTATGAAAGAGGGCATGCATTTTATCATTCCTGTTCTTATTTTAATATATGTTCTGGTTTCCAACTACTCTCCAATGATGGCAGGCTTTGTAGCTGTTGTCAGTACACTTGTGATAAGTCTTCTTGCAAATTTTATCAGATGGAGCATGGATGGAAAAATAAAAACCACTCTTGCTCAATTCAGCAAGAACCAGGCTGGATCAATCGTCAAGGCTCTTGAAAATGGAGCTAAAAATGCTGTCATGGTTTCTGTTGCCTGTGCAGCTGCAGGTATTATAGTTGGAATGGTGAGCCTGACCGGTATGGGGCTTAAATTCTCAAGTCTTGTCCTGGAGTTGAGTTACGGAATAAAGGTGCTTGCAATTCTGCTCATTGGTGCAGCATCACTTGTACTCGGCATGGGTCTTCCTGTAACTGCGAGCTATATTGTTCTTGCCACCCTTGCAGGACCGGCTCTCCTCGATATGGGTGTGCCCATAATGGTCGCTCACATGATCGTGTTCTGGTATTCCCAGGATGCCAATGTAACACCTCCTGTAAGCCTTGCAAGTTTTGCCGGAGCAGGAATTGCAAAGGCAAATCCAATGAAGACCGCATTTACATCATGGAAGCTTGCCAAGGGGCTTTATATCATTCCTATTGTAATGGCATACAGACCTCTTCTGGGCATGGGTGATAATTATGAGCTCTTGCATTGGGATGTTGTATTGACAATGATAACAACGACTCTGGGTCTGATTGCCTTTGCATCTGCTCTGGAAAGGTTTTTTTTCAGGAGAGCCACGATCGTTGAAACAACACTTTTCTGGCTTGCTGCCATCGGGCTTTTATGGCCGGCTTACTGGGCTGATGCAGCAGGGTTTATACTGCTGGCAGCTGCAGTTGCATTGCAGAAATTTACAGTTAAGACATGAAGCTTAGATCTATCATACTGCTGATTTCCCTTTTTGCATTTCTTTCGGTTGTGACAGGCGGTCTGCTCTACTACTACTCTTTTCGCAATGCAGCATTTGAAAAGACAGAAGCTGATGCATACTCAAGGCTGAACCTTGTATCAGATCAGCTCTCTTTCTATCTTTCAGAACATATCAAGCCGGTAAAGGCTCTTTCAAGGATTTCAGAGATAAAAGAGGTTTTCCATAAAAAAGATCGTGGTACCATAATGGAGGCAAACCGTATTCTTGATAATTTTACTCACTCTTTGAACCTTGAAGTAAGCTATCTTTTAACTGCTGACGGGACGACAATATGCTCAAGCAACCGCAATGCTGATGACAGTTTTGTTGGAGAAAATTTTGCTTTCAGACCCTATTTTAAAAAAGCACTAAAAGGAGAACCTGCAACATATCTTGCCCTTGGCTCGACATCAAAGAAGAGAGGCGTATACCACTCCAATCCTGTATACAGCCGGTCAGGAGATACGATTGTCGGAGTTGCGGTCATTAAGGCATCTGTTGAATTTGTTGAATCAAAACTCTTTCCTCCGTCTGATAATATTCTTTTTTTTGTGAATCCAGAGGGTGTTATCTTTATCTCTAATCAGGAATCTTTTCGCTTTAAGCTTCTATGGGATTTAAGTAAAGAGAGGATCAGCGATATCGTCAAATCAAGGCAGTTTGGAAGAGGTCCCTGGATCTGGGCTGGATTCTCAAAGGATAAAAGCGGCTATGTTACTGACATACAGGATGAAAAATATCTCTATACAAAACTGTATGTAAAAAATTATCCCGGATGGGCGATTGTCAATCTCCGGCATTACAGAAAAATAGACAAGCTGGTTTCCGACCCCTTTGTAAAAATAATCGGTCCTGTTGTTACAAGTGTGCTGATTCTGAGCTGTCTTATTGTTTTTATCCTGTATAAACAGGGTATAAAAGAGATAATCAGAAGAAAAAAAGCTGAAAATGAACTTCGTGTCAGTGAGGAGAGATACAGAACCAACCTTGAACAGCAGGTAAAGAAGAGAACCATCCAGCTTGAAAAAGCCAAAGAAAGTCTGAAAGATTTATCCCGTAATATTATTGCTTCTCAGGAGAGGGAAAAAGCAAACACTGCAAGGGAGCTGCATGATCATCTCGGACAGGTACTGACAGCTCTCAGGATTGATGCTGTGTGGACGAGACAGCGAATGGCAGATATTGATGACAAAGCCGTATCAAGAGCAGAGAGAATGTGTTCTTTAATTGATGAAACAATTAAAGATGTCAAAGATATGGCATACCGCCTGAGGCCCAGAGTTCTAGATGATCTCGGTCTTTCAGATGCCCTTGAATCCCTTGTAAATGATTTTGAAAAAAGATCAAATGTTTCATGTGTGTTTCAGTTTGACAAAATTCCCAGAATTGATAACAATGTTGAAACAGCACTTTACAGAATCGGGCAGGAGGCTGTAACAAATGCAATAAAACACTCTGGAGCTACTGCTGTGACAGTTGAATTATTAAATGATAATAACAGTGTCACTCTCTATATTAAAGATAATGGGTGCGGCTTTGATAATTCTGAAAATAAAAAGGTCGGTTCGTTTGGTCTTGAGGGAATGAGAGAGCGTGCAATGCTTATCGGTGGAGAGCTTGACATAAATTCACAGCCAATGAAGGGAACGACTATCTGCTGTCGGATCAAAGGATAATTATGATAAAAGTACTTCTCGCAGATGATCACAGTATTGTAAGAGAAGGACTGCGGAGAGTTCTTGAGGAGAGTAATGAGATTGAAGTTGTTGCAGAGGCCGACAGTGGTGAGCAGGTGCTTGGTAAAATTATGAAAAACAAGCCAGATGTGGCTGTTCTTGATATTTCAATGCCGGGCATGGATGGTCTTGAAGTCCTGACCCGGATAAAGAGCTACTGCCCTGAAGTTCCTGTTCTCATTTTAACCATGCATGAAGAGGAGCAGTATGTGATAAGGGCTGTTGAAGCAGGTGCCATGGGATATGTGACAAAACGGTCTGCACCGGAACAGATGGTTACCGCCATTAAAAATATTCATTCAGGGGGCCGTTATCTCACAGAGAAGGCAAGTGAAGCCCTTGCATTAAGAGTATTTAAAGGTAATAAATCCAAATCCCTTCTTGAGTCACTTTCAATGAGAGAGCTTCAGGTATTAAGAAAACTTGCAATGGGTTCAACAAACAGAGAAATAGCTGATTCTTATCATATCAGTGTAAAAACTGTTGATACCTATCGTTTAAGACTGTTAAAAAAACTGAATCTGAGGAATAATGCCGAACTCTCCAGATATGCCATACAGAACAGTCTTGTTGAACTGTAAAGACCTCTTTGAATACTGAACAGTGTTCAAAGAGGTCTTTAATCCGAAAATTTTATGACATTCTGTTTTCTGCTATTTTTTGGAAAGCTTTTTCAGATGGTTTATCCATATTCCGCTCAATATATATGAATAACCCCATGTTCCTATTAAAATCAATATAAAAGCCTTTATAATATCAGTGGAGCTTCCGTCAAGGGAGAATCCGGGAACATAACCAAAAAGGATCGGTCCGAGATATAGGAATTTTGCAAATTTAAATGAAGTAAAAGCGGTCTTCCACATATTTGCCTTTGCTATGGTTGCTCCTGCAAATGCAGCAATGCAGACCGGTGGCGTTATATTTGAATCCTGGGACAGCCAGTATACGATCATATGTGCTGCAATTTCATTTACACCAAGGTGTGTGAGAGCTGGAACTGCCACAACTGCAGTGATAAGATAGGCTGCTGTAACGGGAACCCCCATTCCAAGTACAAGTGATGCAAGGGCAACCAGTAAAATAGTCAGAAGAAGAGATCCGCCTGCAAGCTCGATCATTATATCTGCAAATGTCAGAACCAGTCCTGAAAATGTCAGGACACCTATGATGATACCGATAATGCCTACAGTTGCCCCTATTTTCAGGCTGTTTTCAGTCCCTTCCCTTGCTGCTTCCAGAAAACGTCCGGGACCGATCCGGGTCTCTTTTCTGAAGTAGCTGATCACTATACAGGACACCAGCCCGATTATTGCAGAGTATCCGGGAGAAAATCCATAGAGCATAAAAATAGTAATGACAATAAGAGGGATGGCATAAAACCACTGTTTTTTAAATATCTCCATTGCCGAGTAGGGTGTTTTTTCACCCACAATATTAAATTTTTTTGCTTCATAGTGCACCATGCAGAAAACAGAGAAGAAATACATGAGTGCCGGAAATATTGCCACCAGCATAATTTTGGAATAAGGGACACCGGTAAGCTCAGCCATGATAAAACCGCCAGCTCCCATTATGGGAGGCATAAACATTCCTCCTATTGAAGCTGCAGGTTCTATTCCTCCTGCTATATGGGGCCGGAATCCTGCTTTTTTCATCATTGGAATGGTAAACATACCGGTTGATACAGTGTTGGCAATGGCAGACCCTGATATGGATCCGAAAAGACCGGATGCAATAACTGAAACCTTGCCAGGACCTCCTATTTTGTGGCCAACGGCTGCCAGGGGCCAGTCAATGAAAAATTTCTGGGCGCCGCATTTTTCCAGGAATGCACCAAAAAGAACAAACAGAATAACATAGGTGGCAAGTACATTTGCCATTATGCCGAATACCCCGTCACTCTTATAAAAAATACTGATGCATAGTTCAGTAAAAGGTGCTCCTGCATGGGAAACCAGATCCGGTGCAAGATATCCGTAAACACCATAGGTCAGCATGACAATGCCAAGGATGACAAAAACATTTCCTACTACTCTTCTGGCAAGCTCAATACCAATTAATACACCTGTAACGGCAAAAACCATATCTGTCGTGGTTTCTGCTCCTGTGCGGTAATTAATGGTTTCAAACATGAAAATCCAGTATCCAATAGAGAGGGTTGAGAGTAGAATCAGTATATAATCAACCACTCTCATGATCTTTGATTGTGATTTATATAAAAGGAAAACAAGAATATAGGTTATGATCACATAAACACCTCTGTGATACTGGGTTGCCATTGGCTGGATGACAGCAGCCCACGAGTAAAAAATGACAAGTATCACGGAACAGGCATCGAAAATGACTTTTTCAAATTTATTTAATTTATCATACATAATCTGTTTTCCTGTTTTGTCTGAAAAAGAGGTGGTTTAAAATTTATAACGTCTCTTTTTCTGTTCTGGGCAGATACCGGAGTGTATATCCGGACCTGCCCATTTTACTCTATGTTATAAAATATTTTATTTTAAAATACCTTTTTCTTTCCAGAATTTTTCAGCGCCTGGATGAAATGGTGTTACAATACCGTCAGCACCAGTTTTTAATGCCATATGTTTAAAGGTTTTTTTCTGGGCTTTCATATGGGCAAGACCTTCATCAGAGTATATCAGTGAGAGCATTTTGTAAACAACTTCTGCCGGCACTTTTGAATTTGCAACCCAGAGTGCTGAATCCTGGAAGGAGGGAGAATCGTAATCTACACCTTTGTATGTGCCTCCAGGTACGGAAAGTTTTGCAAAATAGGGATATTTTTTATAGAATCCACTTGCCTGTGCATCAGCATCAAGATTGACAAGGGCAATATCATTTGTCTGTGCTGCCATAATGACTGCACCGCTGGGGAATGCTGTAAAAAGCCAGAAAGCATCAAGCTGCTTGTTGCCGAATGCCTGTGCCGCATCATTATACCCCATTGCATTTCTCTCTATTTTATCCCATACGCCCATGTGACCGAAAAACAGTTCACAGTTTGCAAAAGCGCCTGAGCCGGCATTACCAACGCCCACTTTTTTTCCAACAAGATCTTTTACACTTTTAATACCGGAACCGGCACGGGTAACAAGCTGTCCGGGAGCTCCATAGAGCCACGCTACAGCCAGAACGTCTTCATATTTTTTAGTATCATTTTTCATCATACCATTCCGTCCAAGGTAGACATGTCCAGAGTATACTGTACTCATCTGCTGCCTTCCGGAATTGGTTTTTCTTAAATTTTCAACAGAACCTGCTGAAGATTGTGCCTGTACTTTAAAATCTGCCTGAGCCTTCATTGGTTTGAAAACCTGGATACCGTTCGCAACTACCTGGAACGTACCACCTGCAGGGCCACCACCAAATACAACCCTTGTTTTTGCAAATGCAGTCTGGCTGAATGTTATTGTGATTACAGCAATAAATCCAAGAATTAATAAATGTTTTGCTTTCATACTATTCTCCTTTAAATTAAAAGTTAAAAAAAATAGACTGGTCTCAGTTTGAACGTAGCAGAGATTATATCAATGAGACAATTGGAAAAATTCTGATTTTATTGTAGGTAAATTTCTTACAAAAGAATGAAACAGCCTGTAAATTCATGTGATTGAGTCCTGATAATTCCATTTGCTAACTCAGTGAGTTGAAAAATATTTGACTTATCTCAATTACAAAGTAGTATCTGTAACGAATTGGGTCAATATACATAAAATTTCAATATAAAAAGGTGTTATCATGGAAATTAACCAGTATGAGTTTAAATATGGTGAGTTCGGCAATACCGTAGGTGTGAATGTCAATGTAAGGGGGTTTGATATCCTGCGCTATAATAATATCAGCAAAGGTACTGCCTTCAATATTGATGAAAGACGGAAGCTCAAGCTCAGCGGATATCTTCCGCCGAGGGTGAAGACACTTGAAGAGCAGGTGCAGTCGAGCCTGAAAATCATTGATGAAAAAGATTCAGATATTGAAAAATTTATCTATATCAGAAGTCTTTATGACAGGAATGTCGTGCTTGCACATGCTGTTATTGCAAGCAATGTGACAAAATTTCTACCCATTATTTATACTCCTACTGTGGGGCTTGCCTGCCAGCAGTACTCTTCCATGTTCAGAAAGGCAAACGGAGTGCATCTATATCCGGGTAATATTGACTATGCAGAGTATATTCTGGGCCACTATACAGATCGTGATATTGGAATTGCTGTGGTAACAGATAATCAGGGGATTCTCGGAATAGGAGATCAGGGTGCAGGCGGTATTCCAATCTGTCTTGGCAAACTGATGCTGTATACTCAGGGAGCGGGTATAGCGCCATGGCACGGTCTTCCTGTATCACTGGATGTGGGAACTGATAATGAAGATCTTCTCAATGATCCCAACTATCTCGGGTGGAGGCATAAACGCTTGAAAGGTGAAGCGTATGATCTCTTTATAGATAAGTTTGTAAAGGCATTTAAAAAGAATTTTCCCAATGCATTGTGCCAGTGGGAGGATTTTTCAAAACAGACTGCTTTTGATATCAGGGACAGATATCTTGATGACATCATATCCTTTAATGACGATATACAGGGTACAGGTTCAATAGCTCTTGCAGGAATTCTTGCTGCAATGAAGGTAAAAAAAGAGAACCTGGCAGATCAATATTTTCTTGTACATGGTGCAGGAGCCGGCGGCATAGGAGTTGCCGAACAGATTGAGACAGAACTGATGGAGCAGGGAATGGAGCCCGAAGATGCCGTGGCTCGCATTTTTACACTGGATTCAAGAGGGATTGTAACATCTGACAGGCAGCTGGAGCCGTATAAGAAAAAATTTGCAAAAAACCCGGAAGACCTTGCCTGGTTAAATGCGCCTGAAGACAACACACTTTTAAATGCCATTAAGAATGAAAATATTACCGTACTGATCGGCACATCAGGACAGCCAGGCTGTTTTACCAGAGAGGTTGTGCAGGCTGTAAGGAAAAACAGTGACAGACCTGTTATTTTACCCCTCAGCAATCCAACTGCAAAAACAGAAGCAGTCCCTGAAGATATTTATAAATGGAGTGAGGGGACAGCACTTGTTGCAACCGGGTCCCCGTTTGAACCGGTAGATTACAATGGAAACAGCTATAGAATAGGACAGATGAACAATGCCTTTGTGTTTCCCGGTATAGGTCTTGGAGTGATTGCCTCGGGTGCGTCAGAAGTCCTGCCTGTTTTCTTCTCTGCAGCCGCCCATGCTGTTGCAGAATTTATCAGTGAGGAAGATATTAAAAATGGTATTTTATGTCCCCCCCTGGACCAGTTAAAAAATGTCTCTTTTGAAGTTGCAAAAAGAGTTGGTGCAGAAGCTGTCAAATCCGGAGTCGCTCAGACAGATTGTTATTTTTCAAGATTCAAGCACAACAATGACCCTGACCGTCTTAACATTATTATCGATAATATCCGGTGGACGCCTCAATATTTTGATGAAATTTAGCCTGGATATTTTACGGCCTGAAGAGTGTTGATATGGGAGTTTGCAGCAGAGCAGAGCCCTTTCCTGACAGCTTTCAGGATATCAGGATAGAGTTCACCACTGCATTCATTCATGTAAACCTTTGAGACTTCAGTGGGGAGAACAAGGATACGCCGGTCCCACATGCAAAGCCTTCTACAGAGTTCTCCCTTCCCTGAAAACACCAAGTTTGCAGCCACTGTTGTTTTAATGCCGGGAAGGGTTATGCTGCTCAGATTCTCAAGCCATGATTCAATCTCAGGTTCCCATCTGGATCTGTCCAGAGCCTCTGTACCGAGATTGAAAACAGGAGGGTTGTCAATCCCTTTTTTTTTCTGCCTTGTAATATTGTAGGAGTGAATATCATACACAATACAATATCCGAATAACTCAAGGATCCGGGTTATCACTGTTCCGAGAAAACGATAGAATGCATCGTGGTTTGCAAGGCTTTTTCTATTCACCTCCACAGGAGGCTGTGATTTATATACTCTCACACCCCAGAATTTTTTCGGGGTAAGCGGAAGGGCGATGTCAGGATGCCGGTTCAGATCGTAGACTGCCCTTGATTCGAGTCCCCACACCGTATTGGGCATCTCTTCAATCATTGTTTCGGTAGCTGTATCTTCTTCGAACATTCTCTCAGATACTGAAAGATTCATGAAGGGGAGAAGCTCACTCCGTACGTTGTGACCGGCATGTATGGCAGTTGCAATGGCAGGAACAGTAAAATCAAGTTTGTAGGCAAACCCTCCTGAACTGTCTGTTCCAGAGACAGACTCCCTTGTTTTCAGTTTCTGCAAAAGCTTTCTATCACAGGGCATATTCATGAATCACCTTGTTATTTGACCTGCTGGAAACTGTTTTCTGAAGACCAGAGCATGGCAGAGTGTCATTTTCTGTTACAGATTATACCGTGCCAGGGCAGAAGTAACAATATGGCTGATCAGCCGGTTGTAATCTTCAAGGGGACCATCCTTTGATGGATGGTGCATCGTAAAAATCTGGGGACTCCAGCTTTTTAACGGTTTTAAACCGGGAATTCCATTCACCTCTATGATTTTAAGACATCCCTTTGCATCCACTCTCATGTCCGCTCTTACATGATCAAAGCACTTCAGAGCTTCCATTGCTTTCAATGTCAGGTTGACTGCTTCATCTCTTCTCTGTTTTACAGGTTTTATTTTTGTTACACCTACTCCCCTGAGATCACTTCTCAATATGGGATATTTGCCAAACAGGGATTCATCAACTTCAACCCTGCCGGCCAGAAATTTCTGATGTTTTCCATTGCCAAGCATCAGCACTGTATACTCTTTTCCGGGAAGATACTCTTCCACCAGAGCTGGCTGATCAAACTCCCTGTGTATGTAGGCGACCCTTTTTTCAAGTTCCTCTTTTGAGTTGACAACACTTTCATCGCTGATCCCGACTGATCTTGATTCATAACTGGGTTTTACAAAAGCTGGGTATTCCAGATCCGGCAGTGCATCCCCTCTCTCGATCTGATAATGATAAGGGACTGCTATATGATTCTCTTTCAGGATTTTATGGGTGTTGGTTTTATGGATTAATGCCTTCATGGTGGCTGCATCCGGCCCTATATACGGAATGTTTTTTCTGTCAAGAATATCTGCAAGCCAGGTGTGCTTACCTTCGCTCATGCCGATTGTATCTGCTTTTTTTGAAATATGGTACAGCGCACTCCATACAATATCATACGCTTTTGTTTCAATCACCTGATAAAATTCTTCCATACTGTTTACAAAGACTGTTTCAGCATCATTACCGGTATCAATTATTGCCTGGCATATTTTTTTTGTAACATCCAGGTCTCCCCAGCCCTGTGCATCTCCTGCAGGTCCGGTTATGATTAAGACTTTTCTCATTGATCATTATCCTCCTGAATAGATTATAAGAGATTTTATCTATTTCAATATCATATTTTCATGTATATGTCAGTCAGCATTCCTATATTCATCACTGCTTATGTTTCAATCAACCTGAAACAGCTCCCTGTCAAGTGAATAGCTTTTTAATGCCTTTCTGGCAGATCTGCTCATATCCGGCATCATCCTGAAACATGATTCAATCTGTTCCCGGCTCCATTCAGCTTTTGATACAATACCAATGTCTACAGAGGGATCTGTAAATTTTCTGGAAGTACGGGATTTGAAAACAGTATCAGCCATAACGGTATTGGGGTTCAAAAAAGTGACCTTCCCGGAAAAAAATCTGTTAAATGCCTGATTGAAAATTTCTTCTTTATATCCAAAATGTGTGCAGCACAGTCCGGCATAAATATTTCCGGGAAACCCTTTTAACTGTTTGCCAGTCTGTTCTGCAAATAAATGGATCATGTCTGTCACTTTTTTTGAAAAAGGCTTTCTCTCTATCCAGCCGGCAAGATTGGTACATCCTGTGCTGAAAATCCTTTCAGGCTGGATTCCCCTGGCGATTAATCCTTTTTCATGGCTTCCGGCCTCAACAGTGGTTGGTGTGCCCAGAATGACGGCGACACTGTCCGGGTCTGCCGCAAGATGCTGATGGAGTATATTTATACCATGATCTACAATTCCTTCAACAATAGTATCAGATGTTGAGTAAAATCTGGTATGCGGATAGATGACAGAAAGGGTGTTGCAGGCAATCAGTATTAAATCAGGTTTAAACAGATCCATGCGGAGAAGAGCATGATTAAAAATCCGGATTCTTTTTTTTTCTGAGCTGTAGTGGTTATATCCCCTGTGCGGGGCAGGCCATGCATTAAAATAGAGAAGTCGCACCGATTCCCAGGGGCTGTGTTTTTCTATCTGTGTGACAATATCGCTGAAAACAGAAAACCCCCCAAGGCCTGAGTCTGTTACAATGATGGAGTGCTCTGTTTCTTTATCATATTTCCGGGCAGTGTTCATTTTTTAAAATATCAATATCAAATATCAAAAATCAACCCTGGCTGTAAGCCATTCATGGGCCAGTTGCTGTGCCCATTTGGGGGAGGATTCGAGTTTATTGTCAATTATCCGTGTCATAAAATCCTTCCAGTGATGGTAATGCTGGAGGGTAGTAAGGCGGTTTCTGAACATTGCCGCTCCTTTTGCAGGATTATCTTCTAATTTATCCATGATCATTTTCATCTCATTAATAAACCCCTGCATTCCCCAGTAATGGAGAAAACCGTTCCACGACTCTTCAAGCAGGTCAGGATTATCAAGAGGAAGGGAGACAGCCTTTAATTTTTTAAAAAAATCTCTGCGCTCCTGATCCGTGAGCATGGATAATCCTCTATTGTGAATTTTATAGGGAACCGGTTCCAGGGATATCAAGGCGTTGTTTTTTATTTTCACCATTACCATATACCCGAGTTTACGAAATTTCAGATCGGTCTCCTGAAAAAAAACAAAGTTGCCAAGGCTGTGGCATATGGGGATATTCCGGTGAAAACTGATCCCCTGGGGAACATGGGGATGGTGTCCGATCACCAGGTCGGCACCAGCTTCTGCCATTTTTTGAAATGCTTCTGCCACATAGGGTGGAGGAAAAGGTATGTATTCGATACCGCAATGGCATATCACGATGATCAGGGAAACCTGGTCTTTGAGTGATCTTATTTTCCGGATGACCATATCAATATCCCAGCCCATCACGCCGGGACCGTTTTCTGCTGAAGTGAGGTCTTCTCCCTCACTGAAGTTGATTATTCCGATTTTGATTCCCCTGACATCAACCAGCAGAGGAGTGTGTGCCTTTTCCGGTGACATGCCGGCACCTGTATATTTTATACTGTTTGTATCAAGGATATCAAGGGTATCCTGGAATGCCTGAACCCCATAATCAAATATGTGGTTGTTTGCCAGTGTGACTGCATCAAAGTGAGCAGCCAGCAGCCCGTTTATATCTTTTTTTTCTCCTTTGAAAACAGCACCGCTTTTACATGCAGGGATTCCCCTGTCACTCAAGGGTGCTTCAAGGTTTACAATGGAAAGATCAGATGACTGAATCAACGGGAGAAGATCACCATAGATGCTTTCCGGCTCTCTTTCCATCACAGGTTTGAATGATCTTATAGGTGCCCAGTCACCTGCTATGCAGATAACTGCATCTGCTGTCTTCTCTTCCGGGTTCTGCCAGTTCCCATTTTCCCAGTTGAATTGTCTGAGGGTCAAGACAGTTCTCCACGGCCATAGGCATCTGTGTACTCACGAAACAGTCTCATGATTTCACGGGTCTGTTTTCCCGGTCTGCTGGAAGAAATCGCTATATCGTCAATTTTGACTATTGGAACAATCTCTTTGCTTGAAGCAGTCAGAAAGATTTCATTAACATCTTTCAGTTCATCAAGATGAATGTGCCTCAATTCCAGTTTATATCTCTTTTTTACCAGGCCGATAACAACCTCTCTTGTGATACCCGGAAGAATCAAGTTCGGAGGCGTGATCACGATATCATTTTTAACAGCAAAGATATTCGTTGTTGTTCCTTCAAGAAGCCTGTTCTGTTTGTCAACATAGACTGCTTCAATACACTCTTTTTTTTTCGCCTCCTGCTGGGCAAATACTGCAGTAAGGTAATTTGTACTCTTTGCAGCGGGCATGAAACGCTCCATATCTATTGTCATAATGGCAGCACCGTTTTCATACCACGACTCCGGCATCTCATATTTCGGGGTGACCATGACCATGAGAATTCCGTTACCCTGCGGTGTAACGCCATCCGGACTGATTCCGCCTGTATAAACAACTCTGACATTGGATTCTCTGTGATGGGGATTCTGTTGAATGGTCTGGTTTATAATATCACATATGTCAGAACTGCTGTGCCGCAGTTCCAATCCGATTTCTGCTGCTGAATTTTTCAGCCTTGCAACATGATCCTGCATATGAAAGGGCCGTTTATTGTAGGTGATCATGAAATCAAAGACACCGTAACCCCGCAGAACTATAATATCTTTTACAGAGATATTTGCATGATCCTCCCGGATAAATTCTCCATCTATATAGTATGTATCCACACACCTCTCCTTTGCTTGATTCATTGATTAAGATCTTTGTATCATACATTCATTTGCCTGATTGCCATGCAATGAAAAAATAATCATTCTGGAAATATGCTGTATATTCCTGTGGCCATCATTTCCACTCTCCCTGCACGAAAATAAAATTGTCTGTTTAACAAGGATCTATGACTCAGGACCATACCGTTTCTGTTTTTTTTTTACAATATTTCTCTTTTTTTTATACTTCCTGCCAAAGGGTATGCCAAGTTTTTTCATCCGGTTCTGGAGAGTCCTCGGGTGTATATCCATAAGTCTTGCTGCTCCTGACGGCCCTTCAACCCTGCCATTGGTCATTTGAAGCACCTTTTGAATATGTGCGGACATGGCCTGATCAAGATTCATATAGCCTGGTTGAAGATCTTTCACTGCAGTTTTTACATCTTCAGGCTTCAGGGGATAGAGTGAAGAGAAGGCAAGCGGCTTTCCATTGCACAGGATCATCTCTCTCTCCACAACATTCTTCAGTTCCCTGATATTGCCCGGCCATTGATAAGAAGTCAGTATATCTATTGCACCAGGCATAAGGGCCGTAATAAACGGCAGACCCAGTCTTCTGCTCTCTTTTTTAATGATATGACTGACAAGCAGGGGAATATCTTCAGAACGCTGCCGTAAAGGTGGAATTTCAATGGGAAAGACATTGAGGCGGAAAAAAAGATCTTTACGGAATTTACCCTCTTCAACCATTTGCAAAAGGGGTCTGTTGGTGGCTGCAATTATCCTGATGTCAAGCTGGATAGGCTCTGTTCCTCCTACTCTTTCTATGATTCTTTCCTGCAGGACCCGGAGCAGTTTTGTCTGTGTCTGCAGAGAGAGTTCTCCTATTTCATCCAGGAAGAGGGTTCCGCCATCAGCCCGCTCCAGACGTCCTCTTGTTTTTGCGACTGCCCCTGTAAAAGCACCTTTTTCATGTCCAAAAAGATCACTTTCAACAAGGTTCTCGGGAATTGCTGTACAGTCTACCTTGATAAGGGGATGTCCTCTCCGCAGGGATAGTTTGTGAACCGCCCGGGCAATCACTTCCTTACCCACACCGGTCTCACCGAGTAACAGTACCGGGGTCATGGTATGGGCAACCTGTCTGACCAGTTTCATGACACCCTTCAGTCCAAGTTCTGTTCCAATCACATAATCCCCTGTCTCATTTATCATATCTTCCTGAAGATAGTGGTAATTTTCAGTCAGGCGGTCTTTCAGTTCCGCAAGCTCTCTGTAACGCAGAAAATTTGCACAGGCAAGGGAAAGCGGGTTGTGCAGGAGAAGTATCAGGTCGGCCTGTTCCTCTGTATATATTTTTTTCTCAAAATTGGAAACAGTTATAATGCCCAGGTAATCATTTTCAATGATCAGGTCCAGTATCAGGCATGGGTAATCAAGCATTCCCAGTTTTTCTGCTACCAGACTGGAGAGCGGGTCATCCCTGAGTCTTTCAATAGCCAGGCATTTGGGTTTTCCATCCAGATCCTTAATGAATGCCTGGATCAGATTCCGGGTTGAAGCCGGCAGCTGAGTTCTTTCTGATAGCAGGGATCCCCGGTCAAGGCTGGCTTCAGCCACTGTATCAACAAAACCAAAACCGGGGTTAAACAGGTGAAGCGTAATAACATCTGCCGGCAGATAACTGCGGATGAAGTGCAGGCAGTTAAAAAGCGCTTTTTCAATATCTAAACTGCTGCATATCTGTGAGCTGGCTCCATAATAAAATTTATATTTATTCATCTGCTGTCTCCCTTGAAACGGATGCTATCTCTCATATTAAGGAGAATATCACAAAACCGACAAATATGAGAGTGTTTTCTCACATATTCAGTAGAAATATTGTTATATTCCCATTCGTGCGTGTGTCCATATTATATAACTCATTGATAATACGTCATTTATGTTGTTTTATAATCAATGGCACAGCCTTTGCTGAGTATAAGTTGTTCAACGTAATCTACTATCAGTATTAAGTTATAAAACCATTCAGCAGAGAAGGCAGCATTGTCAGAAGATTGATTGTTTCTAAGCTTTAATCAGGATTTAAAAAAGATATCATGGGTTGGATTGAGACCATAAGAATAAGTGTTAGTAAGGGTGCATATGAGGTTGAATATCCAGAGACTTTAAAAATACTGGAAAATCAATTTTCCAAAATGCCCTCCCTGGAGTGGGGAATTTATCAGAATCCAACCGTGCCGGAAGATTCCATGATAATGCTTCGATGGGAGACAGATTCAGCCGCACCCATCGGCAGTGAAATCGCTCTTACGATGATCCGGGAACTGAAACAATACGGGCTCGTGGACCACAGCCTATGGATGGATGTTGCTAAAAAGGAAGAAAAATAAGAAAGGGTCGTTTCTCCATTCGTTGTCCAGTATAATAAATGTCAATGTATTCTGTTATATCTTTAATTGCCTGCTGCCTGATCTCTATTTTTGATGATAAACAGGTTCATTTTTTTCACCTTACTTCAATGGATCAGGCAGCAATAATTTCAGAGTTAAAACGGGAAAGTAGTGAGATGTGATTGAAGATGCCGGATAAGTATAAATGGTAATAACTATCTTTTCTCTTGACTCGTATTATAACCTGGTCTACCAATTTAAACACACATTATCATTATATTTAATAAATTGTGCAGACAGCTATGGAGGATTCCATGAAATCAAAAAAAAAGGACATTTTTCTTTCGGTTTTCACAATCATCATCTTCAATATTGTTGCCGTATCAGGCCCGGCGTCTGCAGATGACGGTTTTCTATCTCTTGGTAAAGCCTACATAGGGACAGGTTACAGCTACATTGATGCTGATATGGAAACCGATTTCACCCGCTGGACAAATGGTGCGATCACTGAAGAATCCAGCTTCAGGAATACCTATGACACAAACAGGGGCAGCCTGTTTGCAGGCTATACCTTTCCCTGGAAAAGTTACTATCTCAGTACGCAGGCGGGTGTGAATCTATTTGATGATGAATTTAAGACATCAGCCGGTTCAAGTGATTTTACCAATTCCCTGAATCATTCATTCAGCATTGATTTTATACCCGGGGTTTACCTTTATAAAAAATGGTCCCTGTTTGCTAAGTGCGGTGTGATATATGGAGATTTTGATTTTGTTAAATTATCGCCCACTTCAACGACTTATGACGTAAGTGAATACCTTTTCGGAGGAACACTTGGAATTGGTCTTGCCTACGATATCACCCCCAGGGTTACGGTTAAATTGGGATATGAAAAGAGCTGGTATAACGATAAAACGATCAATGCAACCAAGGGAAATCGACTTGATAGCACCATTGTGGCACCGGAAATGGAGATATATTCTCTGACTTTTCAGTATTACTTTAAATAGAAATGGTGTTATTAACGGCAGGCGGGCTGGCGTAAAACAATCAGCTTGGGTTGAAATTGACAGCAGTATCTTTAACAATTGCTAAAAAAATATCAGGCTTAATCTCTGGATATTGGCAATAGGGATCAAATGTCAGCAATTTTTCGCAACC
>CAZWSL010000018.1:11675-63268 GCA_964636495.1 uncultured Desulfobacula sp. | reverse complement strand
TTTGATTATTTTGATATTACATGAAACAGATGTTAAAGCAAACCATTATCACTGCTTGTCCAGATAGCTGTCCCTTTTTCTAACCTACTCAACTTTTGGAGGAGTAGATTTACACCTTCAACGATTCCATTGACACAGACAAGTACCGGCCCCATTAGCAGATCCATTTAAAATCAAGCTTCATAAGTCAATCAACCGCACTCTTTCATACAAAATAATTGTTTTAGAATTCAGTTAAAGTAAAATTTTGAATAGCAAGGTTGATTTTCGGCCGGATAGTCGAAAACAGGGATGGATTATGGGAAGACATGATCCTCGGTATGTACATCAAAAACCTGTCACAGGAACATGGTTTTGTAAATATCCCGGATTCAGAAAGGATAGCAGGATTATGAATAATTTCAATAAAACACTGCTTTTTAACCGCTCATCATCTGAAAATTTGTTAAACATGGAAGACTAAATTTCAACCCGTCAAATCTATTTGCAGGGTCTTAGCAAGTTTTATCGATTCCTGTTTGGCCCCGTCAAAGTCAAATTGCTCCATATGATCCACAATGGATTTCAGTTGTTTGTTGGAGAGATATACTTTGAGTTCAGATACAAACGGCTCAACATCACTGGGGTTGAATTGATCAAAAGCCTGCAGCATTCCACAAAAAATCCGCTTCAAATGCTCTTCATCGATATCGGTATTTACTGCTTCCTGAACATTCTGGAAACTTTCTAACCGGCGTACAGCATTGACTACCGTTTTAAGTTTCCCTGCAAATGCAGAGAGCTGCTCTCTAATATTATCTATCTTGTTCTCCCTGAGTGCAGTATCGATCCTGTTAGCGGCAGCAGCCACATCCGTGGCCCTCAGGTTTCCCGCCACTCCTTTAAGTGTATGTATCAAACGGGTTGCTCTGCTGATATCCCCTTCATCCACAAGGCGAACCAAATCTGCAGCAGCATCTGCATAATTCCTGGAGAATTTCATCAATGCCTTTGCATACGCATCCGGTTCTTGCCAGGTCTGTAACCCTTTTTTAATATCAATGCCATCTATCAGCGGCAGTTCTAGTTCGACCCGAGACCTGACAGCCACTTCATCTTCCGGAATCATCTCGCCCGCGCCTTCAGGGATTACCTTTTCCATGGTTTTAAACAGCTTCCCAAAATCGATAGGTTTTGCGATCACGGCATCCATCCCCGCTGCCAGATATTTTTCAGTCTCCTCCCGCATTACCCCTGCCGTTATTGCAATAATGGGTGTGTGCCCAACTGTGTCTGCCTCTTGAGTGCGGATACGTTGGGCTGCCTCGAGGCCACTCATACCGGGCATCTGGATATCCATTAGAATGACATCCATTTCTCCAGATATAAACGCCTCTATTACTTCATGACCGTTTCGGGCCACCGTGACCTGGTGGCCTTGCTGTTCAAGACGAATTACAGCCAGTTCCAAATTCGCCTCAACATCTTCTGCAAGCAATATCCTGAAACCTCGCCGGGAACCCGCTGGGACAATCCTCCCTGGAACGATAAACAAATCTGTATCTTCAAGAATTTGATCAGAAGGGGGCAAGTTTATTGTAAAGTGAAATATGCTTCCTTTTCCCTCTTCACTTTCCGCCCAGATCCGACCTCCCATGAGCTCAACCAGCTCTTTTGATATGGTTGTACCCAAGCCCGTACCACCAAAGCGACGCGTTGTAGATGCATCTGCCTGGATAAAAATGTTGAAAATCTTACTTAACCGGTCTGCCGGAATGCCGATCCCGGTATCCTCGATCATGAAATGAAGATAACCTTTCTCTTCAGCCGGCATGACCCGCATGAATACGCCGCCTTTTTGGGTAAACTTGACAGCGTTTCCCACTATATTCATCAGGATCTGCCTGAGCCTCAATGGATCGCCATCAAATATTCCAGATACGTCCGGGTGGATATCAAGCTGCAGCACAAGCCCCTTTGCATGGGCAGTTATATTTAGTGTGGATTGAATTTCATGCATCAGCCTGGAAAGGCTGAAAGGATGCTGCTCGATAGTTAGTCTGCCGCTTTCCAATTTACTGATGTCGAGAATATCATTTATCAATGTCAGCAATGCGTTAGCGGAAATATGTGCGGTTGTAAGATGTTTGCGCTGAATACCGGATAGAGACGGTTCTTCCAACACCATCTCTAAAAATCCAAGTACAGAATTCATGGGGGTCCGAATATCGTGACTCATGTTGGCAAGAAAAGCACTTTTAGCCTGGTTTGCCACCTCTGCTCTCTCTTTAGCTATTCGCAATTCCTCTTCCGAGCGTTTGCGCTCCGTAATATCTTCTTTTACAGCCACAAAATGGGTAATTTCACCTTCCGGATTTCTAACGGGGGATATGGAAGCAGATTCCCAGTAGAACTCACCGTTCTTTTTTTTATTGCAAAATTCTCCTTTCCACTCATTACCGGATGTGATGGCATCCCACATATTTTTATAAAATTCAGGTGATTGTTTCCCGGATTTAAGGATTCGTGGGTTAAGTCCATTAGCCTTTTCTATCGAGTATCCCGAAAGCTGGGTGAATCTGGGGTTCACATATTCAATTTTGCCTCGGATATCTGTAATAACCACTGCGCTGGAACTTTGTTCTACAGCTTGATGCAATTTGCGGAGCTTTTCTTCTGCCTGCATACGTTCGATAATCTCCTGCCGGAGTTGTTCGTTGCTCAATCTTAAATCGGCAGTGCGTTCTGTGACCATCTGCTCAAGATGGTCTCGGTGTTTCCTAATTTCCAACTCGTTTTTTATTCGATCTGTGATGTCATGGATTGTGCCGATCATTCTAACAGGTTTTTCAGTTGCATCAAAAATAACTTTGGCTTCTTAGTGTACAATACGTTCCGAGCCGTCAGGAAGGACAATACGATGATCAATGCTGTAAGGTTTTTTCTCATAAAGGGCCTTTTCTACGGATTGTTTAATAAAACATCGGTCATCTGAATGAACAAATCCTAAAAATGCTTCATATGTTTCGTCAATTTCATGGCGCTGTACTCCGAAAATGCGAAAAACCTCATCTGACCATTGTAATTTATTATTTGTGATGTCCCAATGCCAGTTTCCCAAATGGGCTATGCGCTGAGCTTCGGCAAGGTTGGCCTCGCTGGTGCGAAGCTCATCTTCAGTCCTTTTTCGCATAACAATGCCGGCAAGTGTATTTGCAACCTGAACCAGAAAGATTTCTTCATTCTCATCTCGGTGGTGGCCTTCTGGCACATACAGGTTAATGACACCAATCGTATTGTTCTCGTACAGGATCGGCACGCAGTAATGCCCGTGGGGCAGCATATTTTCATATTGAATCTCATGGGTATGATCAATATGGTCTGCAAACTGGATCTCTTTGGTTAATGCTGCCTTTCCACAATGACACTTGTCAAAAGGAAGTCTGCTGCATGTCTTAATTAAAGATTCCTCAAAATTTTTATGGGTTTTCAATATGAGGATCTCAGGATCATCATCGACAAGGAAAATGCTGCCTTTTTCCTGAAATGAAAGCCAGGAAATCGAAAGAAGCAGGTCAAGAGTACATTTCAATATGTTATCTATAGATATATTATCAGCAGAAAGGTTTAAAATCTCGTAAAGCACGTTTTGGATGTCATAGTTCCTCTGGTATTGAGCTTCACTCTGTTTTAACAACTTTTTAGCAACCTTTTGCCGGGTGACATCGAACACAGCACCATCCACACCGATAAACGAGCCATCCTTCCCAAAGAAAGAAGTTTTGTGATCATTTACCCATCTTATTTTGCCATTTTTTGTTATAATTCTATATGTTTGAACAAGGGAGGACTGTTTTTCTTTAATCTTGGCCGTTTCATCAAATACCCGTTTTTTATCATCCGGGTGAATGATGTTTGACCAATTTACCTCTTGGGAGTTAAATTCATCGGTTGAATAGCCGCACAACGCCCTGCTGTTTGAAATAATTTTTGTCGACCAATCAGGGTTGCCCCGATAAAGCATACAAGGTATCCTGGAAAAAAGATCGGAGTATCTTTGCTCGTCGTTTTCTGCTTTTTCAATGGCATCTTGAAGTCTTTCGTTTGATCGTTCAAGTTCCTGAATCTGATTCTTTAATTCTTCATAAATAGGATCTTTGATCATTTCCGGCACACTTTTCCTTCAACAGATTATTTGTTTCAAGCTGCACTCTTGGTGTACCACAGCATGGTATATATTATACCATGCTGTGGTATAATACAATCCAAATTTTTCGAAAACTGGATATTTGCCATAATAAATTTTTCATACCCGTTCCAGACTGATTACCTTACATCCGCTAAGATGGACATTGCTACAAACTCTAAGATTCCTTACACTGGCCACCAAAAACTCGGTCATGCTTCCCTCAAACAGTTTGGTGGCTTAACCGTTACAGGAATCAAAAGTTTGTACGCAAAGATCCATATGCTCCTGTAAGGCAATCAGCCTTCCACTGGTGTGTTCAACAAGTCTGGTGATTATGATTTTTAAAATGTATGGAACATTTTAGATTATTCTAATTGTACGCCATATTTTAATAATATGTCTTGTACAGTAATCTTTTCAGGGGTACCTGTGGGTCTGAGGACATTACCCCCGCATAGAATAAACACTTCATAAGCATCAAAGATTGCATAGCGGTCATGGTCAAAGATAATAAGCTTATTGCCGTTTTCTTCTTTTACTTTCTCACGAAATTTCCTGATCCCAGTATTTTTGCCTTTCAATGGAAGAGCTCTGTGAAGTTTAAAAAATTATTCAGACACCAGGGTGGATAAGACAACCTGCATCGTAACGGGTCGAAGAAATTATTTGAGATTTGAACCTTATAACAAATATCCAGTCCGAAAAAAACCTGTCAGGCAATCATTTTTTCACCCTGTGCTGAGATGCCATCCGGGACAGGGTGAAAAACATAACGTGCAACAATATTTATCATATTATTTTAAATGTTAATACTCTGCATGCTTCAGCTGACATACCTTTTTATCAGACGTCTGGAACGGATCAGTTCCAGTCCAAACTTCAGCACGGATCGCTGGATATCGATGAGTACCCCGGCGCTGAAGCAGGATAAGCCCCAGAGCTCACTGATGATCATTTTTTGAATGCGTAAATGTACAAAATCACTGGCAAGCTGAAAAACAGCTTTCCATACAATATATTCATCCCTGGAAAAGCCGGAGTCAATATCAGCCAGCACGCCTTTAAGGGTAACTAATGATTTTTCAAAAATCAGGAGATCTCGAGAAAAAACAACACCTTGATACATCAGTTCCTCAATGATGGCTTCCACAGACGAGAGAATTCCCTGCACCCTTTTTTCACGTTTGTCAATGACCTGGCTTACAATCAGTTTTACCTTTTTTTTAAGGGATTTTTTCCCGGTCACCTGACCATTGGAGACAATATCAATGGCATAGAAGACTGCCTTTTCATTTTTCATCACAAGACCGCCTATCAGAAGCATGATGGAGAATCTTTCCAGCCGATTGAATTTTCCAACCATGCCCCAGTCATAGAAGATGAGATCAGGTGCCTGGCCGTCAAAGGTATAGGCCATGTTTCCTGCATGGGGATCACCGTGGAAAATACTCTCTTTTGAAAGATCTATGATAGGCCGAAGAATACACTCTTCTGCCACCTTTCTGGCAACACGCCGCCGCTGTCTGTTTGTCAGGCCGTCAACATCGGTAATTTTACTGCCGTCAATACGGGTCATGGCGGTCATGTTCGGCGTTGACATATCAAGACGTTCAGGGATGATAACGGTATCATCTTTGTCAAAATAAGCCCTGACCCTGTCAAGGTTTGCCTGTTCAAGGCTTAAATCAATTTCATTCTGCAGCAGCCGGCTCACCTGATCAATAATGCCTTTAAACTGGAAATCCCCGAGTCCCCACAGTTTCTTATTGTCATCAAGATATTTGCCCAGTTTACTCCAGAGTGCCAGTTCACCAGCCATATTTTTTTTTATCACAGGCTTGACAAATTTCATGACAACAGGCCGGGTCTCTTTGCCGGATTTCTGATTCAGCTCTCCTGAAACAACTGCACATACACTTGCTTCGGCCATAATTTTTCTGGAGAGTGTGAGATGCTTACTCCCATTGTTGAGTTCATTTTTGATTGTTCCTTGAAGTGTTTTATAGGTGATGCTGGTCGAGTTATCTTCAAGATCAACAAGGAATTTTTTAAACTCGGGTTCAAGCCCCGGACTTCTGCAGATGATCTGACATAATTTCTGCAGTGTCGGCAGGTTGCTCACCAGATTACACATTCTCTTTCCTGCCGGTGTATCTTCCGGGAGCACTAACTGATCCACTATCTTATCTGCAATACGCATTTTGGAAAGATTGGAAATAAAAAACACAGCACCTTCAAAAACAACCTTTTGAAACTTGCTGTACTGAGGTGGCAGAAATATATCTGAACCGGTCAGGAGCAGCATGGTTCGAACTGCCTGCTCCATACTTTCCTCTTTTTCGAGTTTATCAAGCAGTGCCCGGGTACGCTTGATGATCATCCGCTTTTTTGGAGGGGTTCCATCAACCGGGGTCAAAAGAGCACCCAGCTGTTCAACTATATTCAAATTAATACCAGGCTTCGACAGAAGGGTATGCATATTCATAACTAATCTCTCTCTTATTAGTATAAATCAGATGCTGCCCTGGAAATCTTCAGGCAGCATAATGATCTCTATCGTTCGTATATAAATGACTACATCTGTGTATGATTACACTTTTAATGAACTGTAATGCTTTTTATTGAAAGATGCTGAAGAAGTTAATACATTTTTTTTACATTTGAAAATATGTAATGAAGCTGAAAACGGTTTTTTTAAATATAAAGAGATGTATGATCTACCTTTGAGTTAAACATCCAGGCTGCTGCTGGAAAATGCCTGAATACTGTGGGGAAGGAACAGTTTACTTTTAAAAACACAAGATTGACTGCTGTGCCGGTTTCAGGGAAGGTATCACAGCGGATATAAGAAAGTTGGCTGTCCGCTTGACGATTAATGGAACTTGACATATCATGGCTCAATTCTGAAAATGTTTAAAAACAGGGAAAGGCAAAATCTTTTTACTGATTTTTTAGGAGGAAGGGTTTGAAACAGATTATTAATATCAGCCTTGGACCAAAAAGCGAAAACTATCATCTGAAAACAGAGTTTTTTGGTAAAAAGTTTTTTATTCAGCGATTTGGAACAGATCATGACCTGAAAAAGGCTGAAGATCTTCTGCTTAAATGGAACAAAAAGGCTGATGTACTCTGTATCAGTGGTATTCAATACCCTTCAACCTTTGGAAAAGGCAGTATAACAGACAGTAAGACCATAGATCTTCTTAAGCTTTGTGACAGGCTGCAGACCCTTGTCGCTACCGGTGAAACCCTCTACAGGGTAAGCCAGGAATGGAGTCTGCGCCATATTCAATTTCAGATGGGAGATAACTATTTTACCAATGCCAGGGTTTTCTTTTTTTCAGGAATGATAAGCTCCACCATTGCATCTGTTATGTCTGAATTTACCGATAACCTGGTTTTTGCAGATGCTGTTCTTGAAAATAATATTCCAAAACTGTTGACTTCACTGAATGAACTTAAGCTTTATGCAGGGAAAACCCATTCTGTTTTAAACAAAATGCCCATAGGACAATTTATCTCAAAGCAGAAGTATATTAAATCCATTAATACTGGCTTGATAAAAAAATCCGTTCAAAAAGCACATATTCTGGTTGTACCCCATGAAAAGTTTTATGAGTATCTTGAAATTTTTTCAGGTGATGAGCTTGCCGGCAAAACCATTATCACTTCAACAGCCTATGATGAAAGGGTTG
The DNA here is from genome assembly GCA_964636495.1 of uncultured Desulfobacula sp. GTDB lineage: Bacteria > Desulfobacterota > Desulfobacteria > Desulfobacterales > Desulfobacteraceae > Desulfobacula. The sequence continues at coordinate 55,405 of CAZWSL010000018.1, read as the reverse complement.
AATATTTAACAGACATGGAAGCCGGTATGATTATTGATACCACGCCAAAGCTGACTGACAGGGTAGTAGAGGGTGTTGTAATTGAAGCATTGATGCTGGCTGCAATGGATATTAATAAAAGCAATAAGGAAGATCTGCTGGAAATTATCAGTGAACAGAGGCTGGATCCAACTATTATCTATCCATTTGAACAGAATAAAAGAGTAAACCGGTTTGCATATCTTGTTTATCCTCTTTCAAGGGAGTACTTTAAAAAAATCAAGCCCCTGGAAATTTTATCTGACATCTCTCCTGCTTCCATGACAGGTGTTGAAAAAGCAATGGCTTATTTTCCGCCCTTTGTTTATTCAAAGATCCAGGGTATAAAATCTCCCACAGGTGTGGAAGCTGAAGGCTGGCTGATCTCCATCGGTGAAACCCCCGATCAGATGCAGGCTCATACACCTGAATTCACTGCAGCAAAAATAGTAAAAGCAGCTGAAAAGGCAAAAAAGCTTGGTGCCGGGATCATGGGACTTTCAATGCTGTCCAAATCTTTGCATGGTGCAAGCATAGATGTTGGTAACGAGGCAGTTCTCCCCATCACCACCGGTAACAGCTATACTGCCTCCACTGCTTTATGGGCCACAGCGGAAGCAGTCAGGCAGATGGGCCTGACCAAGTTGAAAAACAAAAAAATTCTCAAGGCTAAGGCAATGGTTATAGGCGCTACAGGGGATGTGGGCTCCATCTGTTCCCATCTGCTTTCAACTGCGTTTGACGAGGTTGTTCTGGTCAGCAGGAATATGGCAAAGCTGCTCACACTGCAGGAGACTATTCAAAAAGAGAAACAGGATGTTAAAATACATGTTGTCACACGATCGGACAGATATCTATCAGATATGGATGTCATTGTCACTGCAAGTTCAAAATTCAAAAACAGTATTGATATCATGCGTGTAAAACCGGGCTGTGTTATTACTGATATCACCAGACCAATGATATTTTCTTCAAAAGATACTGCAAAACGGCAGGATGTCCTTGTAATAACCGGTGGTGAAATTCTTCTGCCGGGAGGCGATATTGAGATGAAAGATATCGGCCTGCCGGAAAATGTTGTATATGCAGGCCTTGCAGAAACAATCATTTTATCTCTTGAGGGACGATTTGAAGAGTTTACCACCGGAAGCAGGACCGAGTGGGAAAAGGTAAAAGAGATTTACAGGCTTGGACTTAAACACGGCATGAAACTTGCCTCAATTTCTGGGGTTGACGGAGTGTTGAATCCAGGTGATATTGAAAGGGTCAGAACCCTTGCGCTAAAGCAGATAAAAAAACAGGCAGCTACTTGATGAATTTAGCCTTAAAAGTCAAAAACATAAAAACAACAACTGTTCGCACCATTTTCAATGATATTCCAGCTCACCTGATAAACAGCAGCTACAATACCTATAGCAGAGTATACAAGGGGCAGTTAAGTCTGGGTCTTCCTGTTGCCCCTGAACTGATTATAACAGGAGAACAGATTGTTTTAAACGCCATAGGCAAACTGGCACTTACCCTGTATCACACCCTCATGAAAATCACCAAAAACATCATTCCAAGAAAAAAAATTAAAAAAATTATTCAGGATGAGATGGAGCAGGGTAATATCCACCTTACCGGAAAAGTCATCCTGCTGTCGGAAAAAGAGCTGGAACATATTGTTCTGGACCGCCTGAAAATTGACAGGCAGTTTATGCCGGAAATTCAGAAAGAGGCAACCAGGAGATATATTTTAAAACATAATCTGAAAAATTTACGGCAGCCGGCATATTTTGAGAGCGAAGTGGATGAAAAAGAAAACAATGGCAGAGGGGATTATGAAACAGTTTATTACCAGAATTTCACAAGGGAGGGAAAAGAGATAAAGTTCCGGAGGCTTTTAAGTATGGAAGCTGTGACAGCCTCGGATAATAACCCTTCAATAGTTCTTGTGCCGGGTTTTGCAAATAATTCAGAGTGTTTTAATCTCTCTGATCACTACTCCATTGCAAAGGATCTGGCAGACAGGGGCAGGTGGGTATACCTGTTTGATCCGCGGGGTATGGGAGTGAACAGCGGCAGACATGATCCCTACTATACCGTGGACACCCTTATCGACCACGACCTGCCGGCGGTACTTGACTTTATTTTCCAGCGCAGCTGCTGCAAACCATCCATTCTCATGGGGCACAGCATGGGAGGCATCGTCTCTGAAAATATGGCTCTGAACTGGGGACTGCGACTGGGATTCAATCAAATCAAGCTGCCGGATAAAAAAAAAGAGATTCTCAATGAAATCCTTGTTTCTGAAGATAAGGCTAAAAAAAATCTATCCATGGTAAAAGGCATCATATCCCTTGGGTCACCTAAATTTTTTGATAAAAAATCCCACATCTTTTTTCCTTCTGCCCTCTGGCTCAACCACTTTTCACGCATATTTAAACTCTCTGAAGTACCTGTCAGACAGGTGTCTGATTTTATGACCCAGATGCCTGTGATAAAAAATTTTACACGCTTTGTATACAACAATAATATCGGAGGGTTAAATTTTCTGATTTCTCCTGAAAACCATAAAAACGATAAATATTTTATTGAGCGGTATTTTAAAAAAGCAACAGAATCCATACCGCTTGGCTTTGGATTCCAGTTTCTCAAGGCAGTTTATGACGGGTATGGATTCAAACGGATGGACCGGACATCTTTGAATTATTCAAACCTCTTCTCTTTTTTCCCTGAAACCATTCCCCTGTTCCACTTCTGGGGATCAAACGACAGCCTTGCCTCCGTTAAGAATATGCGGTATTCCAGATTTTATCCACACAAAATTAAAAAAGTGTATCACATTGAAACAGGAGATGATTTAAAAAAAATAGAAATCCAGCCGGATCCGGGACAGCTGATTGATTTTGTCATTGAGGGTGCAAATCACCTGGACCTGCTTTATGGAAAAGCAGCAGTGGAAATTGTACAACCCATAGTGGAAAAGATCATCAACACGGTATGGGCTGACTGGTCATACAGCAGCCGTGTTAAATAATTTCCAGGTCAGCAAGCAGACTCTCTAATGGAATGCCATCCTTGTCATATCCCCGGAGTTTGTAATATCCCGGCAGCATCTGGTTTAAGGGAACAGTCCTGTTTTCAGGATCAGAGTCTCTTCCCTGCCTGAGGAGACGTTCCGGCAGGGTATCATCAGCTCTTTTTATTCCCTCACGGCTGTTCATATACCGCTCTAAAACATGGATGCGCTCTCCTGCTTTTAAAAATTCGCTGTTGGATATATTGATACCGGTAACACCGCTCCACAGCTGTGTATAGAGTGAAAATCCGACCAGAGGGATTGCTGCTGACGGAAAAAGCTGCATAATTTTTCCAATTATTAAATCAGGTACATATTTTATTAATGGTGTCTCCATCAGGAATGCAAACATGGTAAACTGACAGGTCTGCAGAGAGTTGATGCAGCAGGTAAGATCTTCAAAAAATTTAACCCATCTTGCCTTGCCATAACCTGTATCCGGTTTTAACAGGTCAAAATAGACTTCCTGGGAAACCATGTATGAAGAGAGATGGCATCCTCCCCTGTTAGCCACTGCATAGGCAAGGCCGTGGCCATATGCGCCCCGGGGATCATATGCAGCCATCTCCAGGCCCTTGACATGCATGGCAAAATCCGCCCCTCCATACTCAAGGGACAATGCCTTAGTGCCCATTGCCATTTCAGCACCAAAACCTTTCATAAAAGCAATATCTTCCAGTGCTTTTATGATGCCGTCAGGTGATCCAAACTCAAGATTGCTTTTAACAATTCCTTTTGCTGCCGCTTCCATGACCCATGCAAGCGTTCCCCCGGCAGAGATGGTATCCAGCCCGAGGCTGCCGCATACCTGGTTGAATCTGGCAATCGTATTGACATCAAATATGCCAAGGTTTGTTCCCATAATACCTATTGTTTCATATTCAGGAACAGGCAGTTCTCCTGATTTAAAGCTGCCTTTATGACCGCATTGAATGGTACATGGTTTACAGGTGTGATGACGGGTATCATGATCAAGGGCTATTACCTCGCCTGTAACCTTTTCTGCTTTTTCATCTCTTCCTGTCTGGAAATTATTGACCGGCAGTATGCCTGCTTCAAGGCTCGGCCGGACATTGGAACTGGTGCCGTATTTCTTGTATATATCTCCTGTCATTCTGTTCTGTCTTATATATCTGCCGGCTTTTGATCTGGCTTTTTTAAAGCGTTCACTATTTTTCGGTTTAATGGAAAAAACCCCTCCCTCAGCCCTCACTGCCTTAAGATTTTTAGATCCCATTACAGCACCAAGCCCGCCCCTGCCAAGAAAGCGGTGACCGGAAGCCACATTGGCATACCTGACAAGATTCTCTCCAGCAGGACCAATGGCAAGCGACTTCTTTTTTTTTGTATCCAGTATGTTCTGGACTGCAGGAATTTCCAGACCCCAGAGGTCCTGAGCATCACTGAACTCAACTCCTGCTTCACTGATATCAAGGTACAGAGGTGACGCTGCCTTCCCTTTGATGAGAAGTCCATCCCATCCAGCTGTTTTCAGTGCAAGACCAAAGCCCCCCCCACAGGACGATGTAACCATGATACCGGTTAGCGGGGATTTGGTAATTGCAGCAAACCTCCCTGAACAGGGACCTCCTGTTCCCATGAGTACTCCCGGCATGACGGCGATAATATTGTCCGGTCCAAGGGGATCATTTCCCGGAACGATCCTGTCAAACAGAAGTTTTAATCCAAGTCCCTTGGCCCCCAGGTAGAGTCTTCGCTCATCCGGAGTCACCCTGTATATTTTACTGGATTGCGCCGTAAGATCCACTTCCAGTATCTTATTGCCACTGCCTTTGATTACTCTCATATATTATCCTGATTAGATAAGTGACACAGATTTAATTATACATTTTTTTTGCAAAGATCTCTCCTCAGCCTATATTTCTCCAGTCTATATTTACAGGTCTCTCCTCGCAGATAAGCCAGATGGAACTTCCCTGGGTTACAACCGTATCTTTAGGTGGATTAATAAGCACTTTTCCTCTATCAGATTTGACAGCAAAGGAGAGATAGTCGTATCTCTCTTTTAACAGCAGATGAAGGTCCCACCACTTGATGGAAAGGCTCTCTTTGACCGTTACCAGATAGATTTCCTCTTTTTCATCATTTCTCAATAAAATCTGTATGGGGATATGCACCTTATCCTGCATTGCCTGGACAATCATTTCTGCTGTCATCTGCATGATGACTTCAAAATCTCCAGGAACGCTGGTAAATGTTTCAAGGGATTGACTGGAGAGACACTCAACCGTTACCTCACAATCTGTTTTTTTTAATTTAAGCGTATTTATCAGTGCAAACAGAGAGTTTTCATCCCTGCCGGTATGGATGATGACCCGATCTGCAGATTGTATATTTGCCTTGTCAAGCGTATCGGTTGTATCTGATTTTCCTTTTACAAAATAGACATCACTCCTGTACGGCATTGGATGTTTAGGATAGTCTGCGGCAATGACAATATCTCTTTTTTTTCTCTTTTTATCGGTTAGAATCTGATCTATAAGAGGGATTGTCTCATCAGTAGCACCCAGCAGAATGATATGGTTCTCACCTGAATAATTTTCCTCTCCATACATTTTTTTATCCTTTCTTTCTATTAATACAGATGCAAAATAGGTAATAAAAGCTGCACCCAGACCTATCCCCAGAAACATGGGCAGCAGTACTGCCAGAATTTTTCCATAAACAGATACGGGATAGAAATCACCATATCCGACAGTGGTGCTTGTAACAACACTCCACCACAATGAATTCCAGAAACTGTGCAGTGGTGTGCCGGGCGGCTCTACCATGCAGATCAGCAGACTTGAAACAAGCAGAAGAGAAAGATAGGAAAAAACAAGCATCATTCCTTTTTTTCTTCTGATTATTTTTATGAGATTTTTCATAATGTAGAGCATATCTTTATCATCCTGTCTCAGTTTTAAACACAATCTGTCACCCTGTTGATCACAATAAATTAAAGACTTAAAACTTATTTACAAGCAGATCCGTTACCCCCCAGAACTTTTCTGCTTTCAGGAAAGTTATTCTTTTCAGTTTTTTAACCGGAATAAAGGACATTGCCCGCTCAGACAATGCTGTTATGGAGAGAGAGGGGTTGACTCCCAGATTTGCTGGAATCATTGAGCCGTCAACGATGAGCATGTTTTCATAGCCCTGGACCCTGTTATATTCATCAATTACATTTTTTTCCACACTGCAGCCGCCCATTATGTGTGCTGTAAAGGGTGCATTCATATACACTTCGCTGAAATTACTGCCTGGTATCCCATCCATCTCTTCTGCAAGGCGGCGGCTGAACTCATTTGCTATCGGTATATAAACGGGATTTTTTCTGTCGCTTGCCTGTTCTGATGATAACGTTTCTGCAAAAGGCCAGATCCAGCGGCGTTTCGGCATGATATTAATATAGTTGTCATGGGTCTGCATCACAAGGAGAATTAATGTTCTGCAGGCAAATCCAACAGGATTGAGAATTTTTAAAAACTTTACCGGCTGCGACACAACATTACCAAAATAGCGCAGAATCCTTGGTATTCTACCTCCACCGTCTGTCAGGAGTACAGGTGCCAGTCCCATTGCATCATTGCCTTTTCCATAGCGTACAACTTCAATGTGTGTATTGTCATCCGGATGTACACTGGATGTTATTGCAACACCTTTTGAATAGTCAACATCCTTATTATTGGACTTAACACCTATAATTGTTTCACTGTTTGTCCTGACCACCTTGCCAAGATTGTCAGACAGATTCGGCAGGCACCCCTTTTTTTTCATTTTCAAAAGCAGGGAGAGTGTACCGAGTACTCCGGCTGAGAAAACAACTGCTTTTGTTTTAAACACTTTTTTTGCACCGAAAAATCTTGTTGTTCTGACCGATGTAACCTCATATCCCCCTGAGCCGTCATGGTCAAGGGGTTGAACTTTTATCACCCTGTTTTCAGGAATTATTCTGGCACCAAACTTCTGTGCAAAATATAAATAATTTTTATCCAGTGTATTTTTTGCATCTTTACGGCAGCCTGTCATGCATGAGCCGCATAATTCGCATCCGGTTCTGTCCGGACCTTCTCCTGCAAAATATGGATCATCGGCTTTTTTGCCTTCCTCTCCAAAATAGACACCCACTTCCGTTTTACAGAAAGTATCTCCGCGTCCAAACTGAGCTGCGGTCTTCTTCATAAAGCTGTCAGACTCGCCAAGATACGGGTTTTCCACTGCTCCCAGCATTTTTTTTGCCAGTTCAAAATATGGTAAAAGCGCTTCTTTCCCGCCCACTCTTTTAATGATTTTATTTTCAAAAAATTTATCCGGCGGAATATATAGTGTGTTGGCATAGTTGAGACTGCCTCCTCCGACACCTGCTCCACTTAAAATGAAAACATCTTTCAGCAGGTTCATTCTCTGTATGCCGTGTAAAAAAATATTGGGCATCCAGAGGAATTTATGAAGATTCCAGTTTTTCCTTGCAAAATCTTTTTTGTCCCATTTTTTACCGGATTCAATGACGCCCACTCTGTAGCCTTTCTGTGCAAGCCTCATTGCTGATACGCTTCCGCCAAAACCTGACCCGACTACAATATAATCAAAATCATAACTGCTCATTATATTTTTCCTGTTATTGACTGTTTTTCTATTTAATTACTCTTTTTTGTTCAATATCGTCAACAACAAAAGCCTGTCCGTCCGGTCCATAAGAGACAAACAGAGACAAAAAAATTTCAATGGTTCATATATTGTCTGAAAATTTATTTGTCTTACATCTTCATATGTAGTATATTTGTCTTCATTAAAGCTGATCTGAAAACTCCAGAATCTGCTCTCTGCGTTTCACACACTGAACCGATAACTTCAGTTCGATTTTTCCTTCTTCAGAGTATGATGCCAGCAAGGTATACAATAATATGTTCTGTTAAATCAAAATTATTACAAGGAACTTTTTATGACCACCAGAAAACAGATAATAAATCCGGAATTGTATGATGCTGTGCTTTTTGATCTTGACGGTGTCGTCACTAAAACAGCAGATGTCCATGCAGCAGCATGGAAAAAACTTTTTGACGAATTTTTAAAAAATCAAACCAGCGCTTCAAGTTATGTGCCCTTTGACATCAGGGATGACTACATCAAATATGTTGATGGAAAACCCCGCTCCAAAGGTATTGAAACCTTTATTGCATCCCGCAGCATTGAACTTCCTTATGGTTCACTGCTGGATGGTCCTGATAAACAGACAATCTGCGGATTATGCAGTAAAAAAAACCAGATTTTTTCCTCCCTGTTGAAAAAAGAGGGGGTAAAGCTTTATGCATCCACGATTGATCTTATCAGACAGGCAAGGAAAAACGGATTTAAAACCGCCATAGTCAGTTCAAGCAAAAACTGTCTGCAGATTTTAAAAACAGCAGAGATTGAGGATCTGTTTGATGCCAGGGTTGATGGTGAAATTTCTCAAGATCTTGGTCTTGCCGGCAAACCTGAACCTGATATTTTTCTGGAAGCTGCAAAAAGATTGAGTGTTGAAACAGGCAGGTGTGTTGTTGTGGAAGATGCTCTCTCCGGTGTAGAGGCAGGGAAAAAAGGTGATTTTGGGCTGATAATCGGTATTAACCGGGCAGACCAGGAGGAACAGCTTCAAAAAAAGGGAGCTGGAGTGGTTGTCAGAAACCTTGCTGAAGTGCAGGCAGGTGCACGGGTAGAGAACCTGCCCTCTGCCCTTGAATCACTTGAAAAAATCATGGGGTTGATAAGCAGCAGGGAAATTGTTCTCATTCTGGACTATACCACTCTCATATCGTATAATACATTCTTTCCTGAAAAAAATCTCATTCATCCCGGCATGAGAAAATTATTGAAACGCCTTGTTGCCCAATGCACCATTTTTATTATAACCCGGAAAAAAATTACTCCTGTAAAAAAACAGATCAATATTGACAGAATCTACTATGCTGACACTGATGGAAGTGAAATACTCGGCCCTTACGGGTTTTCTATAAAATCTGAATATCAGGAAAAAGATATAAACCCTGACAGGGGAAAAACGGTCAGATGGCTTTTGAAAAAATTAAACCTTGTCGGCAGTTCCATATTTCCTATTTATATTGGAGAGAATTTAAATAATCAGGAAGCGTTTGAATCTGTTCAGCACAGCGGAACCGGAATAGTGGTTGGAAACAGCCCGCACAGTTCAACAGCAGCGTTCAGAATAAACTCCCAGGATCAGATTGAAAATTTTCTGCTCAAACTTTTACCGGATATTGATAAAGGAACCAGCTGGAGCCACATGTATGGGAAATTTGATCCTGAAGATGAGGGGCACAGGGAGGTATTGTGCGCCATTGGCAACGGCTATTTTGTTACAAGGGGAACAGCCCCTGAGGCAACAGCAGACAATGTTTACTATCCAGGTACTTATCTTGCCGGAGGATATAATCGTATTAAAACTGAAATCGCCGGCAGAATAATTGAGAATGAGGATCTGATAAATATTCCAAACTGGCTCTGTCTCAGTTTTCGTATTCCAGGAGAAGAGTGGTTCCAGTTAAAAGATGTAACGGCTCTTTACTATAGACAATATCTGCATATTAAAAAAGGGATACTGAACCGCACCATACGTTTCCGGGATAAAAAGAAGAGGGAAACAATGTTGCTGCAGCAATCATTTGTCCATGGAGAGCAGATGCACAGAGCTGCGTTGAAAACGACTATTACACCATTGAACTGGGAAGGGGAAATAGAAATATGCTCGGCACTGGACGGCAGAGTGACAAACCAGGGAGTCAGGCGGTACAAGGACCTGGACAGTGATCACCTTGATTTTGTTGATTCATCGCATCTGAATGAAAACAGCATGGTTTTAAAAATGCGTACCAATCAGTCGTGTATGGATATTGCCACTGGAGCAGGAATAAACATACGGCTTAACAACAGGACTGCTGCCATCCGTTCTGTCTCTGCTGATAAGCCGGGAGGATATATTGCAAGACATTTTACCACCGCTGTAAAGAGAGGAGATGATCTGACAATAGAAAAACTGGCCTGTATCTATACATCAAGGGATACAGGTATTTCAGAGTGTCTTCTGGAGGCTGAAAATACAATAACAAAAGAGATTGAAAGTTTTGACAATTTATTAAAATCTCATGTTACAGCGTGGGAACTGTTATGGCGTAAATTTGATGTCAAGATTGAACTGGAGGATAAAGGGATTGAAACATATACGCAGAAAGTTATCAGACTCTATATTTTTCATCTGCTGCAGAGTTCTTCTGTACACTCTCTGGATATTGATGTCGGCATGCCGGCCAGGGGGTGGCATGGTGAAGGATACAGAGGGCATATCTTCTGGGATGAAATGATTATTTTTCAATTTTTAAACTATCGCGCGCCCCAGATTACAAAAACCCTTCTCATGTATCGTTACAGAAGGCTTAAAGAGGCACGGCGCGCGGCAATGGAAGCAGGATTCAAAGGAGCAATGTATCCATGGCAGAGTGGAAGCAATGGCAGGGAAGAGACCCAGCAGATGCACCTGAACCCTGAATCAGGAAGGTGGCTGCCGGATAATACCCATCTGCAGCGCCATGTGAACCACTCCATAGTCTACAATATATGGCAGTATTTTCAGATTACACATGATACTGAATTTCTATCCTTTTATGGCGGAGAGATAATTATTGAAATTGCCAGGTTCTGGGCAAGCATTGCTGAATATGACCCTGTAGATGACAGATATGAAATATTGGGTGTAATGGGGCCTGATGAGTATCATGACTCCTATCCCGATTCAGACAAACCAGGGCTGAACAACAATGCCTATACGAATCTGATGGTAATGTTTGTCATGGATCAGGCACTTAACATGCAGCATATTATTTCTGAACAGGACTGGGAAACTCTAAAAAAGAAGCTTGAGATAAAAGATAAGGAAATCGTCCTGTGGCAGAAAATGAGCAAAAGAATGAAAATAGTCTTCCATGAAAATGGAATTATCAGTCAGTTTGAGAGATATGAAAATTTAAAGGAGTTTGACTGGGAAGGCTATAAAAAAAAATACGGCAATATACAGCGCCTGGACAGGATTCTTGAAAAAGAGGGAGACAGTGCCAATAACTATAAACTCTGCAAACAGGCAGATGTTTTGATGATTTTCTATCTCTTCAGCTCAGCAGCCTTGAAAAAAATGTTCAAACGGCTTGATTATGAATTTGATAAGGATTTTATTCGCAAAAACATTAATTATTATCTGAACCGGACCACAAACGGCTCATCACTGGCAATGGTCATTCACGCATGGATAGAGGCAAGACAGGAGAGGGAGCGCTCCTGGGAATTTTTCAACCAGGCACTTGAAACAGATATGGTGGAAGAGAGGACCCAGAGCACCCATGAAGGTATACACCTTGGTGCAATGTCAGGCTGTATTGATATACTTCAGCGCGGTTATGCCGGCCTGGAGATCCGCAGTGACATACTTATCCTGAACCCCCTGCTTCCAAAATCAATCAACCGCATCTGTTTTCATATCCGATACAGAAAACACTGGCTTGACCTGGAGATAAATCAAACAGACGTCAAGATCAAGAGCCTGACCAGCAAGGCAAGACCTATCACGATTATGGTCAAAGAGGAGATAATCAAATTATATCCGGGCAACAAGGCGGTCGTGAATATTTAATTGATATTCTTGAAATCCCGGGAAAATATCAGGATGGAAAAATGGAGACAATAAAACGGAAAAACAGTCATATCATCATTGTATCCAACCGATTGCCACTGATTTTAAAGAAGAACAGTAATGGAAAGATAGAGGTGGGAAAAGGGGCTGGAGGACTTGTTACAGCAATGGCGCCTGTGCTGCAAAACCGAAACGGCGTATGGATAGGATGGCCCGGATATGTACAGAATAAAGATAGTGATGACACCATGCTGGAGGCGGTTCAGTCGGCTGGTCCCGGATACAGAGTCAAATCTGTCATGCTGAATTCAGAAGAGATGAAAAATTATTATGAAGGCTTTTCCAATTCAGTTTTATGGCCTCTTTTCCATGACTTTACAGATAAGTGCATTTTTCTGCCTGAGTACTGGAACAGTTATCAAGCTGTAAATAAAAAATTTGCATTAACCATATATCGGAATGCAGATATGGCTGACTTTATATGGGTTCATGACTATCAGTTAATACTGGTTGGATCGCAATTGCGTAAAATGCAGGTGCAAAACAGGATTGGATTTTTTCTCCATATTCCGTTTCCCCCGATTGATACTTTTGAGAGATGCCCGTGGCGTTTTGAACTGCTTTGTGCCATGCTTGAATACAATATCATAGGGTTCCATACCATACAGAATAAAAGAAATTTTATCGGCTGCATCAAAAAAGTGGTGCAACATGCACATATTGATGCTAAAGCTGCCTATGACGAGACTGTAAGCGAGCTAAGAATAAACAACAGGGTGGTACGAATCGGTGTATTTCCCATCAGTATTGATTACAATGAATTTTTCCTCCACGCATGGGGCAGTGATATCTATAAACGTTCAAAAACCATACGGAAGAACAGCCGTAATACCCGGATATTGCTTGGTGTGGACCGTCTTGACTATATAAAAGGCATTCCTGAAAAGCTCAGGGCATTTAAACGGTTTTTAACCCTGTTCCCGCAATTTCATAAAAAAGTACACCTGATTCAGCTTGTTGTTCCAAGCCGCAGGGAGATCACAGCCTATGCAGACCTTAAACTTGAAATTGAACAGCTTGTAGGAGAGATAAACGGTATATTCAGTTCAGATGACTGGCTTCCTGTCAATTATATGTTCAGGCACCTTGACAGAGATGAACTCATATCACTTTACCGGGCAAGTGATATTGCTTTCATTACGCCATTGAAAGATGGTATGAATCTGGTTGTCAAAGAGTATTGCGCGTGCAATATTGATGAAAAAGGTATGTTAATACTGAGCGAGTTTGCCGGTTCAGCCCAGCAGTTTCACCAGGATGCAATTCTGGTTAATCCCCACGACACCGAAGGAATGGCCACTGCAATTTACAGGGCCTTGAGTATGCCTTTTGAAGAAAAAAACCAGCGGATGCGCAATCTGCGGGAGAGTGTAAAAACCAGAGACCTGTTCTGGTGGCTGAACACTTTTTTAGATGCTGCCATTGAAAAGAATCTCTCAAGTTTTCCCCAGGTGGATGAATATTTTCCTGAAGAACCTGCCAGTGGGTTCACGATATGATCCTCCCCGGCCAGGCTGCTCTGTAAACAGCTTGCGGCCTGTTTATACAGCTTGCGACCAGTTGCTGATCATTTAAAAGCCGATCCCGGTTTTGCCCCTACGGCTTTAAAGATTATGGCTGCAGGACAGAAACCTGTAAAAGATGCCTGGAGGAGATTTGCTCCTACAAAGGCTGTAAACCATAACCAGTATGGAGAGTGCACCTGTGATAACAGCAGGCTTATAAGAATAAATACGCCTGCCATTGCATTTACTAATCTGTCAATATTCATTTTCTGGCCCCCTCTTTTTTTATATCTGTTATTTTCCGCTTCCCTCAATTTTAATCATTAAAAAAAAGGTTACAAGTCATATGTTCGAAAATCACTTGAAGAAAAATTAAAGTTAATGGTAAAAGATTGAGTATGCAGGAGAGGAAATCATCTGATTCAGATATGTCATAATCCTTTAAACAGAAGAATTTGAAAAAGAGGAGGTTGTTATGGAAAAAAAGGTTCTTGTTCCGGTTGCCCAGGGCACAGAAGAGATGGAAGCCATCACCATCATTGATGTACTTCGCAGGGCCGGTACAAAAGTAGTTGTCGCCTCTGTTGATGAAATCACCATAAAAGCTTCACAGGGCACTGAATTTAAAGCGGAAAAATTAATTAAAGAGTGCATGGATGAAGATTTTGATCTCATTGTTCTGCCTGGAGGAATCCCTGGTGCCATGAATCTTCGGGATTCAAAAGAGCTTGAAATCCTGCTCAAAAGACAGGCTGAAAAAAAACTGCTCTATGGTGCGATATGTGCATCCCCGGCTGTTGTCCTGCACCATCACGGGCTTGTCACCCCTGGAAAAGTGACCTGTCATCCCGGATTTGTGGATGGTATTGACAATGGAAACATAGATGAATCAAAGGTTGTTGTGGACAATAACTGCATAACCAGCAGGGGGGCAGGTACTGCCTGTGACTTTGCATTAAAGCTGGTTGAACTGCTCCACTCCAAAGAGAAGAAAAAAGAGGTGATGAAAGGGCTTGCCCTTTTGACCTGATATCTGCCTGACTGAGACTGTTTTACAACAGACAGCCTGATGAAATTTATCTGATCAGGCAAACATCAGGAGGCTGACGGCCATTACTGCCATGCCGGTAATCAATCCATATATTGCCAGATGGTGTTCTCCATATTTTTCGGCTGTAGGCAAAAGTTCATCAAGGGAGATGAAGACCATGATACCGGCGACAGAGGCAAATAAAAGTCCAAATGTGATATCATTGAAAAAGCGGTAAAAAAGGCCGTATCCTACCAGTGCACCCACAGGCTCTGAAAGACCGGATAAAAAAGAGTAGAAAAAAGCTTTCTTTTTACTGCCGGTAGCAAAATAGAGGGGCACGGATACGGCAATGCCTTCAGGAATGTTATGAATCGCAATGGCAACAGCAATACTCACGCCAAGAGCGGGGTCTGAAAGTGCACTGGTAAAAGTGGCAAGACCTTCCGGAAAATTGTGAATGCCGATGGCAAGCGCAGAAAACATTCCCATTCTGAGCAGCTGCTGTTTTTTGAGATGATTTTTATCCATCTCTTCAACGCTTCTTGCTTCATGGGGGTTTTCAAATGAGGGAACCATCCTGTCAATAATGGCAATTAATAATATCCCGGAAAAAAAAGCAATCGTGGTGAACCAATAGCCTTTTATCGGTCCCAGGGAAGCTTCCAGTGCAGTTCTTGCCTTGACAAAGATTTCTATCATGGAAACATAAATCATGACACCGGCAGAAAATCCAAGGGAAATGGCCAGAAAACGGGTGTTTGTCTTTTTTGAAAAAAATGCCAGGGCACTGCCGACACCAGTTGCAAGCCCTGCAAAAAGGGTCAGTCCGAAAGCAAATAAAACAGAGCTGGATATCATCTGTACCTCCTGTAATATCTCCGGTCATGATTTCAAAGTCTTGAGACTGAAAAGTTCAACCGGCCCGTATATTTCATAACATTGTGTCTGTCTCAATACATGACTTTATTCTGAATAACAGATAAATTTATTTGCAATAAAAATCAAGATTGCAAAATGTCATCATATATCCAGGTCAGCAGGATTATAAATGATTTATCAGCAAGGATCAATCAACTATATTCATACCTCTGGTATATTTTCCAATACAGATTTTTAAAATATTCTCATTATCCCGATTTTCTCCACAGGCAATGAATGCAGATTTGGAGGAGAGGCAGATTTATAGAAAAGCGTGCCTTTCAGATTTGTAACAGCTGTCAGGTCAGATCATAATCTGATCAATGGATCCGAGAATATGGGAAAACCGCTGACCGTTCTTAGAATTGGTTTTATAAAATTTCAGACACTGTTTTACAATTTTAAGAACCTCATCACTGGAGTGTATTCCTGGAATTTCCATGGCAAGTCTCGGATGACGTCCCAATCTTCCGCCAACCATTATGCGAAAGCCCTTTTTTTGCTCCTTAATGGTCTGGGTAGGGCATACTTTGATGCATTTTCCACACATCAGGCATTTTTCAAGATCAATGACAGATTTTTCATTTTCCTGATCAAGTTGAATGGCAATCTCATCGCAGACTTCAACACACGCATTGCAGAGGCTGCACGGTTCTTCAGATAATCCCGGAACAACAGAGCCGATTATGCCGATATCTGTAATTTGAGGTCTTGAACAAGCATTCGGGCAGTCAGCAAGTGCAACTCTGAACTCATGGTGGAATTTTAAATCCCCTTTAACATTCAATTTTAAAAAAGAGAGGATATCCTCCTTTACAAGAATTGTTTCTATCTCATCTGCAAGTGTGGTGCAGGAATTCGCTGTATTGGGGCATCCTGAACCCCCGAAACAGGAAGAGACTTCATATCCTCTGATATCTTTGGCCATCCCTCCTCTGGATAAAAATTTTTTCTTCAATGCATTTACATCTGATATGTCAACATAATGTTTCCCATTTTGTTCTACAAAGGCTTCCACTTTTTTTCTGACTTTTTTTCTGACAAAAAAAGGAACTTTTTTAATGGCTTTATCAGCATCATCTGACCACTTCATACTTTGAAGACTCCTGTTAAAGTATGTTTCCCTGAAAGCCGATTACAGATTCTTCATAAGGGATATCCACACCTGCCTGTTCAAGCGCTTTTTTGATAATAACCGGTAAGGCTGAACAGCATGGGACTTCCATGATTACAGCTGTAATACTCTTTATGCCGGATGTTTTAAAAATCATGGCCAATTTATCAATGGTTTCTGCCGGGTTATCAAACTTGGGGCATCCGATCATTACGCTGTTGCCCTGTAAAAAATCTTTATGAAAAGAGGGATATGCAACAGGCACACAATCCGCTGCAATCACCAGATTGGAGCCTTTAAGAAAGGGGGCACCAGGGGGAATAAGCCTTATCTGAATAGGCCAGTGACCAAGAGAAGAGGCACCTCCCGATGGCTGTGAACCTGGTTTGCCGGAACCGGCACATGATCCTTGAGCAGCAGACGGAAATGCCTGAATTCCCTGGGAGGCGCAACCGCATCCACAGTCTGATGACTGCTCTTCTTTATCTCTTGCTTCTTTCTGCTGCTTTAAAAGCGCTTCAACTGCTTCTTCATCAAAATCATCGGCTTCTCTTTCAATAATTTTTAAAGCATCCTGGGGGCAGTCTCCAATACAGGCACCCAGACCGTCGCAATATTTATCTGCAATCACCTTTGCCTTGCCATCAATAATCTCTATGGCACCTTCTGCACAGGCAAGAACGCAGTTTCCGCAGCCATCACATAACGCTTCATCTATTTCTATAATTTTTCTCACTATTTTCATTGTGATCACCTCATTTTATATTTTATCTATCAGCATCTCTTTTGCAAGTCTGTTTCCTGCAGCAGTCAGAAAAAGCGTATCCAGTTTTGCTGCAAATTCCTTATTCTCAACACCATTCTTTTTTTCACATTCAATCATATGGGTGAGCATATCAGCATCGTGAAAGACCTGGTGATTCAGATCATCGCTTTGATTACCGCGGATATTCGAATCTACAATTTCAATTACCTTACTGATTAATTCTTCTTTTGCACCCAGTTTTTCCATCAGTGTTTTTGCCACTGAAGCATTTTCCCCAGCTGTATATTCAGAATTTATTGAATCCTGTTTTTCAAGGCTGTTTTTTTCTCCTATGCCATTCAGATATGCAGCACTCAGGACTACGGCAAGATCAGCCTTCTCCTCTTTGCCGATTTTTTCTGCAAAATTGGCAACTTTTACAGTATGGGCTATATGTTTAAAATCAGTCCCAAGATATCTTTTTACTTCCACTGCCAGCCGGTCTTTAAAAAGATCTTCTCTCTTTGCAACAAACTCTTCAGGCAGGCTCCCCAGACACTCTTCAGCAAACTGACAATAGGATGCACAGCCAAAATCCATTTTGGGATTGACAATTTTTTTCCGGCAGCCAGGGCATCTTCTTGTGGCATCATCCTTGAAAAACTCCATGGGATAATCACACTCAGGGCAGTTTGCTTCAAAAATTGCATCCTGATTCCAGTATTGGGTGTCTTGTCCCGGACATTTCATTTTACGCCCCTTTTTTTTATTTAATTACGATTCATTTATTCACTGATAATTCAGTCAGCATCATATTTTAACTTTTTCATACATGACTGCATTATTGCGGATGATTCATCCAACCTGAATATGTATGGTGACATATCCGGGTCAGGTTGTGAGATTTCAGACTGTTTCTCTCTTTTCTTAAATCTCACAACCATTCTCTATCTCTGTTTTGAAGACAGCTTATCCTGAAATAGAGGGGATAAGCTGCCATCCTGACACTCTCTATTTACCCTGCATCATTGCTTCTATATCAGAATCAGCATCGGTAATCGGTTTAATATCAAAATTTTCAACAAGGACATTCAACACTGCCGGTGAAACAAAAGCAGGCAGTGATGGTCCGAGACGGATACCTTTCACGCCCAGATGAAGAAGAGCAAGGAGTACTGCACATGCTTTCTGCTCATACCATCCAATATCAAAAGAGAGGGGGAGGTCATTGACGTGGTCCAGTCCAAATACTTCCTGAAGCTTAAGGGCAATCACGACAAGTGAGTAGCAGTCATTACACTGCCCTGCATCAAGTACCCTTGGGATACCGCCGATATCACCGAGATCCAGCTTATTATATCTGTATTTTGCACATCCTGCAGTCAGGATTATTGTATCCTGGGGAAGTTTTTCAGCAACTTCTGTAAAATAATTTCTTCCTTTTTGACGTCCGTCACATCCTGCCATAACAACAAAACGTTTGACTGCACCGGCTTTTACTGCTTCAACGACCTTGTCTGCAAGGGCAAGCACCTGGTTATGGGCAAATCCACCGACAATTTTTCCGGTTTCAATCTCAGTTGGAGCAGAACACGATTTTGCTTTTTCTATAATTGCAGAAAAATTCTTTGCTGCACCATCTTCTCTGTCTGCAATGTGTACTGTTCCGGGATATCCTACTACACCGGTTGTAAATATTCTGTCCTGGTAGGTATTTTTCTTTTTTATGGGAACAATACAATTTGTGGTCATAAGGATGGGACCATTAAAAGATTCAAAATCTTCATTCTGATGCCACCATGAACTTCCGTAATTACCCTTGAGGTGACTGTATTTTTTAAATGCCGGATAATACTGGGCAGGAAGCATTTCACCATGGGTATATACATCAACGCCTGAACCTTCAGTCTGTTTTAAAAGCTCTTCCATATCCTTGAGATCATGACCTGAGATCAATATGCCGGGATTGGAATCAACTCCCAGATTTACCTCTGTCAGTTCAGGGTTGCCATAGGTTGATGTGTTTGCTCCGTCAAGAGCTGCCATTGCAGTTACAGCCACTTCACCTGCTTTAAGCACCATACCTACCATTTCATCAACGGAAAGATCCTGTGTGGTAGAGGCAAGTGCTTCAAAAAGAAAATCAGAAATCTCATCTTTCTGAACACCCAGAACAGCTGCATGATCTGCATAGGCGGCAATTCCTTTTAAGCCTAAAATCAGGAGTTCACGAAGAGATCTTACATCTTCATTTTCGGTTGCAAGAACACCTACGGTTTCAGCCTTGGCCTGAAATGAAGATACATCATCAGAGTACCATGTAGCACTCTCGTGGAGATCTGTACCAATTTGATCTTTTACATTTTCATAGAGATCTTTTTTAATTTTCTGGGCTTTCTGTATCCACTCAACCACGCTTTTTTCATCAAAATTTACATTTGTAATGGTGGTAAAAAGGGCCTGGCCTACAAAAATACCGGTTTCACTGCCGGCTGGCACACCACATGCTTTTGCAGCACTGGCAATAACACCTATCCCTTTAAGATGATAAATCAGAAGGTCCTGGAGCTCGGCAGTCGCTCCATCTTTTCCGCAGACACCTTTTACTGTACATCCCTGATTTTTGGCAGTTTCCTGACATTGAAAACAAAACATATTAATTTCTCCTTTTATTGGGTTTATGAACAATTTCAATTTGCAATTAATCTTTACATTTGAATTTTAAATTAATATAAGGAAAGGATTAAATCCTTGATCTGGATCAAGTAATTCATTTTTTTTATTATTTTATAAACAAATTTAACGTTTTAGACAAGTTTTTTGTAACGTTTTAGACAAGTTTTTTGGAACATCTGCTCTTTTATGAAGCCGGATCAGGGCGAAAACAGGTTAACCGCAGACATTTGTACACGATTTTTAAACGTATTTTTTTCGTCCTGAATTAAAACAGCGGAGTCAGTACTGAATAACAGCACTTTAAAGTATAACCGGAGAATTAAATAAAATTAAAAAGCTTAAAACCATACCTCTTTTTTCAGGGCTTTCAGATGAATATCTGGAAAAAATAGATGCAATATCAACAACCCTGAAGTTCAACAAATCCCAGATTATTTTCAGCGAAGGAGACAAGGCAAATGGATTTTACATGGTGGAAAAAGGTAAAATAAAAGTCTTTAAACTCTCCTTTGAAGGTAAAGAACAGATTCTTCATATTTATGGCCCTGGCAATGCATTTGGAGAAGTACCTGTTTTTGAGGGGAAAAATTTTCCTGCCTCATCCATGGCACTTGAAAAATCCTCTATTATTTTTCTTCCACGAAATAAATTTATAGATATCATCACTCAGACTCCAGGACTTGGAATGAATCTTCTGGCAGATCTTTCAAGACGGCTCAGAGCGTTTACCGTTCAGATCGAGAATCTCAGTTTGAAAGAAGTTCCGGCAAGGATTGCCGCTTACATCATAACATTGGCCAAAGAGCAGGAAAACAGAAATCAGGTGACACTTCCCATATCAAAGGCGCAGCTGGCCAATCTGATTGGAACAACGCCTGAAACTGTCTCCAGAATGTTAAAAAAAATGATGGAACAGCCTTATATAAAGGTAGACACAAAAACTATTTTCATTGAAGATTATGAAGGGTTGATTGAACTGTCAGATTCTGGAAGTCTTTAATAGATTCGTAATTGATCAGCTCAGTTTTTGAATTGAAAGTACAATTTCCCCGGCCATATATTCTATTTGGATACTTTATGGCAAATATTGAGAAACTTTATTTTTCATATTGACTAAAATGCTGATTTTAAAGTATATGTAGCGTTTGTGTTTATTCATGGTTAATAATTTAATGTAAAGAAAAAATATAATGCAGACCATTAGAGGTTTCAGAGATATACTGCCGGAGCATATTGATTTATGGCAGAGAATAGAAAAAGAGGCTGTAACGTTATTTACAGCATTCGGATTCAGGGAGATAAGAATTCCTGTTCTTGAAAAGACAGCGCTTTTTGCAAGAAGTATTGGAGAGGCAACAGATATTGTAGAAAAAGAGATGTACACATTTGCTGACAGAAAAGGGGATAAGCTTACTCTGCGTCCTGAAGCAACTGCATCCATTGCCAGATCCTATATCCAGCATAAAATGTATGCGACAGATCCTGTGAGAAAATTTTTCATGACAGGACCGATGTTCAGGCGTGAAAGACCGCAGAAAGGCAGGTACCGTCAGTTTTATCAAATTGATGCAGAGGTGTTCGGAATAGAGTCAGCTCTTATTGATACGCAATTGATTTATATATTAAATGAACTGTTCAAGAGACTGGGGCTGACAGGACTTTCCGCCCACATAAACACCCTTGGATGCCCTGAATGCAGGCCCTCTTTTCAACAAGCCCTTTTAGATTTTATTGAATCAGAAAAAGAGAAGCTGTGTGACAATTGTTTAAGAAGAATTGATAAAAACCCCTTAAGGATATTAGACTGCAAATCTATTGGCTGTAAATCAGCACTCCAGGATGCTCCGGCAACGCTGGATCACCTGTGTAAAAAATGCTCCGACCATTTTGACCTGGTACAGACAACCCTTGAAGAGCAGGGGGTTGATTTTATTGTGGATAAAACCCTGGTAAGAGGACTTGACTACTATACAAGAACGGCGTGGGAAATCCTGACCACCTCACTTGGTGCACAGAGTGCTGTTGCAGGAGGAGGACGGTATGACGGGCTTGTCAAAGAACTGGGAGGCCCTGATACTCCAGCAATTGGCTTTGCAATCGGGTTTGACAGACTCGTAGAGGTAATGGAGCAGATTGGCAGAAATGCTGAAGAGCAGACCCTTGATCTGTTTATCGTGTCCCTTGGTGAAGCAGCCATGAAAAAAGGATATCTCTGGTCAAGTGAGTTAAACCAGGCCGGAATCAGAACAGAGATGGATTACAGGGGTAAAAGCCTTAAAGCGCTTATGAAGAGAGCTGACAAGCTCAATGCCCGGAAAGTATTAATTGCAGGAGACAATGAACTTGCCGGAAAAAGTGTTATTTTAAGAGATATGAGCACTAAAGAACAGGTTTCCATTAAGATGGACACCCTGGTGAGTGAATTAATTAAAAAATTAAAACTATAGCATAGAATAAAGATAATATTTAAAAGAGGAATGTTTTTGTGACTGATTTACTTGGAAATCTAAAAAGAACGCATAACTGCTGCCAGTTAAGGGATTGTGATATTGACAAAGAAGTTGTCCTGATGGGCTGGGTTCAGCATCGCCGGGACCATGGCGGGGTCATTTTTATTGATTTGCGTGACATAGAGGGTATCACCCAGATTGTTTTTAATCCAAAATTTGAAAAAGATACCCATGAAAAAGCCCAGGAAATCAGAAATGAATATGTCCTTGGTGTAAAAGGAAAGGTTATTGCACGTCCGGATGATATGCTGAATAAAAATATGGAAACAGGAGCCATTGAAGTAATGGTAAGCGAGCTTCGTATTTTTTCAAAGGCCAGAACTCCTGTGTTCCAGATTGAAGAGCGTGTGGAGGCATCAGAGACCATCCGTCTGCAGCACAGACACCTTGACTTGAGACGTCCAAGATTGAAAAATAATATTCTGACAAGGCACAGGACAACCATGGCCATCAGAAATTATCTGGATGATAATGGATTTATTGATATTGAAACTCCCTTTTTAACAAAAAGCACGCCTGAGGGTGCAAGGGATTATCTTGTACCCTCCCGTGTAAACCAGGGGGAGTTTTATGCCCTGCCACAGTCACCACAACTTTTCAAGCAGCTGTTAATGATTTCAGGTTTTGACAGATATTATCAGATTGTAAGATGTTTCAGAGATGAAGATTTAAGGGCGGACAGGCAGCCTGAATTCACCCAGATCGATATGGAACTCTCCTTTGTTAATGAACAGCAGATAATGGACATTACCGAAGGCTTGATTGTGTCCATCTTTAATAAAGTGCTGGATATTGACCTTGTTACTCCCTTTACAAGGCTTACCTATGATGAGGCAATGACAAGATTTGGTCTTGACAGGCCGGACCTGCGTTTTGGACTGGAGCTGTGTGATATCTCAGATATCGTGAAAAACACTGGCTTTAAAGTATTTGCCAATGTTGTAAAAAATGGAGGTCTTGTAAAAGCAGTTAATGCCAAGGGATGTGCATATTTTACAAGAAAACAGATTGATAATCTGACTGATTTCGCAGCAGTCTACAAGGCAAAGGGTCTTGCATGGATAAAAATCAGAGAAGATGCATCATGGCAGTCACCAATAGCAAAATTTTTCAGTGATGAAGAGAAGGCATTATTAAAAAACAGGCTTGATATGGAGCCTGGAGATATTCTCTTTTTTGTGGCAGATCAGGTAAAGATTGCCAATGAGGCATTGGGACAGTTAAGAAATGAACTCGCAAGGCAGCTTGATTTAATTCATGACAACACATATGAATTTACATGGGTCACCCACTTTCCTCTGCTTGATTATGATGAAACAGAAAAACGCTATCAGGCTTTGCACCATCCCTTTACATCTCCCCTGGAAGAAGATATTGAAAAATTGAAATCAGACCCTCTTTCAGTGAAATCAAGGGCATATGATCTGGTACTCAATGGAATTGAGATTGGAGGAGGAAGTATTCGTATCCACGACTCCGGCCTGCAGGAAAAAGTGTTGAACTGCCTTGGAATTGATGAAGCAGAAGCCAGGGAAAAATTTGGTTTTCTATTAAATGCCCTGGAATCAGGCGCTCCGCCCCATGGCGGAATTGCTTTTGGACTGGACAGGCTTGTGATGTTGATGTGTCAGGAAGATTCAATCAGAAATGTAATTGCCTTTCCCAAAACACAAAAGGCAACATGCCTGCTGACCGAAGCACCTTCTGCAACGTCATCAGCACAGCTACAGGAACTCGGGATTAAAATCTCTAAAATTGAAGAGTAGGGAGTGAATATCCTAACCGACTTCTGTTTTTCTGATCTCTATCTTTTTGTCGGCAAGATATTTTTTCACACTGCTGATGGGCACCTCTTTTCTGTGAAATATCCCGGCGGCCAGGGCAGCTTCTGCCCTGGTCTGCTCAAATACTATTGAAAAATGCGCTTCACAGCCAGCTCCACTGGAAGCAATAACAGGGATAGTGACGCTGTTTTTCACTGCATTTATCAACTCAAGATCAAAGCCTGAATTTGATCCGTCCTTATCAATGCAGTTTAAAAGTATCTCTCCTGCTCCAAGTGCTTCACACGCTTTTGCAAGACCGACCGCATCAAGGTCCCTTGCTGACCTCCCCCCCTGAACCGTACACTGATACCAGCAGTATTTCTCATTGTCAGGACCAGGATACAGGGTCTTGATAACATGATGCTGTTTTGCCTCATCAGGAGATTTCACATAAACCCTTTTGGGATCAATGGAAATGACAACAGCCTGATTCCCATAAACTTCTGCAATCTGCTCAATGGAGCTTTTCCCTGTTTTTTCACCTGTTTTTATATACTGTTCTGCAATATAAACAGCATCACTGCCTATTGATATTTTATCAGCTCCAGATCTGAAATATCTTGCAGCAACATCAAGAGCTGTGTAGGTTCTTCCGTTAATATCTGTATAATCCCTTATCCCGCCTCCAATTGTCAACGGTACAAATACGTTTTTACTGGTTTGCTCAAGCACTTTAATCATGGGCATATCCTTTAATGGGAAATCTCTGAACCCGGTGATATTTAAAAACGTAATCTCATCTGCACCATCTTCGTAATACCGCTTTGCAAGCTCAACAGGTTTTCCGAGATTCCTCACCTCACCCTCCTGCCTGACATCGTACTGATCTCCTTTTGTCACAACAAGATCACCATGATCATTGGAGCGCACATCCAGACAGGCAATGATTCTTTTTGAAAGGCCTTTTCCCTTTATATCAACAGAGCCTTCCGGTTTCAGATCTTTTTTGCAGATAAAATTTTCAAGCATCTTGATTCCGGCATCTCCACTCTTTTCAGGATGAAACTGGGTGCCTATGACATTGCCTTTTTGAACACTGCTTACAAATTCATAATCATAATTTGTAGTGGTTAATACGATCGCATCATCTTCCGGCACAATGTGATAGGAGTGAACAAAATAAAATTTTGTATCGGATTCAATACCTTTAAAAATTGGAGAATCCTGCTTCAGATCAACACCATTCCACCCGATGTGGGGTACAGCAAAGGTGGTTTTAAACCGTTCCGTTCTTCCTTTAAAAATATTTAAACTGTCAAGACCTGAAAAATCTTCCTCACTGCCTTCAAAAAGGGCCTGCATGCCAAGACAGATCCCCAGAAAAGGCTGGTCTGCCTTAAGATACTCCTGCAAAGGTGCAATATATTTTTTCTCATTTAAAATTCTTATCATGCTTTCATAATTCCCCACGCCGGGAAACAATAGTTTTTCTGCATCAAGAATATCTGAAGGTTTTTTTACGGTTTTAATCTGTCCCCCAAGCTTTTCAACGGCATTGACTACGCTTCTGACATTGCCTGCCCCGTAATCCAGTAAGGTTATCATAATGTTATTTCTTTCCTGTGAAGATTGTTCTGTCCGGTATTCCCTTATTTTATCAATAAACTTGCATTATTGATAACGGCCACATCGTTAAAACCGGCAGTCATATTGTGCAGCATATCTGTTTCACATTTTTTTATGCCGATTTGCCGGCATACCTTATCATCAAGTTCTGTTTTTATAAAGATATTTATCCTTCCGGTCTTGTCCATCATGGACAAAGCCGTACCGCCGTTTCCTCTATAGTTGTTTTCAAGGGTTTTAAAGGCCTCTGAAAAACCTTGAAACTCAAAATATTCAAGAAAATTGTCAGAACCAATGCCGTCAGGACATTGAGCAAACATGATTAAAGATCCCTTCTCCTTTACAAACATTGCTGCATTATTGATGGCTTTATGCGTCTGGATAAAATTAATATCCTTTGGAAATCCCCCGCAGGATGCAATAACAAGATCATACTGTTTATGGAGTGATGACTCTTTTCTGGCTCCAGAACTGTCTATATCCCTGTATCTGTTTTTATAGTAGACATCAAGAGTGCCGCATGCATTTATAAAGTCATTATAGCGTGATCCAACAATAAGCCGGCACACCTCTGCCTTTGAGTCAAGTATGCCGTGAACGGCTATTCTCTTTATTTTCACGGCATTGTCAATCTGTTTTAAATCCTCTGCAATGGGGTTGTTTTTAAGATTTCCAGGGTTACACCCGGATGCAAGCCGTCCCATATCCCTATCAAGAAAAAGCCCATGGTTGGCATAAATATCAGGTTTATATCCAAGTCCCGGGAAAAGCAGTTTTCTTCCACCGCCGTATCCTGCAAAATAGTGGTGGGATAAAGCACCAAAAGTGATTATGAGGTCACTTTCAAGTATATCTTTGCGAACATGAATTTCTGTGCCCCTGTCTGTTTTTCCAAGCCAGGTAAAAAGGCGTCTGTCACTGCAGTCGTGATGTATAAACCTGTAATGTTTATACACATCGCCATAGGCTGCACAACACTCTTCATCACTCTGTCTGGCATGGGTGCCATAGGCAATAAAAAATTTAATCTGCGGTTTCTGTATATTGTTCTTATGGAGGATATCCAGCATCCATGGCAGATAGGTTTTATAATCACACAGCCTTGTCTTATCAGCAACCACTATGGATACGGCAAAACCGGCAGAACAGCAGTGTGATAAACCACCAGGCAGGCTTGAAGAAAAATCTTCTTCAAACTGATCCCTTGTTATGCAGAATTCCGGCTCACTGATATTTAAAATTTCTGCTTTATCTGTCAGGTCAATATTAAAGGATGTTTTTCCATATTTAAAATTGAATGTTTTATTCATAACTGGATATCTGCCGGCTTAAAAATTTCTATCGTTTCATGTAACCTGTTGTGATGCAGGTTGCCTTTATATATTCCGCCTGTGGCGTACATATATTAAAAATCAATACTGCCTGGTGTTCTGGGAAATGGTATGACGTCTCTTATATTCTTTATTCCAGTAATCATCATTAAAAACCTTTCAAAACCAAGACCAAAACCAGAGTGGGGGACTGAGCCGAATTTTCTGGAATCAAGATACCACCAGTAATCATTTTGGGGCAGATTCATCTCATCCATTCTTTTTTCAAGGAATTCAATCCTCTCCTCCCTCTGACTGCCGCCAATGAGCTCCCCAATCATGGGAACAAGAAGATCTACAGCTGCAACTGTTTTATCATCATCATTCATTCTCATGTAAAAAGGCTTTATCTCTTTTGGATAGTCTGTAAGAAAAACAGGTGATTTAAAATATTGCTCTGCAAGAAACCGTTCATGCTCTGACTGCAGGTCTATCCCGTAATCAACCTTAAATTCAAACTGTTTTTTCGATTTCCTCAGTATATCCACGGCATCGGTATAGGAGAGTCTGGCAAATTTTTTGTTTACTATGGTGTCAAGTCGCTCAGGCAGAGATTTATCCACAAACCTTGCAAAAAGATTCATATCTTCTTCACACGCTTCCATGGCATGCTTTGTAAGATATTTAACAAGCTCTTCACCATGATCAATATTTTCATCCAGATTGCAGAAAGCCATTTCCGGTTCAAGCATCCAGAATTCAGCTACATGGCGGCTTGTATGTGAGTTTTCAGCCCTGAATGTCGGCCCGAATGTATAGACATCACCAAGGGCAAGGGCAAACATTTCAGCAGGAAGCTGTCCTGAAACTGTTAGGCTTGCCTCCCTGCCGAAAAAATCGTTTGAAAAATCCATTCGACCCTGTTTTTGAACCTGTTCAGGATCCAGGCTTGTAACTCTGAACATTTCACCTGCACCTTCACAGTCAGAGCCGGTAATCAGGGGAGCGGTGAGATATCTGAATCCCTTTTCCCTGTAAAATTGATGTATGGCAAAAGCAACTTCAGACCTGATCCTGAAAGCGGCACCATATTTATTTGTTCTTGGTCTGAGGTGTGCAATGGTCCTTAAAAACTCATCAGAATGCCTTTTTTTCTGAAGGGGATACGATTCATGCGCTATGTTGATTATCTCAATTTCAGATGCCTGAATCTCCCATTTTTGCCCTTTACCAGGTGACTTTACCAGCTCACCTTTAACAGACACAGATGTACCGGTTGAAATTTTTTCTATCAGGTTATAGTTGTCAGTGTCACTGTTTGCTATCACCTGAATATTTTTCAGACACGATCCATCATTTATCTCCATAAAGGAGAACGTTTTAGAATTCCGTCTTGTTTTTACCCAGCCTTTAATAAGAACTTTTTCCAAAGCATTATCAAGCCTGTGAAGTTCATGGATTTTTGTTCTTTTCATTGCTTATTCCTGTAAAAAATAATATATTCATAGTTTGATAATCATTAACCACCATGTGGCAGATCTGTTTGATCCTCCACGCAACAGATATTGAAAGTTAAGACAGATGAGTTATGAATTGAGAGAGCCTGCATCAGCCTGCATGTAGCTGCCAGCTGTTATTTTGAATACCCTGAATTCATATCTCACTCTATATATTTAAAATTTTACTATCATGTATAAACGTGAATTTCAAGATACCCTTGCCTTTGTTCAGATGCCGACACAATACCTCGGCAGTGAGGTTAATGCTGTAAAAAAAGATCTATCCCGGGATGCTTCAAATCCTGTTGATTTAACGTTTGCCCTTGTTTTCCCTGATCTTTATGAAATAGGAACCTCTCATTTTGGATTACAGATTCTATACTCCATATTAAACAGCCGGGAAAATATTGCGGCTGAACGGTTTTTTTCTCCGGCACCGGATATGGAACAATACTTGAAAAAACGGAAAATTCCATGCCTTTCCCTGGAATCCAAAAGAGAACTCAAAACCTTTGATCTAATCGGTATAAGCCTTTTATATGAACTTAATTTTACAAATATTCTGGCTATACTGAGCCTGTCTAACATACCTTTTTATGCAAAGGAACGGGAAGATCTTTTCCCTCTGATTATTGGCGGAGGACCATGTGCATTTAACCCGGAACCCCTTGCAGATTTTTTTGATCTGTTTGTAATTGGAGATGGGGAAGAGATTATTGTCCAGATTGCAAACCGGGTTATTGAATTCAAAAAAGAAGGAGATGGCAGAAAAAAGAGTCTTTTGAAAATTTTATCAACATTAGATGGTGTATATGTACCCTCTTTTTTTGAACCTAGCTTTGATGAAAACAATATCCAGACCCTGACCCCCCTGTTTGAAGATTATAAAACAGTTAAAAGAGCTTTCCTGCCGGAACTTACCAGTGAGCATTTTCCCATGATGCCGGTTGTTCCTTTTGCAAAGCCTGTCCATGACAGGCTCAGGCTTGAAATCGCCAGAGGGTGTTCAAGGGGGTGCAGATTCTGCCAGGCAGGTATGATATACAGACCTGTCAGAGAGAGATCTCTGGATGATTTAATAGATATTACTAAAACATCACTGCCTGCAACAGGATATTCAGATGTATCCCTGCTGTCTCTCAGTACAGGTGATTATTCACAGCTGCCCGGGTTAATGGAGAAGCTTCTTGATATTGGAGATGGTCACTGCAATGCCATATCCCTGCCATCAATCAGGGCTGAAAAACTAACTCCTGAATTGATGAATATTATAAAAAAAGTGAGGAAAACGGGATTTACAATTGCTCCAGAGGCAGGAACCCAGCGCCTGAGAGATATAATCAATAAAAATCTTACAAAAGAGAGTATAGAGGCAACTGTTGAAAATGCATTTAATCTCGGCTGGAAGAATATCAAGCTCTATTTTATGATGGGTCTTCCCTTTGAAACTCCTGAAGATATTCAGGCAATATGCACGCTTTCCCAGAATCTTGCATCTTCCCATGCAAAGGGTAAAAAGAGTATAAATACAAGTGTAGCCTGTTTTATTCCCAAGGCTCACACGCCTTTTCAGAGATGTGCTCAGATATCTCTTGATGAAACAATAGAAAAACTGCAGTATTTAAAGGATAACCTGCACCACAGAAAAGTAAAACTCAAGTGGCAGAACCCTGAAATGAGTCTGCTTGAAGGTGTCTGGGCAAGGGGTGACAGGAAATTATCCCGGCTTCTGGTAAATGCTTTTGAAAATGGATGCCGCCTTGATGGATGGAATGACAGGTTTGATTTTTCCCTGTGGCAGAAAGCCTTTGACCAGACCGGTATTGATCCGGATTTTTATACATCAAGACAGCGGGCTGATGATGAAACACTCCCGTGGGATATAATTGATTCAGGAGTCTCTTCCAGATTTCTTGAAACTGAATTCAAAAAAGCGGAAAAAGCGGCTCTCACCAGTGACTGCAGAGAAGATGAGTGTACAGGATGCGGAGTGTGTGATTTTAAACGTATAAAGCCTGTGCTCCATGATACCGTTTCAGCTGACCAGAATCTGGTGCAGGCCGGAAACTATTATAAACCGCAGAAAACATCCAGAGAAAAAGGGGTTTCCTTAAAAACCCTTCCAGATGACGCTTTTAAAAAATTTGAGGTCACTTTTTCCAAACTTGGAAATGCTCGGTTTTTTGGACACCTTGAACTTGCCACCATTGTACAGAGAGCCGTAAAAAGAACAGGAATTAACGTTAAATATTCCAAAGGTTTCAATCCCTCCATGCGCCTCTCTTTTGAAAATGCCCTTCCCCTTGGCATGGAGAGTGAAGAGGAGATATTTTTTATATATCTTGAAAAAGAGGTATTACCTGAAACCATAACAGATCTGCTGAATCAACATCTTCCCGACGGCATTTTCATTACAGGATGCAACCCATTCAATAAACTTCAAAAAAGAGATTCCATAAGATCCTTTTACACAATACAATCTGCTTACAGCTGTATTGAAAAAGAGAAGGTGGATGATTTTATGGCCTTGCCAAAATTTATTGTTGAGGATGTAAGCAAAAAAGGAAAAAAGAGAAAAACTGATTTGAGAAAAATGGTTGAAAAAATCTCATTTATTGATTTACGCAATATTGAAATGATTTTACTAAAAAATAATAACCGGATCATAAGACCGGGTCTGATTTTAAAAGAGTGTTTTGATCTGGATGAAAAAGCGGTAAACAGTGTAAGGATAAAAAAAATAAAACCAGTAAAACAGATAATCCAGAATATATAGCAAGGAAAATTCCATGTTAAGAGAGCTTGTTGTAAATGCTGCCCCCCATGAAACAAGGGTGGCTCTGCTTGAAAACAATACCATTGTTGAAGTTTTTATTGAACGGGAAGATGAAACTTCCATTGCCGGCAATATTTATAAAGGACGGGTTCAGAGGGTTCTACCTGGAATGCAGGCTGCTTTTGTTGATATAGGGTTTGATCAGGCAGCTTTTATATATGTGGATGATGTTCTTGATACAGCCAGCCACAAAATATATCAGCAGTTTGAACAGGACAATGGTGTTGAGAGTGAAATAGCGTCCCAAAATAACGGTTCTGTTGAAAATGATGACCTGGCACAAAATCAAACAGCCTGGAAAACGTCTTTAAACCATGAGTGCTCAATTGAAGACCTGCTCACCGAGGGTCAGGAAATACTGGTTCAGGTTGCAAAATCATCCATTGGAAGCAAAGGTCCCAGAATAACGACCCATATATCCCTTGCAGGGAGATATCTGGTATTGATGCCTACAGTTGACCATATTGGTATCTCAAAAAAAATTGGAAATGAGACTGAAAGAGCCAGACTCAAAAACCTGCTATTGTCCCTAAAAAAGAATAATTTTGGATATATTTTCAGGACACAGGCCAGTGGTATTAATGAAGAAACAATTAAAAAAGAGATGGATTTCTTAACAAAGACATGGGAGGGTATACTTGAAAAAAGCAGAAGAACCTCTGCCACATCCCTGATGTATAAAGACCTTACCATTATATTCAGGGCAGTAAGAGATCTTATGTCAAACGAAGCTGATAAATTAATTATTGATTCCAGAGAGGAGTATGAAAAGGTTCAAAATTTTTTAAAAGAGCTTATGCCGGATGTTAAACTCTCTGTTGAACTTTACCAGGGAAAAGAGTCGATTTTTGATGCCTATAATATTGAAGGGGATATAGCAAGGGCCTTAAAGAAAAAAGTATGGCTTAAATCCGGCGGTTATATCATAATTGAGCAGACAGAGGCCCTGGTGGCAATAGATGTCAACACCGGCAGGTATGTGGGAAAACATAATTTTGCTGAAACCATACTTAAAACCAATCTTGAAGCTGTCAAAGAGATCGCCTACCAGATACGACTTAGAAACATAGGCGGTATTATTATTATTGATTTTATTGATATGAAAAAAAACCAGCACAAAAAAAAGGTGATGGCACAGATGAATGAAGCCATGAAAAAAGACAAAAGCCAGACAAATGTACTTCCCTTGACCGAGCTGGGCCTCATACAGATGACACGAAAGAGAATCAGAAGAAACCTCACCAGAACCATTTGTGAGCCGTGCTTTTACTGCAATGGTGATGGTCACCTGATGTCCGGAAAATCAATATGCCATAAAATTTACAGGGATCTGGTAAGTGAAGCAGGAGATATTATGGGCAACAGATTTACTGTAAAGGTACATCCTGAAATAGCACAGCTTCTTCACGGAAAAGAAAAACATCTTATATCAACCCTTGAAAAACAGTTTTCAAAACCCATTGCCATATACCCTGAACCCCATTACCATTTGGAGGAGTACCACATATTTGAGTCATTAGTTAAGTAACTATTCAATTGCTTTCCAGGCGTGGTCTTTATGTGCTGCCCGATAATTATTCAAGACAAGGCAGTGTCAGAAGTCAAAAAAAACCTTGATATCTGCCGTTTGAAGCAGCAGATATCAAGGTAATAATAAAACAGATATACAGGTTAAATTACTTCTCTTTTTTACCAATATCTGACATCATTTTATACATCTCATATTTCTCTTTTGTTTCCTGCTCAATCTGAGCTCTCAACCGTTTTGACTCTTCAGGAAAACTTTTTTCCAGAGCTGCAAATCGAGTCTCTCCGCTCAGAAATTCCTGCAGGGTGCCATCTGGCTTTTTTGATTCAAAAACAAATGGGTTTTTTCCCTCTTCAATAAGCTGCGGGTTATATCTGTACATAGGCCAGTAACCGGACTCAACAGCAAGTTTGCCTTCGGTCTGAGATTTGCCCATTCCTTTTCTTATACCCTGGTTAATACAGGGTGCATAACAGATAACCAAAGATGGCCCTGGATAGCTTTCCGCCTCAAGCAGGGCAGTTAAAGTCTGTTTTTTGCTTGCTCCCATGGAGATGGATGCTACATATACATAACCATAACTCATTATCATGCGGCCCAGATCTTTTTTCCCTATCTTTTTACCGGATGCAGCATATTTTGCAATAGCACCTGTTGGTGTCGCCTTGGAAGACTGTCCTCCTGTGTTTGAATAAACTTCTGTATCCATTACCAGGATATTTATATCATCCCCTGAAGCCAGAACATGATCCAGTCCGCCATATCCAATATCATAAGCCCAGCCGTCACCACCAAAAATCCAGTGGGATTTTTTCACAAATATATCTTTCTCTTCATATATCTCTTTTAATAGATCAGCAGATTCATCTTTTAAAAGCTGTTTCAGTGCAAGGCTGTATTTCTGTGACTCTCCTGCATCATCTTTTCCTGCAAGCCAGCCTTTGAATGCATCTTCAAGATCTGAAGAGATATCTGTTTCAAGCGCTGATTTAATCTTATCTGCAAGCGCCTTTCTCCTGGTATTGGTTGCAAGCATCATTCCATATCCATACTCTGCTGCATCCTCAAACAGGGAACTTGCCCAGGCAGGTCCCTCTCCATTTTCATTGGTGCAGTATGGAGTTGCAGGAGCTGACCCGCCCCATATGGAAGAACATCCTGTTGCATTGGCAATGGTCATTCTCTCGCCGAAAAGCTGGGTTAACAGTTTTACATAAGGTGTTTCACCACATCCTGCACATGCGCCGGAGAACTCAAGAAGCGGTTTGAAAAACTGGCTTCCTTTAATGGTTTCTCTTTTTAAAATATCTGTTTTAAAGCTGATGGTCTTTGAAAATTTATAATTTTCCTTCTGAACTTCATACTGTGCCGGCTGGGGTTTCATTTCAAGGGCAGAGGTTTTGGCAGGACAGATATCTGCACAGTTTCCACACCCCTGGCAGTCAAGGGCATTAACCTGCATTCTGAAATTATATCCATCCATTCCCTTACCTTTGCCCTTAAGTACAACAAACTCTTCTGGAGCATTTTCAAGTTCATCTGGAGTTGATACAACAGGAATAATTGCTGCATGGGGACATACATAGGAGCATTGGTTGCACTGAATGCAGTTATCGGGAATCCACTCTGGAACATTAATGGCAACCCCTCTCTTTTCATACTGAGATGTACTCTGTTCAAAAACACCATCAGGAGCAAAAACACTTACCGGGAGATCATCTCCGCCCTGGGCATTTATTTTTTTCATGACATTATCAACAAACGGGGTTGTCTTTTCAATAATTACTTCCTCTTTTTTACCATCTTTCCAGGAACTTGGAATGATAATTTCAACAAGATTATCAAGGGTTTTATCAACGGCTTCTATATTCATTGAAACAATTTCTTCACCCTTTTTAGAAAATTTATTTCTAATATCTTCCTTTAAAAGATTTATGGCATCTTCAACAGAAAGGACATTGGCAAGCTTGAAAAAACAGGTCTGCATAATCATGTTTATCCTGCCTCCCAGTCCGACTTCACCGGCAATTTTTACTGCATCTATATTGAAAAACTTAAGTTTCTTATCATATATGGTTTTTCTCACATCCCCTGGAATATATTTTTCCATATCTTTAACAGACCATGATGAATTAAGAAGGAATATGCCCCCCTCTTTGATTCCCTTGAGAACATCATATATTTCAAGATAATTGTGTTGATGACATGCAATAAAATCCGGATTATCAATCATATAGGTTGATTTAATCGGCACATCACCAAACCTTAAGTGAGATACAGTAAGGCCGCCTGATTTTTTTGAATCATAGGCAAAATAACCCTGGGCATATTTTTCTGTATTATCACCAATAATAGCAATGGCACTCTGGTTTGCACCAACCGTACCATCAGATCCAAGACCCCAGAATTTGGAAGTAATGGTTCCCTCTGGAGCGGGATCAAAACCCTTTTTAACTTCAAGGGATGTGTGGGTGACATCATCAACAATACCAACAGTAAAATGATTTTTAGGCTGGATTGATTTCATATTGTCAAAAACAGCTTTAATCATATTGGGATTAAACTCCTTGGAGGAGAGACCATATCTTCCACCAACTATTTTCGGGCTTTCACCATATTCCATGAATGCAGTACATACATCTGTATATAACGGTTCACCAAGTGCTCCCGGCTCTTTTGTCCTGTCAAGAACTGTAAGCGTTTCAACTGTGGATGGTATGACACCTAAAAAACTTTCAGTATCAAATGGCCTGTAAAGACGAACTTTAACAAGTCCCAATCTCTCTCCCTGGTTATTGAGTTCATTAATGGATTCCTCAATGGCTTCACATCCAGATCCCATGGCAACAATAACTCTTTCAGCTTCAGGATGACCAACATAATCAAACAGATTGTATTCCCGGCCTGTTAAGTCACTCACTTTCTTCATGGTTTCTTTTACAATTCCCGGTACTTTAAGATAAAATGAGTTTGCAGCTTCCCTGCCCTGAAAATAGATATCCGGATTCTGGGCTGTTCCTCTTGTATCTGGATGTTCAGGGTTTATTGCTCTATTTTTAAATTTTCTGTATTCATCATAATTAAAGAGTGATGCCATATCTTCATACTCAATCATCTCTATTTTCTGTATTTCATGGGAGGTTCTGAATCCATCATAAAAATGGAGAAATGGAACTCTTGATTCCATGGTTGCAAGATGCGCTACAAGGGCAATATCCTGTGCTTCCTGCACTGAATTGGATGAAATCATTGCAAATCCAGTCTGGCGGGCTGCCATAACATCCTGGTGATCTCCAAAGATAGAGAGTGCATGTGCAGAAACAGAGCGGGCTGTTACATGAAAAACAGACGGCAGAAGTTCTCCTGCAATTTTATACATATTGGGTATTTTTAATAACAGTCCCTGTGATGCTGTAAAAGTGGAGGTTAATGCTCCTGCTGCGAGAGAACCATGTACAGCTCCTGCAGCTCCTGCTTCAGACTGCATCTGCTTGATATTCAGTATCTGGCCGAAAATATTTTTTCTCCCTTTTGAAGCCCAGGTATCTGCTATTTCACCTAAAGGGCTTGAAGGCGTTATTGGATAAATAGATGCAACCTCACTCATGGCATAGGCCACATGAACTGCTGCTGTATTTCCATCAATTGTCTGCATTCTTTTCTTCATAGTTAATTCACCTCTATATTATATAATATTACAATTATCCCATTTTAAACATAAGCCTAACAACTACAGTAAATAAACATATAAGTAAATAAATAAATAATTTTAAACAGATATTTGCTGTTTCATATCAAATTTTTTCCACTATTTTTTTATAGTATTATGAAAATATGATATCCGGTTTTTCTATAGATCTGTACAAAAACTGCTTTTTATACTATATTCCTTTTCACGGACTGAACTTGACAGATTTTTCTTTTAATCAGAACGTTAACAAGTTTTAAACAGTAAAAATAGACAGAGAATATTTAGATTTTTTTTAATTAAACATACAAGGATATAGATCATGGGTTTACTCTCGTCAACTCACTCCATAACCCGGTATCATATTGATGGAAAAATAGATACGTCAGTTAATGAAGAAATACGTGCCGCTTTAATAAAATATTCAATACCGGTAATTGAAAATAAATATGATGAGATATCAGCAGGGTGGACACCTGTTGAAAGTCCGTATAATCCGGATTTTGAAAATTTTTCTTTTAAATTTGGAACTTATTTTGTTTTTTCCATGAGAATTGATAAAAAAACAATTCCTGTTAAACTGGTTCAAAAATATATGGCTTTGGAAATTGAAAAAAAGAAAAAAAAATCAGGCAGGAGTTTTATCTCTAAAAATGAAAAATCAGAAATAAAAGATTTTGTGATCGATCTGTTAATGCATAAAATACCTGCTGTTCCAAATATTTATGAAATTTTATGGGACTATGAAAAAAAAAATATATACCTCTACACGACACAAAAAGCAGCTAATGAATTTTTCGAAACCCTTTTTTTGAAATCTTTTAAACTAAAACCAGTAAGACTTTTTCCCTATACTTTAATTGAGACAAAATCATCATTTTCCAATCCTGTAAAAGATAAAATTATGGCTCTCACTCCTTTAAAATATTTGAGGTAATTTAATGCTTGATATTGCAACTGCTTATAATAAATATAAATTTCTTGGTAATGACTACTTAACATGGATATGGTTTTTAATAGAAAACAGCAGAAATATTTCATCTATTATTCATTCAAAAGATATAATTACTCTTGAAATTGGAAATTCAATCGTTCTTGAAAACCATCTCGGCGATAAATCAAAGGAAATAATCACGATAAAAGGAGATCAGGCTGGTCTTGAAGAAGGCACCACTGCTTTAAAAAAAGGAGCTTTTGTTACTAAAATAAATCTTATCTGCAAAATTAATGAAGATAAATATAAATTTACTATAAATGGAGAAAGTTTTAACATCACCGGTCTAAAAACACCCAAAAGTGATCTTTCAAAAAATGAGGATGAAATAGAAGGTTTTATTCTGGAAAACGCTTTTTTTGGATTTAAAATATATGAAGTTATTGACTCTCTTTTTTTAAAATATATTGAACAGAGAACATCAGATGATTGGAATAGTAAAGGATTACAAGATATTAAGAATTGGATTCGTTCATTTTAATAAATTGTTCAAAACCACCCCGTTTTAAACATAAAAAATAATGAGTTTAAAATATTACGGTTATGAGAAAAAAATATACATGGCATTTATAAAAAAATATAAAAAAATAGCCAGTTTTTTATCATAGTTATACAGTTATAAACATTTAAACACGCCTTATTAATACTATTATTTTTAAAATAGAAAAATAAAAGAAAAACAGATAAAACAATAAATAATTTTGACAGGAAAAGATCCCTATAAAAAATATATTAATAATTGATAATTTATACAAATTGATATAGATATTTAAGGCTGAATAATTTTTAAAAAAAGGAATTTAAATGAAATTTTCATTTGATAGAAATCAAATTTTAAATGTTCTTTCAAAGATTCAGGGAATAACCGGAAAAACAACCAGTTTAACGATCACATCCGATATTCTTATTAAAGCTTTTGGGTCACAGATTTCAATCACTGCAAATGATCTTGAGACAGTTTTTTTTGGAACCTATGGTGCCCAGGTTGAAAAAGAGGGAATTATATCAATTAATTCAAAAAAATTTTTTGAAATAATAAGAGAGTATCCTGATAATAATATTCTTGTTAATGAGATAGAAAACAGATGGATTGAAATCGGAAAAGGGGACAGTATCTTCCATATTGTCTCTTCAGACTATAAAAATTTTCCAGAAACCCCAATGATAGAAGATATTGAATTTATAGAAATAAATTCTAAATTTTTAAAAAAGATGGTTGATATCTCAACCATTGTTAACTATTCAACAGATGAAAAAAGAGTATATGTTACAGGTTCCTTAATTGAAAAGATTTCAAGTGATGATCAACATTCAGACAAAGAAGAAAATGAGGAGACAATCAGGATTGTTTCAACTGACTCAAGAAGGCTTCACTGCTGTGATGTAAAATTCAAAGGTCATTTTAAACTGCCGGATGAAAATGTTATTGTTCCGAAAAAAGGATTGTCAGAGTTAGGTAAATTTATTGATACAAAAGATGACAGTATTAATGTGGCTGTTAAAGATAATCATTTCATTTATCAGAAAAATAATGAATCTATTATGATAAAGCTGCTTGAGGGTGAATATCCTGATTATAAACCCTTATTGAACTGCGATGAAATGACTCCTGTTGAAATGGATAAAACTATGTTTTCCACTCTTATGAGAAGGATATCAATTTTAACATCAGATGATTTTAACTCTGTTATTTTAAATTTTAAGGATAATGAACTTGTAGTTACTATTACAAATCCTGAGATAGGTGAATCAAAAGAAGAGATGATGGTATCATATTCAGGAGAAGAGATTAAAAGTGCTTTTAATCCAAAATATTTTATGGATGCCTTAAGTGTCTTTGAAGATAATATGGTTATTATAAATATTAAAGGCGATAAAAGCCCGTGTATTATAAAGGGAGTCAATGATAATAAACTTGTTTGCGTGATAATGGCAATGCATATATCATAATCCAGGGATTATTTGTGAAAGAAAATATGGAAAATAAAGAGTATTCTGCCGGTAGTATAAAAATTCTTGAAGGACTTGAAGCTGTACGGAAAAGACCTTCCATGTATATAGGAAATGTAGATTTAGAAGGACTTCATCATCTGGTTTATGAAGTTGTTGACAATAGTATTGATGAAGCAATGGCAGGATATTGTGATACTGTTAATGTCGTTATCCATACAGATATGAGTGTCAGTGTTGAAGATAACGGCCGCGGTATCCCGGTTGAGATTCATAAGACAGAGAATATACCGGCCTGTGAAGTAGTCATGACCAAACTCCATGCAGGAGGAAAATTTGATAAAGATTCCTATAAGGTATCAGGAGGGCTGCATGGTGTTGGAATATCAGTTGTAAATGCCTTGTCAGAATTTCTTGAGATGGAAGTTTATAAAAATGGGAAAATTTATTATCAGACCTATACCAAGGGAAATAAAAAAACAGACCTGGTGATTAAAGGGGAAACTGATAAGAGAGGAACAAAAATAACATTTACACCCGATTTTGATATCATGAATGAAAATGATTTTATTTTTGAAACCCTTTCCAGAAGAATGAGAGAGCTTGCATTTTTGAACAGAGGTGTACGAATTATTATCGAAGATGAACGCTCTGCTGAAAAAAAGGACTTTTTTTATGAAGGCGGTATTATATCTTTTGTTGAGTATTTAAATCGCTCATGTACTGCTTTACATGAGCCTATTCATATTGAAGGTGATAAAAAAGATGTGCAGATAGAGGTTGCAATCCAGTATAATGATACATTTAAAGAAAAATTATACTCCTATGCCAATAATATAAGAACGGTTGAAGGTGGATTTCATGTATCTGGTTTTAAAGGTGCTTTAACAAGAACAGTAAACTCATATATTAATTCCGGAACAAAAAATCTGCCCAAAAATATGCAGAATATTAAAATTGGCGGCGATGATATGAGAGAAGGACTTTCTGTTATTATTTCCGTAAAGCTTATGGAGCCACAGTTTGAAGGTCAGACAAAAACAAAACTTGGAAATAATGAAGTCAAAGGCATTGTTGAGTCTCTGTTAAATGAAAAATTAGGACACTACCTTGAAGAGAATCCCCATATTGCAAAAAAAATAATTTCCAAAGCTGTTGATGCTGCAAGAGCCAGGGATGCAGCTAAAAGAGCAAGAGAACTTGCAAGAAAAAAAGGAACGCTGCTGGATTCATCTCTGCCGGGAAAATTAGCTGAATGCCAGTATGCAGATCCGGCTGAAAGAGAACTCTTTCTTGTGGAGGGAGATTCTGCAGGAGGCAGTGCAAAACAGGGGAGAGACAGACGTTTCCAGGCTATACTTCCTCTAAAAGGAAAAATTTTAAATGTTGAAAAAGCAAGATTTGATAAAATTCTGCGAAGCGATGAAATTAAAAATATTATAACGGTTCTTGGTACGGGTGTTGGCAGAGAAGAGTATGATATTGAAAAAATAAGATATCATAAAATAGTGATCATGACAGATGCTGATGTTGATGGATCACATATCAGAACACTGCTGCTTACATTTTTCTACAGACAGATGTATGATTTAATAGAAAAAGGGTATCTCTATATTGCCCAGCCCCCTCTTTTCAGGGTTGGATCAAGGAAAAGCGGTACCTATCTGAAAAATGAGGAAGAGTATTCAAATTATCTTGTAAAGAGAATAACAGGACAGAAAAATATTTTTATAAATGGTAGTAAAGACCCTCTTCCTGAAGACGAATTTTACTCTTTTCTTATTGATCTAGCAGAATATTATAGTGCTGTTAATCAGTTAAAAAAACGGGATATGGATATTAATCTTCTCCTCACCCTTATTAAAAACGGTGTAAAAGATAAATTTTTTCTTGAAGAAAGAGATAATTTTATTTCACTTTTACAAGATCTTGGGAATAATGGGTATATTCCAGGTGATATAGAGTATGATGATGAAAGAGATATTTTTGAAATGGATATTTTTTCTAAAAAAGATAAAAGTCATCTTTTAAGGGTTGGCAGGGAAATTTTATCCACAGGTGATTACAAGAGAATGTTAAAGAATTATGAAAAACTGGAAATTTTTAATAAACCCCCTTTTACGATCTCTTCAAAACAGTCAGAATCAAAAGGAAAAAAAGAGCATAATTTTAAAGATATGGATACTTTTTTTGAATTTATAATGGCAGAATCAAAAAAAGGTATAAACATACAGCGTTACAAAGGTCTTGGTGAGATGAATGCAGATCAACTGTGGGAAACAACCATGAATCCGGATAAAAGGATGATGCTTCAGGTTGATATTGATGATGCTGAAAAGGCAGATGAAATATTTACCCTTCTAATGGGAGAAGAAGTAGAACCGAGAAGAAACTTTATCCAGAAACATGCTCTTGAAGTCTCTTCCCTGGATTATTAAATCTCTATTTTTATTTTCTCCATTGCTTTTTTCATTTGACGAACAGCTTGTCTCAGGCGTTCTTCATTTTCAACAAGAGCAAGGCGCAGATAACCTT
Source organism: uncultured Desulfobacula sp. (assembly GCA_964636495.1). Taxonomy (GTDB): domain Bacteria; phylum Desulfobacterota; class Desulfobacteria; order Desulfobacterales; family Desulfobacteraceae; genus Desulfobacula. Next base: position 13,350 of record CAZWSL010000018.1, on the reverse strand, counting down.
CACCCTCTTCACTGAAACCGGTTCCAGGAGCAACAGCAACATTTGCTTTTTCCATCATTTCTATTGCAAACTGCATTGACCCCATTTTATTGAAGGGTTCAGGGATTTTAGCCCATACAAACATACCTGCTTTTGGTTTAGGTATATCCCAGCCGGATCTTTCAAGACCACTGCATAAAACATCTCTTCTTGTCTGATAAATATTTGCAAGTTCTGGAATGGTATCATCGCAATCCCGCAGGGCAATTATACCTGCAACCTGGATGGCAGAAAATATTCCATAATCAAAATATCCTTTTATATTTCCAAGAGCCTGTACAATTCTGGAGTTTCCAACACAGTATCCGATTCTCCATCCTGCCATGTTATACGATTTAGAAAAAGAACCAAATTCCACGCCAACATCTTTTGCACCCTCTACTTCAAGAAAACTGGGAGCTTCATATCCATCAAATGTAATTTTTGAGTATGCAAAATCATTTATAACCATGAATTTAAATCGTTTGGCAAGTTTTACTATTTCCTTGAAAAAGAGTTTATCAGTTACCACCCCTGTTGGATTATGGGGATAATTGAGCATGAGAACCCTTGGTTTGGGATAGCATGACTCACAGATATTTATAATTCTGTCAAGAAATCCTGCTTCAGGTTCAATTGGTATTTTCATGACATTGGCACCTGCTATGACCGCTGCATATATATGGACAGGAAATGCAGGCGCCGGTACCAGCACAGAATCTCCAGGTCCCATAATAGCAAGACATAAGTGAGATATTCCCTCTTTGGAACCAATGGTGAAATAGGTTTCTTTTTCAGAATCAAGGTCAATATTGTAATGGCGTTTATAATATTTTGTAATTTCTATTTTCAGATGCGGCATCCCTGAGCTTTCAGGATATCTGTGGGATTTTGGATCTTTTGCTACTTCAACAAGCTTCTCAATAACAGCATCTGGAGTTGGGTCCATGGGATTGCCCATACCCAGGTCAATAACATCATCTCCTTTTCTCCTTTTTTCCATTTTCATCTTATTTATCATTCCAAACAGATAAGGAGGTAGTTGATTCATACGGCTTGCAAAACGAATAATATTATTATCTTCCAAGTTAAAATTCCTTTGATTTATTGTTGTTATTCAATTAAAAAAAACATACCAAATTTTTAGTAATTAAGAAAAGAAAAATGTTATTAATTTCAAATTTTATATAATATGTTGAATTTAAATAAAAAAATATAGTATTATCTTGAAAATTAATTCATTATGTCAGGAGGAAATTATCAAAGGGTTTGTCATTGGTGCTACAGGAAGCGGAACAGGAAAAACCACTGTCAGTATAGCTATTTTAACGTATCTTGCCAAGAATGGATATAATGTGGCACCTTTTAAAATAGGGCCTGATTTTATTGATCCAGGTCATCATAGTAAAATAACAGGCAGAACAAGCTTTAATATAGACCCCTGGATGCTTTCAAGAGAGTATAACACCAGGCTTTTCAGAGAGAAAACAAAAAATTCACACATTGCAGTGGTAGAAGGAGTAATGGGTCTTTTTGACGGCTATGATGCGCTGTCAGAAACCGGATCCACAGCTCAGGCAGCTAAATGGCTCAAACTTCCTGTTTTACTTATTGTCAGTGCAAAGGGAAAGGCAAGAAGTGCAGCAGCCATTGTTAA
>CAZWSL010000018.1:0-11575 GCA_964636495.1 uncultured Desulfobacula sp. | reverse complement strand
TTTTACTTATTGTCAGTGCAAAGGGAAAGGCAAGAAGTGCAGCAGCCATTGTTAAAGGGTTTGAAGAGTTTGATAAAAATTTGAAGATTGCAGGGGTAATCTTCAGTAAAACAGGAAGTTTAAGGCACTATGAGTATCTAAAGAGTGCTGTTGAGCAGAATTGTAAAACCCCCTGTATCGGGTTTATGCCGTACAATGAGAATATTGTCATGCCGGAGAGACATTTAGGCCTGGTTACAGCAGAAGAGCTTGATATAAAAAAGGATGTTCTTTCCACTCTTGTGTCAATGGTTCAAAATAATATTGATATGGATACTTTTGTCAACAATATTGACAGTTTTGAAATTGCTGAGAGAAAAAGGGGTAATGAAAAATCTGGCAAAGCAGGAGAGCATAATGTCAATACTGCCGGTTTAGCCGGTTCATATAAAAATCCGGTAAGAATAGCTGTTGCAAAAGATAAGGCGTTCTGTTTCTATTATCAGGATAATCTGGATATCTTAAAAAAATATGGAGCAGAAATAGTTGAGTTTTCGCCCCTGTATGATGATAAACTCCCGGACAATATTGACGGAATGTATTGTGGAGGTGGATATCCTGAGATGTTTGCAGGAAAACTGTCGTCAAACAGACCGCTATTACAGCAGATCAAAAGGAACAGTATATCCGGAATGCCGATTTATGGTGAGTGCGGTGGATTCATGTTTTTATGCAACAAGCTGTCTGGTATGGGTGAAACCAGGAAACACACCATGTCCGGCTGCTTTGATTTTAATATTAAAACATCGAAAAAACTCAGATCCCTCGGGTACAGGGAAATAACATTAAAAAAAGATACAATAATCGGTAAAAAAGGTGATATTCTGCGTGGACATGAATTTCACTACTCCTCCCTGGAAGATGCAGATGATAAAAATTTGGAAACAGATATATCAAATGTATACAAAGTGACAAGCAGGTCAGGGCAGGATATTTCCCTTAAAGGGTACCAGAGATTCAACACCCTTGGAAGCTATCTTCATATTCACTTTGGAAGTAATGAAAAGTGTGCTGGCCAGTTTGTAAAAAAGTGTCAACATTTCAGAGATAACCTGGCAGGATAGCATAACTTTTTAAAACAAAAAGGCATTGAAAAATTGATATCAGCCAAACTGATTATTTTTCACTTGACAAATTATAACTCCATAATTTAGATTATCCGGACTGTGCATCATGCTGAGGTTTAAAGAGGTTTCCCCTGGCTAGACAACTTTGAAAGTTCTGTTACAGATAGTTATAATTTGCCAAAAGGCGCTTGTTTATATAACAATTAGGAAAGGAAAACAGTACAGGCAGATGTTCTATATATTCAGTTTTTTTATTTTATTTATCGGCTGGATACAGCTGTCAGGTAAATTTGATCTGTTTCACCTCTCCCTTGGTGTCATCTCATGCGCATTTGTTGCTAAAATATCCAGTGATCTTTTTTTCCAGAAAAAGAGTAAAGGTCTTGGGGCGCGATCCGGGGAAGCCATGCGTTTTATTGTATACTGCTTCTGGCTCCTTTACCAGATTATCATAGCAAATATTCATGTGGTAGCACTTGCACTTTCACCTAAATTTATGGCCCGAAATTTTGATCCCCATATTTTCACTTTCAAAACCTCACTTAAAACCGATTTTGCAAGGTTTGTCCTTGCAAACTCAATAACACTTACTCCCGGTACAGTGACTATTCGAATCAATAAAGATATATTTTTTGTACATGCAATAAGCAAACAAGCTGCCGGAGACTTTACAGATCAGGAAAGCATGAGTGTAATGGAGCGGAAAGTTGCCTGGGTTTTTGAAAAGGAACAATATTCATGATTGAGGCAGCAACTTCAAATCCAATGGAGTTTTTTTTTATAGCTGTAGGTGTAAGCATGCTGCTGTTCATGTTTATGCCGCTCTATCGCGTAGTAAAAGGGCCGAGTGTTATCACCCGTATTCTGGGTGCCAATGTTATTGGCACTAAGACCACCATTCTTATCATAATTATAGGTACGATCTATAACCGTGTGGAGATGTTTGTGGATATAGCCATGGCCTATGCTTTTCTAAATTTCATTGTATCCCTTGCAGCAGCCAGATTTTTTCAACGGCATAAACAGATTCACATAGAGGAGGACAAAGAGTGATAAATACTATTGTTGTCGTATTTATGCTAATGGGTCTTTTTTTCTTTTTCGGTACGGCTGTCGGACTCATACATTTTCCTGACTTTTACAGCAGAATGCATGCTGCCGGTAAAGGCGACACCCTCTCAACTGCTCTGATCCTTACAGGACTAGCTTTGTACCATGTTCAGCATTTTACCCTTGAAACACTTCTTGTAAGCAGCAAAATTATGTCAATCGTTCTATTTATCTTTATTGCAAGCCCCACTGCAACACATGCTATTATGGATGCCGGATTTGAATCAGGGGTTAAACACTGGTCAAGGCTTGATAAAAAAGAGGTGAAAAAAGGAGAAAACAAATGAGCTGGGATTCAAGTTTTTTATGGCAGTTTGATATTCTTCTGTTATTGATGGTTATAATTCTCGCTGTCTCTGCCCTGGCTGTGAAGGACCTGGTTTCGGCAGCTGTTATTTTTGGAGCCTACAGTTTTATCATGTGTCTGCTGTGGACGGAAATGCTTGCTGTGGATGTGGCATTTACCGAAGCTGCAGTCGGAGCAGGAGTGAGTACGGTTCTTGTCCTGGGAACCGCTCTTCATATTAAACGGAAATCAAAGGACTGATATGAAATCAATTGCTTTTTTAATTACGTTGGCTGCCGGTATTCTGATGCTTGCTGCCTCCCTTGATTTTCCCGACTGGAGCGCACCAACAACACCTGCCTCAACACACCTTTCACCGCACTACATTGAAAAATCCATTGAGGAGACATCTGTTCCTAATCTGGTGACATCAGTCCTTGCAGATTATCGGGGATATGACACCATGTTTGAAACAGTTGTTATATTTTGTGGCGGCATTACGGTTCTGACCCTCATAAGACGAACGTTTATAAGAAAGGATAAATATATAAATCCCCGTCCGGTCAGAGAAGATTCTGATATTATACTGCAATCAGCAGTACGTATTCTGGTTCCTTTAATACAGGTGTTTGCTCTTTATGTGGTAGCCCATGGTCATCACAGCCCTGGTGGCGGTTTCCAGGGAGGCGTTATTCTCGGAGCAAGCTTTATTCTTTTGTCCATAGCCTATGATCTTAAATTTGTGCTGAAACGGTTAAAGGAAAACAGTATTCTTTTTTTCAGTATTTTAGGCGTAACTATTTATGCCGGTATAGGGCTTGTCTCTCTTTTTCTCGGCCAAAATTTTCTTGCCTATGCAGCCTGGGCAGAACTGCTTGGCATAACTGAAGTGGAAGCCCATTCCCATGGGATGCTGGGTGTTGAAATAGGGGTTGCCATAACAGTCACAGCTATTATGTTATCACTCTATGCAGATCTCAGCTCCGGTGGTGATCTGGATGAGGGATTATAAAATATGGATGATCTGCTTGTTTTTATAATCAGTAAATATAACTACTGGATATCACTCATTCTGATGTTAACAGGTTTATATGGCATGATCAGTAAAAACAACCTGTTAAAAAAAGTTATCGGTATGTCTATTTTCCAGACAGCTATTATTCTTTTTTATGTCTCAATTGGTGCTAAAAAGAATGCAACCATTCCCATTGTTGAACATGGTCACAATGGTCATGATGCAGCTCATGCCGTTATTCATGCTGCTGACTATGTAAATCCTCTTCCTCACGTTCTCATGCTTACAGCCATTGTGGTCGGAGTGGCAACCCTTGGAGTGGCACTCGCTCTTATTCAAAAAATAAACCAGGTCCATGATACCATTGAAGAGGATGAAATATTAAGGAGTATGGAAGAGTGATTCAAAGCCAGCTGCCTATTCTTATTCTTGCCATACCTCTATTTGCTGCTTTTCTGATAAGTATTACAATGGGAAAGAGTAAAGCAGCTGTCTATTTTATTCTGGTAGCTGCCATGGCTGCTTCCTTTATAGCTTCGTGCATGACGCTTTTACAGGTGGTCAGCTCCGGCCGTTCCATACACTACCATCTGGGGGGATGGTCTCCTCCTTTTGGTATTGAACTTGTGATTGATCATTTAAGTGCAATGGTGCTTGTTCTGATAACAGCAGTCTCCCTTTTAACAGCAATATACTCTTTTCACCCTGTCAGAAGAGATATTGCAGACCGTGTTCATCACTACTACACGCTGTACTGCCTGCTGGTCAGCGGTCTGCTTGGTATGGTGGCAACAGGAGATGCCTTTAACCTTTATGTTCTGCTGGAAATATCAGCCCTGGCAAGTTATGCCCTGCTGGCAAGCAGCCAGGGCCGCGCCTACTTTTCCACGTTTAAGTATATTATAATGGGTACTATTGGAGCCTGCTTCTATCTTCTCGGGGTCGGCTACCTCTATATCAAGACCGGCTCTCTTAACATGGCCGATCTTTCCGGACTGCTTGTCAGTGATCTGCTGATGGAGTCTGTTACCATTAAAGTGGGTTTTATTTTGATGATTATCGGTGTCTGGATTAAAATGGCTTTTTTTCCTCTCCACGGCTGGCTTCCAAATGCCTACACACATGCTTCAACAACTTCCAGCAGCCTTATTGCACCATTGATGACCAAGGTTTCTGTTTATATCATGATCCGTCTGATGTTTTCCATATTTTCAGTTCAATTTGTTTTTCATACACTTAAATATAATCAGACGGTTGTGTGGATGGCCTGTGCTGCCATTATTTTTGGATCGATCTCTGCTCTGGCTCAGCATGATGTAAAAAGAATGCTCTGTTATATCATTGTAGCTGAGGTCGGTTATATGGTCGGGGGGGTCTGGCTTGCAAATGAGAACGGTCTGACCGGGGCTGTTTACCATCTCTTTGCTGATGGAATGATGACCCTGACCCTTTTTATGGTGGCAGGTGCCGTTATTTTTAAGACAGGAAGACGGTCTGTTGATGCCATGAGAAATATTTTTAAAAAAATGCCGGTGACAGCTGTTGTATTTCTCATTGGCGGCTTTTCTATTATCGGTATCCCGCCGACCTGTGGATTCTTTTCCAAATGGTATCTGATCACAGGAGCCATAGAGGCAGGGCAGTGGGTGTTTATTGTTTCGCTGCTTTTTTCCAGTCTTGTCAACGCTGTAATCTTTTTCAGAATCATAGAGATGGGTTATTTCCCAAATTTTAAAAAAGAGAAGCAACATGGATCCCGCGCAAAGGTAGAATTGAATGAAGCCCCTTTAACCATGCTTATTCCAATGGTTATCACTGCATGTTCCCTCATCGTAATCGGCCTTTATACCAATGAAATTATCTCTGTCCTGGTTAGCTGGACAATACCGGCGGGGTTATAATTATGACTGCTATCTCTTTTTTACCGGCAACGCCCGTACTTGCCATACTTGTATCCCTGGCTGCTGCCCCCCTGATTGCTCTTAGCGGAAAAAAGCCGAATTTACGCGAGTTCTGGACTTTTCTGGCAGCAGCAGTTAAAATTGCTCTCATACTCTCCATGGCCGGATGGATACTTGACGGCAACACCTACTCCCTTGAACTGTGCAGAATTCTGCCGGGACTCTCGATTAAATTAAAAGTTGATAGCTTTGGAATGCTCTTTGCTCTTGTGGCATCAACGCTCTGGTTAGTCACTTCACTGTATTCCATCGGGTATATGCGGGGACTTGACGAGCATGCACAGACCCGGTATTTTACGTTTTTTGCCCTTGCTTTATCTGCAACTATCGGTGTTGCATTCAGTGGTAATCTTTTAACGCTCTACCTTTTTTATGAACTTTTATCTCTGTCCACCTATCCGCTTGTTACCCACCACCAGGATGAAGAGGCGCGGGGCGGCGGAAGAAAATATTTAACGTATCTGCTTGGCACCTCCATTGGTTTAGCCCTTCCTGCAATGCTGATAACCTATTACATAACAGGTTCCCTGGAGTTTTCAAGTCTGGGGGTTTTTGGTGAAAATGTTTCCAAACCAGTGCTGGTAATATTGTTGATAATGTTTCTATTCGGGTTTGCCAAGGCAGGGCTTATGCCATTTCATTCCTGGCTGCCAGGTGCCATGGTTGCCCCGACTCCGGTTTCAGCACTGCTCCATGCTGTTGCAGTTGTTAAAGTGGGTGTGTTTTCAATTTTACGCATCCTTACAGGGATTTTCGGTATTGATCTTCTGGCAGGGCAGAATCTTAACACTATCGTTTGTGTGATCGCCTCATTTACCGTGATAACCTCTTCTCTTATAGCGTTAAGCCAGGATAACCTGAAAAGAAGGCTTGCCTTTTCCACAGTCGGCCAGCTCTCTTATATTGTTTTAGGAGCCGGGCTTGCAAGTAAGCTTGCAGTAACAGGTTCCATGCTTCACATTGCAATGCACGGGTTTGGAAAAATAACCCTCTTTTTCTGTGCCGGTGCTATTTTTGTTGCAACAGGAAAAAAATATATCTCGCAGATGGTTGGTATTGGCAGGCAGATGCCGATCACCATGTCAGCTTTTTTCATTGGATCTCTTTCTGTTATCGGAATGCCGCCAACGGGTGGCCTCATAAGCAAGCTGTTTATGCTCAGGGGGGCCCTGGAGGCTGATATGATATGGGTAATTGCTGTTTACCTCATAAGCTCTTTTCTAAATGCTGCCTACTTTTTGCCAATCGTATACAACGCTTTTTTCTGTGAAGAAAAAGAGGCTTTATTTCAGAAGAAATTTAAAGAGGCACCGCTTTTCTGTGTGCTGCCCCTTGTCATTACCTCATTTGTTTCAGTGGTGCTGTTTTTTGCGCCACAGCTTTTTTCCTCATTTGCCATGCTGTGGTATTGAAATCTGTTTTGTTACAGGCGTAACTGCAGCTTTACGATTTAAAACCTTTCATCGCAAAATTGAATTGTTAAAGCATTAACAAAATAAAGAGAAACAGGGCAGAAAATATCGCGGTGCTGGCAATGGAAAAACTGCCCAGACTGAATGCCCGGTGAACTTTTTGTTTTTTTTCATCCAAGGGCCTGCAGGAGGTATCAAATATTCTGCAGATAGGCTCAAAAATTGCCATGGTTATATTAGCAGGGCCATTGCTAAAAAATTTCGTCATTGCACCTGTAAATTTTTCTACCACCATCTGGTTGACAAATTTATTCAAGGAGTTTAAACCCAGGTCCAGCCAGAAATAGACCATGGGGCCGCCTTTTCGATATATCCAGTCGACATCCAGGTTGATGGCACGAATCTCTGCCGGATAGACCCCTGAAAGAAACAGCAGGGTGAAGGCCATGGCTGAGAAAAGCAGCAGTTGAAGTTGTCCTATGACATGGTCATATGTATAGGGTATATAATCCACCTGATAGGGGAGCAGTTCGTAAAGGAATCCCGGGAAAGCACCAATAAAAATACATAAAAAGGATGCCATTCCCATGGCAATCAGCATATTGAGCGGTGCCTCTTTTACCCTGATTCCAGCGTCATGTCCGAAAAAAGAGAAAAAGGGAATTTTAATACCGGCATGATGAAATACACCTGCAGCTGCAAATAGCAGGATAAACCATGTGATCCAGAGGTGCTCATGGACGGCGGCCGACATCACCAGGGATTTTGAAACAAAACCGGAAAACAGCGGGAAAGCAGAAATTGAAGCCGCTCCGATGATGCAGAATATACAGGTATAAGGCATGGACTTATACAGCCCCCCCAGATCTGTTGCATTAATCTTGCCGGTCCTGTACAGGACGGCTCCCATACTCATAAAGAGCAGTCCCTTGTAGAGGATATGGGCAAATGCGTGGGCAGCAGCTCCGTTGATAGCCATTTCAGTACCGATACCGATGCCGACAACCATGAAGCCCATCTGGTTAATAAGGCTGTAGGCCAGCACCCTTCTGAGATCGTTTTCAATAACAGCGAAAAAAATGGGAAAAGCAGCCATGGTGGCGCCGATCAGAATAAGAAACGGTTCTCCCGGAAAAGCCCGTGCCAGGACATATACCGATGTCTTGGTTGTGAAAGCGCTTAAGAATACGGCACCTCCGATGGTGGCTTCCGGATAGGCATCCACCAGCCAGGAGTGAAACAGCGGCCAGGCACAGTTAATGCCAAAACCGATGAAAATCAGATAACTGCCAATGCTGCCAAGGCCGATTTTACCGAAGGTAAATGATCCGCCGGTTTCACCGCTGTAAAGAATGATACCGGCCAGCAGGAATAGTCCTCCCACCGCGTGTACCAGTGCGTATCTGTAAGTTGCCTGTACGGCCGCTTTTGTCTTTCTGGCCAGGATGAGAAACATGGAGCAGACGGCAAGCCCTTCCCAGAAAAAGAACAGTGAGATGAGATCCCCTGCAAACACCACTCCAAGGGCGCAGCCAGCGTACATCATCCCGGCGACATACTCAATATTATTGTTGCAGTTCAGGATATAAATGGAGCCGATGATGGATATAATGTGAAATATAATGCCGAAAATTCTGGAAAGTCGATCAATTTCACCTAAAACAAGGGTGTATTCCTGGAAATTGACAATGAAGTGAGTGCCTTCGGCAAGGGTGAGCAGATTAATCAATCCAAACGTGGGCAGGAAGACCAGATAGCTTTTTTTAAGTTTTGGCGGTAAAAAAGGAATCAGAAGGGCACCGACAATAAAAATGGAAAAAGGAGGGAGCATGTCAGTCATAGTAGTTTTCCTCCCGCTTGATCAGCGGCCGCAGGATATATTTGGCGACCAGTACCAGGACCACACATGCGACCAGGCCATACACGGCATAAAATCCGGGCCACTCTTCCCATTTCATGTGTGTGTGCTTATGTATGACAAAATCTGCAAGAAACAGTACTCCGCAGATGGCGTAAAATACTTTCAGCAGTGTAACAATATTTTTTTTGTCATCCCAGATATGTTTTTTTTCATGTTTCATGGTCAATGTGCTGTCCCGCCGGGTAGAGAGAAAAACAGAATAACGGCCAGGTAAATGCAGCTCAAGACAAAAATTACCCTGAAAACCGTCATATATCCCGGCCAGGGATCATGTGACAGCTCCATTATCTCTTTTTTTTCTTCATTTTCAATCTGATTCATCAGGGAAATATAAGACAGGAAAATTCTTTCTGTCAAGGAGAAAATAATCAGAGATAATACTTTTTTCCGAAAGAGGCACCCGATAAAGAATATCTTCCTTTCATGGTTTTAAGCCTGGATGGTTTGTAAGAATTCAAAATAAAAAATTTTACACTGTTGACAACAATAATTGGTTAATATAAATCCTGAAGAGAATAATTGCTTATTTTAAGGTATATCTCTAATGACTCTTACTATTGCGCTTCCGGTTATATTTGCTGCTTCTTTAATTCTTACCATGATCGGACTGGGCGGAGGGCTGGTTTTTCTGCCTTTTTTTGTTTTAATCGGACTTCCCCTTCCAACAGCAGTTGCAGCCTCTCTGTTTTTAAACGGTATAGCTGCTGTTTCAGCAGTGACTGTTTATGTGCAAAAAAAAATGGTTGACTACTCTATCTCCATTCCACTTGTTGTAGCCTCTTTAGCAGGAGCTCCTTTAGGCGCTTTATTGACACACAGAATCAATATCAGGCTTTTTCTGTTTATCCTTTCTGCTGTTCTTTTTCTGGCCGCAGTGAGGATGCTGTTTTCAAAGAAAGTTGAAAGCAGGGGTGAGAGTGTAACCTGGCAGCTGCGCATTCTTGGAGGAGGAACAATAGGGTTTATAATCGGGCTTATGGGTGGGCTGCTCGGTATTGGCGGCGGGGTTTTTATTGTTCCCCTGCTGATATATCTGATTAAAGTACCCACTAAAACAGCTGCAGCCTCTTCCATATTTATTGTCTGTTTTTCCTCTTTTGCCGGATTTGCAGCCCATGCCGCAATAGCCCGGCTTGACTGGAGTTTTATTATTCCGGCTTCAATATGCTCTTTTGCCGGAGGACAGATAGGCTCAAGAATCATGGCAGAGAAACTCAAAGGCAGAACAATAAGATTAATTTTTGGTGTTGTCCTGATTGTTATGTGTGCAAAACTGATACACAAGGCATATATGTGATGATGAAACCGCTATTTAACCGCAGGGAATTTGCAGGATCTCTGGGAGATCTGGGTACTATTTTACCCATTGCAATAGGATTGATTCTGATTAACGGACTGAACCCTTCAGGACTATTTTTCTCGGTAGGGCTCTTTTATATTTTTACCGGGTATTACTATGGTGTCACCGTTGCAGTGCAACCCATGAAAGTGATAGGTGCCTATGCAATTGCAACTGCTGCAGGTTCCGGTGAAATTCTGGCAGCAAGCCTTATAATCGGTGTATTGCTTCTGGTACTCGGCATAACAGGAGCCATTGATATCATAGGAAAATATACGCCAAAATCAGTAACAAGAGGTGTGCAGCTCTCTACCGGCACGCTACTGATGGCACAGGGAGTTAAGCTGATGATTGGCACTTCCAAGCTGCAGCTTATCCAGAAAATGGCAGAACCCTATTTAACCGTTCAATCCATAGGGCCGCTGCCTGTTGGTGTCATCCTTGGTGTTGCAGGCGCTTTGTTAACCCTGTTTCTCCTGGACAATAAAAAACTGCCGGCCGGTCTTGTTATTGTTATTATCGGGATTGCTGCAGGCTTGATATTCGGGATAAAAAAAGATTTTAATACCCTTGATCCGGGTTTTTATTTTCCTGAATGGATGCCCCATGGATTTCCCTTAAAATCGGATTTTATTTTTGCCGTTTTTGCACTGGTGCTTCCGCAGCTTCCAATGACAATAGGAAATGCAGTTATTGCCAATGCAGATCTCTCAAAAGAGTATTTTAAGGAAAAATCAAAAAAAGTGACCTATAAGAGTTTAAGCATTACAATGGCGCTGGGCTGTATCTTAAGCTTTTTTCTTGGTGGGATGCCGCTTTGTCATGGTGCCGGAGGACTTGCCGCCCATTACCGGTTCGGTGCAAGAACAGCAGGGTCAAACTATATGATCGGTTCAATTTTTATTCTTCTGGTGCTTCTGCTTGGATCAGGGATTATGGCTTTAATTTATCTGATTCCCATGGCGATTCTTGGCGTCCTGCTTATTTTTGCCGGGAGCCAGCTTGCAATGACTATCCAGGATATATCCCATAAAAAGGATCTGTTTGTGGTGGTTGTTATTTTAGGGATTACCCTTGCCTCAAATCTCGGAGTAGGCGTAATGGCAGGATTTGGGATTGCCTATCTGCTGAAGTGGGAAAAAGTTAAAATCTGATCAGTCCGTTTCTCTGTTAATCTGATGTGGTCAGGTATAAATGTCCACCTTTTCCATACCAGATGAATCAGAAATCATTTTGTTAAAATTGCAGCAGGAAAAATTTTTCTGATTTTTTATGATTATTTTAAAAAAACAGTTGACATTCCTGTTTTTTTCATGCATTATGCCCCGGTCTTCTTGGGAAAAAGGTTTTTGATTGTCCTGGGAAGTTTTTTTTTGATCTTTGAAAATTGGTCAGTGAAAATTTGTAGAGCGGGTCTAAAACAAG
>CAZWSL010000017.1:0-63692 GCA_964636495.1 uncultured Desulfobacula sp. | reverse complement strand
TATTATTAATAGCTAATACCCTTCTTAACTCTTAAATATTAAAAACTGGTACTCAAGGATAATTATCCACTGCATGAGTATTCATGGGGTTTTATATTTGCGGATATCGAAAATATTGGTAAAAATGAAACCGGTAGAAAATGCTCTATGATAATGCAAGAAAGGAAATTCTTGGGTTACATCAGGAGTGGATAAATCCGTGGTGTTCTGTCTACGGCAGCATAAAAAATGGTACTCCCTTGACAATGCCCGACAAAGTAAATACAATGTCGTTATGAAAGAGCTACGCTTCGAATGGGACCCAATCAAATCTAAAACAAATCAGAAAAAGCATGGAGTTTCATTCGAGGAAGCAGCCACTGTTTTTTATGACAACCAGGCGGTCGAGTTCTACGATGACGAAAATTCGGAATGGGAGGACCGGTTTCTCCTTCTGGGAATAAGTGTTAAGTTGCACCTGCTAATGATTTGCCATTGCTATAGAGCAGACGATTCTGTAATTCGAATTATCTCGGCCAGAAAGGCTACTAAAAACGAATCAAGGCATTACCTGAGGTGAAAAATGAAAAAAGAATATGATCTTTCGAAAATGAAATCAAGACAGAATCCCTACGCCAAGCGATTGAAGAAACAGGTAACCCTTCGGATGCACCCTAATATTATAGAATATTTCAAAGCCATGGCAGAGGAATCTGGGATACCATATCAGAGCCTTATCAATCTTTATCTGCAGGATTGCGTAAACAACCAGCGAAAACTGAATATTCAATGGGCTTCTCGATAGGGCGGGCAAGACAACCCGGATCTCCACTGTAACATCCGATCTCTCCAGTGGAAGGCAGATTACCTTACGGGAGCATATGGATTACTGCTTACAATCTCTTGGTGAAAGGAGCGTTAAGACCGGCAACTGTTTGAGTGCAGCGAGTTTTAGCTGGTCAGCGGATTGAAGCTTAGAGATTGTTGCAATATCCATCCAGCGGACGTAAGGTAATCTGCCTGGAACGGGTATGAGAAATTCCTGATGTCAAATATCCAGGGCGTTTATAATATAATTTGATATTTTCTGAGATCTGATTTATAAATAAAAGAAAGTTTACCGCTGTTTCATTTTCATACTCTTTTAGGCTAAATTCAATACCCGGGATAACAGAAGAGATCCAGATATAACATGGAAAGTTATTATGGAAATTATCTGCAAACAGAAATCTGATATTAAAGCAGATAAAAGTGTGCAGGAGTCTTCAAAGCATAAAGAGGTCATAATCTGCAGGTTATGCAGCAATGCAGTTACGACTCCTTTTCACAAGATCATGGTTAACAGTAATTTTACCCATGCCTTTGCCAATCCCCATGGACTTATATTTGAGATCGGATGCTTCTCCAGCGCTGAAGGGTGTGGTCCTGCTTCAGAATCTTCATCGGAATTTACATGGTTTCCCGGCTATTCCTGGAAAATAGGAGCATGCACGCAATGTTCTGCACATCTTGGCTGGATATTCTTCAGTGACAGAAATATTCCTGATCAAATCATGCGGTTTTACGGTCTTATCCTGAATCAGCTTATATTTCCGTGAACTGTCTGATATCCGGTAATCAAGCCATATCTTTATCTTAAAAAAACCATACAACTTGATAAAATAATGATTGACATTGGATAATTGTATACAGTATACAAAAAATAGATATTTGTAATACAATCCAGTTCTTTACATTTAATAAAAAAAGTACTTAATACAAGGATACTTGAAATGGCATCAAAAACACATCCAGAAGAACTTGAAAGATTGAGAAACCTTCAGCAGAAAGCATTTATGGGCGGTGGTGAAAAAGCAATGGAACGTCATCGCTCAAGGGGTAAGCTGCCGGCAAGGGAGCGGCTTGATCTTCTGTTTGATAAAGGCAGTTTTGTGGAATTAAATGATCTGGCTGAGAGTCAGTGTGTTGATTTTGGAATGGAGAAAAGAAAGGTTCCGGGAGATGGTGTTGTCACAGGCTTTGGAACAGTTGATGGCAGGACAATGTTTGCATATGCCCAGGATGCAACGGTTCTCGGCGGATCAGTCGGCACGATTCATGGTCAGAAAATATGCCGTATAATGGACGAGGCTATAAAAGTCAAAGCGCCTTTAATCTGCCTGAATGATTCAGGAGGGGGAAGGCTTCATGAAGGTTTTTTTGCATCCAAGGGTGTTGCAGGAATGTTTCTGCGAAATACAGCAGCTTCCGGTGTCATCCCTCAGATCTCATGTATCATGGGACCGTGTGCAGGTGTCTCTGTATACTCGCCTGCATTGACAGATTTTATCATCATGGTTGAAAAACAGAGCCAGATGGTTATCACAGGCCCCAAGGTCATCCATGATGTTACAGGTGAAACCGTAACCCTTGAGGAACTCGGCGGCAGTGATGTTCACAGTAAAGTTACAGGACAGGCCCACTTTGTAACCCAATCAGATGAAGAGAGCATCGAGCTTATCCGTTATATTCTGGGATTTCTGCCGTCAAGCAATGAAGAGAATCCACCTTCCTATCCCTGTGAAGATGATCCTGAAAGAAAAAATAACATTCTGGCAGATATTGTACCTGCGGAATTCAAACGGGCCTATGACATGAATGATGTTATCAGGGAAATTGTGGATAAGAGTGAATTTCTTGAAATCCTGCCTGAATTTGCCCCCAATATTATTACAGGACTTGCCCGCATGGAAGGAAACAGTGTCGGAATAGTTGCAAACCAGCCATCTGTCAAGGCGGGGTGTCTTGATTTTAACTCTTCAGACAAGGCAGCCAGGTTTATCAGATTCTGCGACTGCTTTAACATCCCTCTTATCAATCTTGTTGATGTTCCAGGCTATTTTCCCGGTGTGGACCAGGAGAGAGCAGGAATTATCCGTCATGGAGCCAAGATGCTCTATGCCTATGCCGAAGCAACTGTACCCAAAATCACCCTTGCCCTGAGGAAAGAATACGGCGGCGCTGTCATGGCAATGTGCTCTGCAGGGATGGATGTGGACCTCATGCTTGCCTGGCCTGTTGCCCAGCTTGTTGTCCTTGATACAGCAGCAGCCATCAATATCATTTACAGAAAAGAGATTCAGGCTGCAGAAGATCCTGATGCTTTCAGACAGCAGAAGATCAAAGAGTATGATTATAAATATTCAAATCCATTCCATGCGGCATCCAATATGCTTGTGGATCGGATTATTGATCCTGCTGACACGCGGTCTCAGATTATTAAAGGATTGAGAATGCTGAAAAGCAAAAAACGGCCTGCACCTTTTAGAAAACATGGAAATATACCGCTTTAACTGCTGCAGAGCGTTTTTTCATATATCCTGCAAGGGTGCAGTAAAACGTTCCATCACAAAAAATAGAGACAATACGTATTAATAAATGTTCAAGGAGATAGATAAATGGATTTTTCACTGACAAAAGAACAGCAGTATATCCAGAAAGCTGCAAGGGAGTTTGCCCGTGGGGAGATGGCAGCCGTGGGCCGTGAATTTGATTTAAATGAAACCTATCCTGAAAAAATTGTAAAAAAAGCAAGAGAGCTTGATCTGATAGGACTTTTTATTCCTGAGAAATTCGGTGGTCCCGGACTTGGATATTTTGAACAGGCAATCGTGATGGAAGAGTTCTGGAAAGTTGATCCGGGTATCAGCCAGCAGCTCTGTTCTCTCACATTTGGTGCTGAAGAGTTTATCCTTTTTGGAACAGATGAGCAGGGTAAAAAATTTCTTGAACCGATTTTTACCGGGGATGGAGTCATGGGTTTTGCCATTACTGAGCCGGATGCAGGCTCTGATACGCTTTCTGCTTCAACAACTGCGGTAAAAGAGGGAAATGAGTGGGTTCTTAACGGATCAAAAGTAATGATCGGAAATGGAACAAAAGGGACATTCATGCTTGTTTTTGCCAGAACAAACCCTGATGCACCCCGTTCCCGGCAGCACAGCATATTTATTGTAGAAACAGACAGAGAAGGATACAAGGCAGAACCCATGCATGGCAAAATGGGGCTCAGGTGCTCAGACACTGCAGCCATCTATCTGAATAATGTCAGAATACCCGAAGAAAACCTGCTTGGAGAAGAGGGTAACGGCTTTCATCAGCTCATGGCGTTTTTTGACAGGAGCCGTGCCTATGTGAGTGCCCATGGTGTCGGACTTGCCCAGGGAGCTCTTGATATGGCAGTAAAACATATAAGGGACAGAAAACAGTTTGGCAGACCCATTGGCAGTTTCCAGGGCGTCCAGTTTAAAATCGCAGATATGGCAGTAAAGGTAGAGCTTGCCAGAAATATCATGTACAAGGCTGCATGGCTGCTTGACAATGATACGCCGGACACACATGTGACTGCCATGGCAAAACTCTATTCAGCCCGCATTGCAGTTGAGGTCGTTGATGAAGCCCTTCAACTTCACGGTGGATATGGCTATTTTGATGATTATGACATTGAACGGTTTTACAGGGCAGCAAAAGTCCTTGAAATCTATGAAGGTGCCAAGGAAATTGAAAAGATGATTATAGGCAGGACTATTATAGGCAGATAACCGTGTCATGGTTGAGGTCCGGTTTTTAATTTTCATCAGATCATAAAATGTATTCATGAAAAATCAGGAATTGAAAAATAATTTAAAATAGGGGTTTTAACATGAAAGAAGAGTTTTTATTGGGAAATGGTGCCATGGCTCTCGGTATTTTAGAGGCAGGCTGCCAGATAATGACATCATATCCAGGAACACCATCCAGCGAGATCCTTCCTGAAGTTGTCAGATTTTCAAAGTCTTTTGATCTCAATACCAGTATTGAGTGGTCCATAAATGAAAAAGTTGCCTTTGACAATGCATTTGCAGCTGCAATTTCAGGCAAACGTGCCTGCTGCTGCATGAAAATGGTGGGTCTCAATGTTGCTGCTGACTCATTCATGTCTGCAGCTTATATTGGTAATATCGGTGGGCTTGTCATTATCTCATGCGATGATCCAGGACCTCACTCCTCACAGACAGAACAGGATTCACGACTGATGGCACGACTTGGAAAGGTTCCTGTCCTTGATCCTTCAAGCCCTGATGAGGCAAGGGAAATGATAAAACTGGGATTTGAACTCTCTGAAGAATTTCAGGTGCCCGTGCTGGTACGGCCCGCTATAAGGGTATGCCACGCGCGCCAGAACGTTACATATGATATCCTGAAAAATAATGATACCCGTGCTGATTTTAAAAAAGAGCCGACGCGATGGGCATCAACACCTAAATTCAGGTACATCCAGCATAAAGCCTTAAATGAAAAACATATTGAAATCAGTGAAAAATTCAACACCCTGGCACCATATAATATGCACAATCTTGAAGAGGGAAGATCATATTCCCTTGGCATAGTGACAGGAGGTGTCCCTTCAAGTGTTGTAAGTGATATATTTGAAGAGTATGAAAGATATGATATCCCGGTACTTAAACTTGGCGCACCCTATCCTTTTCCTGAAAAACTTGGTCAGGAATTCCTTGATGCCTGTGAAAAAATACTGGTGATTGAAGAGACTGATACGGTTATAGAATATATGTTGAGAGATAAGAGTAAAACCCTGGGACGGTTGTCAGGACATGTACCAATGGAGGGAGAGCTTGTTCCTGAAAAGATTGAAGGTGTGATAAACAGCACACTGACTGACTGTGGACTTGCCTTGTTGTCTGACAGTGACAGCGGGCTTGAAGCCTTTAAACTTGTCAATGAGATGGAGCTTCCCATCAGAAAACCGACCCTCTGTCCGGGGTGCCCCCACAGGGCTTCATTTTTTGCCATTAGAAAAGCGTACCCAAAAGCAATATTTCCGTCTGATATCGGATGCTACACCCTTGGAAGCAATCTGGGTGGCGTAGATACAGTCCTTGATATGGGAGCAGGTATTACCATGGCTTCGGGATTCTGGAATGCCTATATCCAGGATGATGTTAAAAAACCGATTATCGCCACCATGGGAGATTCAACCTTTTTTCACTCAGGCATCACAGGTTTGATCAATGCTGTTTACAATAATTCAAGATTTGTCCTTGTCATTCTGGATAACCACATAACTGCTATGACCGGCATGCAGCCGGCCATTACCCAGGGCAGTCGTGTGCATGGGGAAAAAGGGAATGCCATAGCCCTTGAAACCATTGTTAAAGGATGTGGTATTGATTACCTGAAGGTCATTGATCCTTTTGATGTGAAAAATATGATTAAAACGATCAAAGAGGCAGGCAGTTATGCCCTTAATCCAGAAGGTGGAATTGCCGTTGTCATTGCCCGTCACCCCTGTGTTATCGGTTTCAGGGATCAGGCCATACCAGAAAAAATTGAGGTTATGGTATCAGAAGAGTGTGTTGACTGCGGATTCTGTCTTACCCGGTTTGAGTGCCCTGCCCTGTTCCGGAACGCTGAGGCTGAAAAGGCAGAAGTGAATCCCATGCTCTGTATTCACTGCGGAGTATGCATGAATGTCTGCCCAAAGCGTGCAATTGTAAAAATATAAATAACAGACGGGATGGTTTGAAATCATTATCGCCCGAAATAAGATGGAAAACTTGGAGAAAAAATATGAAAACCATTAATTTTGTATTAAGCGGTCTGGGTGGACAGGGAATTTTATTTATGACCAAAATCCTTGCTACTGCTGCTTTAAAAAAGGGTTATAATATCCTTGGTGCTGAAACCCACGGAATGGCACAGAGAGGCGGATCTGTTGTATCTCACCTGCGTATAGGTAATGCAGGATCCAGTCTTATCAGAGCCGGTGCTGCCGATTTTCTGCTCTCCATGGATGAATCCGAAGCCTACAGATATCTTCCATATCTGAAAAAAGGAGGCAAACTGTTTGCCAATGCGCCCTCAGATCGATTTCCTGACAGAAAAATTGCCCGGCATATTAAAATAAATGATATTGAAACAAGGGCAATGGAGGCCGGCAGAACAGCTCTGGAAATGGGCTCTCCAAAATCAACCAACCTTGCTCTTGTGGCTTTTTTCTCTGCCTTTGGTTATGGGCCGCTGTCGGCTGATGATCTTAGAGAGACCGTGGATATAGTGAGCCCCGGACCTTTTAAGGAGACAAACCTGAAAATTTTTGATGCCTGCTATGAAACAGGCAGAAAGATGGCATGACACATCAAAACAGGAGCACAGCAGGTTGAAATAAGCCATCATCCCTGTTTTAACCTGCTTATCATGGATTTAATCTCTTTATTCATGGCAGGATGCTGTATTCAGCCGCTGATCTGAATATCCTGTTAAGGTAACGATAACCGGATAATCCGTTAAGCGGCTTTATATTTGTATATGCAAATAAAATTTCCTATTCAGGAATCCGTAACCGCTTTTCCACATTTACCGGTTTTTTAATCTGTCCCAGCCGGAGCATAATCTCTTCAGTCTGTTTCCATCCATTGACATCAATGGTACCGATCCGGACAGAATCTGCCGGCTTTATCAAAGCTCTTGTGGCGATAAGCTGCTTTCTTCTTATATCATCATTTTTTCCCCTGTCCAGTTTTTTCAATGCATTGAGAACGATCTTTTCATTGAGAGGATTCATGGCTGCCTCCCACCCTTTCAGCAGGGCAGTTAAAAATTTTTCAACCCTGTCCGGATGATGTTTTACACTGTTTTCAGAGGTGATAACGGAGTTTGCTACAAAATTGATCCCGAAATCGGCTGGATTGAGAAAATAGACCGACTCTCCTTCCTTTGCCAGTTTATCCTGCAGGATCACTCCCTGGGAATTTCTGTATACCGGCCATATATCCACTTTTTTTCTTAGAAACGGGGTAAAGTCAAACCTGACCCCTGTAATGCTTAGCTCACTGTTCTTTATGCCTGCTTTACTTAACAGCGACTTCATTATGGTTTCATCATTGCCGCCAAAAGTAATGCCTACCCTGCGGTTTTTAAGGTCCTGCAGTGTCTTGATTTCAGACTGGTCTGCCCTGTAAATCCACTGCATGGGATTGACCTGAAAAAGCTGGGCAATAACAATAATGCGGCCTCCTTTTTCAAGGGCTCTGATAACCTGGTCAGCTGAAGCCACTCCAAAATCCGCACGTCCGAGCTCGAGTTCATTAATGGCATTTTTCTCCGGACTGCCCTCTTTTACACGAACCTTTAACCCTGCATCAGAAAAATATCCATCTACATCTGCAAGAACATCACCTGCCACACTGGTATTAAACAGCCACTTCAGCCTGTAATTGATCTGCACATCTTTTGAATGTGCCAATGTGTTAAAAGATGTGAATAAGATAACAGACAGCAAGAGTATAATTTTTTTTTGATTCATGGGATTTCTCCTTGATTTGAAACAGACCACTGATTTTTTATCTGTTCACCCAGAGTTTCCAGGAAACCCTGATATATTGAAATAATGATACCGATCATAAAAAGTGCCACCAGGATTTTAGCCAGATCACTCTGGTAAAGGGCAATCCGTATACTGTAACCGATACCTGCATCTGCTGCAATGAATTCTGCCACAATGGTGCCTGCCATGGCAAGAGTGGCACTGCCTGATATGACGGTCGTCAGTTTGCTCAGGTTTTCAAAGGCCCTGATCTTTACCTCGAGCTGCCAGCGCATCCTGCCTGTGACAATATAAAAATGCTCAATATCTTTCACAGGAGTCGCCATGATGCCAAGGACTGACAGCAGAAGCGGAAAATAGCATATCATTGATGCAATTAAAAGCCTGGGGATAAATCCGTCTCCCAGAAGAATAAAAATAATGGGTGCCAGGGCCACTATGGGATATGCCTGTATGTTATAGGCTGTCACTTTGATAAATGAGCCAATCCACGATGATTTTCTTCCGGCAATGCCCACGGTAAAAGCCAGCACAATGGACATCAGCTGACCCAGCACTGCAACAGACAGGGTATTCATTACATCAAAGAGATAATTTCCCGATACCAGACCGGCTGTCTCCAGTATCAGGGGAACCCCCGGGATAACATAATCAGAAAGAGAGAGGAGCACTTTAATCAGCAGTAAAAAAGCAGTACCCGCCAGAAAAACTATTAAAAACTGGTATACACGCCTAAAAAGCATTCATAATCTCCAGCATTGTGGTGTCCAGTTTCTCTCTTTCCAGATGTTCTCCTTTTTTCAGGTCCTGACCATTTATAATTTTACACGATCTCTTTTCTGATGCTTTTCCAAAAACCAGAATCTGGCTGCACAATTTTGATACCTCGGTAAGATTGTGGGAAATATATAAAAACATCTTATCGCAGAACAGCTCTTTCATATTCAGAATAATGATTTCTCTTAAACTTTCATCCACATTGGCAAGACTCTCATCCATGATCAGCAGGTCAAATTCCTGAAGCAGATACCGGATCAGGTTAATCCGGTTCTGCTGTCCCATTGAGAGATTGGCAAATCTGGAGCCTAAAACTTCTTTTAATTCAAAAATATCAACGAGTTTATCCTTTAGCAGCTGTTTTTTTTCTGAAGTGACCTTATCAAGATGCCGTCCTGTGCTGGACCATCCCGGAAGCCTTTCCAGATTGTAGGAGTAGAGAACTCTCTTTATATCCCTTGTAATAATATGGCCTTCTGAATTTGCATTGAGACTGGCAATCATTCTGGCAAGGGATGTTTTCCCAATTCCAGACGGCCCGAATAACCCGTTAAAACCGGCATTATCCATTGAGAAAGAGAGATTGCTGATGACAGGTTTATCGCTGTCAGGATAGGTGTAACTTAAATTTTTACATTCAAGGCGCATAAATGACCCAAATAACGATCCAGTAGATTTAACCTACATTTATCAATCTTTCTTTTAAAAATCAATATAGTCTGTTTTTTCCGGGACGTTTCTAAGTTCAAATATTTTTCATCATTGGTTATAGTCATCCTCTTCTCCGATTCTTCTATAACTGCTGTATATCAGCATGGTTGCCTGAAGCCGCTGATCATTTGATCAAACAGATTAATATTAGTTTTCTGTTATTTTTTTATCAAGGACAAAATATAAAATCCAGATATCTGCCATGATAAATTTCTTATACCCGTTCCAGGCTGATTGCCTTACAGCCGCTGGGATGGACATTGCTACAAACTCTAAGATTCCTTACACTGGCCACCAAAAACTCGGTCATGCTTCCCTCAAACAGTTTGGTGGCTTAACCGTTTCAGGAATCAAGAGTTTGTACGCAAAGATCCATATGCGCCTGCAAGGCAATCAGCCTTCCACTGACATCTTCAGCAGTTCCTCTCATACGCCTTTTATGTAGATTAAAGGTTTGTCTTTTGTTACATTACCGCATCGTTTACACTTCTCAGTAGATTCAATCTGAAAAGCAACAATGCGTACCACTGTATCTCTTATGAAATCGAAAGATATTGGAGCGCGTATGGGAACGGGTTCTTTTACAGCACCTTTTTTTTACCAGCAGGTACCTTCTTTTATTTTTATGCTGTTAAAACCGACAATACGATAACAATACAGGACTATTCCTTTATTGCGAAGCATTGGGTTTAATACCCCGTACGCTTGCGGCGGGGAGATTCATTTTGTCATTTTTGTTGTAAACAAAGATATAAAGCAGAAGGATCAGGAAAATAAAAAAACTCATCAAAAAAGCCTGGAACATCAGGACCATGGACTTGCGGGATATCTTTACCCCAGGCAATCTGTTTTATAATACCTGCCTATTCTCTTTGTGCAGTGTGCCTGGCAAATCTGTCTGCTGTATTTTTTCATGCTTACATATTTGCACTATGCAATAGTTGCCAGTGAAGATGCAGGTTGTCTTATCCAACCGGTCTGCCTGTAATTTTAGTAAAAGTTCAAACAATCTGTAATGGTTAAGACAGCAAACTGTCTGAGTGAGGAACGAACGAGTTTTTGCTGTCCAATGGAAGATTGTTTAGAACTTTAAAAAATTATTCAGGCTTCAGGGCGGATAAGACAACCTGCATCGTAACGGGTCGAAGAAACGCTCTGAAATCTGAACAGTATAACAGATATCCTGATAAAAAATTGATCCTTTTTAATATAGAGGCACCTGATACTCAGCGTGTAAAAAATTCATTTCATATCCATCTGGTGAGTGCAGAAATAATGCAACTGCCGAGTCATTGTTTCAACCGTTTAAAAATTGAGTGCAAATTGAAAAAAAGGTGTCAGAAAATCACTTGACTTTGCATAATTGTATACCGTATACAATAAGTAGATTGTTTTTACATAAATATAATTCTATTAATGCTAATGGAGACGATTATGGAACTTTTTAAGAATCTTACTGTTCTCTCTCTTGAACAGGCAACTGTTGCACCCTATCTTACATACAGGCTTGCCCAGGATGGAATGAGAGTTATCCGCCTTGAACATCCGGTATTCGGTGATCCCAACCGGTTTATCGGAGACAATGTTCTGGATGAAAAAAGAATGAATTCCTATTTTCTGTGCATTAACTCAGGAAAAGAGGCTCTCTCTCTTAACATGGCTGATCCTGAAGGCCAGGAGATATTTAAAAGAGTGATCAGAGAGCTGGATGTTGATATCTTTATAACGAATCAGCTGCCCAAAAATTATGAAAAACTGGGTATGTCATATGATATCATAAAAGAGATTAAACCGGATATCATCTGGCTGGGTCTTACCGGGTTCGGCCCTGATTCCAATGAAGGAGCCTATGATCCGATCCTGCAGGCAAGGTCAGGATTGATGGAGCTTACCGGAGAGGCTGACGGAGATCCTCAGGTTCTCGGTATTCCCCTTCCTGACATGGGAACAAGTGAACATGGTTACGGGCTTTTAATGAAAGCGCTGTTCAGGCGTGCTGCTACAGGAGAAGGTACACGCATTGATCTCTCCATGTTTGAATCAAGTGTCTCCTGGATGACCGTTCCCATTACCCTTTCAAAAAGCTTTGGTGCCACTATTTCGCGGCGGGGCAATACACATGAATTTTTCAGTCCTGTATCGGTTTACAAAACCAGTAACGGCTTTGTCTATCTTGCCGTGGGAAATGACAAGCAGTGGAATTCCATGGTGTCCCAGGATATGTTTAAATCCCTTGCAAAGGAAGAGTATAAAAACAATAAAGGCAGGATTGAAGATGTTGCAAATCTGAACAGGGCGATTAATGCCATTACAGAACAGTATACGTCTGAAGAGCTGATTGAGCTGTTTAACTCCATTACCGTGCCGATCTCCAAAATTAAAAATGTAAATGATGTGGTGGAAGACTCCCTTGTTGCAAAGAAGATTCTCACCTCAACAGACCCTGAAACAGGGACAAAGATAACCCTGGCACCTCCGCCAAACATGACCCCCTTTCTTGAGGAAAACAGCCAGGAGTTAAGTTTTCCCCCAAGGTTCGGTGAACAGAACAGGGAGATATACGGCGGCCTTCTTGGATTTGATGACGCCAAAATGGACGAGCTCAAGGAGAAAGGAATTATTTAGTATTTGAATACACCACTATTCAGATAAGGATTTATAATTTTATGAAACTTGACAACAAATTTAAAGAGAGAAAATCACTGGGTCAGGATGTATTTGATTATCTGAAAAAATCTATTATTGATCAAAGCATTGAACCCGGTTCCCGGCTTGTGGAAAGCAGAATTGCAGAAATGCTTGGTATAAGCAGAACGCCTTTAAGGGAAGCTTTACATAAACTTGAAAGAGAGGATTGGATTGAAAAAATTCCTTCAGGCGGTTTTCAGGTGGTAACCCTTACAAGGGATGATATTGAACAGACTTTTGGAATCAGGAGTGTACTGGAAGCTTATGCCGCAAGACTGGCTGCTGAAAATCACAATGCAAAAGATCTTCTCCCTCTTGAAAAAAAAATGAAAGAGTTTCAAAAATGCCTTGAAAAAGAGCATGATTATGTCAAGCTCCATAAAATCAATACCCAGTTTCACGACCATTTATATGCCTTGAGTAAAAGTCAGAAACTGATCAAAATGATCAATCAGCTGCGTGCGCATATCTCAAGATTCAGACAGATCATCCTGAAGCATGAGGCGTATGCCCGGAAAAGCAATCATGATCATATTAAAATGGTGGAAGCGATCAAAAAAAAAGATGGTGCTGCTGTTGAACAGCTTGTACGTGCACACATTATAAAAGGTAAAAATGCGGTTTTAAATGAGTTTGAGCAGGAGGATAAAAAAAATAAAACAACTGCCTGAACTGAAGGATATACTGGCCGGCAACACACTTGCAGGTGCCAGGACAATACGTCTCATTGAAGAGAGCGACCCGAGAGCTTTTGATCTGCTGAAACAGCTATATCCATATGCAGGCAGTGCTTTTATCATCGGCATTACAGGGTCTCCAGGGGTTGGTAAATCCACTCTGATCAATGCTCTGGTCGCAGAGTACCGGGAACTTGATAAAAAGATTGCCGTTATTGCCGTTGATCCCACAAGCCCTTTATCAGGAGGTGCCATTCTCGGCGACCGGATACGCATGCAGAATCATGCGGCAGATAAAAATGTATTTATACGCTCCATGGCATCAAGGGGTGAAAAAGGCGGGCTTTCAAAGGCAGTAAAAGATTCACTCATCGTGCTTGATGCCATGGGATTTGAGATTATCATCATTGAGACAGTGGGAGCAGGACAGACACAGTTTGATATCAAAGATCTTGCACATTCAGTGGGTGTCGTTACCATTCCAGGGGCTGGAGACGGCATACAGGCGGTTAAAGCAGGCATTTTTGAAACCGGAGATATTTTTATAGTCAATAAGAGTGACAGACAAGGCAGTGAAAAGACTTTTCAACAGCTGAATATGATGCTTGATATGAAAACAGGAGCAAAGGCGGATTCTGGCTTTGAGAGTGTAAAATTATGGAAACCGGATGTTTTTAAAACAAATGCACGCACCAGAGATGGTGTAAAAGAAGTTTCAGCATCTTTTCTTGCTCATTTTGATTTTATGAGTCGGAATCGTGTGCTTGAAACTAGAAAAAAAGAGATGGAAAATCTCTATTTTAATGCATTGTTGAAAGATTTAGCTCTTAATAAATTAATTGAGATTATAAAGACTTCAGATCAATATTTTGAAGCCGTGAAAAAAATTGAATCCCGTGATATTGACCCGTTGAGTGCGGCTCAAATTTTAGTGGACAACATAATAGAAATATAAAGGAAAAATTTATGAAATCCTTAAAAAAAATTCGGGTTTTAATTGCAAAACCAGGATTGGACGGACATGACAAAGGTGCCAAAATAGTTGCACTTGCTCTTAGAGATGCCGGTATGGAGGTGATTTACTCCGGCCTTCACCAGACCCTTGAACAGATCATCAACAGCGCTGTAGAAGAAGATGTTGATGTGATAGGGTTAAGTATTATGTCAGGAGCGCATCTGCCTATCTGTGAAAAACTGCTCGCCATGATGCAGGAAAATAAAATTTCAGATATTCATCTTGTAGTAGGCGGGGTGATACCGAATCAGGATATTCCCAAACTTGAAGAGATGGGCGTTGCAGAAGTTTTTCCAGGTGGAGTCTCTTTTGAGGATATTATTACAGGAATTAATAATTTAGAGACTGGAGTGAAATAAAATGGGTGTTGCAAAATATATAAAAGATGAACGGGGTGCGATCAAAGAGGTAACCTATCAGTCTGGAATAAAAGTCAAAGCGTCATACGGACCTGAAGATCTTGAAAAGGCCGGTTTTGAATATGAAAAAGATCTTGGCAAGCCGGGTGAATATCCGTTTACGAGAAGTCTACATCCGGAGAGTTACAGGAGCCGTGCCTGGACAACAAGGCAGTATACAGGATTTGGAACGCCTGCAGAAACAAATGAGCGTTTCAAACTCATGATAAAAAATGGTCAGAACGGTCTGAATGTCGCTTTTGATCTTCCAACCCAGATGGGATACGATTCTGATCACCCGCTTGCCCATGGCGAAGTCGGCCGTGTCGGTATGGCAGTGGATTCCCTCAAGGATTTTGAAACTGCCTTTGCGGGAATCCCGCTTGATAAAATAGGCTCAGGTCTTACCATCAATGCCGTTGCAACCATCATGATGGCCATGTACCAGGCAGTTGCAGAGAAGTTCGGCTACTCCAGAAAACAGATTTCAACAACACCCCAGAACGATATATTAAAAGAGATGATCGGCAGGGGCGCCTGGATTTTTCCGGTAGAACATGGGGTCAGGCTTGTTGGAGACTCAATTGAATATGCTGTAAAAGAGCTTCCAAGATCTAATCCGGTCAGCCTCTGCGGTTATCATATCAGGGAATCAGGAGCCACACCTGCCCAGGAAATTGCCTATGCATTTTCCATAGCAAAGGCGTATATTGACAATGTGACCCAAAGGGGAATTAAACCGGAAGATTTCGTTGGACGATTTTCCTTTAATTTCAATGTATATGGAAATTTGTGGGAGCAGGTTGCAAAATTCAGGGCAGCAAGAAAACTGTGGGCAAAAATGCTTAAGGATGAATATGGTGTGACTGAAAAGAAAAAACTCTTTTTAAGGGGGCTTTTTGGCGGAGGCGGTTCCGGTCTTACAAAGGAACAGCCTGAAAACAATATCATGAGAGGAGCCTATTATGCGCTTGGAGCCGCACTTTCAGGAGCCCAGACCACAGCGTTATGCTCCTTTGATGAAGCGTATACCATTCCGACCCCCCGCTCTGCCCTTCTCTCTCTGCGAACCCTTGAAATGCTGATGGATGAGGTTGGTCTGAGGGATACAGTTGATCCCCTTGCCGGTTCCTATTTCATTGAAACCCTTACCCTTGAGATGGAAGAAAAAATCATAGAAGAGATGAAAGAGGTTGAAAAATGGGGGGGGATGGTTAAATCCATTTCAAACGGTTTTATCCAGAGAAAAGTCTCTGCACAGGCCTATGAATATGAAAAGGGTCTGCAGTCCGGAGAGTATACAAAAGTTGGCCTTAACCGGCAGACAGATGAGAGCCAGATGGAAAAAACAGATGTGGAACTCCATGAATACAATGATGAGTGGGCGAAAACATCAAAAGCCGGTTTAAAAGAGCTCAAAAGAACACGGGACAGCAGAGAGGTAAGCCAGAGCCTTTCAGCTCTTGAAAAGGCAGCAAAGGGAAACGATAATGTCATGCCGCATCTTGTGAAATGCTGCCATGCCTACGCTACTGTGGGTGAGATGGCAGGCGTTTTCAGGGATGCATTTGGCGAATGGGACGAGCCTGATTTCTATTAGAGAGTTTAACAGGCCGTTACAGAGCAGATACATATAACGGCAACTTCATTGGGAGGTCTATTTTGGAGCAGACAACATACCGCCTGGGATGTGATATAGGCGGAACCTTTACAGATTTTGTGCTTGTAAATAACGCAACAGGAAAATTCTATACCAATAAATGCCTTACAACACCTTCTGATCCGTCCGATGCAATAGAACAGGGTGTAAGAGAGCTTGCAGAAACGCTTCCCGGATTTATGGAGAGTGTTGAAGAGGTGATACACGGAACCACCCTTGTCATAAATGCAATTATTGAACGAAAAGGTGCCAGAACAGCGCTGATCACCACCAGAGGGTTCAGGGATATTCTGGAACTTGGCAGAGAAAAACGGTATGATGCCTACGATATTTTCAGTGAATATCCTGAGCCCATCGTACCACGATCTGACAGGTTTGAAATCAATGAACGGCTCACCTTTAACGGCCGGGTGATTAAAGATATTGATGAAAAAGAGATTACCGATCTCCTTGAAAAATTTAAAAAAGAGGGGATAGAATCCATTGCTGTCTGCTTTATCAACTCCTATGAAAATGCAGTAAATGAGATAAAGATAAAAGAGATAATCGAAAAAGAGGCTCCTGAACTCTTTTTATCCACCTCTTTTGAAGTCCTGCCTGAAATAAAAGAGTATGAAAGAACCTGTACCACAGCTGTAAATGCATATGTTAAACCGATTACCTACTGGTATCTTAATAAGCTTGTTAA
The DNA here is from genome assembly GCA_964636495.1 of uncultured Desulfobacula sp. GTDB lineage: Bacteria > Desulfobacterota > Desulfobacteria > Desulfobacterales > Desulfobacteraceae > Desulfobacula. Next base: position 46,737 of record CAZWSL010000017.1, on the reverse strand, counting down.
ACGGCTTGGAACAATCGGGTTTGACGGAAAGCTTTTTATTATGCTATCTTCCGGGGGAATCACTTCCGTTGAAACCGCCAAAAATTTTCCCGTAAGAATTATTGAATCCGGTCCCACTGCTGCTGTTATTGCTTCCCAGCATTATGGCAGGATGTTCAATATCAAGGATATGTTCTGTTTTGATATGGGAGGTACAACTGCAAAATCATGCCTGATTCAGGATGGCCATGCAGGACTTGTCTCAACCTTTGAAGTGGGGCGTGTACAGCGGTTTCAAAAAGGAAGCGGTCTTCCCATACAGGTACCTGTTGTTGATCTGATGGAGATTGGTGCAGGCGGTGGAAGCATTGCAAAGATAAGCAATCTCGGACTGCTGCAGGTGGGCCCTGAAAGTGCAGGTGCCGATCCAGGACCGGCATGCTACAGGCTTGGAGGTGAAAATCCCACTGTAACAGATGCAGATCTTGTACTTGGATATCTTGACCCGGATTTTTTCCTTGGCGGTACCATGAAACTTGATATTGAACGCTCCAGAAAGGCAATTAAAGAAAAAATTGCAATCCCCCTTGGAACGACAATGGTTGAAGCTGCCTTTGGCATCCATGACCTGATCAATGAAACAATGGCTTCTGCTGCCAAGACCCATATTGCAGAAAAAGGAGGCAACCCCAATATCGTTACCGTATCGGCCTTTGGCGGTGCAGGACCTGTCCACACCTACGGACTTGCAAAGAAAATAGGCGCTCCTGCTGTCTTGGTTCCTCCCCTTGCAGGAGTTGGATCAGCCCTTGGTTTTTTTACTGCTCCTGTTGCATTTGATCTCTCAAGAAGTCACAGAAGAGTTCTTGAAGAGGCAGATTTTAAGGAGATTGAACTTCTTTTTAATGAGCTTGAAAAAGAGAGCGCTAAGATACTGGAAGATGACCGGAAAAATGAAGAAATAATGTATGAAAGAACCCTTCTGATGCGGTTTGTAGGCCAGGGAGCCGAGATAGATCTTCCTGTTGAGAACCACGATTTTGAAAATTTTTCAAAAACAGAGATCCGGACCATGTTTGATGATGAGTATAAAAGACTCTACGGCAGGACAAGCAGTGAATCCCCTGTAGAGTTTGTAACCTTTAAAGTGCGGGCAAGTCTTCCTGAAAAACCATTTTCCATTTCAAAACTGACAACGGAAACCAGAGACCTCTTAACCTGTATCAAAGGTGAACGCAATGCTTTTTCTATCATAAAAAAAGAGTATATTCCCTTTACAGTATATGACCGCTCCAGACTGTTTCCCGATGCGCAGTTCACTGGTCCTGCAATAATAGAGGAGCGTGAGTCCACCATTGTAATAGGAGAAGATGCCCAAGCCCGGGTTGATGAATTCGGTTTTATCTGGATTCATATTATGAAATCAGACAACACGACATCAGCAGACAGGTTTCAATCAGGTCTTAATAAAGCGGGAGAGTGATAAATGACTGAAAAAAAATGCAAATTTGATCCCATTACTCTGGAAATTTTATGGAAACGGCTTGTTTCCATTGTGGATGAGTCTGATGCATCTGTTATCAGAACCGCATTTTCATCTCTTTTGAGGGATGCCCATGACTATACATGCATGTTTACAGACAGCCGGGGACAGGAGCTTGTTCAGGGTACCCTGTGTACACCGGGCATGGCAGGAGCCATGGCTCTCGGCATGAAAAAAATAGTGAATTCCATTCCTCTGGAAGCGTATAATGAGGGAGATGTGTTTATCGTTAATGATCCCTGGCTCCTTGCAGGACATTTAAATGATGTGTGTGTATGGAGCCCTATCTTTTTTAAGGGAAAAGTGGTGGCTTTTACAGCATGCATCTTTCACCACACTGATATTGGAGGCAGAACGGCTTCAGACAATCGTGATGTCTATGCAGAAGGTCTTTATATCCCCTTAACAAAGCTTTATGATGCAGGCAGACTCAATGAAAGCCTTGTGAATATGATCCGCTGGAATGTCAGAACGGCAACAGAGTTTGATGGAGATATCCGTTCCCAGGTTGCAGCAAATCATGTCTGTTCTCAAAAAATAATAGAGATGATGGAAGATGAGGGACTGGATACCCTTGATGATCTTGCCGATGAAATTATCGAGAGAACCGAAAAAAGCATGGAGACTGCCATATCAGGAATAAAAGATGGGATATACGCACACGAAGGCATTATAGAAGGTGCAGGAGATAAACCTGATATCCCCATCAGGCTGACAGTAGAGGTGAAGGGTTCTAAAATCCATGTTGATTTTGACGGGACATCAAAACAGGTTCACTGGGGAGTGAATGTGGTATATAATTTCACCTATGCCTATGTGTTCATGGCAATCAAATCAGCCTTTGACCCTGGAGTGCCGATTAATGAGGGAGCCATACGCCCCATCACAATGTCTGCTCCTGAAGGCTGCATTGTAAACTGCACCTTTCCTGCAGCTGTTGCTGCAAGGATGGTGGTGGGTCATTTTATGACAGAAATGGTTTTTAACGCTCTTTCCAAAGCGGCTCCTGATAACATTATTGCAGGTTCAGGAGGAACTCCTGCTCAGACCAATATCTTTCACGGCTCCTTTGCAAATGGCAAACCATGGCACACCATGATTATCCGTGGAGGCGGAATGGGAGCTTCTTCAAGATTTGACGGACATCACTGCGCCATTTTTCCTGCCAACGGTGCAAATACGCCCGTTGAAATACTTGAAAGCGATACCACCATGATTGTCGAATCCAGAAGCCTGATCCAGGATTCAGGAGGTCCTGGAAAGCAGCGCGGCGGTATTGGCAGGCAGATGATCATACGTTCTCCAAAAGCAGATGAAATAAAAGATGACAGCGCCACATCCGATAAAAGAGAGGTGGGAACAACATCCATTGCCGTGCAGGCAGGACGTTATATCTATCCGCCCCAGGGTATATTTGGAGGAAAAAACGGATCAAAAGCCCAATATCTGAAAAATGGAACAAATGCTGATCCCAGCGGGCTTACGTTTTGTGATCCAGGTGACACGATCTCTTTTGTAAGTGCAGGCGGCGGTGGATATGGAGACCCGTTTGAGCGGGACCCGGAAGCTGTTGAACGTGATGTCAGGTATGAGTATGTGAGTATTGAAAAGGCGAGAACAGATTATGGTGTGATTATTGATCCGGAATCGTTAAAACATGATCCTGAAGCAACCCGGAAACTTCGTAACAACAGGCAGGAATAACCATGAACAAAACTTTTATGCCACATTTCAAAGATGAGGAACAACTTTACAGACACCAGCTTGACGGTTTGAAATGGACCGTTAACCATGTTTATAGAGGATCTGAATTTTACAGGAAACAATTTGAGAAAGCAGGTATAAAACCAGAAGATATAAAATCACTGAATGATATATCCAGACTTGCATTTACAACAGGAGAGGATCTTAAAGAGGGCTATCCCCTCCCCCTTCTATCTGTGCCGGAAAAAGATGTTGTACGGATCCATGCATCTTCGGGAACAACCGGAAAACGAAAAGTGCTCTCATATACACGAAATGATCTTGATATATGGTTTGAGATGTTTGCAAGATGTTATGAAATGGCAGGGGTGACCCGGAATGACAGGGTTCAGATTGCAGTCGGTTATGGTGTCTGGACTGCAGGAATGGGTTTTCAGCTGGGTTGTGAACACCTTGGTGCCATGGCTGTTCCCGTTGGACCGGGCAATATTGATATGCAGTGCCGCTTTCTTGTGGATCTTCAGTCAACTGTTTTATGCTGTACCGCATCCATGGCACTTCTGATGGCAGAAGAGGTTAATAAACGCGGTCTGAAAGATAAAATAAATTTAAAAAAGATTATATTTGGTTCAGAAAGAAGTTCTTCTGCCATGCGTGCAAAAATAAAGGAACTCCTGGGACTTGAAGATATGTTTGACATAACCGGTATGACAGAACTTTACGGCCCGGGTGCAGGGCTGGACTGTGACAGACATGAAGGCATTCATTACTGGGCAGACAGGTATATCCTTGAAATACTTGATCCAAAAACCCTTGAACCGGTAAAAGAGGGTGAAATAGGAGAGATGGTTGTAACAACTCTCTGCAAGGAGGCAGCTCCTCTGGTCAGGTACAGAACAAGAGACCTGACAAGAAAAATCACAGCAAAATGTTCCTGTGGCAATATCCTTCCCATGCACGACAAAATCATGGGGCGTTCAGATGACATGATCATTTTACGGGGAGTCAATATTTATCCGGGACAGATAGATGAGATCTTATCCAGGATTGAAGAAGCTGGAAGTGAATACCAGCTTCACCTTGAAAGGAGAGATGACGGCAGGGATTATATGAGTGTGAAATTGGAAATAAAAGAGGGACTCTCCCTGGAGAGTGCCCGACATATAATAGATAAAATAAAAAAAGAGATAAAAACAAAGATCCTGGTGAGCTGTAATATTGAAATCTGTGAATATGGACAGCTGCCCAGAGTTGCAGGCAAATCCCAGCGTATCTTTGACAATAGAGTATAGAAAACAGTTAACTGAAATAATAAAGGAAAAAAAATGAAGGAATTTAAATACCTCTCTCCGAGAACTGTTGAAGAGGCCATCTCCTTTTACGGTCAGCACAGTGAGACTTCAAAATTTATTGCTGGAGGAACAGATGTAATTGTAAAGGTCAAAGAAGGATGGATGGAGCCTGATTTCCTGATTTCACTGAAAAAAATCAGTGAATTAAGTGAACTTAATAAAAATGAGGCGACACAGGAACTTTCAATCGGTGCACTTGTCACCCACTCTACTCTTGAAAAATCCATCATGATTCAAAAGGATTACCCCATTATATATGATGCAGTCTCCAATATCGGTTCCCTGCAGGTCAGAAATGTGGGGACCATTGGAGGCAATCTGATTAATGCTGTTCCTTCTGCTGATGGTGCTGTGCCAATGATTGCCCTTGATGGTGTCGCTCTTTTACATGGTCCTGAAGGTGAGCGTTCTGTTCCGGTAAAGGATCTGTTCATAAAACCGTATGTAACTGTTTTAAAACCGGGTGAGATACTTAAAAAGATTACCATTCCGCCCCAGGACCCGAACACGGGAAGTGCATATATAAAATTTGGCAGAAGAGCTGCCATGGAACTTCCTCTGATTGGAATAGGCATCCTGTTAACCCTTGATGATAATTTTGAGACCTGTACCAGAGCGAGAATTGTGTTAGGCGTTGCAGCTCCCGTACCCATGAGGGCATTTGCCGCTGAAAAAATTCTTGAGGGAGAAAAAATAGATGAAAAAATTCTTGCAGAGGCAGGCAGGATTGCTGCTGACGAATCACAGGTGAGGGATTCTGTGCGGGGTAAAGCGTGGCACAGAAAAGAGATGATAAGAGTTCAGGTCAGACGTATGGGTCTGAAATGCCTTGAAATGATTAACCACTGAATCTAAAATAATACTTCCGAGGAGAAATAAAATCATGACTACACCGATATCTTTTATATTAAATGGTGACCGGATTTCTTGCGAGATTAAAGATCACTGGACCCTTTCTCACCTTTTAAGGGATGAGATGGGGCTGATCGGCACCAAGGAAGGCTGCGGTAATGGCGAATGTGGTGCCTGCACGGTTATTGTTGATAAACTCGCTGTGAACTCCTGCCTATATCTTGCTGTTGATGTGGATGAAAAAACAGTTGAAACAATTGAAGGACTGGCTTCAACAGATGGGACCCTCCATCCCCTTCAGCAGTCTTTTGTTGACAATGGTGGTATTCAGTGCGGATTCTGCTCACCTGGAATGATAATGTCTTCAAAGGCATTACTGGACGAAAATCCCGATGCTGAACGGGAAGAGATCAAACATGCCCTTGCCGGAAATATATGCCGGTGTACAGGGTATATACAGATATTTGAATCAGTAGAAGCCGCTAAAAAACTTGCTGCAGAACAGAAGGGAGGAGAAAATGGATAAGCAGAGTAGTGCATTAAGAGTGGTTGGAAAATCAGTTCCCAAGTTGGATGCAGCACAGAAGGCAATGGGCAGAGCTGAATATATCCAGGATATAAAACTGCCGGGAATGCTGTACGGAAAAATTCTTTACAGCAAATATGCCAATGCTGAAATTATTAAGATAGATACGTCAAAAGCAAAAGCGCTTGCCGGTGTACATGCTGTTCTCACAGGAGAGGATGTTCCTGTAAAAATGAGAATGGGATTTATTAAGGATAATCCTCCGATAAAAAAAGGTAAGGTAAGCTCCTTCAGGGATGAGGTGGCTGCGGTTGCAGCCATAAGCCCTGAAATTGCAAAAAAAGCATTGAGTCTCATTGAGATTGAATATAGAGAACTTGAAGGTATTTTTGATCCTGAAAAGGCTATGGATAAAGATTCTCCCCTTGTACATGACCATCTTAAGTCAAATGTCCTGAAAATGCCATGGAACGTTCATTACGGTGATGTTGAAAAAGCTGAAAAAGAGTCTGATTTTGTTGTGGAGGATAAATATACAACAACCTGGGTTACCCACTGCTGCATGGGAACAAGTGGAGCCATTGCACTTTTTGATGCCTTTGACAATCTGACCATACATACCAATACACAGATCCCTTCCCTTGCCCAGAAAGATTTTCTGGAATCACTCAAAGCAATGGGTATTGAAAACAGACGGGTAAGAGTTATCAAACCTGTCATCGGCGGTGGTTTTGGAAGCAAGCTTGATACTTACGCCTATGAACACATCGCCATTCTGCTTGCCCATAAATGTAAGAAACCGGTGAAAATTATGTTTGATCGTGTGGAGGAGTTTACGGCAACATCAACAAGACAGCCTACAGTCATCTATATAAAACAGGGATGTGATAAAACCGGCAGGCTTACATTCAGGGATATGAGAATGGTGCTTGATAATGGTGCACACACTTCCTGGGGAGCGACTACCCCCTCTGTCATGCTCATGCCCATAAGCTCTCTTTACAATGTGAAAAATGTAAGATACAATGCTAAATGTGTATATACAAATAACACATACTCCCAGGCCATGAGGGGGTATGGAAATCCCCAGGCAACATTTGCAATTGAGAGCAGTATGGATATGCTTGCTGAAAAAGCAGGCATTGATCGAATTGAATTCAGAAAAATCAACAAAAACCAGAGCGGTGATGAAACTCCCCAGGGTCTGAAAATAACGTCGTGCGGTCTTGAAGCGTGTATTGAAGCTGTGCAGAAAGAGCTTGAGTTTGACAGCAAAAATGAAAAAGGAGTCGGTACAGGTATGGCTTCCCTGATTCATGTCGGGGGCGGTGCAAGAATCTACGGTTCAGACGGATGCGGTGCCATATTAAAGATGGATGATTACGGTAAAGTGGATATCTTTACCGGTGGCAGTGACATGGGACAGGGACTTGACAATATTACAGCCCAGATTGTCGCAGAAGAACTGGGTCTCAATACTGAAGATATTAATGTTGTTCATTCAGATACGGATGTATGTCCATGGGATGTTGGAGCACATGCAAGCCGCAGTACATTTGTTGCAGGCAATGCAGCCCTTGGTGCAGCTAAAAAAGTCAAGAAAAAGATACAGGAATTTGCATCCACGATACTTGATGCTCCTGCTGAGGAAATTGAATTCAAGGAGAGAAATGTCTTTTACCCCGGTGATCCTGAAAAAACAATACCCATTGGCAAGCTGTTGAGGAAAGCCCACTTTTCACCAAACGGCACCATGCTGATGGCAGAGCATTTTTATGATCCTGACAACCGCAACATGGGAAAAGAACTCAAGGGTAATATGTCAATGACATACTCCTTTGGTGCACACGGAGTGAAAGTCAGAGTTGATGAAGAGACAGGCAAGGTTGAAATCCTTGAATATGTTGCCGCCCATGATGTCGGACGGGCCATAAATCCCATGCTCCTTGAAGGACAGGTATACGGCGGAGTTGTAATGGGTCTTGGCTATGCGCTTACTGAGGAAGTGATGAACCATGATGGTAAAAATATGAATCCAAATTTCCGTGACTATAAACTCTTTACAGCTAAAGATGCAGTAAAGATCAAAGCCCCGGTTATTGAAACCATTGACAAGGATGGTCCATTCGGCGCCAAAGGCATAGGCGAGCCAGGGTGTGTTCCCACAGCCCCTGCAGTTGCCAATGCAGTTTATGATGCTGTCGGTGTCAGGATAAAGGATCTTCCCATTACACCTGAAAAAGTTCTTGCTGCCTTGAAAGAGAAAAAAGGAGAACAACCTTAACCGGCACTTACAGGATGTATGATAAATGATAAAGAGCAGTTGTTTATTGAGTTTAAATAACGTTTGCATAAAGGAGAGAGAGTGTGAGATTACCAGGATTTAACTATTTAAACCCGCAGAATCTTGAACAGGCACTGGATATGCTTGCAGAATATAAAGATGATGTAAAGATTCTTGCAGGAGGAACTGATCTACTTGTGAGAATGAAAAAAGGAGTGCTTGCACCCAAATACGTCATGAGCCTGAAAGCTCTGGATTCACTCTCTTTTATCAGAGAACACCCTGATTGTATTAAAATCGGAGCAAAAACATCAATTTCAGATATTATTGACTCAACATTGGTGCAGACCCATGCCGGATCTTTTTTTCAGGCCTGTGAAAAAATCGGGGCTGTATCCATTCAGCATCATATTGGTACTGTCGGCGGTAACATCCTGCAGGATAACAGATGTCACCACTACAACCAGTCTGATTTTTACAGGTCTGGAAGACAGGCATGCCACAAGGATGGTGGTAAAATCTGCTATGCAAGAGAAGAGGCAGACAGATGTAATTCCACATGTCAGTCTGATGGCGCTACAGCACTTATGGCACTTGATGCAACTCTGTTACTTCAAGGTAAAAATCACAAAAGGGAAGTCAAACTTGCTGATTTTTACACAACTGATGGTATCATGCCCTTTGCCATTGAAGCAGATGAGTTATTAACTGAAATAACGATTCCAAAAAATGGAGGGATAAGCTCATATAAAAAACTGGCATATCGTTCTGCCATTGATTACCCCATAGTCTGTGCCGCTGTCTGGGTTAAAAAAGAAAACCAGGATGGTGATCCAGGCGTATTCAGGCAGGTACGCATAGTGGTAGGAGCCATGGGCAGATCTCCGCTTTTACTTGCCAATGCCGCTTCAAAATTAAAGGGGGCAGCAGCTGATGATTCAGATGCCTTTAAAGCAGCAGCCAGGGATGCCATGGACAGTGCAGCCACCTTTGCTGTTCACAATGTCGGCTCTACACTTGAATACAGATGCGCCATGGTTGAAGAGCTGGTTCTGCAGGCACTTGAAGAGGTAAAAGAGTGAACTGCAGCCAGATGCTGATGTAACTCCCTGGTTCAGCAATACCTTTAAAAAACCCTGCTGCAGTGATTAACTGAATAAAATAATATCAATTGAGGTTAAAATGGAAAAAATAGAAATCACCTTGAATATAAACGGAAAAGATCAGGAGCTTATGGTTCAGCCCAATGATACCCTTCTTGAAGTGTTACGTGATAAACTTGATCTGACTGGTTCAAAGGAGAGCTGCAGTGAAGGGATATGCGGGTCATGCACTGTCCAGATAAATGGAAAACCTGTCCGCTCCTGCCTCACTCTGGCACTGGAAGCAGAGGGCAGAGAGATAAAAACAGTGGAAGGCCTCTCTGACAATGATGAACTGTCAGATCTTCAGCAGTCTTTTATTGATCATGGTGCAGTTCAGTGCGGGTTCTGTACTCCCGGTATGCTTATATCTGCAGATGCCCTGTTAAGCCACACCCCGGAACCCGACGAAAAAACCGTACGGAAAGCCCTTTCCGGGAATATCTGCAGATGCACAGGATATTCAAAAATAGTTAAGGCTGTTGCCCATACAGGAAACCAGGAAGAATCCTGTCCAGATTGTCTTACTAAAGGGAAAGCAAAGGAGTAGAATATGTCTGATTACAATATTATTGGAAAAAGAATGCCGCGGATTGACTCCAGGGCAAAGGTTATGGGCAAGGCAAAATTTTCAGCGGATTTAAAACTGCATGGTATGCTTGTTGGAAAAATAAAAAGAAGTCCCCACCCCCATGCACGCATTCTCAATATCAATACGGCAAAGGCGGAGAACCTGCCTGGAGTAAAAGCGGTTGTTACAGGGAGAGATACAGAAGGTGTCAAATGGGGAGTTTTCGGCTATACCCGAGATCAGCAGTTTATACAGACTGACAAGGTAAGGTATATTGGTGATGAGGTGGCAGGTGTTGCAGCAGTTGATGAAGAGACGGCTTTAAAAGCGCTTGATCTTATAGAGGTGGAGTATGAACTCCTGCCCGCAGTGTTTGAACCAATGGATGCCATGGCTTCTGAAAGTGAGTTAATCCATGAGGAATTTCCCAACAATATCAATATTCATGTAAATATTGACACAGGTGAAGTAGATAAGAACTTTGAAAAATCACACTATATCAGAGAAGATACCTTTGTGGCTCCTGAGGAGTCATATTTCCAGGCTGAACCCTATGCCGTAGTGGCGAGATTTGATGAAAATGAGTGTCTTGAAGTGTGGTGTCCCAACGGTGGGCCGCATATGAAATCAAAACCGCTATCCAATGCTTTCAAGATTCCGCTGCATAAAGTCAAGATCAAGAAAATTGCCATTGGCGGTGCTTTTGGAGGAAGATCCGAGATATGCCCTGCTGACTATATCTGTGCTCTGCTGGCAAAAAAAACAAGTGCACCTGTAAAAATAGTTTTTACAAGGGAGGAAAATACCATTACCACCCGACAGGGCCATGCCATGATTACCACACATAAAACAGGAGTTGACAAAGAAGGAAGAGTCCTTGCAAGGGAAACAACCTGTTATATGGATGGCGGAGCATACTCCTCAACAGGTCCTATTGCAACAACAGTCCCTTTTCTCTCAATGGAGCAGGCATACCGGATGGGAAGTGTCCGGTATAACGGTTACAGAATCTACACAAACAAACCCATCAGAGGAATGATAAGGGTTCATGGACGCGGCTTTGCCTGTGGTCTTGATACACAGCTTGACATGATAGCAGAACATCTTGGTATAGATCCTGTAGAAATAAGATTAAGAAATTCAAGACAGCCGGGAGAGTATACAAGTACAAAATCCTATGTTGGCTCCTGTGCAATGGATGAAACCATTCACAAAGCTGTGGAGAAGTCAGGTTTTAAGAAAAAATGGGGTAAGCTGCCGCCGTTCCATGGTATAGGGATCGGTACCAACTCTGTTCAGACAGGATTTCCCATGGGTATCAGGGGCGGTTCCCAGAGTTTTATCAAATTCAATGAAGATGGTGAGGCAACTGTCATGACAGGTGTAGTGGACAATGGCCAGGGAAATGATAACATGGTTGTACAGATTGCAGCCCAGGAACTTGGACTGCTTCCTGAAGATATCCATCTTGTTTCCGCAGATACCGAGACGACTTCTTCAGATCCGGGCTCATACTCTCAGGTATCAACTTTTGTTGGTGGCCATGCCGTTAAGAGAGCTGCAGCAAACTGCAGAAAAAAGCTTTTTGATGTGGCAGCAAAAGTGTTAAAGGTTGATCCGGATACCCTTGAGGCGAAGAATCGGTTTATTTATGTGAAAGATAATCCTGAAAAATCTATCTCCATCAAAAAAACAGTGAGAATAAGTCTTCTCAATTTTAATTCTGTAAATGCAGAAGGGGGTTACTGGCCTGAGGTTGACATGAAAAGGGAGTGGGTATCAAACCCCTACGGACAGATGTGCGAAGCCTTCTCCTTTGGAACGACGATAGTGGAAGTGAAGGTGGATCCTGAAACAGGAAAAGTTGAAGTGCTTGAAGCCACTGCTGCCCAGGATGTTGGATATGGTTTAAATCCTTTAGTGCTTGAAGGACAGTTTGAGGGATCCATTGCCATGGGAGGCCAGGGAGGAATGCTCACAGAATACCATGAGTGGGATGAGGGAAGATGTGTTAACCCGACAATGCTGGATTATAAACTGCCCCTTGCGTGTGATATGCCCGAAATAAATAATATAATTGTCGAGTCTATTGACCCTAAAGGCCCGTACGGGGCAAAAGAGGCAGGCATGTCAATTGCCATGTCAGCAGCCCAGGCTTACAGTGCTGCAGTAAGCAGTGCAATAGGTGTTCATATGGATTCATATCCATTAACGCCGGATAAAATCCTTGCTGCAATTAAAAAAAGACAACAGAATATGACAAAAGAGCAGTAGAGGTGATCTTAAATTAAAAAGAAACAGTGTAAAATGGATATAAAGCTTAAAGAAACCATAATTGGCATAAAGGGTGCCGGCGAAATTGCAACAGGAATTGCATGCCGCCTTTTTAAAGCCAATATCAAGAATATCTTCATGATGGAAACCAGCAATCCCCTTGCCGTAAGAAGGCAGGTCTCCTTTTGTGAAACCGTTTATGATAACAGGATAACAGTAGAGGGTGTTGAGGCGCAAAAAATAGAAAATATAGATGAAATAACTCATTTATGGCGTAAAAACAGGGTTCCTGTCATTATTGATCCCTGCTGGAAAAGCATAAAAGCGTTAAAACCCCATGTGGTTGTGGATGCCATAATAGCAAAAAAAAATCTCGGGACCCGTATATCCGAAGCTCCCCTTACAATCGGTCTGGGCCCCGGGTTTGAGGCAGGCAGAGATGTTCACATTGCAATTGAGACAAACAGAGGTCATAATCTTGGAAGGGTTATATCAGAAGGAAGCCCTGAACCCAATACAGGCATTCCAGGGCCGGTAAACGGATTTACCCATGAAAGAGTTCTGAGAGCTCCCTGTGAAGGAATATTTCGTTCAGATCTTGATATCGGTGCTGTGGTAAAAAAAAATCAGGTTGTTGCAACGGTCAGTGGTCAGGATGTTACTGCGGGCATTGACGGCGTTTTAAGGGGACAGATAAGAAGCCATACAAAAGTGGGTGATAAACTTAAAATTGGAGATATCGATCCAAGAGGAGAGATAGATTATTGTACAACCATCTCTGAAAAAGCGCGCGCCATTGGAGGAAGTGTTCTTGAAGCGGTTTTGAACAGATATAATTTATAAGTTGGTATGTTTGATATGTAAGTGCAGGTCGTGCAGCAGATTTTCCAGAAAGGGAGAAGCATATTTTAATATAAAAATTCAAAAGGACGAACAGATGTTTACAAACGCCTATATTCCTTACAGAGGATATTATTCAAGCCCATTCTGCCGGTGGCAGGGAAGTTTTGCCAATGAACACTCCGTTGAACTGGGTTCTTCAACTGCAAAAAAATGGCTGAACTCAAAAGATATCAATTCTGATATCTTTGACTACCTGATTCTCGGGGCAACAGTGGGGCAGCCCCATATTTTTTATGGAGGACCATGGGCATCCGCCCTGACAGGAGCTGAAAACATTCCTGGAATGCTTATCAGTCAGGCATGTTCTACCTCGACAACCGCATTATATCAGGCTGCAGTCGGTATTGAAACAGGCAGTTTCAAGTGTGTGCTTAATCTCTTAACAGACAGATGCTCCAACGGACCTCACACCATATGGCCGAATCCCAAAGGACCGGGTGGCCAGGTTATTTCTGAGAACTGGGTCATGGATCAGTTTAATAATGATCCCTGGGCTGGAAATGCAATGATTCAGACTGCTGAAAATGTTGCAGAAGAGGCAGGTATTACAAGAGAACAGTGTGATGAATTAGCTTTGATAAGAGCTGAACAGTACGCAGATGCCCTTGCCTTTGACAGGAAATTTCAAAAACAGTATATGTTTCCGGTTTCCATACAGGTTTCAAGAAAAAAAAGCATTGAAATTGATGCGGATGAAGGTGTTGTGCCCACAACCGGAGAAGGTCTTGAAACCCTGCGGCCGGTTCTCAAAAACGGCGTTCACACCTTTGGTTCCCAGACTCATCCGGCAGACGGTAACTGTGCCCTGATTGTGACCACAAAAGAGAGAGCTGCTGATTTAAGCCATGACAGAAGAAAAGATGCCGGAATAGTTTCATATGGATTTTCAAGAGCTAAAAAAGGATTCATGGCAATGGCTGTTGTTCCGGCTGCCAGTATGGCACTGGAAAAAGCCGGTATTACGATAAATGATGTAAAGGTAATTAAAACACACAACCCTTTTGCTGCCAATGACATCTATCTTGCTGATCAGATGAACATTGATGTTAAGCAATTTAATAATTTTGGTTCTTCACTCATATTTGGCCATCCCCAGGCGCCCACAGCTGGAAGACTGATCATTGAAGGAATAGAAGAGCTTGCTCAATCGGGTGGAGGATATATGCTCTTTACCGGGTGTGCTGCAGGAGATACAGGAGCTGCCCTGGTATTAAAAATTTAATAATATAAACTGTATAACAATAGGGAGAAAAAATGAAAGCATTGATTATCGGCGGAGTTGGCGGAATGGGTCAGGGTGTTGCAAGGGATCTGATAAAACAGGACCAGGTTTCAAGTGTAGTGCTTGCAGATCTCTATCCAGATCCTGAAAGGCTGTCAAAGAAATTACGGGAGAGTGAAAAATCAACATTGATAAAAATGGATGTCAATGATCATGAAGATATGGTGAAGGCTTTCAGTAAAGTGGATGTGGTCATTAATACGGCAGGTCCTTTTTATAAGACAGCTGTGCCTGTAGCAACTGCAGCAGTGGAAGCAAAAGTCAATTATATCGATATCTGCGATGATTATGAAGGCACTGAAATTCTGTTTAATTCGGAGATTGATACGCTTGCCAGAGAAGCCGGCATAACTGTTCTCACCGGCATGGGATCTGATCCCGGTACCAATAATGTCCTTGTTAAATGGTATGCAGATAAACTTGACAGAGTTGATGAGATTTATCTTTACTGGGTTGTGAGTATTGCAGAACTTAAAGGTGCTGCATGGGATCACAGTCTTCACATGACACTGGGAAAAATACCACAGTATATTGACGGCAGGCTTGTCCTTGTGGAAGGAGGCACTGAAGCTGTTGCTGAAGAATTTCTTGAACCCCTTGGAACATGCCATGTGCGTTATGTTGGACATCCACAGCCGTTGACCCTTCCAAAGTATATCAAGGGAGTGAAAAATATTATTATCAAAGGCGCTCTCATTCCTTTATGGGTGGATGAACTGATTCAGGAACAGAAACAGACAGGATTTCTTGGGACAGAACCAGTAGATATTAAAGGAACCCGGGTGACCCCATATGATCTTGCCTTGAAACTTTGGGAAACGATTCCTGAAGGAAGAGATAACGGACCGCAGTCCTCAGGTCTCAAGGTCATAGTCAAAGGCGAAAAAGAGGGGAAAAAAATCACCTATACAGCTGACATGGTGGGAAGAATGGCTCCTGGAACAGGCCTGCCAGCATCCATTGCCGCATTAATGATGGATAACGGTGATGTGACTGTTAAAGGTGTTGTGGCGCCTGAAGGCTGTATCGATCCGGATAAATTCCTTGGTGCTTTCCTGAAGAGAGGTGCCAGAATTCATCAGAGCCAGAAAATTGAATCCATGTTTGAAACCAATTGATTGTAAAACGCAACATATCTGAAATAGAGAATATTTGATTAAATATATATAAGGAAATCCCATGAAAGAAGCTCAGAAATTAAATTTAACAAAAAGCTTTGAACTCTTTGAAGAAGCTGTTTCACTGATCCCGGGCGGTGTTCTTGGTGCCAGAAAACCGGGTGATTTTATTCAGGGTGAATACCCTGTTTTTCTTGATACAGGCAAAGGTGCAAAACTTACAGATGTTGATGGAAATGAATTTATTGATTTTCTATGCGGATACGGCCCGATTATTCTCGGATATCGTGAAAAAGAGGTTGATGATGCCGTTTATAAACAGATCAATGATAAAGGATTCTGTTTTACCCTGACTCAGAAATATCAGAACCAGCTTGCAAGAAAACTGTCTCAAATCGTGCCCTGTTCTGAAATGAGTATTTTCCTGAAAACCGGATCAGATGCAACAACAGCCGCTGTCAGAATTGCAAGAGCACACACAAATAAATTAAAGGTTATGCGCTGCGGTTACCATGGGTGGCATGACTGGTGTGTTGAGATGAAAGGTGGAATTCCAGGAAAATTTTATGAGGATGTTTATGAATTTCAGTATAATAAACTGGATCAGCTTGAACAGTTAATGGAAAAGCACGGGAGGGATACTGCAGCAATTATAATGACACCTTTTGGTCATCCAAACCACAGGAAAATGGAGATTCCTGAACCTGGATTCCTTGAAGGGGTAAGAAAAATTGCCGATACATACAACAGTGTACTGATTTATGATGAAATTCGTTCCGGCTTCAGGATTTCCATGGGTGGTGCTCAAAAGATTTATGGTGTAACACCGGATCTTGCTGTTCTCGGGAAAGCTATGGGCAATGGATATCCCATCTCTGTTGTAACAGGGAAAAAAGATGTAATGATGGCTGCTGAAACTAAACTGTTTATCTCTTCCACATTTTTTCCAAACAGTGAAGCCTTTATTGCTGCCCTTAAAACCATTGAAATTCTTGAAAGGGACAGTGTTCTTGAAAATATATGGGAAAAAGGCAGATGGTTCATGGCAGAAATAGAAAAACTGATAGAAAAACATGATGTTGGAGCAGAGCTCACAGGTATTGCACCGATGTTTTACATAACATTTAAAAAAGATGATACCGGTGCATATAAAGGTAAGAGAAAAGATTTTTATACCCAGCTTATCAGAAAGGGTTTCTTTTTTACACCGTATCACCACGCCTATATATGTTATCGTCACACAAAAGAGGAGCTGGAATTAACTGTAAATGCCATTGATGAATCTTTGAGTTTTATCAGGGAAAAATATAAATAAATAGTTGAGCCTTCTCTGTTTCAGGCAGATCAAAATTGTGATCAGCAGCAGAAGGCTTTTGACATTTTTCCGACTCCTGAGCATCTGATGCAGATATATAGAAAAAGGAAATATATAATGGATATTAAAATCAATTACTGCTCTGTCTGAAATTATGAACCAAGAGCTGCCGGTCTGGCAGATAAAATTAAAAAAGAACTGGGAGTGTCCCCTGAACTGGTTCCGGGATCAAACGGGGTATATGACATTATTGTTGAAGGCACGACCATCTATTCAAAACAGCAAACCAGACAATTTCCTGATAATGATGAAATAATTAAACTGATTAAAAAATAAGAAAAAGTTGTAAAATCCCCTTAAAACCAGCAGAGGCTGCTTTATTAAAAGCAGCCTCTGCTGAAAAAGGAAAAAAGATAAAATTATTACGCTTTGTCATCTTAAACTGATAATTTTAAAATGCAATTTATATGCCGCATTTTGTAATCGGCTTTTAAAATATACAACTCATTGATTTTATATTATAAAACTATAGCAATATTTTTCTGGTTTCTATTTTTTTTAAAAAATAAAATTTTTCAGACAGATTTGACTGCCCAAAGTTCAAAATCATTAACCACTGGATACCAGAATGATTCAATATAAATATAAGTTATTGAAATAGTATAATAATTTATAAATAAATAGTCTGTTCAATAAAATAAACCTGCAGATACAGCCAGTATCTGCAGGTTTATTTTATTGAACAGACATACCGGATATTTCATGTGAAGAGATACCCGGTACGCTCTTTTATACAGATTTATTTATCTTTTTAAGGTCTAATACCTGTACAGATCAGTCTTAAAGGGGCCGTTAATGGGAATACCGAGATATTCAGACTGCTCCTGTGTCATTTCTGTCAGATTTACAGAAAGGTTTTTCAGGTGAAATCTTGCAACCTCTTCATCAAGCTCCTTGGGCAGTGTATAAACTTCTTTCTCAAGGTCTTCATGGGCAAGTTTGATCTGTGCAAGCGTCTGGTTGGAAAAACTGTTGCTCATTACAAAACTTGGATGTCCTGTGGCACACCCGAGGTTTACAAGTCTTCCCTCTGCAAGTACGATTACGGATCTGCCGTTCTCCAGTGTCCATTTGTCAACCTGGGGTTTGATATTCTCTTTTACTGCCTTTGGGTTATCAGTAAGGTGACTCATCTCAATTTCATTATCAAAGTGTCCGATATTGCAGATAATGGACTCATCTTTCATCTGGTCAATATGTTTTCCAGTGATGACATGATAATTACCCGTGGCAGTCACAAAAATATCTGCAACAGGTGCAGCCTCTTCCATGGTGACAACCTTATATCCCTCCATTGCAGCCTGAAGAGCACAAATGGGGTCGATCTCAGTAACCCATACAATTGCACCGTAACCCCTCATTGATGCAGCGCATCCTTTGCCGACATCTCCATAGCCTGCCACAACAACAGTTTTGCCTGCAATCATTACATCTGTTGCTCTCTTAATCCCATCGGCAAGAGATTCACGACATCCATAGAGATTATCAAATTTAGACTTGGTAACAGAGTCATTAACATTGATTGCCGGAAAGAGCAGTTCATTTTTTTCAGCAAGCTGGTACAACCTGTGCACACCTGTTGTTGTCTCTTCTGATACTCCCCTGATATTTTTGGCAATATTGCTCCATTTTTTTGGATCATCTGACAAATTGACCCTCATTCTATCAATCAGGCATTTTTCATCAATGGATCCGGGTTTATTTTCAAGCAGAGAGGGATCATTCTCAAATTTTACTCCCTGATGAACATATAAAGTGGCGTCTCCCCCGTCATCAACAATGAGATCAGGTCCTGTACCATCCGGCCAGATAAGCGCCTGTTCCGTACACCACCAGAACTCTTCAAGGGTTTCACCTTTCCAGGCAAATACAGCAGCTGAACCTTTATCTGCAATGGCAGCGGCAGCATGATCCTGTGTTGAGAAAATATTGCAGGATGCCCAGCGGATATCGGCACCAAGCTCATAAAGGGTGTCGATGAGCATGGCTGTCTGTATGGTCATGTGAAGGCTTCCCATTATTTTAAAACCCTTTAATGGTTTTTCGGGGCCATATTTTTCCCTTATAGCCATTAATCCGGGCATCTCTTTTTCTGAAAGCTGCATATCTTTATGCCCTTCCCGGGCAAGGCTGATATCTTTAATTTTATATTTTAAACTGAGATCAAGCTCTATATAGGAAGAATTTTTATATGATTGTAACATGGTATAACTCCTCTGTAGGGTTTTAAAATTCAATATATCAAAATATATTGATATGTTCTTTTCAAAACTACACACTTTTACCGCTGATGTCAAGAAAATTCATCTGTTTCAGATAGTTCGCAAAGTGAGCTTTTGAATTATGCGACAGAGCGGCATACTCAAAACGGTTATCCCAGCAATTTAATCTGATAAAAAATAGAGGGAAAACAGATAAATTTATCATGAAGAAAGTAGTGGTGTTACAGAATCAGGATTTCCATAACACCACTTTACTGAAAATAATCCCCTTTATTCAGAAATGAATCTTAAAAAGCGTATCACACTCCTGCAAGATCTCTGATCTGATCTTTTCTGTCAGCTCTCTCCCAGTAAAAATCGGGATCATTTCTTCCAAAGTGTCCATAGGCTGAGGTTTTTTTGTAAATCGGGCGGAGAAGATCAAGGGTATCAATAATTGCAGCAGGTCTCAGATCAAATACCTCTTTGACAATATCAACCGCTTTATATTCCGGTATTTTTCCGGTTCCCATGAAATCAATGAGAAGAGATACAGGTTGAGCAACCCCGATCGCGTATGCAATCTGGACTTCACACTTATCAGTGATACCCGAAGCAACAAGATTTTTTGCAATATATCTTCCCATATATGATGCACTTCTATCTACTTTGGAAGGATCCTTGCCTGAGAAACAACCACCGCCGTGACTGCCCTGCCCGCCATAGGTATCAACAATAATTTTTCGCCCTGTAAGACCGCAGTCGCCCATGGGACCGCCTATTACAAATCGTCCTGTCGGATTAATAAAAAATTTGGTATCACCATCAATCATATCCTCGGGAATGACTTTTTTAATAACCTCTTTAATAATTGCAGATTTCAGTGCATCATATGTTACATCAGGAGAGTGCTGGGAAGAGACAACAATGGTATCTACTCTTTTGGGCTTACCATCCACATACTCAATTGTTACCTGGGATTTTCCATCAGGTCTTAAAAAATCAAGTGCACCATTCTTCCTTACCTGGGTTAATCGTCTTGTCAGTTTATGGGCATAGACTATTGGCATGGGCATCAGTTCCGGAGTTTCATTGCTTGCAAAGCCGAACATGAGCCCCTGATCGCCGGCACCCTGTTCTTTATAAAGCCCTTCTCCCTCGTCAACTCCCTGTGCTATATCCTGGGACTGCTGATCAATACTTGTAATCACAGAACAGGTCTGCCAGTCAAAACCCATGCTGGAAGAGTTGTATCCGATATTTTTTATTGTATTTCTTACCACTTCAGGAATATCCACATAGCAATCTGTGGTGATCTCCCCTGCAACCATGGCAAGTCCTGTTGTTACAAGTGTTTCACAGGCAACCCTGCATTGTTTATCTTGAGTCATTATCGCATCAAGAATACTGTCTGAAATTGCATCTGCCACTTTATCCGGGTGTCCCTCTGTTACAGATTCAGATGTAAAGAGTGTGGATTGGTTTATTGACATTAAAAACTCCTTTTCAATTCTAATAATTGCAGTATAATTTTTTTTTCTACTTAATAAATTTTTATTCTCTTTTTGTCAACTGTGATGAAGCCCGGGCTGAATATTTACCATAATAAATTTTTTATACCCGTTCCAGGCTGATTGCCTTACATCCGCTGAGATGGACATTGCTACAAACTCTAAGACTCCTTACACTGGCCACCAAAAACTCGGTCATGCTTCCCTCAAACAGTTTGGTGGCTTAACCGTTACAGGAATCAAGAGTTTGTACGCAAAGATCCATATGCTCCTGTAAGGCAATCAGCCTTCCACTGGCGTGTTCAACCGCTCCTCTCATACGCTTTTTATGTAGGTTAAAGGTTTGTTTTTTGTTACGTTACCGCATCCTTTTGTTGAATAATTGCGCAGTGCCTTAAAAAAATATTTTGATTTCTATAACCATGAGCGACCTCACCGACTGAAGTATATTATGGTAGAAATCAGATAAGGTTGACAGGATAATGAAAACGATATCACTATATACCCGCTACAGCGGAAGCCAACCCCTTCCGACGGGCATAATTTGTGGTGCCTATTCTCAGAGCTGGTTTCCACTTCCGTTAACGGTTGTAGTAAAAACAAAAATTCTAATGGTGACACAGGGTCACTATTGTTACAAAAAATGATGCTTAGGTTTAATGAAAAACTGTCTTGACAATGGGATCCACTTTACTTTTATTTCTCTGCCGTTAAAACCGACAATACGCATAGTGGTACAGGATTGTTCCTTCTTTTTGTAAACAAAGATATAAAGCCGAAGGATCAGGAAAATAAAAAAACACATCAAAAATTCAGTGTCGTCATGACTATAGATTTCCTGGATATTTTTACCCCCGGCAAGCTCTTATATAATACCTGCCTGTAATATTTTTTGATGCTTACATATTTGCACTATGCAATAGTTACCAGTGAAGATGCAGGTTGTCTTGTCCAACCGGTCTGCCTGTAATTTTAGTAAAAGTTCAAACAATCTGTAATGGTTAAGACAGCAAACTGTCTGAGTGAGGAACGAACGAGTTTTTGCTGTCCAATGGAAGATTTTTTAGAACTTTAAAAAATTATTCAGGCTTCAGGGCGGATAAGACAACCTGTATCGTAACGGGTCGAAGAAATGATTTTACCACTTTAAAAAGTGATTACACTTCAGAGCTGACAATACAGCCTTTACAGGAATGGGGCAGTATAAAAATCAGTTTACCATGTCATTCCCATGGAAAAATAGAGTGGTAAAAAGAAACTGCTTGACAATTATCAATCCGTTTTTATGCTTTATTGTAAACTGAATAGTAAACTGACTGGAGACATCATGCAAAGAGATAAAAAGTGTAAAATAACCGGGATTGGCTCTGCCCTTGTTGATATCCTGATCAATGAGTCAGATCAGTTTCTGGCTGATCTTGGAAAAGAAAAAGGGGGAATGACACTTGTTGAAGAAGATGGAATTCAAAAAATCTTAACTAAATCAGCAAACAGGCCGGTAGTTGTTCCGGGTGGTGCTGCCTGCAATACAATTATCGGAATTGCATGCCTTGGCGGTGAAGCCGGATTCATAGGAAAAAGGGGAAATGATGAGTTTGGCGAGGCATTTGAAAAGGAGCTGAAAAAATGCGGTGTTGACCCTTTTGTATCCCTGTGTGATTCTCCCACAGGAAAAGTTCTCTCTGTCATCACTCCTGATGCTCAGCGTTCAATGTTTACATTTCTTGGCGCTTCAACACAGCTTGATCCCGATTCTATAACTGTCGAGATGTTCAACAAATGTGCCATTGCTGTAATTGAAGGGTATCTGCTGTTTAACAGGGATTTAATGATAGCTTCCCTGAAAGCTGCAAAAGCTGCAGGATCTCTTATTGCACTGGATCTTGCAAGTTTTGAGGTCGTGAATGCCTCAAAGGATATGTTACACCCCATAATAGATGATTATGTTGATATCCTTATTGCCAATGAAGATGAAGCAAAGGCTTTCACCAATATTGATGATGAACTAAAAGCAATTGAAAAAATGGCTGAAAATGTAACATATGCTGTTTTAAAAGTTGGCAGCAGAGGAAGTTATGTCTCCCATGAAAATAAGGTCATTCATATCCAGCCAGTGAGAGGAGAGACTGCAGTAGATACAACAGGTGCGGGAGATCTGTGGGCAGCAGGATTTCTTTTTGGTCTTGCCCGTGGATATTCCATTGAACTGAGTGGTAAAATAGCATCTGCCTGCGGATATGAAATCTGCCAGGTTATTGGCGCCCATCTGCCGGATGATGCATGGCTGAGAATAAAAGAGATATTTGCTGATTTTTAATGCAACCCAGGCTGAAAAGCCGCTGCTTTCATCATCTTTGCACCGCCATGGGATCAATCTGGAGTCAACATGGTACAATCAGTTGAAAAAAGGCTCTATACCCCTCCATAATTTAAATTGTGCCGCACCCTGATGCATGAACATGGACAAACCGTTAACCGTGGTACAGCCTTTTTTTTCGGCTTCTGCAAGCAGCCTGGTTTTCAAGGGGTTGTAAATTACATCCATTACAATCATCTCCCGGGTCAGAAGATGTGACGGCAGGGGTGAGATTTTCATATCCGGATACATGCCGATTGAAGTTGTATTGATAATGATATCAGCATCAAGATGATCTTTTTTTCTGAATTCATTCATGGAGATAAACTCTGCATCATGCTTTAATGCCAGTATTTTCCCTTTTTTTACAGATCTATTGACTATGACAAGATCACCTCTTTTTTTTTTTATACCATATGCAACTGCTCTTGCCGCTCCTCCAGCACCGATGATACAAGTTTTTTTATCTGCAATTCCATGGGGTTTTAGTGGATCAACCGCTGCAGAGCAGTCAGTGTTGTAACCCAGAAGTCTGCCTTTTTTATTGACAATGGTATTGACAGCACCGATATTCAATGCGTCTTCGTCAATCCAGTCAAGATATTCCATAACAGACTCTTTAAATGGAATGGTCACGGAAACGCCTTGAATATTTAACGTTTTTACTGCTTCTATGCCGTTTTTTATATTCTTGATTTCAAAGGCAAGATAGACAGAATTCATTTGATAGTGCTGAAACCATTTATTATGAATCTCAGGGCTTTTGGAGTGTTTTACAGGATTACCGAAAACACAGTAGAGAGAGGTGTTTGAATCCATCATATTTACACTTGATTAAGATGTCTCTTTTTTCAGCAGCAGATTGTTTATTCTGTTACCATCCATATCTTTAACTGTTATCGTCCATTTATCAACAATAATGGAGTCTCCAGGGTTTGGAATTTTCTCGATCCGTTCAAGAAAAAAGCCTGAAAAGGTATCATAGAAAGCAGATTCTGGAATGTTTAAATCAAATTTTCTATTTAAATCATCAATATCTATTTTTCCTGCAACAAGCCATTTATTACCTTTGAGTTTTATAATATCGGTGGTCTGTCTGTCAGTTTCATCAACGATTTCACCAAATATCTCTTCAATAACATCTTCCAGGGTTACAATACCTGATATACCGCCATGTTCATCCACAACAACAGCAATATGATTTTTTTTCTGCTTAAAATCCTGCAGAAGTGAATCCAGTTTTTTTGATTCCGGTATAAAATACGGTTTTTTCATTATTGATTTAACATCAAGGGTTTTTACAGAATTGAGTGCACACGCTTTTTGAAAACTGACAAAAAGATCTTTTATATGCAGAATGCCGACAACATTGTCAATGGTATCCTCAATAACAGGAATTCTTGAAAATCCTGTTTGAAGAATGTATTCAATATTCATCTCCTGGGCAACATCAATGACAAACATGTCAGCCCTTGGCGTCATAATTTCAGAGCAGGAGGTATCATCAAACTCAAATATATTGGTTATAAACTCTTTCTCCTCCTCTTTGATTTCTCCCTCTTCTTTTACCACTTCAACCATTGTCATCAGCTCATCTTCAGTCACAGTTTCATGGGATATATCTTTCACCCCCTGAAGTCTTGGTATGAAATTTAACATGTATATAAAAGGGTAAAAGAGTTTTGAAAGCCAGAAAATAGGATATATGACAATCCTGGCAACTAAAATATTGTTGTTGTTGGCAAATGATTTGGGAAAAATTTCACCAAATACAAGAATGAGAATCGTCATAATTCCCGTTGCAATACCCGTTGCATAGGATTGAAAATATGATATGGCAATGGATGTTGCAACAGCAGATGCCCCGATGTTTACAAGATTGTTTCCTATCAGAATGGTTGTTAAAAGCGTGTGTGAATCCTCTTTCATCTTCAGTATCAACTGTCCTGTTTTTGTATCATCTTTTGCTATGTGAAGGGCTTTGATTCCGCTTATTGAAAAAAGAGCTGTCTCAGATGCTGAAAAAAAACCAGATAACAGAAGGCCGATAACCAGTAAAATCAAATTAATAGTCATCAAATCTAAAATTTATCCCTTAAGTAATATGTGTTATGGTTGATGTATGAGTCACGCAAGAAGCATTGTACTCAAAGTGTGATTATCCAAATTGCAACCGTTAAATCACAGATGACATATCTGTAATAGTTTGTCAAATTTAACTGCATATATCAGAGCATCCTTACTGCAATGGCAGCTGCTTTTGATGATGCTCCCCCGCTTCCAAGCATTTTTCTGACCATCTGCAGCTGCTTCTCAAAATAGAGAGAATTATCAAGCATGAACATCGCTTTATCACTGATTTTCTCCACAGTAACATCACTCTGAAGCAGTTCCGGCATAATTTCTCTGTTCACAATAAGATTTGCAAGCCCTGCATATTTAATTTTTACCACTTTTTTTGCAATTTGGTAAGTTATGAAAGACATTTTGTAAATAATAATAGTCGGGACACAGCAGAGAGCAGCTTCGAGTGTGACTGTTCCGGATGCTGCAATTACAAGATCTGATTGAATAAAAATATCCCTGGCCGGTCCATCTTGAATTTTAAACATCTCTTTAGCATTTGATTTTTTTATAATGGTTTCAAGAAGCTCTCTTTTTATCGAAGCAGCTCTGGAAACAATAAAGGAGATGTTCTGATCTGTCCGGTTCTGAAGATTGAGAGCAATCTGTTCTGCTGCTTTGAGCATTGTTTCAAAGAGAAAATTAATTTCAGTTTTTCTTGATCCCGGTAAAAGCGCTATGGTTAAAGATTTTTTTCCTGATGGATTATTTCTATTTAAAAAAGGTCTGGAAACAGTTTCAGGATATTCATCCATGAGAGGGTTTCCAACATAGGTGGCCGGTATATTGCTTTTTTTGTAGATTCTCTCTTCAAAGGGAAGAATTAAAGCGGCATGATCTACATATTGCTTGATTTTTTTTAGTCTTGATCTGTTCCATGCCCACACCTTCGGAGTAATATAATATAAAATTTTTAATTGATAATGCTCTTTTGCAAATTTTGCAGCTTTGAGGTTAAACCCTGGATAATCAACAAGTATAAGCAGGTCCGGCTTATTGGTTTTAAGCTGTTTCCTGAAGAGGTCAAAAGCGTGTTTAATCTGTTTAAACTGCATCATAACTTCAACAAGACCCATAACAGAGAGATTTTCAATATTGTAAAAGAGTTCTACACCCTGATCTTCAAGATACCGGCCCCCTATCCCTGAAAAAGAGATATTCTGGTTACGTTTTCTGATCTCTTTTATGAGATGTCCGGCATGGAAATCACCAGATGGCTCTCCTGTAAGAACCATAATATGTGTTGATTTTACAGGTAAATGCATTTTTTAAAATCAGGTTATATCACTATCAGTAAATCCAATGATGGAAATTTTATTCTTATCTGCAAGGGTTATCATCTCTTCTCTATCAAAGGAAATCGATTTGCCGGCTTCCACAACAAGAACTTTTGCCCCTGCTTCATGCATGGTCTGAATGGTCTTAAGACCTGAAGCGGGAAGATCAAATCGCAGATCCTGAGATGGTTTGGATATTTTAACCACAACAGCACCGGATTTCCTGGATAACATCCCGCCTCTTTTTATGGTGGCATCTGTACCGTCAATTGCTTCAACTGCCAGAACTGTCCCGTTACTGATTACAATACACTGACCTATATCAAGTTTGCCGATCTGTTTGGCAATTTTCCAGCCCTGGGTAATATCGTTTTTCTGGGCAGCATCAGGTTTTGTCCTTGTCCAGCATCCTTTTGGATTTAAAAGTTCAGGAAGGAGAAAGGTGGAAGATACTATTTTGATACCCTCCTGTAACAGCAGGTCAGCAATAGAGGTCAAGAGTGAATCATCATGGGTTTTTACTGTTTTTGCAATAAAAGCCAGTGCTTTAAAATCAGGTCTGATATCTTTAAAAATATTGGTTTTATTGATTGATCCAACCATGACGGCTTCTGTAATCTGGTTCTGCCTGAAATATTTTAACAGTTTGGAAACCTGGCCAAGATAAATCCATTCTAATTGGGTGACATGATCGGAAAGTACCTTGTCGGTTTCATTGTAAAAACCGACACCATAAACCTTGTAGCCTTTTTTTTTTGCCTTGTCGGCTAAAAGAAGAGGAAATTGTCCGGCACCAGCTATAAGTCCGATTTTCATTCTGTCTTGTTTATCCTCCGGGTTATCTGGTAACCCCTCTGTTTGAATTTAAAATAAAATTGATAAAATTCTGTACTTCAGGAATCTGTTCAGTTTCAGCTTTAACACGTTCAGATGCCTGCTTGACAGTGAGGCCGATTCTAAAGAATATTCTATACGCTTTTTTAAGCTCACGCAGGGTAGATTTAGGGAATTTGTTCCGTTTTAATCCAACATTATTTAATCCGTGAAGGCTTGCACGGTCACCGGCTGCAATAACGTATGGTGGAATATCCTTTATAACGGCTGATTTTCCACCAATATATGCATAATCTCCTATTTGAACAAATTGATGGATGGCTACCAGACCTCCTATGGTGACGTTGTCACCGAGAATAATATGGCCTGCAAGTGTTGAATTATTTGCAAGAATGACCTGTCTGCCTGTTTTGCAGTCATGGGCAATATGGGTATATGCCATCAGATAGTTTTCTTCTCCTACCTGTGTAACCCCTCCTCCAAATTCAGTTCCACGGTTAATGGTGACAAATTCTCTTATAATAGTGCCTCTGCCGATTGTCAGATATGATTTCTCTCCATGAAATTTAAGATCCTGTGGTGCTCCACCAATGGAGGCATATTGAAAAATGGTACAATTTTCTCCAATGGTTACATATTTTTCGATCGTGGTGTAAGGACCGATAGTCGTGCCGGATCCTATGCATACATCGGAATTGATAATTGCATAGGGTCCTATTTCAACATTTTTATCAATTTCAGCTTTAGGATCAATCAATGCAGTAGGATGTATCATCTAAGCTCCATTCTCTCTTTTTTCTATTTTTTTTAATCTTTTTTCAAAGGAAAAAAGTTTTTTTCTGATTTCAGGCAGCCTGGATATGATGCTGACAACTTTGCGCCACCGTTTATGTTCCATATGGGGTATGCCAGATACAATCTGATTTTCCGGAACACTGCTGTGCACACCTGCATATGGCCCTACAATTGTTCCATCTCCAATTTTAATATGTCCTGAAATACCTGCTTTGCCTGCAACGATTACACTCTTGCCGATTACAGCACTTCCGGCAATACCAACCTGGGCAATCAGCAGGGTATTATCTCCGATTTTAACATTATGCGCAATATGTACAAGATTATCTGTTTTCACACCATTACCAATGGTGGTGGTGCCAAGCGTACCGCGGTCTATTGTATTGCCTGCACCTATCTCAACATCATTGCCAATTTCTACATATCCTGCATGAATTAATTTATTGTGTCTTTCGGAATTTTGAGCAAAGCCGAACCCATCAGAGCCGACAACTGTTCCTGGATGGAGAAGAACATTCTGTCCTATCACTGATTTTTCCATAATGGTGACATTTGGTTTAATGATTGTATTATCCCCGATTTTAACATCTTCCCCAATATAGACCCCGGGCATAATGTGTACATTATCCCCGAGGATTGAATGATCACCGATAAACGTGTTTCTCTGAATAACAGCGTTTTCTCCGATTTTAACATTCCTGCCGATAGCTGAATCTGGATGAATGCCCGGAGTGTTTTTTTTGGGAGGATGGAATATCGGTACAAGATCAAAAAAAGAGATCTTGGGGTGTTTCACCGGCAGCAATATTTTATCGTTTTCATCTGGATCAGGGATGTCGGTGTCCGGGATAATAACAACCTGAGCTTTCGTAAGTGAAAGATCATTTAAAAATTTTGATTCATATGCAAAGGTTATGCTGTTCGAATCTGCATCTTCAAAAGGAGACAGCCCTTCTACAATAAACTCATGGTTTCCAATGACTTCTGCATCTATTATTTCTGCAATTTTTTTGACAGATAATTTCATGAATGTATTAATCAGTTTTTGAAATAATTAAATTATACTCTTTAATGATTTGGTCTGTTATGTCTAAAGCGTCCTGGTTATAAATTATACCGGCAGTTTTTTTTGCAATAATGAGTTGATACTGCTCTCTTTTTCCAATGTCTTCTGTTAAATTAAAAACCTGTTTCTGCATCTCATTGAACAGTTTCATTTCCAGTTGTTTAAACTGTCTGTTTAAATTCTGCTGCATTTTATTGAAATTTTTAACCTTGGTTTCAAACTCCTTTTGACGCTTCTGTTTTTTTTCAGGAGTTAAAACTGAAATCTGTGATTCCTGTTCGATTTTTTTTTTTATCTCATCCAGTGCTTTCTTTTCATCAAACAGTTTTTGATTAAACTCCTTACTCTTTTTTTCAAGCTGTTTTTTAACTATTTTTCCTGCACTTGATTCATCCAGAATCTGCTGAAAATTAATTATGCCTATTTTAAATGAATCTGCACAAAAACCTATGCCCGAGAACCCGAAAACAAAAATTATAATACTTAAAACAATAAAACTCTTTTTCATAATAATCTCCCTGATTATTTCTGTTTAGAAAAAAGCGCCAAAAGAAAATTCAAACTGTCCGTCACCAGGCGATCTAACATTTTTACCTTCAATGACCCATCCATATTCCAACCGTATCGGTCCCACTGGTGAATTCCATCTGATACCGGTTCCAACACTTGAAAACTGATCTATTAAATCAATAGTTTCATCTATCCTGTAAACATCACCTCGGTCATAAAAGAAAACGCCTGCAACTGAATACTCTTCTGTAATCGGGAAAAGTATTTCTGCATTAAACTGAACATATTTTTCACCACCTCTGTCTTTTGTATCAGTGGAAGTGTTGCCGTTAATATCATACTTGTCAAAACCACGAACTGACTGCATACCTCCAAGATAGAACTTTAAATTGTCAATATCTGTATTCGTTCCACTCCTGTCATCCAGGTATCCACCTTCTGCATGGAGTGCGCCGGTAAACTTCCCGAAAAGAGGAAAAAAGACGCCTGTCTCTGCAATATACTTGGTGTAATCAATATCGCCTCCAAGAAATTCTCCTCCATATTCAATTGAGAGTTTATGTTTGGAGCCTTCTGTAGGCAGAAAAAAGTCGTCCCTTGAGTCATATTGGATATAGGGTTGTATATTGCTTGTAAGAAATTCTCCTTCAGTCATGTAGGTTTTATCTGTCTGGATATCTTTGGTTTTATAATCTTCAAGATTATAATTTATCCCAATCTTTACATAATCATAAAGCGTATAACCCAGTTTCAGAGTTAACCCGAATGCCTCTTTATCATAATAGTCAAATTCTTTATCCTCTTTATACAATTGAACACCGCCTGAAATTTCTGAATCCATTACATAGGGTTCAAAAAAACTAATATTATACAAAGCCCTCTCTTCAGAAAATGTAGCCTCAAACTTTAACGTCTGTCCCCTGCCAAACAGATTGCGCTCCTGAATTGAGCCGGATGCAAATCCTCCCTCTGCAGTACTGACGCCACCTCCGACAGAAAAGCTGCCTGTCTCTTTCTCCACAACTTTTATATCAAGATCCATCTCATTTTTTTTGGCTGTTTTAACAGGCTGCACCTCAATTTGAGAAAAATAATTTAACCGGTTTAAATTTTTATAACTTTTCTGAATATTCTCCTTACTGTACAGATCCTGTTCAACAACTTTTATTTCCCGCCGGATAACTTTATCTCTTGTTTTTAAGTTGCCGCTTATATTTACCCTGTTAAAATAGACAGGTTCCCCTTTAGTGATCGAGTAGGTTATACTCATCACTTTGTCCTGTTCAATTTTATCGACAACAGGAGAGATATTTACATTGGCATATCCTCTGTTTGAATAGATATCAGAAATTGTATGAATATCTTTTCTGATATTTTCTCTGTTATACAACTCACCCTTTTTTGATTGAATGTTTTCAAACAACTCTTCTCTTGAGGCAATCAGGTCGCCTTTGATATCAATCGTTTTAATTTTATACTGAGATCCCTCATGGATATTAAAACGGATTGAGATAGATTTTTCACCAATATTAATCTCGGGGTCAGATACTTTGGCATCAATAAAGCCATTGTTTTTATAGTAAGATTCAATTCGTATGACATCATTTCTGACTTCTATGTCATTAAGATTGCCTGAAGATGAAAGAAAAGAGAAAAATCCTTTTTCATTTGTTTTCATAATCTTTTTCAGATCTTTGTCCGAAAAATGTCTGTTACCCTTAAAAACAATCTCTTCTACTTTTATTTTTTTTCCCTCTTCAAAGGTAAAAACAATATCAGCCTGTGAGTGTTCAAGCGGAATGACTTTATAATTTATGGAGCAATTATGATAATTTTTCTGGGTGTACATTGCTCTCATCTGATCAACATCAGAATTTATTTTATGAATATTTAAAATTGAACCGGTTTTTGTGTTTACAATCTCCTGCAGTTCTTCATCTTTGTAGGTTCGGTTGCCTTTGAATTTTACTTTCCGTACAGTGGATTTTTCAGTAATATGGAAGTTAAGTTTAACCCCTTTATCAAGGGCCTGTTTTTCCACAACCACATTATCAAAATAACCCATTGCATAAATTTTTCTCAGATCTCTTGATATATTTTCAGGTTTTACTAAATCACCCGGCTCTGTTTCAATGATTCGCATAATTGCATCGGCTTCAACCCTTTTGTTTCCTGTAACCGTAATATCTGTGATAATCTGCTGCTGAAAAATTTCTCCTGTAATCTCGCGGCTCAGTTTTGTAACGGCGGCAAACAGCTCTTCTAATCTCATGGCATCAGCATAAAGAGAGGTAAATGTCTGTTCTTCATAAACACTTACGAGTTTTGCATCAATACTGATACTCTCTCCCGCTATGAAGAGAGAACCCGTCAGAATGTAGTCCACGCCTGTTTTTATTCCTAATTTCCGAAATTCGGAAAAACGCCATTGAGCACTCTTTTTTTCAGATGAAAGGAGTAAAATTTTTATACCTTCTTCTTGAAGTTTTTCTGAAAGCAATTGAGGAATTTTATTTTTTAACTTTTCATGATCCTGTTGTGCATCAACGCTGAAAGGTAAGATTGCCATCTTAACATCACTGCCGGCATACAGGCTGTTGCAGAAAATAAAATTAAATAGAAAACTGATAATGAAAATTATTTTTAAAATAGATTTAAACATTTTACAATCCTAATCTGAAGATCTTATATTTGGCCAATCATTCGCTGTTAAACTGGAACTATTTTTCCATCTGCTATTGTCACTTTTTTCTGCATCATTCCTGCCAGTTTATTATTATGGGTAACCACAATCACAGTCATACCCAGCTCTTTATTTAATTCATCAATTAAATCGTGTACACTTTCACTGTTTGCCTGGTCAAGGTTTCCTGTTGGTTCATCGGCAAGCAGTATGTCAGGTTTCATTACCAGGGCTCTTGCCAGGGCAACTCTCTGCTGCTCTCCACCTGACAAATCCTCAACCCTGTGTGTTATTCTGGAAGAGAGCCCTACTCTTTCAAGCATATTTACAGCAGTATTTTCAACCTTTTTTTTATTTTCACCGGCAATTAAGCCCGGCATCATCACATTTTCCAGGGCAGAAAAGCCCTGCAGCAGATAGTGAAACTGAAAAACAAAACCAATAGTTGTATTCCTGAAATTTGCAAGCTCAATATCATTGAACAATGATAAATCGCTGTTCTTGAAAAAAAAATTTCCAGAATCCGGCCTGTCCAGTGTTCCAATGATATTAAGCAGTGTTGATTTGCCAATGCCTGAGGATCCGACTACAGCAATTGATTCGCTTTTAAAAACTTCAAAAGAGGATTGATTCAGGATGTTAATTTTTGACGTTTTTGAATAAAAACTTTTAGAAATATTTTGAAGAGATATAAGCGGATTCATTATATCATCCATACCTGATAGCCTCCACAGGATTCATTCTTGATGCTTTATACGATGGATAGAGGGTAGAGAGAAAGCAGATCACAACAGCACTGACTGCTATTACCAGAACATCTAATATTTCCAGTTGAACAGGAAGAGTGGAAAATGGATAGGCATCAGGCAGTTGAATAAAGTCATATTTTTTAAGAAAAGAACAGGCTGCAATTCCAAGTAGTGTTCCTGTAACCGTGCCAATAACGCCTATAATCATACCCTTATAAATAAATATTTTTCTGATGCTTTTATTTGTTGCCCCCATTGCTTTGAGAACTGCAATGTCTCTGTTTTTTTCCATTACCATCATAATCAATGCACTTGCAATGTTAAATGCAGCAACAAGAATAATTAATGTTAATATGATAAACATGGCTGTTTTTTCAAGTTTTAAAGCGGAAAACAGACTTTTATTAATCTCCATCCAGTCCCGCAGGTAAAAGGGGGAGTTTAACAGTACGGAGAGATTCTCTTTTGCCTCTTTTACCTTAAAAACATCATCTACCCATATGCCGACTGCTGAAATTTTATTTCTGGCATTACTGAGTTTCTGCGCTTCTTCCAGGTTAATATAGGCAAGCGCATTATCATATTCATACATTCCTGAATCAAATGTCCCTTTTACAATAAATCTTTTCATTGAAGGGATATGACCGGTCGGAGCAATAAATCCACTGGATGAGATAAGAATGATTTTATCACCCTCTATCACTCCAATTGAACTTGCAAGTTCCTTTCCAAGAATAATACCTGGAAAGTGTTTATCTGAGTCTTTGTCATTGAGAAGCTGATTCAGTTTATCAGGACCAAAGCCTTTGATAAGGTTAGATCCTGTTTCGGGTTCAATCCCGCGTATCATCACGCCGGAAAAAGAGTTTTTTGAACGGATCATTGCCTGGGCAAATAGAATTGGAGAAACGCCTTCAATTTTTTTCTGACTGGAAAGCTGATTTAAAATTTTTGAAGATATTTCAAATCTGCCGGAGTAATTCATTACCAGTATATGCGGCTCAAGTCCTAAAATACGTTTTCGAAAGTCAGTTTCAGCACCGCTCATAACAGCGATAACGATAACCAGAGCCATTACCCCGACTATGACACCGGCAACGGAAAGGAAGGTAATAAGTGAAATAAATCCCTCTTTCCTCTTTGCCTTAAGATATTTTCCAGCTATGAAAAGTTCTAAATTCATTGGTTTCCGGCAATGTTTTTCATGTGTGGGAAAAGAATGACTTCTCTTATTGAGGGAGAATCAGTCAGGAGCATCACCAATCTGTCAATTCCAATTCCTTCACCTGCAGTGGGAGGCATTCCATACTCCAGTGCTTCCACATATTCTGCATCCATTATATGGGCCTCATCATTGCCTTCATCTCTCTGTCTTACCTGCATTAAAAACCTGGTGTGCTGATCTTGAGGGTCATTAATTTCAGAAAAACCATTGGCAATCTCTTTTCCTGCAATGAACAGTTCAAACCGGTCGGTTAATGCAGGATTTACATCATTTTTTCTGGATAGAGGAGATACTTCAACAGGGTATCCTGTAATAAAAGTAGGCTGTATAAGTTCCGGCTCCACCAGAATATCAAAAAGCTTGGTTAAAATTTTACCATGGCGCTCTTTTTTTGTAATTTCAATGCCTTTTTTTGCTGCAAATTCAAGAAGTGCACGGGTATCTTCCAGAATATCAGGATCAACTCCTCCTATATCAGTTAAAGATTTCATCATGGAGATACGCTGCCAGCCTTTTTTAAAATCAATAACCCTTCCCTGATATTCAATTTCTGTGGTTCCTGCAACACTTCGTGCAATGGACGCAAACATCTCTTCAGTTAAATCCATCAGTTCACTGTAATCAGAATAAGCCTCATAAAATTCCACCATGGTAAATTCAGGATTATGCCTGGAGGAAACCCCCTCATTTCTGAAGTTTCGATTAATTTCAAATACTTTGTCAAAACCGCCAACAACCAGTCTTTTCAGATATAATTCCGGAGCAATTCTCAAGAACATCTCCATGCTGAGGGCATTGTGCCAGGTTTTAAAAGGAGTCGCTTCTGCTCCGCCCGCAAGGGGCTGCATCATTGGTGTTTCAACCTCCATAAACCCTTTTTCTTCAAAAAACCGTCTCATAAGAGCTATAATTTTAGATCTTTTTATAAATATCTGTCTTGAATTATCATTCATAATCAGATCAAGATATCTCTGGCGGTAGCGTTTTTCAGGGTCTTTTATACCGTGGAATTTCTCTGGAAGAGGTCTTATCGCTTTTGACAACAGGCTGAATTCATTGCACAGCATGGTCCACTCGCCTGTTCTTGTCTTGAAAACAGGACCTTTTACACCGACAAAGTCACCAATATCCAGTTTTTTAAAAAGAGAATAACTGTTATCTCCAACTCTGTTTTTCTGTAAATATACCTGAAACTGTTCTGCACCCTGTTTAAACCGTATGAAAGAGGATTTTCCCATTTTATTGACAGCCATCATTCTCCCGGCCATGGAGAACTGCTCTCCTTTTTCACCAAGTGAGTCTGGATTCTCTTTAATAATTTTTCTTACTTCTTCAATCGTGCATGAAGGCTTGAAATTATTGGGGTATAAATTTATATTCTGCTCTATTAATTGAGAAATTTTCTCTTTTCTCATCTGCATCAGTCTGCTTTCTTTGTCCATAATTTTCTGCCCTAACTGTTCTGTTTGGTATTACAAGAAATTTAATAATTGCTGATAAAACTTAAAACAAATTAAAATAGCCTATTTAGCTTGAAAATGTCAAGATATTGATTGGCCGGTCAGCATATTTTTTGACATGGCACGATTAAACAGTATTGTAAAAACCGTACCCTGACCGGGTGTTGATTCAAAGTCGATGATACCGTCATAGGCATCAATAATTCTATGTATGATTGCAAGCCCCAGTCCTGTGCCATCAGGCTTGCTTGTATAGAAAGGATCAAAAATATGATTCGAGTGTCTGGGTTCAATGCCGATTCCATCATCCTCGACAATAAGATAAACACGCCTGTTTTTATGGATATTCAGGTTGATTTTTATTTTTCCGTGATCATTTATTGATTGAGCAGCATTTTTAAGCAGATTCCACAAGATTTGATGAAAATGTAGCGGGTCAATATAAATCCAGATGTTTTTTTTCAAATTCATGGATATTTTTATTTTATTCTTCCATTGAGGATCATTTAAAAAAAGCTGGCAGATTTCTTCAATGGAATCTGATATCTTCACTTCATGGGCTTTGCCTGTACCTGGTTTTGCAAACATTCTTATATCTTTTACAATATTCTCAAGACGGTTGGTCTCTCGTAAGATAATCTGCATCAGTTTATCTTCACTTGATTCTGGCACTGCTTCCTCCTTGAGCAATTGAATTGATCCTGATAAAGACGCAAGAGGATTATTAACTTCATGTGCTATACCTGAAATCATCTCATCCATTGCAGCCATTTTTTCAACCCGTTTTAAATGTTCCTGGGTCATTTTTAAATCCTGTTTTGCAATTTTCAGCTGGCGGGCAAGAATACCACTTAAAACAGAGACTGCAAAACAGGCGGAAAAAACAATGATAACTCTGTAAAGAATACGGGTTTCATCAACAGTGTCGTAAAGATTAAAATGGCTGATATAAGGTGTGATCACCTGATAATACTCCAGTTCAATTAAAATGCCGTATTGAATACACGATATCATGGCAATAATTAAACTGCCCTTCTGAAGCAGGAGCATGGAGGTATAAATTATGACAACCAGATATAAAAAGGTAAAAATACTGTCGTAACTGCCTGTGAAAAAAATAATAATTGTAACAATAAACGTATCAATGATGGTTTGTGTATAGGCAAGAATAAATTTGGCATTAAATTGATTGAGCCATATAAGATATATCATTGAAAGGACAAGGATACCTGCTGCAATTTTATAAAGTGTTAAAAACGGTCCGGACAGAAAGGATAAATTTTCTCCTGAGGAGAAAACCAGACAGGAAATCATCAGAACGATAGCAAAAACCATTCTTGAAAAAATAATCCATTTAATAAGATTCACAAAATCCTTGTTTGCCGTTAAAAATGTTTTATGCATCTGCTTAGCTTATGTTTGCAGCCATGGAAAAAATAGGCAGGTACATGGCTACAACAAGACCGCCTATAACGACTCCCAGAAACACAAGCATAAACGGCTCAATCATATCTGTCAGATTTGAAACAGCCTGGTCAACCTCATCATCATAAAAATCAGCAATTTTTTCCATCATGGTGTCAATTGCTCCTGTTGATTCTCCAACTGATATCATGGAACAGACCATGGAGGGGAAAACACCACTCTCCAGTAGAGGATCAGCCATTGATCTCCCTTCTGCAATTCCGGCTTTAACATCCATAATGGCAAATTCCACAGTCTTGTTTCCTGCTGTTTTTGCTACTATTTCAAGCACTTCAAGGATTGATACACCGCTTGAGAGCATTGTGCTCGTTGTTCTGGTAAATTTAGCAACTGCCACTTTTCTGATAAGGACACCAACAACCGGGAGCTGCAAAAACATATCATCCATAATGATACGCCCTTTTTTTGTTTTATAGATACGCCTTATAATAAAGAGTGTTATAAAAATGCCCCCTACAATATAGATTATATTTGCAATTACAAAATTACTCAGACCGACTATGAACTGGGTTGGTGCCGGAAGAGCTGATCCCATGCCTGCAAACATATCTTCAAAAACAGGTATGACAAATACCAGAATTATGCCGACAACTATTACAGCCACACAGAGGGTAATGGCAGGATAAGTCATGGCTCCCTTAATCTGGCTCTTCAGTTTAGACATTTTTTCCATATATGCTGAAAGTCTTTGTAAAATAACGTCAAGAATACCGCCAGCCTCTCCTGCTGCTATCATATTGATAAAAAGCTCACTGAATATTTGAGGAAATTTTTTTAATGCATCTGCAAATGTTTCACCTGATTCAACAGACTCTTTGATCTGTTTTAAGATTTTTTTAAAGGTAGGGTTTTCCTGCTGTGCCTGGAGAATTTCAAGACATTGAAGAAGGGGCAGTCCCGCATCTATCATGGTGGAAAATTGTCTGGAGAATATTATGACATCACTGTCTGTCACTTTTGGCTGTAGAAACGATATATTTTCAAATAAATCTTTCGGTTTTTTTTTAATCTTGGTTGGAGTAATCTTTCTTTTTAAAAGGCTTTGGGTAACTTGTTCAGCGGATTTTGCCTCCATCTCACCTTTTACTTTTCTCCCTTTTGGATTTTTCCCTTTCCATAGAAAAATAGTTGGCATTTCAAATCCTTTCTATTTTAATATCCAGTTTGTCAAATATCCAGCCGATGATCATCCTGTTTGTAAAATTTATCAAGATATACTATATAAATTTTGTTAAATGATTACAACAGGTGATTATCACAGGAGTAGTTTTTTGAATAATAAAAAACGTATTATAGCAGATACCATTATAACAAGTCATGTTAATGCAGATTTTGATGCCATGGCTTCAATGCTTGCAGCACAGAAATTATATCCGGATTCAATCGTACTTTTCCCTGGTTCACAGGAAAAAAATCTAAGGGATTTTTTTATCAGTTCAACCAGTTATCTTTTTAATATGGCTGATCCAAAATCCATTGATTTTTCAAAAACTTCAAGACTGGTACTTGTGGACACAAGACAGAAAAACAGACTGCCCCACATTTCAAAGCTTTTTGATAATAAAAACCTGGAAATCATCATATATGATCACCATCCTGATATGAAGGGCGATATAAAAGGATCCAGCAGATTTATAAAACAGGTCGGTGCTACAACAACTATTTTATGTTCAGAACTACAGGAAAAAAATATTTTACCCACTCCGGAAGAGGCAACAATAATGGCTCTGGGAATATATGAAGACACAGGATCATTTACCTTTACTTCAACTAAAAAAGAAGATCTGGAACAGGCTGCATTTCTTCTATCCTGCGGAGCCAGCTTAAATACTATTGTAAGTTTTGTAGTAAAAG
The DNA here is from genome assembly GCA_964636495.1 of uncultured Desulfobacula sp. GTDB lineage: Bacteria > Desulfobacterota > Desulfobacteria > Desulfobacterales > Desulfobacteraceae > Desulfobacula. Next base: position 7,702 of record CAZWSL010000017.1, on the reverse strand, counting down.
AGATTAAATCTGAACAGGTCACCTGGTTAAATGAATTATTAAATGAGATGACGGTCCATAAAATCAATGGTATTGATATTCATATCTCAGTAATCTCATCTACTTCTTACATTACCGACCTTGCTTCAATTGTTCAAAAAGTTGTAAGAATGGAAAATATTGATGTCTTTTTTGCCATTGTCCTGATGGACAATAAAATACATATCATCGCACGAAACTCTATCCCGGAAGTTGATGCAGGCAAAATACTCTCTCTTTTCAACGGTGGAGGACACTCCTATGCGGCTTCTGCAAAAATTGTAAACAAAACCCTGGCTCAGGTTGAAATCATGCTGGTGCAGCAATTGCAGAAACATACGGAAAAAAGTCAGCTTGCAAGGGATCTTATGACAACTCCCGCAATCACCATTGAACCGGATGTAACATGCAAAAAAGCCGGGCATCTTATGACACGGTACAATATCAATACTCTGCTGATCGTTGATAAAAAACACAACTCCTATGAAGGATATATTTCAAGGCAGATAATTGAAAAAACAGGATACCACAACCTTTCTCATCTGCCTGTGACAGAATACATGAACTCTGAAGCCGGCTACATAGAATCCGATGCAGATATATCTCAAATTGAAAATATAATCATTGAAGAAAAACAGAGAATCCTGCCTGTAATTGATGACGGCTGTATTAAAGGCGTTATAACCAGAACTGATTTTCTGAATTATCTTGTAGAACATAATAAAGCATCAAAAAAAAATACAACTGAATTATCCGTTAAAAAGAACACAAGGAAACGACACATTGCCAATATTTTATATCAGCGGCTTGATAACCACATCAAACAGCTGCTTATAGATATTGGAAAAACGGGAAATGAACTTGGATTCAATATGTTTGTTGTGGGTGGTTTTGTCCGGGATCTTCTTTTAAGCAGACAGATTGACGATATTGATATTGTTGTTGAAGGCGATGGGATTGAGTTTGCAAAACTTTATGCTCAAAAAAAAGGCTGTCGGGTCAATACTCACAAAAAATTTGGAACAGCAGTTATCATTTTTTCCGATGGTTTTAAAATTGATGTAGCATCAGCCAGGCTTGAATATTATACAACACCGGCTGCATTGCCGATCGTTGAAAAAAGCTCCATAAAACTTGATCTTGCAAGACGGGATTTTACAATCAATACCCTGGCAATCAGTCTGAACCCTGACAATTTTGGGACCATGGTTGATTATTTTGGAGCAAACAGGGATTTGAAAGATAAAACTATCAGAATTATACATAATCTGAGTTTTGTAGAAGATCCCACACGAATTTTTCGTGCCATTAAATTTTCCAACCGCTTTGGATTCAAAATTGGAAAGGTCACCTCTAATTTAATTAAAAATGCCATAAACATAGGCTGTTTTAAAAATTTAAGCGGACTTCGTGTTCTCTCAGAGCTGAAACAGATTTTTGAAGAAGAAAATCCAATCCCTGCCATTAAGACAATGGAAAAATACGGCCTTGAAAAAGTTATCCATAAAAACCTTAATTTTATTCCTAACACCTACCAGTTGCTTGAAGCAGTAAATAAAATATTATCATGGCATGATCTCTTATACATGAATGAAAACTACCCCAGATGGGCCGTCTATTTTATGGCACTTTTGAACAGATGCTCCTATAATGTGTGTGAACAGATCTGTGACAGACTTAAAATACCGGCAAGGGAACGCACTATTCTTCTGGAGAAAAGATTAAAAGCGGAAAAAAGACTGACAGTCATAGAAAACTCATCTGATTACTCTATTCATGATTTATATTGGGCTCTGATTAATTTTAATACAGAATTTATCCTCTATATGATGGCTCTTGCAAAGGATGAAGATACCAAAAAAGCCATATCAAACTTTTATACCCACCAGAGGAATATAAAACCCTATATACAGGGAAGAGATTTGCTGGATATCGGATTAAAACCGGATAAACAGTTTGGTACCATATTGAAACAGGTTTTAAATGCCAAACTGGATGGTAAGCTTAAAACAAAAAAAGAGGAGATAAAATTTGCAGCTGAATATGTAAAAAAAAATAAACTTATCTGATGATTATCAAAAATCCGGTTTAATATCTAAACTCACTATTTCCAGATACCTGAAAAATAGATTTGATTTTTTTTCCAGGATAAGTTATGGCTGTTTGTCTTAATATCACATAATGAAACACTGTAGCAGGATTGATTTAATATGAAAAATGCAGATTTTTTGACGGGTATTACTACCAGTGGAACCCCGCATCTTGGTAATTATGTAGGCGCCATACGCCCTGCTGTTGAAACAAGCAAAAAAGAGGATATCGTCTCCTACTATTTTCTTGCTGATTATCACTCTCTCATTAAGAACCACGACCCTGGATTAAGAAAACAGTCCACACTTGAAATTGCTGCTGCCTGGATTGCCCTTGGTCTTGATTATAAGAACTGCGTATTTTACCGTCAGTCTGATATTCCTGAAATTCCTGAATTAACCTGGATTTTAACCTGTCTTGCTGCTAAAGGTCTGATGAACAGGGCACACGCTTATAAAGCAGTGGTTGCTTTAAATGAGGAATCAGGACAGCAGGATCCGGATAAAGGAATAAATATGGGTCTTTTTTCATATCCAATCCTAATGGCAGCTGATATATTGATGTTTAATGCCAGAAAAGTACCGGTTGGCAAGGATCAGGTACAGCATCTTGAAATGACAAGGGATATTGCAGGCCGATTTAATCATATATACAGGAAATTATTTATCCTTCCACAGGTAGTTGTTAATGAAAACTGTGCTGTACTGTCAGGTCTTGACGGAAGGAAAATGAGCAAAAGCTATAATAATTTTATTCCGCTTTTTGACACTGAGAAGCGACTTAGAAAACTGATCATGAAGATTAAAACCAACTCGCTTGATCCTGATGAACCCAAAGATCCCGCTAACTGTACACTTTTTTCAATCTATAAGGCTTTTGCCACACCGGATCAGACAGAAAAACTTGCAAAACGCTACAGAGATGGAATTGCATGGGGAACAATGAAACAGGAACTTTTTGAGTATATTAATGACATACTTGCGAACCCCAGGCAAATATATAATGAGCTTGTAAAAAACCCTGGTGATATTGAAAAAATACTGAAAAGTGGTGCTGTCAGGGCAAGAGAGTTTTCAGTCCCTTTTCTTGAAAAAATAAGAAAAACGGTTGGAATTGCATCACTTGGCAGATAACAGCTGCCGGATCTCTTCTGCTGTCAGGTGACGCCATTTTCCCTCCTTTAAATTTCCAAGGTTGATATTGGCCATCCTGACTCTTTTTAACAGAGAGACTTTGTTTCCGAATTTTGTAACCATTTTTCTTATCTGCCTGTTTTTCCCCTGTTTCAGGACAATGTTGAATGTTGTTTTTGAAAGCGGTTTCACCACAGCTTTTCTGGTTTTTATGCCACTTTTATCAATTACCACTCCCTGTTCCATTTTTTTTAAGATTTTTTTTGATAGAGGATGAATCGTTGATACAATATACTCTTTTTCATGATTAAAGGAAGGGTGAGATAATCTATGGTGCAATTTCCCGTCATTGGTCAATATAACCAGACCCTGTGATTCTTTATCCAGACGGCCTACCGGATAAATTCTCTCCTTAAAATCAATCAGATCAAGAATGATCTTTCCATTTTTATGTGAACAGGATGTTATAAATCCAGGTGGTTTATTAACAGCTATATATATATTGGGAGACTCTTTTTTAAATAAGACAAGCTCGTCGTCATAAACCACCTGATCTCGATCAGGATCAATTTTTGTGCCGAGTTCAGTAACAACTGCATTATTGACCTTGACTCTTCCTTTGATGATATACTCTTCTGCCTTTCTTCTTGAGCAGAGTCCTGCATGGGCCAGATATTTCTGAAGCCGCATTGTTTTTTCTGAAACCATGGGGTTAAGATCTGTACTCAGCATTAATTTTTACATAATCTTCACTAAAGTCGCAAAAGAGAAAAAAATCACTCTCTGCTCCAATATTGAGATTAAGGATTATCTCTATCTTGTTTTTTTTCATGATTTCAGCTGCCTTTTTTTCAGCCTCGTTTCCCTGCCACTCTCCCTGCAGAACAAGGGGCTGATTTTCAAACAAGAGATCCATTTTTTCAGGAATAACATCTACACCGCTTCTACCGGCAGCAGCCGTAATTCTTCCCCAGTTCGGATCTTCTCCATAAACAGCAGTTTTTACAAGATTGGAGTGGGCAATTGTTTCACAGACATGAAAGGCATCCTGCTTGGTTTCAGCACCATTGACAACTATCTTCACAAGTTTGGTTGCACCCTCTCCATCTCTTACAATCATGGAGGCTAATTCAAAACATATCTGATCCATCATGCGCTGGAATGTATCTTTTGATTTTCCATCATCAATTCTTACTCCTGAAGCAGCATTGGCAAGCGCAAGAAGAGTATCGTTCGTGCTTGTATCACCATCAATACTGATCCTGTTGAAAGATTTATCATTGGCTCTTTTCAAGACAGTTTTCAGGGTTTTTGCATCAATATCCGCATCCGTGCAAATATAGGCAAGCATAGTAGCCATATCCGGCCTGATCATGCCAGACCCTTTTGCAACAGCAACAATTGAGATATTTTTGTTTCTGATTTTGCCATTTTTCTTGACAATTTTACTACGGGTGTCAGTGGTTAAAATTGCATTTGCAAAATGATCCAGATGATCTTCAGATAGACGTTCTGAGATCTTATTAATCCCGCTCTTCAGGTTATTCATAGGAAGATTAGCTCCAATAACGCCAGTTGAAGATACAAATACAAGATCATCCGCAATGCCAAGGCGGTTTGAAAGCTGTTTTGAACAGGTTGCAGCATCTTCAATTCCCTTTTGTCCTGTAAAACAGTTTGCATTGCCGCTGTTTACAAGTACTGCCTGGCACAAACCTGATTTTATTTTTTCTCTTCCGAGAATAACTGGTGCTGCAACAACTTTGTTGCGGGTAAATAATGCTGCAGCTGCAGCAGGCTTTTCAGAAAAAATAAGACCAAGATCTTTTTGATCATTGTTTTTTATGCCAGCATGGATGCCTGCAAATTTAAAACCTCTCATAAAAATCACTCCTTGATAATCAGCATATGCTATTTTCAACTTCCAATTATTTTTACCAGAACACGCTTTTTTCTTCTGCCGTCAAATTCACCATAAAAGATCTGTTCCCATGTTCCAAAGTCAAGCCTGCCGTCTGTTATTGCAACAACGCTCTCTCTTCCCATGATCTCTCTTTTCATGTGCGCATCGGCATTGTCTTCACCAATGTTATGTCTGTATCCTGATACCGGTTCATGGGGAGCTAATTTTTCAAGCCAGATATCATAATCGTGATGCAGACCGGGTTCATCATCATTAATAAAAACAGAAGCTGTAATATGCATTGCATTTACAAGTACAATACCTTCTGAAATGCCACTTTCATTGATGCATTGTTGAACATCAGGAGTAATATTGATAAATGCTCTTCTTGCCGGGATTTCAAACCACAATTCTTTTCTGTATGTTTTCATAAAATCGGTTCCACAATTAAGTTGTCAATTGATTATTAAATAAAGTATCCGGGTCAGTTGCTGCTATGCTGCAGTATATTATTCAGGAAAGTACTTCAGGATTAACGATGTGTATTCCATTTTTATTTTTAAAGTACTCTACAATATTCAAAGCCGCCAGTCTTGCCATTTCATTCCTTGCTTCCACTGTGCCGGATCCGACATGTGGCAGAACAGCAACATTTTCCATTGCCAGTAATGGATTATCCGGCTGCATCGGTTCCGGGTCAGCCACATCAAGTCCTGCTCCCCATATGGTGCCGGTCTCAAGGGCATCAATCAAGTCTGGTTCATTGTGTACCCCTCCCCTTGACGTATTGATAAAAATTGCCGATGGTTTCATATGTTGAAAAGCTGATCTGTTGAAAATTCCCTGGGTTGTTTCATTTAAAGAGCAGTGAACTGAAAGAATATCACTTCTTTGAAGCAGTTCCTTAAAACTGACAAATTCTGCGTGAAGATTTTTTTCAGTCGAGTGTTCTGCTCTGCGGTTATGATAAATAATATCCATGTTGTATGCACCTTTGCACCGTTTTGCCATCTCAATTCCAATACGGCCCATACCAAAAATGCCAATGGTTTTATTCATTAATTCAAATCCAAGATTTGCAGTTGGCCTGAAATAACTCCACTCGTTTCTTAATATGGTTTTGTGCAGATAGAACATTTTTCTTGCAACAGCAATCATTAATCCAAAAGCAATATCAGCAGTTGCATCACTCATGGCACCAGGTGTATATCCAACTGGAATGCCCATTTTTGTTGCTTGAGTAATATCAATGTTGTCGTATCCTACGGCATACTGCGAGATGATCTTCAAGTGAGAACAGGTGTTGAGAAAATGATGATCTATTTTATCGGTAAGGGTACAGAGCAGTGCATCATGTTTTTTTGCTCTTTTTATCAATTCTGTACGGGTCATAGGTCTGTCTTTTTTCCAGGAAGTAATACTGAATCCTTCATTTTCAAGCAGATCAGCAGCCCGTTCAGGAAAAATCCTGGATATCAATATTTTTATATTCTGTTCCCTGATGGTATTCATTTTTCCTGAATTAAAACAAAATGGCACATTTTGCAAAGTTTTTTTTGATTTTTTTATGAACAAAACACACGACCTGTTCCAGGACAGCATCTTTGTCAGCCGGTAAATTTTCTATTTTAAAATTATGCGGGCATTTAAAGGCTGAACCGGACGATTATTTGGATGATGCATAATATTTACGAATTTGTCAATTTGTTTTACCGAGGCTTCCAGAAATGATTTCATTACAAACCAGCTTACCCCTTCACTGCATGGAGGTGTAGTCAGGGAGCCGTTAAATTTATAGTAGTCATGGCTATAAGGCAGTAATTGCCCTGCATCTGCATAGTTGTTTATAAATTTTTTTCTGCCTTCTCCATCAGGCATATATGACCATATTTTTTCCAGCTCATGGTTTTTTTCTCCAATTTCGAACATAACCGCTATCACAGCTATATTTTCATTTTTGTCCATGTGTACAAAATGCAGTTCCATTGGAAAACTACTCCCCTCTATGGTGTTTTCACCTGGTGAGTGAAAATGGAACTGTTTCAATTCAAATCGTTTTCCATTCCAGGAGATTGTGCTGCCGGCCTTACAATTCACCTGAATGGTGTGACCATTATTCACAACCTCATGTCCGTTGGCTTTATAATGGATGACAAGAGGCGGCAGTTCACTTTCAACCATTCCGGTCAGATTTACGGGTGACTGGTTTTTACCGCTGGAGCAGCACCTGTATTTTGAATCAATTTTACCCCAGTATTCAGGCCCGTTATCCCCGGAATAACTCCACCCTGTACCCTCTCCTGCAAAGGCAGAAGCAGTACTTAAAAACCCGATTATGATCCATAAAGAGACAATAGTCTTTTGCAGCAGATTGAATTCTTTTTTCATCACTTATCCTTTAATTTTTCAATTGTACAGCCATATGCGGATCATGGACAGCAGCCGGTTGACGTCAATGGGTTTGGCCAGATAATCATTTGCACCCGCCTGGATGCATTTTATTTTATCCTGTTTCATTGCCTTGGCAGTGAGGGCAATGATGGGAAGGTTTGCAAAC
>CAZWSL010000016.1:0-64044 GCA_964636495.1 uncultured Desulfobacula sp. | reverse complement strand
GTTGTATTCCAAGGTAATTCTTCTGGTGTTGAAGAACTAAAGAAAATGATTCCTAAAAAACCTCTATTTTTTGGATTAAACTGTGGCAAGACCCTCTTATGACCCCAACCTGTCAGGGTAGATCTATCGGCATGCACAACAACACGACCATTACAAACGATATACCATCCTGAATTTTCTGTTTTCCATTTTTCTTTATCTTTGGGTAAAAAGCCACACATTAATGTAATCTGAACATTATTTTCTACCCAGCTTTCTATAAAGGGTTCAATGTTGTGTGATTGAGAAAACGTTAAATCTTTTCCAGGAATTTTTTCGTTATTTATCGAAATTGTCACATATTTATCCAAATAAAAAGGATAGGCAGATTGAATTTTTCGAAAAAGTCTATTTATGAAAGATGGATTTTTTACCATCAAAACTACAGAATCATTCAATTTTTTTATAGCTATTTTGGTTCCAGCCCCACCTTCACTTGATGCTCCTTTTATTTTATCTATGGGTATTTTCCATTCAGTTTCTTGCTCTGACATCCAAGTGTTAGTTTCTAAATCCATACTGAATCCACTTTCCATGGAACGAGAACTAATTTCTATTTCATTTCCTATTTTGAAAATCGCACGCTTCATTCCAATACCAAAAACACTTAGTGACATTCTCTTATTAGGATCTGGGTTTCCAAATCTGAATATTCCATTTTCAGCGTCTTCAAAGTGAATACCACCACAATTATCTTCAATTAGAAATTTATTTGGGGTAATAACTATTTTTATTTCAAAAAGGGCGCTATCCTGATCAACATCATTTGTCACGAAGTCAGAATATAGATCGATATTCTTAAATCTGACCAGAGAATCTATAGAATTATCTATCAAGTCTAAAATTGCATCTTCCAAAGAGATATCACGAGTGAGTAATTCTATAAAAAATCTCTTTTCTGGATTCGCATTCGCTTCGTACATTATGAACTCCTAACTTTATGTATTAACTAAAAGCGTTTTATCAATAGTCCCGACTACACAGAGGCCGAGACATTTGGATCAACCAAAATCCTTTGGTAGTACTGAACCGGTTGTGCTGACGAACGGGATTATTGATAAAACGTTGTTGAACAGTGCCGCTGGTCAGCGCCGATAACAATTATTTTGTCTATGGGATTTATATCGATTACCGCCTGTTCTTGCAAGAAGAAATGTGTGTAATTCTTATAAAAAATTATTGAAATTTCAAATTTTTCCTGTCGCATATCTTTTGCTCCACGGATGAATGATATCCCGGGTTTTCTTGTTCCAGATTCAAAATGTTTAAGATTGCCACAGGCGTTTAAAATTATGATACATAGCTCCGCCCTGTCAGTTACAATAACTGGTCCATAGGGCAGCTGGAATTTAATAAATTCACCTGAATCGTTATATAGCGGGGAACTGATTATTGTCAAGTTTGATGGTACTCCATTGTTTTTTATATCGTTTCCACCAGAAGAATCATGTGGAGTATAGAGCTGAAAGCTGTTTCCGGAAATCTGCAATATTTTTTTTTATTTTCCTTGACTAAAAGAAAAAACATAATCTATATCTATAATCTAATCGTTGATTCATATAAAATAACTAAGACTAAATGGAGAGACAGATGCCTTCTAATGTACTTCAATTCAGTCCGACAGATGCTTCAGCGTTCAGTAGAAAAGTTGCCGAAATTTCAGGGCAGGATATTCAGTCGTGCTATCAGTGCCGACGCTGCACCGCAGGCTGCCCTGCTGTAAATGACGATGGAAATTTTTCCCCTGATATGCTGATACGGCTGGTTAATCTTGGCGATAAGGATACAGCACTCAACAACAAAATGGTATGGAAATGTGTAACCTGCTACACGTGCGGGACGCGATGTCCCAACAATATCCATACATCCAGAATCGCCGATACCTTGAAAAAAATGGTAAAAGAGTCCGGAGTTGAACCCCTGAAGCCCAATATCGCCTATTTTCACAGCAGTTTTTTAGAGTCAGGCGTACGATGGGGAAGAGTAAATGAATCTGAGTTCATGGGTGCTTATGAGATGAAAAATATTCTGCACCTTGCAAAACAGCAGAAATACAAAGACATTTATGGTGAAATTGTTCAGCTTTCTCAGTTTGCATGGCGTGTGCTGAAACAGGGCCGTATGCATTTCGGTTTTTTAACATCAAAGGGCAGCAAAGAGATAAAAAAGCTGAAGAAACAACATAAAACCAGCAGTAAGATGTGAGGTAAATTATGGATATTGCTTATTACCCGGGATGCTCTTTAAAACAATCGTCAGCTCTTTATGATCTGCAGACAAAAAAAGTGTTTTCCAAAATGGATATTAACCTGAAGGAAATCGCGGACTGGAACTGCTGCGGAGCGACATCTGCAGGCAAAACAGATGATTTCCTGTCCATTGCAATGCCGGCAAGGAATATAGGCATTGCAGAAACTGAGGGTTTTTCAGAAATCGTCATTCCCTGTTCTGCATGCTATTCCAAGACCGTGGTTGCAAAGGAAAAGCTAAACAATGACCCGGAACTGAAACAGGAGATCAATTCAGGCCTTGCAAGTAAAATCAAAGGAAATCTCAAAGTATCTACAATCCTGGAAGTTCTTCTGGCAGGAGTTGAATCCGGCGCACTTTCCGGTAAGATTCAAAAAAAATACCAGGGCCTTAAGCCTGTATGCTATTATGGCTGCATGCTGACAAGATTCCCCTATAAAGTAAACTCTCCGGATGATGTGGAAAATCCGAAAAGCATGGAAAAAATTCTAAAAAAAATCGGACTGCACCCGGTTGACTGGAATTACAAGACATGCTGCTGCGGTGCATCTGCTGCCATGAATGATCCTGAGACCAGCTTTGCTCTTATGGCAAAGATCATGAAGGATGCCGTGGCAAGGGGTGCGAACTGTTTTGTCGTGACCTGTCCCATGTGTCAGTTGAATCTTGATGCGTACCAGGAGGAATTTTGTACACAAAACAATATAAGCGAACGTCTTCCAGTGTTTTTCATAACAGAACTGCTTGGACTGGCAATGGGTATGAGCGTGAAAAACCTCCAGATAGACCGGCATTTTGTTGAAAGCACTTCAATTATAAACCTGCAGGACAAAGTGGTGAAGGAGCGGAAATAGAAATGAGTAATACTTCTAAAAAGCGGAAACACGGCTCTGTAGTTATAGTCGGAGGAGGTATCGGCGGGATGCAGGCATCTCTCGACCTCGCAGAAAGCGGCTTAAAAGTTCACATGATTCAGAAAGACTCCTCCATAGGCGGCATAATGGCGATGCTGGATAAGACCTTTCCAACAGGTGACTGTTCCATGTGCATGATATCACCAAAGATGGTGGAAGTGGGAAGGCATCAGAATATTGATATTCATATTCTGTCTGAAGTTGTTAAAGTTGAGGGGGAAGCAGGTGATTTTACCGTTACTGTAAAACAGAAACCCACTTATGTTGATCCTGAAAAATGTACAGGATGCGGTGTATGTGATGACAAATGTCCACGGCTTGTTCCCAGCGAATTTGAACAGAGCCTTGCCAAGCGTAAGTCAATTCACTCCCTTTTCCCCCAGGCTGTGCCGAACACCCGTGTTATTGACGCTGACAACTGTCTCTTTCTGAAAAGGAAAAGATGCAAGGCATGCGAAAAATTCTGCCAGGCAGGGGCGATCAATTTTGAAGACAGTGAAAAAATATTTGAGATACAGACAGGTGCAGTGATTTTAAGCCCAGGTCTCAAAAAATATGATCCTGTCATCCGGCAGGAACTCGGGTTCGGCCGCTGGCCGAATGTGGTTACATCCATACAGTTTGAAAGGCTTCTTTCAGCATCAGGTCCCAACATGGGAGAGATAAAACGTCCTTCAGACAACAGACATCCGGTCAAGATCGCCTGGATCCAGTGTGTTGGTTCACGGGATTCCAATAATGCCAATCCATGGTGTTCTTCAGTATGCTGCATGTATGCCACCAAGCAGGCTGTAATTGCCAAAGAGCATGACAGCACCATTGAACCGACTGTTTTTTATATGGAAATGCGTGCCTATGGTAAAGATTTTGACAAATATGTGGACCGGGCCAAAAATGAATACAGTGTCAGCTACAAGCGGGCAATGATTTCAGGTATTCATGAAGAGGCAGGAACAAACAATCTTATTTTAAGATATACTGCGGAAAACGGATCACTGGTTGATGAAGTGTTTGATATGGCAGTTCTCTCCATAGGACTTGAACCCCATGCCGATGCAGAGCAGTTTGCACAGATCGCAGGTATTGAAGAAAACAGGTATCATTTCGCACAAACCGACCACTTCGCTCCTGTTGACACCTCCCGTGAAGGTGTGTTTGTAACAGGAATTTACCAGGGACCAAAGGATATCCCTGAAACCGTGACCCAGGGAAGTGCCGTGGCAGGCAGAGCAATGTCTCTTCTGGGAGAGTCAAGGGGTACTGAGATCACAGTAAAAGAGCTTCCAGATGAAAAAGATATCAGTAAAGATGAACCAAGAATAGGGGTTATAGTCTGCCACTGCGGTATTAATATCGCCCAGACGGTTGATGTGAAAAAAACAGCTGATGAAGCCGGGAAGTGCGAAGATGTTGTCCACTCGGAAGATCTTGTTTATGCATGCGCTCCAGATGGTCAGGAGAGAATCAAAGAACTTATAAGGGAGAAAAACCTGAACAGAGTGGTTGTGGCATCATGCACACCCAGAACCCATCAGCCCCTTTTCCAGGATACGATCCGGGAAGCAGGCATTAACAAATACCTGTTTGAGCTGGCTGATATAAGGGAACAGTGCTCATGGTGTCATATGGGGCAGAATGAAAACGCAACCAGAAAGGCAATTGATATTGTCAAGATGAATATCGCCAAAGTGAGGCATTTTGAGCCGATAATAACAGAATCTGTACCGGTAACACCTGCTGCAATGATAATCGGTGCCGGTGTAACAGGGCTCTGTTCTGCAATCTCTCTTGGAGACCAGGGCTTTGATGTCCATCTGGTGGAAAAAGAGAAACAGGTCGGCGGTCTTGCCCGTAATATTCATCACACACTGGATGGCAGCCTTGTTCAGCCTTATCTTGAAGAGTTGATATCCAGAGCCCGGAATCATGAAAAAATCACCCTCCATTTAGACAGTGAGGTGGGCGATACAAAAGGATTTGTAGGCAATTTCAATACAACCCTGAAAAATGGGACTTCCTTTGATCATGGCGCTATTCTCATGGCAACAGGAGGCGTTGAATATAAGCCGGATGAGTATCAGTATGGCAGTCATGAAAAAATTATCACCCAGAGGGATCTTGAAAATAATATACATGAGAAGCTTCCAGGAGAGGGTGAGCACTATGTTATGATACAGTGTGTCGGATCAAGGGAGGAACCTTTCAATTACTGCTCCAGGATCTGCTGCCAGGATGCGGTAAAAAATGCCATACAGCTTAGGGAGAACTTCCCTGGCACAAAGGTCACCATACTTTACAGAGATATAAGAACTTATGGTCTTAGAGAGGATTATTACGCCAGAGCAAGGGAACTGGGTGTATTATTCAACCGGTTTGAGCCGGAGAGAAAACCTGAAATTGACTCTTCAGGATCCATGATTAACATAAAAACGTTTGACCATATACTCCAGCGTGAGATAGAACTCACAGCTGATTATGTTGTTCTGTCAACCGGTTTACGACCTCATCCCACAACAGAAAGTATTGGCGAAAAATACAAAATTACGCGAAATCCTGATGGATTTTTTCTGGAAGCCCATGTAAAACTGCGGCCTGTGGATTTTCCAAGTGAAGGACTTTTTGTAGCAGGGCTTGCCCATGCTCCCAAAAACCTTGATGAAACCATCAGTCAGGCCCTGGCAGCATCGGGCAGAGCAGGAGCTCTTCTATCCCACGACAGGCTCGGGGTTTCAGGCGTTATTGCAAAACATAACAGGGATCTCTGCATGTCATGTCTTGCCTGTTTCAGGATGTGTCCGTTTGAATCTCCGTATATAGATGAAGAGGGAAAAGTAAGCCATAACGAAGTAAAATGCACCGGCTGCGGCATATGTGCCGGTATATGTCCTGCACACGCATTCCAGGTAAATAATTTCCGCGATGATCAGATCATTGCCATGATTGATACGCTTACAGCAGATATAACAGCTTGATAACTTCAATTGGGAGTAAATAATGAGTGTGAAAACAATTGACAAAGAGAGTGATGAAAAAAGTATGGAAAGAAAACAGGAGACCCCGGATGGGTGGTCTCCCACAATCCTTGCATTTGCCTGTCACTACTGTGCATTTGCTGCAGCAGACCTGGCTGGCGTCATGCGGCTTTCCTATGAAACAGATGTAAAAATAATACGCCTGCCATGCACTGGAAAGCTTGACCATTCCTATGTCATGAGGGCATTTGAACGGGGGGCGGACGGTGTGTTTGCCGCAGGCTGACTGGAGGGTCAATGCCATTTCCTGGAAGGAAATACCCATGCAAGAAGCAGAATAGAATTTATAAAAACCCTTCTTCCCAAAGTAAACATTGATCCGGCAAGGCTTGAAATGTTCAATCTTTCCGCTGCAATGGGACCAAGATGGGCTGAAATCTGTATAGAATTTACAAACAGAATAAAAGAGATGGGACCTTCTCCTGTCTGGTTTGCCAGACAGAAGATGGCTTAAAAAAGGAGTAAAAAAGTATGATTGTCGGCACACAAAAACCCATAGAAGAGATATGGGAAATGATTAAGACCTATAAAAAGGTTCTGGTTTTCGGGTGCAACACCTGTGTTGCTGTATGCCATCAGGGTGGAAATAAAGAAGCTGAAACTCTGGCTTCCATGCTCAGCATGCATGCTGTCCAGGAGGGAGTTGAAATTGACATTCAGCATTCAGGCATAGAAAGGCAGTGTGAACATGAATTTTTTACGACTGCTGAAGATACTATTGCAGGAGCTGACGCTGTTCTCAGCACTGCCTGCGGGATCGGTGTACAGTTTATGGCTGAAAAATATACTGACACTCCTCTTTTTCCGGGACTTGATACCTGTTTTCTCGGAGCTGTGGAAGAGCATGGTATCTTCTCTGAAAGATGTCAGGCCTGCGGCCAGTGTGTACTGGGTATGACAGGTGGAATCTGTCCTGTTTCACGCTGTGCCAAACGGATATTAAATGGTCCCTGCGGCGGCTCCACCAAGGGCAAATGTGAGCTGAGCAAGGATCTTGACTGTGCATGGCAGCTTATTGTTGAAAGACTTGTTGCCCTGAACCGTATGGATGACTATGAAAAACTTGCAGATATAAAAGACTGGTCCTTTGACCGGGCAGGCGGACCGCGAAAATTCATAAGGGAGGATATACAGGTATGAGCACGAAAACCCCAAGCAAACTTGAAAAAATTCTTTCAGCCGGTCACATTGCAGTCACTTCAGAGTGCGGTCCTCCAAGAGGCAGTGACCTGGAAGCAATTACTTCAAAAGCAGAACTGATTAAAGACTATGTTGACGGTATCAATATTACGGACAACCAGACATCAGTTACCAGAATGTGCAGCCTTGCCGCCTGTATCAAGCTGAAATTAATTGGTGTGGAGGCAACTCTTCAAATGGTAACAAGGGACAGGAACAGGATAGCCATACAGAGTGATATCCTGGGTGCTGCCGCCTTTGACATCAATAATATTCTCTGCCTGTCAGGAGATCACCAGAGTTTTGGAGACTGCCCAAAGGGTCAGAATGTCCACGATCTTGACTCCATGCAGCTTATTCAGACTGTAAGACATATGAGGGATAATGAAAAATTTCTGGGAGGGGATGATATAAAAAGACCTCCGCAGATGTTTGTAGGAGCCGCTGCAAACCCCTTTGCCGATCCTTTTGAAATAAGGGTTCCGCGACTTGCAAAAAAAATTGCTGCCGGTGCGGAATTTATTCAGACGCAGTGTATTTATAATCTGGATAAATTTGAGGAGTGGATGAAGAGGGTATGTGACAGAGGGCTTCATGAAAAAGTGTACATCATGGCAGGCGTTACCCCGTTTAAATCAGCCGGTATGGCCAAATACATGAAAAACAGGGTGCCTGGAATGGATGTACCGGATGATGTGGTAAAACGCATGTCTGCAGCCCCAAAGGATAAACAGGCTGAAGAGGGAATAAAGATATGTATTGAAACCATTCAGCGGTTAAAGGAGGTTGAAGGAATCAGGGGATTTCACATCATGGCTATTGAGTGGGAGGAAAAAGTGCCTGGTATTGTCAAGGAAACAGGTCTTTATCCAAGACCGGAAGTATAGGGGGAAACTATGAAAACATTTCTTGACCTTGTAAAGGAGGTTCAGGACCAGGGGCTGTGCCACCATTGCGGAGGCTGTGTTACTTTCTGTACGGCAATCAATTACAGCGCACTTGCACTGGATGAAAATGGAATGCCTGGTTTTTTAAACCAGGATAAATGTATAGAGTGCGGTCTCTGTTATACACTCTGTCCTGAAATTGATGAAATTGAAGATGAAACCCGGAAGCTTGTATCGTGGGAACATCCCATGGGACATATTCTTGAAACCGGCATAGGGCAGGCAAGGGATGCTGCCATAAGAAGCAAAGCGACAGACGGCGGCGTTGTAACTGCCCTGCTTGTACATCTTTTTGACAAGGGGCATATAGATGGTGCCATTGTAACCAGACAGGTTGATCTTTTTAACCGGGAACCGTTTCTTGCAACCTCAAGAGAGGAGATAATTGAAGCAGCAGGATTCTATTTTGATGCCTCCCACGGTGTCAACCATTTAAGCAGCAAGTATACGACATATGCTCCCTCTGTGGAAGAGTTCAAACCAATGATACAGCAGAGGCTCCAGCGTGTAGCCCTTGTCGGCACACCCTGTCAGATAAAGGCTGTACGCAGAATAGAGGCACTTGGTGTTGTTCCTTCAGACGTTATTAAATACACCCTCGGCCTTTTTTGTTCCGGCAATTTCATGTTTGGCGAAAAAGAGCGGAAAGCCATTGAGAAATTCGGCGGCTTTTCATGGAGTGATCTGAAAAAAGTGAATGTCAAAGATAAATTAATGCTCCACCTGAACAGTGGTGAAGTCAAAGCACTCTCCCTTGATAAGCTGGACTTCATGAAACGCCATGCCTGCCAGTATTGTGATGACTATTCAGCAGAATATGCAGATATCTCTTTTGGCGGAATAGGAGCAGAGGAGGGGTGGACTTCAGTTGTCTGCAGAAGCCCCATTGGAAGGGCTATTTTTGTTGATGCGTGTGAAAATGCAGTTGAACTGTTCCAGGGCAGAAAAGGAGCAATCACTCAGGCAATGAGTAAAATTCAAACTGCATCAGACCTGAAAAAGAAGAAAGCAGCAGATCTCAGAAAAAACATGTGATCTGCCCACTACTCTGTTTTCTTGATTGTCCGGCCTGGATACACTGGCAGTCCGAGCATTCTGTATATTTTCTGCTGTGCAGGTTCCGGATGTGTGCTTTTTCTTATATAAACAATATCGCCACTTTTATCTTTCATGGAAATGGTAATCCTGTTCTGGCCGCTTAACTCTTTTTTAAGGATTCTCCAGCTGATATTAAGGCCGGGTTGTTTCAGCTGGTAACAGATGGTTCTGGCAATGTGATATGCAAGGAGTGTGATAAAAGAGTGTTGTGACCGGAGATCACTGCTGCGATGATTTTCCGGTTTCAGGTCTGAATCTGACCGGAAGTTTAAAAGCAGGGGTTCGATATCATCCAGCATGGCATAGAAGTTCCAGAGCTCGGCTTTACTGAAGGTTGTATAATTTGTGAGCATCAGATACTCTTCCGGCACACTGTTTTCCCTACCTGAACTTGATACAGGACTCCAGGAGATCCTTACGGCATTACCTGTTTTTTTATCTTTTTTAATCTTAATTTTATATTTTTCTGCTGCTTTGGGGAATTTTGTTTTAATTCTTTCTATCCGTTCTGTAACAACCTCATATTTTTTTATACATCTTTTTTTATACAGGCCCTGTTCAAGTTTACTTATCGCTTTAACAAAGGAGTCATTTATACTTTTCTCCATGACATGTTCCCGGTTTTTTAAAAGGGCTGAATGACAGCACAAAAGAGTTTCACCACTGCCTGAATCAACTACTTTCTCTATTTTTAACATACCGGTATCTTCTTTTATAACGGCCTGTGCATGCTCTTCACTAAATTCTCTGTACTGTTTCATATTGACTGCAATATATGAATAAAGACTGGTGTCAAGCCATTCAGCACCTTTTTTCTCTATAGTTTCAGCATCCAGCAGAACAACTGGTTTTCCGGAAGACAAATCTTCTCTTAAACTATGAATAACATTTTCCACTGAAGCGTATTGATGCTCTTCAAAAGATACACTCTTTACCGGAAACCCTCTGCCATCCAGCACAAGACTGTCTGCTGCAGAGAGGCAGCTGCATTTTTCGGTTTCATGGCTGCCGGATGCGGCCGGGGAATCATATAATTTTCTCTCTTTAGAATTCATTCTAACCGGAATAAAAAGGATTATGCCCTCTTTTGCTTCAAAAAGATTCTGCTGCCTGTGAAAAAGGAATGTTTCCAGAGAATTTTTATTCTTTAAAAGCAGGTCTGAAACCTGAGAGATCTTGTAAAGGCTTGTTTTTTTAAAATCATGATTTATCAGCTCTCCAAGCCCTGATTTGTTTTGAAGCCACTGCTGAGTTGAAAACTCCTTCCCGGAATTGCACATTCTATCAATAACGATACCCATGGCAGCCGCAATCTGAGGCTTGGTAAACTTGAGTTCCTTCAGTTTTTTATCCAGTCCTAAAAAACGGAATGCCTCCAGAGCGACATATTCACAGCTGATGCTTCTGGGATTTTCCAGCTGAATGCTGTTGATATCTGCATTATGAAAATCTGATTTGCTCTCTTTTAAAGTATCAATTTTTGATTGGATAATCCTTTCAGCGTAATACTGAGCTAACTGCTCAATTTTTTCAGTGACCTGAAATAAATTTTTCTGTCCTCCGATAATATCCTTTATCCGTGAACATAATATCTGCCACTGCTCTTTTGGCAGTGAAAAATTGGCTCCAATATTCAGTATAGTGTGCTGCCTGACTTTTTTTCCAGCTCTTTTGGATTCAACAAATCGGTAAATATAATACTCTTTATTCTCTTTCCGGTTTTTTATTTTTGATCGAAGAATATACATTAATCTTTCATCACCTGCCGCGATTAAGGATTTCAGCTTCACACTCTTTTACGCACATAAGGATACGACTGAAAAGTCCTGCCTGTCTGATCACTGCCCCTATTTTATCAAACCCCTCTTTTGAATGGTAAATCTGTTTGAACAATCCAAGATCTTCAGTTTTACCGACACGGCCCATACCCTTTATGGAGATGAAAAGATGCTGTATCAGCTGGCGTATATTCTCCCTGCTCCCTTTGAGGTGATAAATTTCTGAATCAGGATTTGCATACTCTCTCACAACACTGCGCAGCACCATTCTTGCAGAGCCTCCTTCCACAAGAGCCAGAAATATATATAGTTCCCGGGTCAGAAAAAGCAGATATTTCAACGGTCTTTTCTCTTCATCATGTGTGCCGTGTACCAACCCTTCAGTAATCCGTTTCTGAAAATTCCGCACCTTGTCAAGAAAGGGTTTCTGGTTCTGATCAATCATGGCTGCAACTTTTTGTGCCGTATCCTGATCAAGCCCTGCCCTTACCTTTAAAACCTCTTCAGGCGTAATTTCTATATGCAGATTTACCTCTTTGTTATATTTTCTGAGCAGCATATTGCAGAGCATAATCGCATTTCGATCTGAATAGCTGATCTGGGATGGATCAGACAGGAAATCCTGAACCAGCATTTTTACGGCCTTGGGCCGCTGCTGCATTTCAACAATCAGCATCTGGAGAGAGTTGAGGAATGCCACTCGATCGTCCCTGTGAAGGGTCTCTTTCAGATAGTGCCATAAAAAACTGAAGACCCGCTTCTCAAATTTTGCAAATTTACTGATATTGGCTTTAAAATTCTTCCTGATGAAACGGCCGTTCTCATCAAAACAACTTTTAAGCAGTTGTGTGATATCTTTCGCTTCTTCAACAGGCACCCTGAAATCACGGGCCAGAACCTGATAGTCTCTGGCATCAAAATCTATGGCCTTGCGCATCACATCCTTCATTTTTTTCCGGGTACCGGACCGTGCCTTGTAAAACCGGACCATATCAAGAATTTTTGCATGAACCTTTTGAATCAGCCGCTGATCTCCCTCTTCTCCTTTAACAATGACATTGTCGCCTTTAACCTGGAGCTGATCAAGAATTGAATCGCGAATATGATCAAAACCGCTGTTGACATTACCAAGCACACTCTTCTGAAGGTGGTCATGCTGTTCCTGTTCATCAAGGGTTTTAACCAGTCTGCTGCTCATCTGTACTCTCTCACCGACATAGTGAGAACTGATCCGTCCTTAATCTCTCCCATAGACACTGTCCATTATCTTGCTTACAACTTCGGGACTGTCCTGAAAATTTCTACTCACCACTCCTGCGACTTCAAATTTGTGGCGGGAGACGACCTCCTGGTCATGGGCCACCATGAGCCATTTGAGATTATTGATTTCTATAAGTGGTTTGACCAGTTTTTCCCTCAGGCTCCTGTTCTGGAAAATTGCTTCGTAAATTGATGTGCAGGTTCCGCTTCCAGCCGTGGAGGAGGATTTTCTCATCCAGTCAGCTACCTTGCCGACCAGAACCTGCATGCTTGAAGCTTTCATACGACTGAGTGCTGCAGTCATTGTAAGATTTGGATCAGGCTTGTGGTTTTCATCATATACTATTCCATAGCTGGCAGATTTTTCATCCTTTACAATTTTGATATCTTTCTTGTTCTTAGCTGCTTTCTGATACTGCGGCATGATCATGAAACATGTCCACAGCTGTTTAAGAGAGTCAGGCTTTCTGTCTGGAAGCCGCAGATGCAGATTGCTGATTCCATTTTTATGAAAGTTCTCAAATGCACTGCTGATCCGTCCGCTGAGATGGGACATTCGGATACCCATACGGTGAATCATGGAGTTGGCGATCTCTGCATCCATCTGAAGGGGCCCGAAAATCACAACATAATCATACTGGGATTCAAGTTTTCCATGTGATGTGGGAAGACCGCGATAACGGATAAGGACTTCATCAGAAGCTCCCGGCATCTCCCTGAGTCTGAAAAAAATAGTAGTGAGCTGTTCAAATGTCTTTTTATCGCTCTTGACACCTTCCCAGTAATAACTTTCCACCAGGGTACTGCTCAGGAGATGGATCATTTCCACCAGAAGCATACGATAAGGGTCCCGCTGCTCCTCTTCTTCATCAAGGCTGCCTGCAAGCCGGTTCATGGCAGTAGGCAGGATATCATCTTTGGTCCGGTCAATCCCCCCCAATTCCTGGAAAAGGCGTTCAGCTTCACTGTCCAATTGAAATGAGGAGTCATTCATGATTTTTTATATACCCTGGTTTTATCAATGGAGCATTTTTATTGTTTACCCTGAAGGCCGTGGTAATACCTCAGCTCTTTTCGTAATTTCAGGAACTTTATGCTCCCACTCTATCGCCATCAGATGAACGCCTGCAACACCTTCCATCTCCTTGAACTCTTCGATCTGTTCCAGGGCAAATTTAATACCCTCTTCAGCCTGATCTTTCTTTTTCACACCCTTAAGCCGTTTAACAAGAGATTCAGGAATATCCATGCCTGGTACATTCTTTGACATGAACTCTGCCATTCCTGCATTTTTCATTGGTGTAACACCTGCCAGGATATAACACTTCTTATCCAGACCCTTATCAACTGTTTTTTTCATGAAATCCCTGAATTTATCCATATTAAAAACACACTGGGTCTGAATGAAATCTGCTCCTGCTTCTATCTTATTGGCAAGTCTGTAGATCCGATACTCATAAGGGTCAGCAAAAGGATTACAGGCAGCTCCTATGAACAGCTTAGGCGGGACATCTATATCGTCTCCATTTAAGAATTTGCCTTCATCACGCATCAGTTTTACGAGAGAAATAAGCTGCATGGAGTCAATATCATGGACATTTTTTGCTTCCGGGTGATTACCAAATGTCTGATGATCTCCTGAAAGGCACAGCATGTTCCTTACACCAAGAGCATGTGCTCCAAGGATATCGCTCATTATGGCAAGACGGTTGCGGTCCCTGCACACCATCTGGAAATTCGGCTCCAGGCCCTCTTCAATCATGAGGCGTGACGCTGCAAGGGACGACATCCTGACAACTGCTGTCTGGTTATCTGTAATATTTACAGCGTCAACATTGCCTTTAAGATATTGAAATTTTTCTTTCAGATACTCTACATTAGCACCTTTTGGTGGTCCGCACTCACCGGTAAATGCAAAATGACCTGCCTTCAGAACCTTTTCAAGATTACTTCCTGATTTCAGTTCACTCATATCGGTTCTCTCCTTTTTTTATATAGTGCCTTTGACAAGTTCCTCTCTGATACTTCTTCGAGGTCCGCCATCCCTTGATGTTCTCCAGTTTTTAAAACCTTTGACTCCAATAAGATCATCCACTCTTCCAGCTTCCATTTTCTTTCTGACTATGGTGTCCCAGATACACTCGGTATCTTTGTCAACTTCGCAGACCCCGTTGGAAGATCCTCCGCATGGACCATTCATAAGGCTTTTTGCACACCGTGCAATGGGGCACAGTCCGTCAAAATGATGGATGCCGCAGGTTCCGCATCCAGCACATCTCTCTTCCCACACGCCATGACTGGCTGCACCACCGAAAAACGTCGTGTTGAGTGCAGGATAAAAAATTTGATCCCTGTACATTTCAGAGAGAAACTGCGGGCCGACCCCGCATGCCATGGAAACAACTGCATCATAATCATCAACTGCATCTTTTATCTCTTCTATATATTCAATATCGCACTGTCTCTCCAGAACCTTTATATCGATCTCTATATCACTGCCCTGATTTTTCCTGGCAAGCTGTACTGAAGAGGATAGTATTTCAACTTCTCTTAAACCACCGGCATTACAGACAGTGACACACCCGTTGCATCCGATGATCAGAATCTTACTGTGTTTTTCCACCATCTCCAGTATCTCCTGGAGAGATTTTTGATCTGCTACTATCATAACTCCTCCTTATCTTAATCCGGCAGCGCTAAGATACTGCACCAGATTGTCAACACCACCTATGGTAACGATATGAACCCCCTGGCACACATCTCTCAGATTATTAACCAAACCGGCAAAAATTTCAATACTTGTCTTCTGTTTGTCTGATGCCTGTGACAGGCTTGTAATTACCCAGTCAGGAACAAGCCCTGGTTTAAAATGGCGGTTTAAAAATTTTCCCATTCCTGCTGTTCTTAAAATCATCACTTCCGCTATTACAGGCACCTTGAAACCATCTGCATGTTTCATAAACCTGGAAAACGCTTCTATATCAAACACAGGTGTTGTTAAAAAATACCCAGCACCCATATTCATCATATCTTCCATCTCTTCCAGGCCACGGCCGGGCATATCTCTTCCCCACGGCGTTTCAAGACCGCAGCCCAGCACAAATTCTATCTTATTTTCCAGTTTTTTCTGTTCAACGGTCACTCCCTGTTTCAAATGATCAAGAACAGATGCCAGTTTCCCTGAATCAACATGGAAAAACATTGATTCCTGAAGCGTCTCTCCTGAAATCCTGTAATCTTCAGTAAATACAAGGATATTCTCAACTCCTGCTTCATGGGCGAGGATAAGATCTTTCTGCAGTTTAAACCGGTTCTTATCCCTTGTGGTGGTCTGATAAATGGCATTCAGATTATTTTTTTTTAAAAGCGTGCATGTTCTTATTGTATCACCGACAATACCTTCAAGCTCCATCTCCGCAACAGATACCCCTCCTGTTTTTCCATCTGCTCTTCCAAGGCTCTCAACAAGTCCGTCAGATTCTTCATCTCCAAGAGGTACCTGCACTTCAGAAGTTACAACGAACTGATTGCTTGCCAGAGATTCCTTTAATGTCATGATCCAGTCCTGTTTTTCTTCAATTTTAACAATTTAGAAACCTCATCTTTCAATTTTGAAAGGGGCAGGGGTTTGGAAAGGCACAGGTCTGCACCATACTCTTTCATTTTGGCAAATTTTTCATCATCAAGATATGCCGATAAAACAATTATTTTCATTTTTTTGGTTTTTTCATTTGTCTTTATTTCTTTACACACCTCATAGCCTTTTATATCAGGCATCATAATATCAAGTATCAATAGATCCGGATTAAAATGATTCACCTGAAGCCCGGCCTCAAAACCATCTGATGCTGAAATAACATCATAGTTGAACTCATCTTCTTCCAGGGCCTGTACAATTGATTCAACAATAATAAGGTCATCATCCACAACAAGAATTTTTTTTCTCTCACTTTCATCTTTTTCATCAGGAATCGGAATCCCCTGCTTCCGCATGAATACTTCAAGATCAGATAATTTGATTCTGCGATGTCCGCCAACAGTATGGTAAGCCTTTATATGTCCGGCTTCTATCCAGTTTATTATGGTTTTTGACGAGACATTGCAGTACTTACTCGCAGTGAACACAGTCAGTGTGTCTTCCATTAAGACCTCCTTGTACCGCAATTAATATATAGGAATGATAGTTATTCAATGGTTTTTATTTTGTCAAGCAAAAACAGCGATAACCATGATAAAGGGAATCAGGGGATCATTATTCAAATTTCAAGATAATATTATTATAAAAGCCGGCAGGTTATAAAACAGGTATCGTATCAAAAAAACTCACCGCTGCCCTGCTGATCCGGATACTGTTTTTCCGATTTTCTCAAAATGGAACAATAGCCTGCACCCATACAACTGCGATTGAGATAAGCAGATTTTCATCCCTCTGTATGCGTGCTCAGAGGCAGAGTTATGATAAATTCTGTCCACTCCCCCTCTTTGGAATCCACAACAATATTTCCGCCATGATCCTTTATAAACCCGTAACAGACACTGAGTCCCAAACCCACACCCTGTACACTGTCTGTCTTGGTAGTAAAAAACGAATCAAAAATTTTCTCAAGATTGTCAGGACTTATACCTATTCCTGTATCTTTAACTCTAATGCTGAGCATTGTATCATCAACCTCTGTCGTTATATCAAGCGTACCGCCATCAGGCATAGCATACATTGCATTGGAAAACATGTTTATAAACACCTGGCGCAGCTGATCCCGGGATGCAAGCACAATTCCGGGATCTTCTACAAGATCAAGTGTCACTTTAATACTGTTTTCCCGTAACCGTTTTTCATACAGAAGCATTAATTCTTTTATAACAATACTAATATTAATCTTCTGACGTTCATCCTGATCCGGCCTGGAAAAAGAGAGCATCTTCTTAAGCATGTCGGCAAGACGCTCAACTTCAGATAAAGACATGTCAAGAAGCCTGCGGCGCTTATTCTGGGGAGAGATTTCCGTTTTCATCAGTTCCAGAGTATTCATTATTCCAAACAGAGGATTATTCAGTTCATGAGCTATCTGGGAGGTGAGCCTTCCCATTGCAGCCAGTTTCTCGGACTGGAGCAGGTGCTGCCTGGCAGAGCTGAGATCCCTTTCGGTCTGAAGCAGCTCTTTCAGATCGGAGAATATTGCAACAGAAGCAACCTCACTGCCATTCTCATCATACATGATACTGGCAGAAAGATTCCCTTCAACAACCTTGCCATCTTTTTTTTTAAATTTCAACGGATAGGAGTTGAGTTTGCCCTTTCCACCAAATTTTTCATCCCTCATCATTTTCATCACTTTTTTTGCAACCTTGTTTGAAAAAATCTGCTGGATGCTCATTCGATCAATTACTTTTTTGGATTCAAACCCGAAAATATTTTCTGCAAACTGATTCCATAATTTTATGACGCCTTTCATATTCATAACCATTATGGCATTGGGGGAGCATGCAATGAGCTTATCAAGAAAATCATGTGCTTCCTTTAACTGATTCTCATTTTTTTTTCTACTGGTCTCGTCCACAACGATTCCCTCATAACCTAAAATCTCCCCCCTAGCACTGTAACGGACATTACCGGTCAGTAATATATGGAGAATATGCCCATCTCTTCTTCGCCACTGCACCTCATAATCAACAACCTGACCTCTTTTTTCTATAATTTCAGTATATCTTCGTCTGTCTTCAGGTTTTAGATAGACATCTGTTGCAAGGTCAAGGGAAAGGAATTCTTCCTTATCTTCATAGCCGAGCATTTTCAACAGGGCAGGGTTTACATCCAGGAATCTGCCTTTCTTGCTGCTGATAAATACGCCACATCCCACATGCTTAAATAATCTTTGATAACTCTCCTGTGACGATTTGAGCTTTGCCTTCTGCACTACCCTGTGGGATATATCACGATATATGGATAGTTTGGATTTTGTATTATCATAATTTACAACCGGCAGTTCTGACAAGGCGAATGTCTTATCAACGGATTTAATATACACTTCACTGTGGTGGGTTTCATTGCGGATAAATATCTCTTCAAACTTACACTCACTGCAGGGCGTGTCATTCCCTTTTATTGCCCTATAACACTTTTCCCCGACCTTGTCTCCAAACAGTGATTTCATGGATTTGTTCATGTATTCAATGACGTAATCTTCATTGATAATATAGATACTGTCTTCAAAAAAATCGAGAAGTCTGGGAATTTTATCAGGCAAAACTACCCTCCTTTTTTTCAAGTTCCAGCAGAAACTGTTTGATTTCAAGCCCCCCTCCAAAACCGGTCAGGCTTCCATTTTTACCGATAACTCTGTGACAGGGGATGATAATTGGAATGGGATTTTTATTATTTGCCATGCCAACAGCCCTTGCTGCTTTTGGATTTCCAACTCTCCGGGCAATTTCGCCATAGGACGTGGTTTTTCCAAATTCAATCTTTTCCAGCTCTTTCCACACTTTTTTCTGGAAAACTGTTCCCTTGAGCTTGAATTCAAGATCAAAACGGTTGAGTTCTCCTCTGAAATATGCTTCAAGCTGGTCTAACACGTTTAAAAAAATTTTTTCACTGTGCACACTCTCCCTGCCTGGTTCTTTTTTTTTACCATTCAGAGGAAAGTGAATACTTTCCAGCAATCTGTCTCCAGTAAGTAACAGTTTACCAAAAGGAGCTTTAAAATAGCAGTGATACATCCTACCTCCTGATGTCAGGAGCCAGTTTCCCTGGCTGCAGTTATAATAGAAGCCTTTGCATAACACCCGCTTCAGCCCGATTGCTAAGTAAGGTGCAAATTATAATCTTCAGAATACTCAATGGATTCCCCTGGTTATAATTTCCATCCTCCCTGCACGATAACAAGATTAAGCACTATGCAAAGATCACTAATAGTAAGTTCACTTTCTGTTCTCAATACTGCTGTCAACCAAATTTCTGTTTAACCATACAAGCGGGAAAATTCAGCTGTCAAAATTTATTCTGCTATAATGAATAGAAATTTATTTTTTGTCAATCCGTGTTGCCATAAATAGTGTTGACACAAATTATATTTTTATGTTAGGTGGTCATTCATTGTAAAATAATTAATAAATTGAATTTTTTCAGATTCAGTTAAATAGTGGTTTACCTATGCATGGTGGTTTATACATTATGAAAATAATTAGACAAATCGGACTTATTCTCATCTCTGTTATTTTTGCTTCAGGATTATATGCTTTTTCCATAGATTTAGAACTTGGCGGAGAGAAAACAAGGGGATCGGTAATGTTTCCCCATGAATATCATATGGGCGAGTTTGACTGCCTGGACTGTCACCATGATATGCAGGACGGGAAAAATGTTCTTGATGAATATGATCTTGTAGAAGAGAACCCGGACATTTTGTGCGGGGCATGTCACAATCCAGATGAAAAGATTGACAGAAGGGAAGCCTTTCATTACCAGTGCACGGGATGCCACAATAACTACAAGGCAAAGGCACCGACCATGTGTGGTGAGTGCCATATCCTTAAATAAAGAGAGATAAAGACAGATAAAACAGATAAATTCAAATTAATGGAGATAGATAAGTGGTAAAAGCAGAAAGAAAACCCATTGAAGAGATAAAAGATACAATCAACGGGTATAAAAATGTATTAGTCACCGGGTGCGGTGGATGTGTTTCTATCTGCCTTGCCGGTGGTCAAAGGGAAGTTAATGAATTGAAAGCACAGTTAAATGTTCATCTGAAAAAAGAGAATATTGAAAAACATCTTGGTGGATATACTGTGGAGCGGCAGTGTAATGATCAGTTTCTTGAAGAACTTGAAACAGAACTCAATCAATATGACTGCATTCTCTCAATGGCTTGTGGTGCCGGAGTACAGAATACGGCAAAAAGATTTCCTGCTATACCGGTTTTCCCTGCACTTGATACTGTTTCTATAGGTATTGACAGGGATATTGGAATGTATGAAGAGAGATGCAGGGCATGCGGTCACTGCGTCCTTGGATATACCGGTGGTATCTGCCCTGTAACAAGATGTTCCAAAGGGCTTTTTAACGGCCCCTGCGGCGGTACGAATAATGAATGCTGTGAAGTGAGTCAGGAAGTTGCATGTGCATGGCTTGATATTTTTAACCGCTTGAAAGAGCAGGATCGTCTTGATGATATTAAAAAAATCCATGACCCCATGAAGTGGCAGAACCAGACACCACGAACAATAGTTCAGGAAGCTTACGAAAAGAGATATCGTGCGTAAGAATATTTATCACAATTAAATTACTGGTATAATTATGGACTTATCAAATACTTCATGCTGGACATTTGCCTATGACTTTATAAGAGGCCCTATGGTATGGGTGGCTTTTGCAGTCTTTTTCGGCGGCACTCTGTTCCAGATTTTCAAACTTTTATCTTTTACAAAAGAACAGAAAATCATAAAGCTTACTCCCGGTCCCGGCAGATTTATACCAAAAAGGGCTGAAGAAAAAGAGAAAAAAGAGTGGATTATGTGGCTAAAACTCTCCATAGCCGGTGTTAATCCCTTTATGACAATTGTATCTACTATTTTCCATGTACTGTTAGTTATCATGCCGATTTTTGTGCTTGGGCATAATATTCTGCTGGACAACTCATTTGGCATCAGTTTTTTCTCTCTGCCTGAGGGGATAAGTGATTTTCTCACAATCATAGTCATAATATGTGCTGGTATATTTTTGTATAGAAGAGTGTTTCTTAACCGGGTGAAAGCTATTACAACCTGGGAAGATTACTTTTTCTTATTTATTGCAGCAGCCCCGTTCATAACAGGCTTTCTTGCATATCACCAGGTATTTGTAAATTACAGACTGATTATCTCTCTTCATATAGTATCTGGAGAACTGATGCTCATGGTCATACCTTTTACAAAATTCATTCATATGATTTACAGTGTAATTATCCGTTTGAACGTTGTCAGCGAATACAGTCTTGGAAAAGGAAACAGGACCTGGTAGGAGAAAAATATGTTTCGGAAAAAAAGTACAGCCGGCGTTAATACCAGAGAGGTAAAAGCGATACTGGAAGAAAAAAAGACTAAGATGAAACTGTCTTTAAAAGCGTGTGCACACTGCACCCTCTGTGCAGAAAGCTGTTTTCTGTTCATGGGCCGCAATAAAGATCCAAAATATATGCCTTCTTACAAATTTTTAAATTCAGTGGGTGTGTTATATAAACAAAAAGGAGAAGTAGACCAGCTTGATCTCAGGGAAATGAAGGATCTTGTCTGGGAAAGATGTGTCCTTTGTACCAGATGTTATTGTCCCATAGGTGTTGATATACCTGAGATGATTGCACTGGCAAGAAGGGTATGCAGAAGCCAGGGTGTCTATCCCCGGTATGACAGGGAATAAAACCAGCTATCTCACAGGAGAGGCACAGGTAATAAGCATATTGAGACCTTAGATTAATGGAGCATTAAAGAGGATCCAAAAATATGGAATCGGACATGAAATCAGGAAGTAATTTTGAAAAAGTTTTAAAAGCTGGACATTTTGCATTTACCGGCGAGCTTGGACCGCCACGCGGCTGTGATGTTGAACATATCAAAGAGAAGGCAGCTTTTCTGAAAAATAATGTTGACATGGTAAATGTCACTGACAACCAGACTGCAATGGTCAGGATGTCCTCCTGGGCTGCGGCCATGATTATTATGAAAGAAGGTCTTGAACCGAATTATCAGATGGTATGCAGGGATCGCAACCGTCTTGCAATGCAGGCAGATCTTCTTGGAGCATATGCCCACGGGCTTAAAAATATTTTATGTCTTTCAGGCGACCATCAGCAGTTTGGTGATCATCCCTTTTCCAAAGGGGTCTTTGATATAGATTCCATGCAGCTTGTTGCCATGGTTAAAAAAATGAGAGACGAAGGAAAATTTCAGGGTGGTGCACCCATTGACCAGCCTCCTAAAATGTTTATAGGAGCGGCTGCCAATCCCTTTGCAGAGCCTTTTGAGTGGAGAGTGCACAGGCTTGCCAAAAAAGTTGAAGCAGGTGCTGATTTTATCCAGACCCAGTGTGTTTACAATATGAAAAAAATCAGGGAGTGGATAAAACAGGCCAATGATATGGGGCTCACTGAAAAAACCTATATCCTCCCCGGTGTAACGCCCATGAAAAGCATTGGTATGGCAAAATACATGAAAGCCAAAGTTCCTGGAATGGATGTGCCCGACGAAATCATAAAAAGGCTTCAGGGTGTTAAAAGAAAAATGGTAGCAGATGAAGGCATTGCCATTGCCTGTGAACAGATTGAAGAGTTCAAGGAGATGAAAGGTGTTGCAGGTGTTCATATGATGGCAATTGAGTGGGAGCATAAAGTGCCTGAGATTGCAGAGAGAGCAAAGGTTCTACCAAGACCGTCAGTCTGATTTTTTTACTATAAGTACCTGCCGGAACAGCTTGAACGAAAATTTATTTACCAGGGGTAAGCGGATTTTCCAATGACTACCTTCAAAAATATAGAGCAGGAACTTCTCCAGTCACACAGATTTTTGAAAAATCTTATCAAAAGTGCTGTGGACGGCATTATTGCATCGGATATGACAGGTAAAATTCTTCTGTTTAATGATGCTGCAGCTAAAATCTGCAAGTATGAAGTTGGCGAAGTAATCAACAAACTCAATATCCAGAAAATTTATCCCGGTAATGATGCAAAAAAGATCATGCACCTTCTCAGAAGCGATGAGTATGGTGAAACAGGGGTTCTCAGATCGTTCAGGGCTGATATAAAGAGGAAAACAGGAGAGATAATCCCGATCTCCCTTAATGCTTCAATTGTCTATGATGATGATAAGGAGATTGCCACTCTTGGATTTTTTCACGATCTGAGGGAAACACTTAAAATTGAAGCAGAGCTTGAACAGACAAGACAGCAGCTGCTGCAGACAGCAAAAATGGCATCTGTGGGAGAACTTGCTGCAGGTGTTGCCCACCAGCTGAACAATCCCCTTGGCGGGATCACCCTTTTCACGCAATTGGTGATTGAAGATTATGACCTGCCCGATGGTGCCATAAAAGATCTGGATCGTATCAAGCGTGATGCCAAAAGATGTACAGAAACTGTCCAGGAGCTATTAAAATTTTCAAGGAAAACAACAAATGAGATGCACCTTGAAAATATAAATCAGTTATTATCAGACACCATTATCCTGGTTGAAGATCAGACCCTTTTCCATAACATTAAAATCATCAAAACTTTTCAGGAAAATATTCCCTCTGTACCTGTTGATATCCAGCAGATACGGCACGTGTTCATGAATATCATACTTAATGCAGCCGATGCAATGGAAGGAGAGGGAACCCTATTTATTGAAACCTCTCTTGGAAATCTGAAGAATAGCGTTCTAATAAAGATTACAGATACAGGGCATGGAATTGATGAAGATACGCTCCAGAAAATATTTGATCCTTTTTTTACGACAAAAGAGCAGGGCAAAGGGACAGGCCTTGGATTGAGTATGGTTTACAGGATTGTTGAAGACCATGGCGGCAACATAACCGCCCAGAGCACAGAAGCTGAAGGTACAAGCTTTACCATTGAACTGATGCTGAATGGTAAGGGAAATGGAGGTGGAGCAGATGGATAAAAACTCTGATCTTGTTAAAATACTTGTTATTGATGATGAACAGGATATCAGGGAGGGGTGTGAAAGAATCCTCTCCCGAATGGAGTGTGATGTCTCAACAGCATCCAATGGTACCAGGGGGCTTGAAATTCTGGAAAAAGAAGATATCAGAATTGTTTTGAGTGACATCAAAATGCCGGGCATAAGCGGACTTGAAGTTTTAAGCACAATTACAGATAAATATAAATCTGTACTGGTTATAATGATTACTGGATTCAGCACTGTTGAAACCGCAATTGAAGCAATGAAAAAAGGTGCCTATGATTTTATATCCAAACCTTTTTCTCCTGATCAATTGAGAATTGTGGTTAAAAGAGCCATTGAAAAAATAAACCTGCTCAATGAATCTGCAGCATTGAAACTTGAACAGCAGAAAAATCTTGCAGATCTGGAGACAGAACAGAGCCGTACCAGAGCAATTATTGAAACCCTTCCAAATGGTGTGCTTGTAACAAATATGCTTGACCAGATTGTCCTGATGAATCCTGTGGCGGAACAGTATCTCAACATTGAAAAAAACAGGGGTATTGGAAATAAAATTCAGGAGTGTATAAAGGATAAGGGTTTTTGCGAGTATATTAAAAGTATCTCCTCGGAAAAAGAGGATGAAGCAGAGGAAACCGCTGACAAATCCTATGAAATTGCAATATCTGATGAGAGATACCTTCTTGCTCTTGGAAACCCCATTCATGATGAAGAGGGTGAGTGCCTTGGAGCGGTAATCAACCTCTCTGATATAACCGCCATAAAAGTGTTTGACAGATTAAAATCTGAATTTGTCTCAAAAGTTTCCCATGAACTGCGCTCTCCCCTCTCTGTCATACATGAACAGCTTGCCATGGTACTGAAAGGGAATATCCTCGAAAACCCTGATGATCAGCAGTATATACTGGGCAGGGCAAAAGATAAGGCAAAAAATCTGATCTCTCTTATTGGTGACCTTCTCGACCTTTCAAAAATTGAAGCAGGTAGTACAGGCAGAAAACCGGAAAATATTCACCTGGATGACTTCATCGGCAGAATTGTTGAATTTTTAAATACTGAAGCTGTTAAAAAAGAGCAGACCCTGGAACTGATCCTGCCTGAAGAAAAGATCCCGGTGGTAAAAGCGGATCCTGTTGCCCTGGAAAGTGTTTTTGGCAACCTGATAGCAAATGCAATAAAATATACTCCTGAAAAAGGCTCCATAACAGTGAGTCTTGATATTGAAAAAAAGTTTATCAGAACAGCAGTGAAAGACAACGGGTTTGGAATTGAAGAGCGTCATCTTTCCAGAATCTTTGAAAAATTTTACAGAATAAAGGATGACAATACCCGTTTCATTAATGGAACAGGACTTGGGCTTGCCATTGCCAAATCTCTTATCAATGAGATGGGAGGCGATATACTTGTAGAGAGTGAAGCCGGTAAAGGAAGCCTGTTCACGGTGTTACTGCCCTGCTCCTGAACCTCTTTGCGCATATATATGGCAGCATATCACTGCCATCCGGTATCCCCCTCTGATCTTCTGCAGTAAAATAAAAACCGCAAGGCAGTGCAGGAAAGGGTAGAATCCTATCCTTTCATTATTGATTCACTGCCATTTTTTTACTCATCCAGAAGACTTTCCAGACTTTCAATTATCTGTTCCGGAGATGCTGGTTTAGCAAGGTAATCATCAGCTTCCATATCCATTCCATGCGCATGGGAATATTGTGTAGAGCTTACATGATCTGAAACAGCCGTAAGCATTATTATTGGAATATCAGCATATCTATCATCATTTTTAAGTTCCGAGCATACTTCAAAACCATCTTTTTCCGGCATCATAACATCCAAAACGATTGCATCAGGTATTTTTGCTTTCACTTTTTCAATGGCTTCTACTCCATTGTATGCTATTTCAACATCATAACCTTCCATCAAAAGGTTCTGTTTTAATACAATTGTTAAATCAGGCTCATCATCAACCAGTAAAATTGTTTTTTTGCTCATTCTATTTCTCCTTTTTAATTGTTTTCAGAAGCCTTTATTAAACTTATATCATGAACCATGCTCAATGTCGACATGATGTTACGGAATGAAAAATTTTCACTCCATAACAGCATGCTCAGGTTGACACCTTTCTCATACTCATCTATAAATGTATCCAATAAAATAAAATTTAAAAAAAAGCAAGAATTGACTTGGCATATATAAATAAAAACAGACACGCTCAGGGTATCAGATCCGCCATTCAGGAGACATCCCATCCAGGACCTCCTGACTATGATCTATTCCAGCCGACAAGTGTCATAGCACTGTTTGTATTTAATCAGCAGATAGAACTGCTGTTTATCCAGAAGGCTGACGTTGAGGGATACCCCTGGGCAAATCAGATGGCTTTCCCGGGCGGGCATAAAGATAAAAGTGATTTAACGACAAAAGAGACCGCATTAAGGGAGCTTTCAGAGGAACTTGGTATAGTAGAGCAGAATGTTGAATTTATAGGATCTTTAGGGCATTTTCAAACCATCAACAATAAAAATATTGAAGCATTTGCAGGCATATGGAATCAAAAAGACAGTATCCGGTGTGATGAAAATGAGATATCAAGATATTTTAAAATTCCCCTTGACCATTTAATTGATATTCACATTACAAAAAAATTTCATCTCTACCCGCCTGATATCATGGAGCTTCAATATCCTTACGAAGATGTCGTTATATGGGGGGTGACAGCAAAAATTTTATATCATCTCATTGAAACCCTGCTGCAGAGCTCTGATCTCTTTTCCAGATAAAAATTTGAACAGCCCCCTCTTCGTCTATTTTGGCCTGCTCACATCGCATCAGCATGCTACACAGCCCCAGACAAACAAATATGAGGCACTGGCAAAAGATTTATATCATGAGCAGGATATCTATTTTTTCAGTGGAGAATATTTATAAATCCGTGTCAATTCTGGATCGGACTCTCAACCTGAAAAAAATCTTTATTACAAGAAAAAGGCTTAAGCATCCCAGCAGGACAGGAAACCATAAATGTCCGGTAAATTTAAGATTATTCACAGCCACGATAACTCCGGCAACGGCAAAGGCAAATACCAGGAGCATGATAAATATCGTTGCCCGGCAGAGCGGAGTGGAATCATACCATGGTACAATCGCTTTTCTAAAAACCGGATTATTGTTTAATTGCATCTACTTATAAAACCTGGTTTTATTAATCACAATATATTGATTATTTTTATTGACAAACCACAATATATTGATTAAATCTCTATTGGATTAACATTAATGATTTATATTTTCCACAGACCGATAGAAACATATTATAATTTCAACTATATTTCAAGGAATAGATAAATGTTTGAGCAGATAAAAAAACGAGATGGCAGAGTTGCTGAGTTTGATTCATCAAAAATTACAAATGCATTAAAAAAAGCAGGTGAAGCTACTGGAGAATTTAATGGCAGAGAAGCTGTAAAGATGACAATGAAAGCCATTACCCTTGCACGTGACCTTCGCCTGGGTCCTGTTCCTGAAGTAGAGGAAATCCAGGATATTGTGGAAAGAGTTCTTCTGGACTCTCCTTTTTATAAAACAGCCAAAGCATATATCATATACCGGGAGCAGCATAATCAGATTAGAAGAATTGCCATAAAGGAGAATGTCGGCCTGATGGAATCCTATATCAGCAGGATGGACTGGAAAGTTAAAGAAAACTCCAATATGAGTTATTCTCTTCAGGGCCTGAACAATTATATCTCTTCAGATATTACAACAGAATACTGGCTGAATAAAATCTATCCTCCGGCTGTCAGAGATGCCCATTATAACGGAGACATCCATATCCACGACTTAAGTCTCCTGTCCGTATATTGTGTTGGCTGGGATCTGCAAGACCTTCTGCTTGAAGGATTTAAAGGTGTTGCAGGCAAGGTGGAGTCATCTCCTCCAAAGCATTTCCGCAGTGCCCTTGGACAAATTGTTAATTTTTTCTACACATTGCAGGGAGAGGCTGCCGGTGCCCAGGCAATGTCCAATTTTGATACCCTGCTTGCCCCGTTTATCAGGGAGGATAAACTCTCTTACAGAGAGGTGAAACAGGCTCTTCAGGAGTTTGTCTTTAATATAAACATCCCGACACGGGTAGGATTTCAGACCCCTTTTACAAATATAACCATGGATCTTATTGTTCCTTCAACTTTAAAGAATTCCCCGGTTGTTACGGGAGGAGAATATAAAAGCGATACATATGCAGGTTATCAAAAAGAGATGGATATGCTCAATTCAGCTTTTGCAGAAGTGATGATGGAGGGTGATGCAAAAGGAAGAGTTTTTACCTTTCCCATTCCAACCTATAACATAACCGAGGATTTTGACTGGAACAATCCAAACCTTATAAATATCTGGAAAATGACCGGAAAATATGGAATACCCTATTTTTCAAACTTTGTAAATTCTGATATGGACCCTGAAGATGCCCGCTCAATGTGCTGCAGATTAAGACTGGATAACAGAGAGTTGAGGAAAAGAGGGGGGGGGCTTTTTGGTGCAAACCCCTTAACAGGCTCTATAGGAGTTGTGACCATAAATCTTCCCAGAATCGGGTATCTTGCACAGGATGAAGACGATTTTTTTAAAAAAGTGGACACGCTTATAAAACACGCTTCCGACTCTTTGAGTATCAAGCGTAAAATGCTTGAAAAATTTACAGATGGAGATCTCTATCCATATTCAAAATTCTATTTAAGAAAAATAAAGGAGAGTAGCGGCTTATACTGGCGTAACCATTTTTCAACTATTGGTATACTTGGAATGAATGAAGCCTGCCTTAACTTTCTTAATGAAAATATCGCTTCTGAAACCGGACAGAATTTTGCGGTGAAAGTGATGGATCATATCAGAAAGCGTATCGAGAAACTGCAGGAAAAAACAGATGAGATCTTCAACCTTGAAGCAACTCCGGCAGAGGGCACAACATATCGTTTTGCAAGTATGGATAAAGCAAAATATGAAGATATCATCTGTGCCAATGAAGAGGAGTATCAACAGGGGAAAGATCCGTTTTATACCAACTCAACCCATCTCCCTGTAAATTATACAGACGATATATTTGAAGCACTTGAACTTCAGGACAGACTGCAGACCAGGTATACCGGTGGAACTGTCCAGCACCTTTTCCTTGGAGAAGAAGTCATAGACTCCCAGGTAGTAAAAAATGTTGTGGACAGAGTGTCAAAATCCTTTAAACTGCCATATTTTACTTTAACGCCCACATTCAGTGTCTGCCCTTCCCACGGCTATATTTCAGGAGAGCATGCAGTGTGTATGAAATGCAATGCACCTACAGAAGTCTACTCAAGGGTTGTCGGATACTTGAGGCCTGTGGGGCAGTGGAATGATGGTAAACAGACGGAATTTGGCATGAGAAAGACATTTAACCCCTTAAAGGAAGCGTGTTAGCGGAAATGTATATAGGCGGATTTCAGAAAAACACCCTGATTGATTTCCCGGGAACCCTGGCATGCGCTGTCTTTACCCAGGGGTGTAATCTCATATGTCCATACTGCCACAACCCGGAACTTGTGGTAAGCCATTTAAATGCTGAAGCAAGGCTTTATGATGAAAATAAGATCTTCAGCTTTCTGGAGACAAGGAGAAAATTTCTAGATGGGGTTGTCATTACCGGAGGAGAGCCGACTCTGCAAAAGGATCTGATAACATTTTGCAACATAATCAAAGCCATGGGCTTTAAAATAAAAATAGACACAAACGGGACGCGGCCGGGAGTCCTTGAAGAGCTGTTGAAAAACAGTCTTGTTGATTACATTGCAATGGATATAAAAACCAGCCTTGAAAATTATAACAGTGTAACTTCAGGCAAATTTGACACCACGATCATTTTACGCAGTATAGGTCTTTTGATGCAGCATGCACCTGACTATGAATTCAGAACCACATGCAGCAAACCATTTGTAAACAGTGAAAAAATAGAGGATATCGGTAA
Organism: uncultured Desulfobacula sp.; assembly: GCA_964636495.1. Classification (GTDB taxonomy): domain Bacteria; phylum Desulfobacterota; class Desulfobacteria; order Desulfobacterales; family Desulfobacteraceae; genus Desulfobacula. The sequence continues at coordinate 33,903 of CAZWSL010000016.1, read as the reverse complement.
AATGATTACAGGTGCAAAAAGATTTATTTTTCAAAAATGCTCAAAAAATGTAAAAATGCTCAGCCCGGCCTATCCGGGATCAGGCTCTGATTTCTTTTCAAACCGGGAAATGACCGGGTTAAAAAAAATAATGGACAGATATGTTGCTTTTTCAAATATCCGATAGCTTGTAATCGTATATTTTATACCCGTTATCAGGCTAAGATTCAGGGTAAACCATTCTGCCTGACATGGATAAATCATAGCCACCCAACCTGTCAGCAATGGTTTGAATCATCTTTCCCTTTAAAAGTGAGAGAAAAAGCTGAATCCCCTTGTCAAAAAACCGCTCTTTGGTTATCAGCAGATCAAAACGTTCCCAGCACAGAGGAATAAAACCAAGCCCGAGACTATTTGCAACAGGTCTTATTCCAGGTCCTGCATCTGCATCACCTGTCAATATATGTAAACCAATGTCCATATGTTTTGAAAGAGAGTTCTCATATCCTTCTATCCGGTTTCCTTTTACACCGGCTTTTTTCAACTCTTTATCAAAAAGCTGCCTTGTGCCGGTACCAATCTCTCTATTGACAATTGTGATACCTGCTTTTCCCAGATCTTTTACAGATTTGATCTTTTTTGGATTGTCTTTCTGAACAATAATGCCCTGCTCCCGTAAACTGAAATTTACCACTGCAGGCATATAATTCATTTCATCTCTTAAAAATGGGAAATTATACTCTTCATTATCCGCAACAAGATGGCTTGAAGCTATGTGACAGCGATTATGCCTCAGTGCTTTCAGACCGCCCATTGAACCCGCCATCCCAAACATGGCCATATGATTTTCATGCTTCCGGTTAAAAGTTGCAATCAATTTATCCAATAGTAAATCATTGCTGCCGGCAATGAGGACCAGTCCGTGATAAGGCGGCAGTTTAGCGAGTTGTGGAAAATTTTGAGTCCCTGATTCTATCCATTGATAGACAAGCTTTCTGGGAAACAGCCACTTCCCGGTAACCTTGGACGCAGGCAGACCTTTATCTGCTATTAATGAATAGACCATTTTTTCATTAATATTTAAAAATTTTGCAACTTCTTTGGTTGAAAGCATTTCACCCATATCCACTCCCCTGTATAAAAAATATATAATGCTCCAGAAAGGAAACAGCAGGCGGCTTCTCCCCTCTCTAAATATCAGTCTGCTGAGGCTTTTACAAAACAGATATTTCTGTTACGGCAGCCATTATCATATAAAGACATTTTTTTTTTGTAAAGATCTCTTTCTTGACTTTTTACACATGAAGACTATTTTATTTAAAAAAATTCTAAGATTGCAAAATAAAAAATGAAAACTAACATAATTACAATTGTAGGAAAATCCAATTCAGGTAAAACCACACTCATTGAAAGACTTATTTCCCGGCTGACAGAGAGAGGGTATAAAATAGGCTCTGTAAAACATGTCCATGACGGATTTGAAATGGATAAGGAGGGTAAAGACAGCTGGCGCCATAAACAGGCAGGAGCTGCAGGAACACTGGTACTTACCCGAGATAAAATTGCAATGATAAAGGATGATACAAGAAATTATATTGAAAAAATGCAAGATTATCTTGCTGATAATGACATTATCCTTGCTGAAGGCTTTAAAAAACAGAATCTGCCGAAAATTGAAATTTTCCGGACACAAAGTATACATGAGCATCCCCTCTGCATGGAGGACAAAAATCTTGTTGCCTTTGTTACCGACTCAGGATACAGGCCTGATGTACCTCTGTTTGGATTGAATGATATCACTGAGCTGACTGACTTTATAGAACAAAATTTTTTAGATAATGAGAATAATTAACAGACATCTTCAAAAATTCTGCAGAAGATTATTTACACCTTCTCTTCTGTTTATTTTTATTTTTCTCTTCTGTTTTCAAATATCCATCTCAACTGCAGCGCAGAAATCAGATAAAGGCACCCATTGTATTACCCGGCTGGAACATGGATTAATAAACTGGACAACCGGTAATATCCTGGCAACGGGTAGAGCCTCTGCTAAAAATAAAACGCAGACATCCCTTAAATCAGTTCCAGGATCAGCAAGAGCTGATGCAAACCGCCATGTCATCAATATTTTAAAGCAGCTGATAATCAGCGATTCATTAACGGTTGGCGAATATGCATCCAGAAATGATGTTGTGCTGGCAGAGATTGAAAAAACAGCAAGAGATGCTGTCAGTATACAGCAGTACTATACATCAGCACTTGCAGTTGAACTTACTGTCCAGACCAGTATACTGGGTGGCTTTTTACAGCTGGTACTGCCTGAAAAAATAAAACAGATATCCCAGATCAATTTAGAAGAACTGGAAGAGAATCATAACAGAAGAAAAAAAAATCCATACACTGGTTTGATTATTGATGCACGGAAACTGAAAGTCAAGCCTGTACTTAACCCTGTGATTATCAGTGAAAAAGGTCACGACATATACTCCTCAACATTTATCAGCAGAGAATTTGCTGTTCAGAATGGCGTGTGCAGATATTATTGTAATATGGATCTTGCTTTAAAAGATGACAGGATAGGGAAAAATCCCCTGATCATCAAGGGATTGAGAATTGCAGGAGAAGAAAATACAGCCCTTGTCATAAGTATGCCGGATTTCAGCTTGCTGGAAAAAACCACAGAACGGCACACATTTTTAAAAGAGTGCAGAGTTATTATTGTAAAAGATTAACACCTGCCTCACTATCCTGTAATCTTCATGTTTGTTTGAAAAACAGATAATGAATCATTAAAAACAAATTGAGTCTGCAGTTTTGCAACTTGAATAATGACTGTACAGGCTTTGTTCACCACAGGAGGCAGTAAATATGAACAAACTTCAATCTTTTTTAGATATTCTCGGACTTGATGATGAGCCTATGGGTATGTTTTACACAGATAAAAAATCCACATAGGACAGCAGAAATGCCTCCGGTCAGCTTTTAAAGAACCGGAGGCAGATTAAAAATTATACCCGGAACCATTCTGGGCGAGGTGGTATTAATAATTTTCAGGCTTTAATTCAAAATGGGCCTTAGCATGGGCGCAGGCAGGACAGACTTCAGGGGCCTCAGAATCTTCATGATTGTATCCACAGTTCCGGCAGCGCCATTTTACATTCATATCCCGTTTGAATACCCTGTTTTTTTTAATATTTTCCAAAAGCGCCAGATATCTCTGCTCGTGGTACAATTCTGCAACTGCAATAGATTCAAATGTCCTGGCAATATCATTGAAACCTTCTTCACGGGCAGTGGCTGCAAATTCAGGATACATGGTAGTATGCTCATAATTTTCTCCACCTGCTGACTCAATAAGGTTTTCCACGGTTTTTCCTATGGTTCCGGCAGGAAAAGCGGCTGTAATTTCCACTTCAGATCCCGATTTCAGATATTTGAACAATCTTTTAGCATGCTCTTTCTCATGGTCGGCAGTTTCCTCAAAAATGGCTTGAATCTGTACATATCCCTCTTTTTTTGCCTGAGAAGCAAAATAAGTATACCTGTTTCGTGCCTGGGACTCTCCTGCAAAAGCGGTTAAAATATTTTTCTCTGTCTTGCTTCCATTCAGTGACGGCATTCTTCTCCTCCATTATTTCTGTCAAAAATAGTTTATTAAATTGGTCAAACGTCCTTAAAAACATTTGCACGGTTACTGGTAAAGGTCATATCGGCCGGGATTCATTACCTTGTCCTGCACTGCAACAGAATTATTCAGGAATTTTCAGAATTCCCTGCTGCAGAACATCTTCTTTTTTTATTTATTATATTAACCTCCTCATTTTTATATTTATAAAAAAGATACTGTATAATATATTATTTTAATATGATTGACAAAAATAATATTAAAATTTTTTAGTGGAGAACCGGTTGTATGATAAAAGCACCTGAACAGAAAGGAAATTTACCATGGATTTAACAAAATATCCGCGCAGAAGGTATCTGAACGGTATGACTCCTATTGAAAAACTTGAAAATTTAAGCCGCGAATTAGGCGGACCCGCCATCTATATTAAACGCGATGATCATCTCGGTCTCGCCGGAGGGGGTAACAAAACCCGAAAACTGGAGTTTGTAATTGCAGATGCCCTTTCTCAGGGCTGTGATACGATTATCACCTGTGGCGCTGTTCAGTCAAACCATTGCCGCCTGACCCTGGCTGCAGCAAAAAAGGAAGGACTCAGATGCTGGTTCATGATTGAGGAGAGGGTCCCTGGCTCCTATGACCCAAAAGCCAGTGGTAACAATTTTCTTTTCAACCTGTTGAATGTCGATAAAATGAGGCTGGTACCCAGTGGTTCCGACGAGGTTGCCATCATGAAAGAGATGGCTGAGGAAGCGAAGGTCGAGGGACTCAGGCCGTATATTGTTGACGGCAGTAATGCCTGCGCCATGAGTGCGCTGGGTTATGTCGCCTGCGCCCTGGAAATCATGCATCAGCTCTTTGAGATGGGTGTGCACATGAACCATATCATTACCCCCAGCGGCAGCGGCGGCACCCATGGCGGTCTGCTGGCCGGTCTCTTTCTGATGAATTCGAAAATTCCGGTTACAGGCATCAATGTCCGCCGGGAAAAGGAACCGCAGATCGACCGCGTGCACGCAACAGTTCAGCAAACCGTCAATTTTCTGGGGCATGATATAGAGGTGCCCGGAGAAGTGGTGAACTGCATGGATGACATGTTATGGCCCGGCTATTCATTACCCAATGAACAGATGATTGAAGCTGTGAAAATAACTGCACAGACTGAAGCGATTCTCCTTGATCCTGTCTACTCCGGCAAAGCCATGGCAGGCCTGATTCATCTCATTCGTCAAGGACGCTTCAGCAGCAGGGACAGTGTCCTCTTCCTCCATACCGGCGGATCTCCGGCACTCTATTTTTACCAGGATTACTTCTTTTGAGATACATACCCGGTTGCTGCAGGTTCAGACAAAACCGGAGCGTGATGGTGAAGAGAGAGACTAACCGGGCAGTGGTCTTCCCGGAAATGCTACCATTGTGGCTACACACTCTTATAATGGCATGCATACTGGTGATCCATCTCCCCCTGGAGAAGAGGAATCTCTTTCTGGCAGATACGGGCAGCCATGGGGCAGCGATCAATAAACACGCAGCCTGAATCTGCCCGACTGAAAATTGATTCCACATTTTTTGTCTCTCTTTTCTTCATATCAGGATCAACATCGGGAATTGCTGAAAAGAGTAATTGGGTATAGGGGTGAAGTGCTTTTTCAAAAATTTTACCGGTTATGCCGATCTCTACGATTCTGCCAAGATAGATAACTGCCAGCCTCTGGGTTATATATTCCACCACACTCAGATCATGGCTGATAAACATAAAAGCAAGGTTATATTTTTCCTGAAGATCCATCATCAGGTTAAGCACCTGGGCCTGAACAGAAACATCAAGGGCAGATACGGACTCATCTGCAACAATAAAAGATGGTTTTGTTATCAAAGCCCTTGCAATGGCAATTCTCTGTCTTTGTCCTCCGGAGAATTCATGGGGATATTTGTCAATATCTGCTGCTTTGAGTCCTACCTCCTCAAGTATTGATTCGACCCTGGCTCTGCACTCCTGCCTTGAAATCGATTTTTCAAGCATACTCAGAGGTTCTGAAACAATGGAGATAATCTTTTTTCTTGGATTTAAAGAGCTGTATGGATCCTGGAACACCATTTGAAAATGCTTTCTCAATTTCCTCAATCTGCTCTTTGAAGCTGAAAAGAGTTCAATATCATTGTAATAGACATTTCCTGATGTTGGAAAATCCAGTGCCATTACAATCCTTGCCAAAGTTGATTTCCCACAACCTGATTCTCCGACGACACCAAAGCTTTCTCCCCTGTCAATGGTGAGATTTACACCATCCAGTGCCCTGAAAACAGGCACTTTCCCCAAAATTTTTTTTCTGGGCAGTTTATAGTCCTTGACTAAATTTTCAACTCTCACAAGAGACATGTTTTTATTGTGCCTCCTCCAGGACCGGATGAAAACATTTTATATGGTGATCTGGTTCAATAAAATACCTCCCGGGTTCGGCTTTCAGGCAGATGTCATCTGCAGAACTGCACCTTGGTGCAAAAATACAGCCTCTGATATTTTCTTTTGGATCAGGAACACTTCCTGGAATTGTACTGAGACGTTTTTTACCTTTAATCAGGGAGGAACCCGGTTTTGGAATTGCAGCAAATAAACCGTGTGTATAGGGATGTCCCATATGTTTAAACACCTGTGATGTCCTTCCCTGCTCCATGGCTTTTCCAGCATACATGACCATAACTTTTTCTGTTGTCTGTGCAATTACACCAAGGTCATGGCTTATCATGATCAAAGCCATCCCATATTTGACAGCAAGTTCTTTTATCAGGTCCAGAATCTGTTCCTGAACAGTTACATCAAGGGCAGTGGTCGGTTCATCAGCAATCAGAATATCCGGTTTACAGGCAATTGCCATTGCAATCATCACCCTCTGCCGCTGTCCTCCGGAAAGCTGGTGAGGATAAAGGTTCAGGCTGAATCGCTTCACAGGCATGTCAACACTTTTCAGCAGCTCTTCAACTTTATATCTGATCTGAGCCTTTTTCATTTTTCGATGAAGGATCAGACTCTCTGCAACCTGGGCGCCGATTGTCTTTACAGGATTCAGTGCTGTCATGGGTTCCTGAAAAATCATACCGATTTTATCTCCCCTTATTCTGCACATCTCGCTGCTGTTGAGCAGATTAATATTTTGTCCATTCAAAAGGATCTCCCCTTCCACTCTGGCACCAGGAGGAAGAAGCGCCATGACAGCAAGAGAGGTAATGGATTTTCCACAGCCTGACTCTCCCACAATACCAAGCCGTTCTCCTTTTTCAATGGAAAAGTCAACACCTTTGATGATCTGGAGAGGACCATCAAGCGTATTTAATGTCACATACAGATTTTCAACCTTCAGGAGTGCCATGCAACCTACCTGTTCCGTCTGAGTTTTGGATCCAGAACATCTCTTAACCCATCGCCGAAAAGATTTAATCCAAGTACTGTAAATGCTATTGCCGCACCCGGATATATTGCCAGCTGCGGTGCAAAGTGTAAAAATGTCTGCGCTTCATTGAGCATCTTCCCCCAGCTTGCAGCCGGAGGCTGGGTTCCCAGGCCAAGATAGCTCAAACCTGCTTCTGCAAGAATTCCTATGGCAAACTGAATGGTAGCCTGTACAATTAAAACACTTGACGTGTTGGGCAGAACATGCTCAATGGAAATCCGCATCTTTGATTTCCCGGCACTTAATGCTGCCAGTATAAACTCTTTTTTCCATATATTCAGTGCTGCTCCCCTTACCACCCGGGCAAAGACGGGAATATTAAAAATTCCAATGGCAATGATGGAATTTACTGCTCCCGGTCCCAGAATTGCAGTAATCATAATGGCTGAGATAAGAGAGGGAAAAGCCAGGGTAAAATCATTAAACCGCATGATCAGCTCATCTGTCCATCCTCTCTGGGATGCAGCAGCTAATCCGAGGGGAACGCCGATACCAAGTCCGATACCAATGGCTATAAAGGCTACAATTATTGAATTTTTAGCACCCATGATCAGCATAGATAAAATATCTCGGCCAAAATGATCCGTACCAAGCAGATATTTGCTGCTGGGGCTTAACAGTTTATCTGAAATATTTATATTTTCTACAGGATGCGGACTCCAGACATAAGAGAGCAGGGCCAGCCCGAAAAAACCGATGGTAATGATACCGCCTGCAACAAAATTCCTGTTTTTTATTCCATGAAGAAATACTTCCCTGAACCGCTCAAACATTCTGGGCACCCCTCAGTCGCGGGTCAATGACTGCATAAAGCATATCAACAATAAAATTGATAACTATCACAGCTGCTGCGAGCAGGATAACAAGATTTTTCACCACAATCAGATCTCGCTGCGCAATGGCCTGAAAAATCAATCTTCCAATGCCGGGCAGGTAGAAGACATTCTCGATAATGATGGTTCCAGCCAGTAAAAAAGAGAATTGCAGCCCCATGATCGTCACAACCGGGATCATTGCATTTCTCAGGGCGTGACGCCACAATACCCGTCTGTTGCTGCTTCCCTTGGCCTGGGCAGTCCTGATAAAATCTTCCTTTAGAATCTCCAGCAGTGACGATCTTGTTACCCTTGTCAGAATAGCTGCCTGGGGAAGCGCCAGGGCAACAGTAGGGAGCAGTAAGGATGAGAGAGCCGGCATAATCCCGGCATCCCACCCGGCAAATCCACCAGCCGGTAAAACCCCGAGAAATACTGAGAATAGAATAATTAAAAGCAGGGCAAACCAGAAATTGGGAATGGCAATACCAAGCTGGGAAAATATCATCACAAAAAAATCAAGCGGTTTGGAGTGGTTTGAAGCAGCTATAATTCCCAGGGGAATTGCAATTAAAGTTGAAAGCGTAATCGCTAAAACAGCAAGGGGGAGGCTGAGGTAAATTCTCTCCCTGATAAGCTCTATAACCGGGACATCATAGGTATAGCTTATTCCGAAATCTCCCTTTACGATATCACACAGCCAGCTCACATAACGAACAGCTACAGGCCTGTCAAGTCCGAGTTCAGCCCGCAGAGATGCCAGGGTATCAGCCTCGGCATTTATACCGAGCATAACAGCAGCAGGATCTCCCGGTAAAATTTCAAGCACACAGAAAACAACAGATGAGGCGACCAGTAACGTTATAAACATCGTTATCAGCCGTTTGAATAAAAAAAATTTCATATGTTAAATTTAGTTTAAACTTCCACTCTTATTTATTTTAAAGACAAAACCCCGGAAACAAACCGGGCATCATGGCATATCCTGGATGTATCATGTTTAAAGTTCTGCAACCCTTTACGCACAGGGCTATAATGGGGTTGCAGAGCTTTTCAGCATTTAACCGGATTTACAAACTGTCATGAAAAAACTATTTTGACCAGTAAACTTCTGTTAAATCATTAGCCTGAACCGGGCTGTTTTCCCATAGACCTTTAACGTTCTTATTCCAGACACCGTGTTTGGCAAGCTGGAACATGAAACCATTAACGCACTCTTCTGATATCATGCGCTGCGCATCACCCATGATTTTATACCGTTTTCCAACATCAACCGTTGCATCCAGTTCAGTCATCAATGCCTGAAATGCAGGGCTGTCATAGTTAAAATAGTAGTCGTTACGTGCATAAATACCAATATCCATGGGTTCTGTATGAGAAACTATTGTAAGGTCATAATCTCTCTTTTTAAATACCTGGTCAAGCCACTGGGCCCACTCTACAGGTATAATTTCAAGTTGAATACCGATTTTGGCAAGCTGAGAGGCCACAATTTCTCCGCCCCTTCTTGCATAACTTGGAGGCGGCAGTTTGATAACCGCTTTAAACCCGTCAGGATATCCCGCTTCCTTTAACAAGGCTTTGGCTTTTGATATATTAAATTCATACTTGTTTACAAGGTCAACATATGCTGGATGGTGAGGTGCGAAATGGGTTCCTATGGGAGTTCCAAAACCAAACATTGCTCCATCAATTATTGCCTTGCGGTCCAGAGCATGGGCAACAGCCTGTCTTACTTTTAACTTGGCAAAGGGGCCGCGTGTATTGTTGGTTGATAAAATTGTCTCTCCCTCTGTACTTCCAATCACAACTTTAAATCGCGGATCAGCCTTGAACTGAGACATGGTCTCGGGTGCCGGAATATTTGCAAACGCATCAATATCTCCTGCAAGCATTGCTGAGACAGCTGCAGCAGGATCAGGAATAATCTTAAAGGTTGCTTTATTTAACTTTGCAGCTGTTCCCCAGTAGGAGTCATTCTTCACCAGCTCAATTCTATCGCCCTTTACCCATCTTTTAAACTTAAAAGGACCTGTTCCAACAGGATTGCTTTTATTTTTATCAGCACTTGCGGAATCTACAATAACAGCATCTCCCCATCCCATATTAAACAGAAAGCTTCCTGTCACCTGATTCAGAGTAATGACTACTGTACTGGCATCTTTTTGCTCTACCGATTTAATGGGCTTGAACAGAGTTTTTTGCGCATTGACGCTTTTTTCTGAACGAGCTCTTTCAAAAGAGAATAAAACATCTGATGCATCAAACTCTGAACCATCATGGAATTTAACGCCCTGCTGCAGATGAAACGTATACACTTTTTTATCCGCAGAGATATCCCAGCTTTCAGCCAGAGCCGGTTTCACCGCACCATTTCTGTCTATTCTTGTCAATCCTTCAAACACATTGGCATAAACAATTTCATCAATTGCTGCTGCTGCACCTGCTGTTGGGTCAAGGTGAGGCGGTTCCAGCACAATTCCCATGCTGAAACTACTTTTTGCTGCCATTGCTGAAGGCGCAATCAATAGTGTCGCTACTACACACAGGCTAAATAATGCATACTTCAAACCTTTCATAGTTGTTTCTCCTTTTATAATGATTGATATATTAATGAGCTGATCAACTGTTGTAACCAGCTTTGGCCTTTCTCTCTAAATCCGTTCACTGTTTTCAGGATTTATCAAAAAGAGATTTATAACTTTTAAAACCTCCCATACTTTCAGCTTCATAAACACCTCTTGCAATAGCTCTTGCAACACAATCAGCTGCCAGCATTCCAAGCCTGGAGATGCCTGTAACCGGTTCTGATAACTCTTTTTTTCCAGTTGACAGAACAAACAGGCTGTCTCCGTCAAAGGGAGAGTGCACCGGTCTTATCGCCCTGGCAAGACCGTCCTGTGCCATGATAGCCACCCGCCTTGCCTGGGATTTTGTCAAAACAGCATCCGTTGCAACGACCACAATGGTGGTATTTTTTCCAACGGGAAGTTCAAATTTATAGTCAAGATTATATTCAAAACCTTCTTTTGCTGCTTTCTGTCCTCCCAGCTCTCTGTCACGTTCAAATGGTGCAGCCCACATCACAGAGCTGTCAGGCATTGTTACAGATCCCATGGAATTTACTGCTGCAACAGCTCCCACCGTTATTTCACTCTCTTTTTCTTCATAAACAAAAGAGGCACTTCCAAGACCGCCTTTTATTCCGCCTGCAACAGCTCCTGTCCCGGCTCCATGATTTCCGAGTTGAAAATCAACATCACACTGACTTACTGCTTTATACCCCATGGCTGAATAGGGTGATATTTCTCCCCAGTTCTTATTTCCGCCGTTTAAGAGATCAAATAAAATAGCACTTGGCACAATGGGAATAATGGCATCTTCCAGTTGAAAACCGATTTTCTTTTTTGCAAGATAAGACATGACGCCGCCGGCTGCATCCAGTCCATATGCTGAACCGCCACTTAAAACAATTGAGTGGACTACATCCACAAGGCAGTCGGAGTTTAATGCCTCGGTTTCACGGCTTCCCGGTCCGCCACCCCTGACATCCACTGACGCAACAGCCGGATCATCCGGCTTAACCACTGTTACGCCGCTTCTAAGCTCATCATCCTGGACATTGCCCACTTTGATCCCGGGAACATCTGTGATGAGATTTTTTTCACCTGTTTTTATCATTGGTTTTCCACCTTATCTCCTAAGAAAAATGTAAATCCAGGGGCATATCTTCATCCAGCGGATATACGGGTCTTCTTAAATATTTATAGTTCAGCAGCTCATTCCTGGATGTTGTCACTCCCTCTCCGTCGCAATGGATTGTCTTCTTTCCAATTGGAGCAAAACCTGCCCTGTAATGTATGCGTGATTTCAAGAGCAGATATTTTTCATGTTCCGGCTGAATCCCTACAGAGGTGAATACACCTGTATCCCACGGTTCATGGTGTAGAGAAACAACAACAATTTTTACTTTACCCGTATCAAAAAGAGCAGTTGGCCCCATATCCACCTGTACTCCGGTATACATTGGTCCATGAACAGTCCACCTGCCATCGGTCAGGACTTTTACCCTGCCCTCAATTTCAAGCGGTTTTTTTTCAAGGCCAAGTGACGGAGCAGACATTTTTCCGCCAAGTGACAGTTTTATTTTCTTACCCACACCGGCTTTCTGCATCTCCTTTACCGCATCAGGATCATAAACTGCTGCAACGGCAACTCCTTCAAGATCCTGTTTTATAACCTCCTTTATGACTGCCATGACATCCTGGGTGCCGCCTGAGCCGCAGTTATCTTCATGATCAAGCAGAATAACAGGATATTCAGACTGTTTTTTAGCGTCACTTACAGATTTTTCCAGTGAACCTGTATGATAAACAAACTCAGACCGCCTGGACCATGCAAGCTGTGCTATCTCATCTGCCTGTTCACCTGCCTTGTTTTTATCATTGTCAGCAATAACAACCACACTTGCTCCACTGTCTGCCATGTCAGACAGGGGAAACCCACCAAAAAATGTAGCTGCCAGAATGGATTTATTCTGTTCTGCTTTTCTGCATTCAGCAATAAGTGATTTAACAGGCTGGTCATCACTTCCCTGTTTAAGAGTATGTGCAATGAGAGGAAGCTGTACTCTTTTCATTACAGGCGTATTTTCCCCTTTTATACACGCCGTCATTATTTTGCCAACCTGCATTCCCATATCATACATATCAACATGCGGATATGTTTTATAACCAACCAGGGCCGTACAATTATCCACCATTTTCCTGGTAAGATTACAGTGGAAATCACAGGTCACACCAATTGGCAGGCCAGGTACTTCTGCCCTTATTTTTTCCAGCAGTGTACCCTCTCCATCTTTAAATAAATCGCTTACCATGGCTCCATGGAGATCCAAAAGTGCAAGATCACACCCTTTTACAATGGATTCCAGTATTGCGTCTGATAATCTGTCATATGCATCGGCTGTTACAATTCCTGAAGGCATGGCTTCAGCTGCAACAGGGGTTACGATCCGGGCGCCCTCTTTTTTTGCAAGATCAATATAGGCAGCCATCGGCATACCTGTATTCTCATATTTTTTCAGTGCTTCTCTGCCAAAATAAGCTCCCCAGTTTTCAAAACGCTCCCAGTCAGTCATAACAGGGGAAAAGGTATTGGTTTCATGTTTCATCATGGCAATGACAATTTTCATCTGTTACTCCAAAAACGTTTAATGATTATTTCAAGATTGTTTTTAACTCTTCCAGCGTTTCTTCAGGCATATTAAAGGAGTGCTCACCGGAGGGAAAAGACGCTTCAGTCACCTCTTTTTTATAGGCTTTCATTGCCTCAATGATAACAGGCCTTATCTGTGTATACTGTTTGACAAATTTTGGAACAAATTTATCAAACAGGCCGATCATATCATGGGTAACAAGGACCTGACCATCCACCCTGTTTCCCGCACCTATTCCAATAACAGGCACATTTACAGATTCTGCAATAATCTCTCCAAGAGGTGCCGGTACGGCTTCCAGGATTATTGAGAATACGCCGGCAGCTTCAAGGGCCTTTGCATCTTCAACAATCCGTTTTGCTGCCTTTGCATCTTTCCCCTGCATTTTAAAACCGCCAAGTGCGCTTGCCGTCTGGGGTGTCAGACCTATGTGTCCCTGGACCGGAATTCCCGCCTTTACAATGGCTTCAACCGTAGGAGCAAAATCCACTCCTCCCTCAAGCTTGACAACATCACATCCACCCTCTTTCATCAGCCTGCCCGCATTTACAATAGCTTCCCGTATGGATGTATTGTAACTCATGAACGGCATGTCACCGACAATAAGAGCATTTTTACATCCCTGTACGACTGCCTTTATATGGTGTATCATGTGCTCCATGGTGACTTCAACTGTACCGTCAAGCCCCATTACCACCATACCGAGAGAGTCACCGACAAGGACAATATCAACCCCGGCCTCATCTGCCATTAATCCAAAAGGATAGTCATAGGCTGTAACCATTGTAAGTTTTCTGTTATCTTTTTTTGCCTGTTTAATATCCTGTATTGTCACTTTTCTACTGCCCATTTTACATTTACTCCTTGTAATGTTTCTGCATTGTTTTAATAAGTGCCGTCAATGTCCGGTTTACAGGGACCTTTATGCCTTTTTTCTGCGCCAGACTAACTACAGCACCATTTATTGCATCAATTTCAGTCTGCCTCCTGTTATCAACATCCTGTCCCATGGATGAGCGGTTGAGTCCGGTTGCCTTTGCAACCTGAAATACCTGCTCAGCAATATCCTCTGGAAGCTTAACTCCATGGGCAAGAGCCACATCACAGCTCTCCTTCACTGCAGATCGAACAAGCTCACCCGTTGGATGAGTATCAACTATACTGCCGTTTTTTATCCCTGTAAGGGCTGTGATTGCATTTATTCCTACATTGATTATCAATTTTTTCCAGACAATTAAATGTATATTATCCTCTATTACAATATCAATGCCTGCTCTGCCAAACATTTCCCTGATATTTTCAAGTTTTTCACTCTTTTTTCCTGACCACATTCCGACTATTGTGGGTCCAGCCCCTGCATGACGGATAGCTCCTGCACAAAGAATAGTTGCTCCGTGGGAGGTTGTTCCTGCAACAACCTTTTCCGGGTCAACAATGTGTGAAATAGTGTCTGCATTACCCATTCCATTCTGAAGTGTAAGGACAAGCCCGCTGCTGTTCAAACATTGCAGGGCCTGTAATGCTGCCTGCTCTGTCTGGGAGGATTTTACAAAGACAATCACCAGATCAGATTCAGGAGCTTCATCAATATTGGTTGATGCTTTCATACCAACCCGGCTTTTTTTCCCTTTAAACTCAATTTCAACACCCTTGTCATTGATTTTATCCACGTGTTCCTGCCATATGTCAATTAGAAAGACATTCTCTCCAGATTTTGCAAAAAAGGAGCCAAAAAGACTTCCCATTGCACCTGCTCCAATAATTGTAATATTCATATTGCCTCTTCTATTATTTGTTTTTGACAGCAGCCTCTGTGTGATAACTCCAAACCGATGATATTATCAACAGAATAGACTGCCTGAATAACAGTTATCAGGGATAAAAATTTTCCAGCTCTGCACCGGGCCATGTGGCAGGTTTATTTTCTGACTCTGGAAAAATTTCAGGATTTACCAGAGGTGTTCTTGCAATTATTTTTCCTTGCCTTAACACAAACAGCCTTGCAGGGTGAAGCCGCATTGCTTCTATTTCATTTCTGCACTGGAGGATGACAAGATCGGCATTTTTACCGGGTTCAAGTCCGTATTGAGTCAGTCCAAGAGTTTTTGCTCCATTTACAGTAACTGCTGCAAAACATTTTTCCATCTCTTCAGTACCGGTCATTTGTCCTACATGGAGTCCCATGCTTGCAGCATCCAGCATATCATGGCTGCCCAGTGAATACCACGGATCCATGACGCAGTCATGGCCGAATGAGAGATTAATGCCGGCTTCCATCAGCTCTTTTACTCTTGTCATACCCCGCCGTTTAGGATAGCTGTCATGACGTCCCTGTATAGTTATATTGATCAGCGGATTTGCAACGGCACTAAGCTGTGCCTCAGATATTAAAGGTATAAGTTTTGAAACATAGTAATTATCCATTGAGTGCATGGAGGTTAAATGAGAGCCTGCAACCCTGCCATTCAGCCCCAGGCGCTGGGTTTCAGATGCAAGGGTCTCAATATGCCTTGACAAGGGATCATCTGTTTCATCACAGTGCATATCAACCATAAGCCCCCGGTCTGCTGCAATCCTGCAAAGCTGTATAACTGACTCGGTTCCGTCACTCATTGTACGTTCAAAATGCGGTATGCCGCCAACCACGTCAACTCCCATATCAAGGGCAGCCAGGAGATTTTCTTTTGCTCCTTTATGGCGCAGAAAACCATCCTGGGGAAAAGCAACAAGCTGAATATCAAGCCATGGTTTCATCTCTTTTTGAATATCAATCAGTGCCTGCACCGCCGTAAGAGCCGGATCGGAAATATCAACATGGGTTCTGATCGCAAGTGTACCGCGGGCAATTGACCAGCGGCACAGTTTCCTGGCTCTTTTTTTAATTTCATCAATGGTCAGGCTTGGTTTGAGTTCTTTCCACAGACGGATTCCCTCAAGAAGTGTACCGCTTAAATTCTTTCTCGGCCTTCCATAGGTGAGGGCTGCATCCATGTGAAAATGGGAATCAACAAAGGGCGCTGTAACAAGATTTCCCCCTGCATCAATTTCCTGGAGTGATTTTTCACTGATTTTTCCGATGGAAACTATCTTACCGTTGTTAACAGCTATATCAGCAATTTTCTTCTCGCCAGCAGGTTTTGCATTACGTATGATAAGATCAAGCATGATTATATCTTTTCCCCCCTTCTAAATGGTATGAGCAGGGCTTTTGGATAACGTGCCCTCCTTGTCATTATCACCATTGCTATAATGCTCATTATATAAGGAGCCATTAAAAAAAACTGGTATGGAATAAAACTTCCTGCAAGCTGCTGTACCCTTACCTGGAGTGCATCAAGACCCGCAAACAGCAGGGCTCCGAACAGAGCTTTGCCAGGATTCCAGGAGGCAAAGATAACAAGGGCCACACATATCCAGCCGCGGCCGTTTATCATTCCAAAATAGAAGGCATCAAATGCCGACATGGTCAGATAGGCTCCTCCAACTGCCATTAATGCTCCTCCTGCCACTACTGCACCTGTCCTTATGACAAGAACATTAATTCCCTGAGCTTCCATTGCAGCAGGACTTTCACCTGCCATCCTCACTGCCAGTCCCAGTGGAGTACGAAAGAGAATATATATTACTACAGGTACAACAGCAAAAGAGGCATATGTTAACGGAGTATGGGAAAAAACTGCTTCACCCAGAAACGGCAGATCAGACAACCATGGGATATCTACAGGTTCAAATGGTTTGATTTTAGGTGGTGTGGTACTTGCCGGCAGCATCATCCGGAAGATAAAAAAACTTAAAGAGGAGGCAAACATGGTAAGCCCGATCCCTGAAACATGCTGTGAAAGTCCGAGATGCACAGTAAAAACAGCGTGGACCAATCCAAATACTCCTCCTACGACTGCGGCAAATATAATACCGCCCCAGAGGCTTCCTCCCTGGAACACCCACATCCAGCCCGCCATGGAACCGATTGTCATGATACCTTCAATACCAAGGTTTAAAACACCGGCTCGTTCGCTTATAAGTTCTCCCATCGTACCCAGAATAAGCGGGCATGCAATACGAATAGCTGCAGCCCAGAAACCTGCAGTGAGAAATAATTCCAGAAAATCAATCATGATTCTATCTCTCCTATCGCCACCGGATTTTATATTTAACCAGCATCAGGCTTATCAGCACTGAAAGCACTGAAGCAGCCACAATAACATCTGCTATATAGTTGGGAATCTCTATTGCCCTGCTCATTGAATCTGCACCAACATATATTGAAGCAAGAAATACTGCTGAAAAAATAACTCCAGCAGGATTTAGATTTGCCAGCATTGCAACGGCAATACCGGTGTATCCAAACCCTGTTGATATATCCAGAGTAAGATACCCTTTTGTACCTGCAACTTCCGTGACTCCTGCAAACCCGGCAAGTCCTCCGCTTATCAAAGCAACTCTCAATACCGTCATATTGATTGAAACACCTGCAAACAAAGAGGCTGTCTTGTTCTGCCCGACAGCTCTGAGCTCAAACCCCCAGACAGTGAAGCGCATCAGAGCCCAGATACCTGCTGCTGAAACAACTGCAATTATAAAGCCGATGTGAAGACGGCTTTTTGCTACTATTACAGGCAGAACCCCTGTATCAATGATGGGTGCAGCCTGGGGCCAGCCAAGGGACATCGGATCTTTTAAAGGCCCTTCCAGGAGAAAATTTACAAATAATAAAATCACAAAATTAAGCAGCAGTGTTGTAACGACTTCATCCACATTCAGCCTGGTTTTTAAAAATACCGGTATGATAAGAGCAACACCACCTGCTAAAGCGCCGGCTAAAAACAGAAACGGGATCATTAAAACAGGCGGCAGGGATATCATACCGCTGCCAACCCAGGTTGCAGCAAGAGCACCGCAGTAAAGCTGTCCCTCTCCTCCAATATTCCAGAATTTTGCTTTAAAAGCTACAGCAGCGGCCAGCCCTGTCAAAATTAAAGGAGTAGCCCTGGTCAGGGTCTCAGTTATGGCAAAACCAGATCCAAATGCACCTTTAAGCAGCATGGCATAGGCATGAAGAACTGACTCACCAGTCCACATTATCAGCACAGAGCTGAAAACCAGAGCTGCAGCCACTGCAGCAATGGGTGCTGTTGCAGCGATGATAAGAGATCTTTTTTCACGAAGTTCAAGCTGCATGGACCAGCTCCTGCATCTTGCCTGCCAGTTGTAAATCACCGGCCATCATGACTCCAACATCTTTTACAGTGGCTTTATCAATATCAACAGGCATACTCAATTGTCCATGATGCATGACTGCTATGCGATCCGACAGTGAAAAGATTTCATCAAGATCTTCTGATATTAGCAGTATTCCGGCTCCTGCACGTTTAGCCTCAAACAGTTTTTCATGAACTGCAGCAATTGCGCCTTCATCAAGTCCCCTCACAGGCTGATTGGCAAGAATAAATTTGGGCTTATGTGCTAAAACCCTTGCCAGTATAAGCTTCTGCATATTGCCGCCGGAAAGCAGATTTGCATCAACATCCATATTACTGCAGCGCACATCATATTTGTTAATCAATCTGTCTGCATAATCCCTGCATGCTTTCTCATTCAAAAGCCATCCAAAACTCCAGAAAGGCAGTTTTCTCAAGTCTTCTATAATAAAATTCTCCCACAAAGCCATATCACCTATCACACCCTGCTGATGTCTGTCTTCAGGTATTCTGCCAATACCCATTGACACAAGTTCATCAGAGCGTGTCCGGGTAACATCCTTTCCCAGAAAAGATATCGTACCGTCTACAGGGACATGAATTCCAGACAAGACATCAGCCAGAACTGACTGGCCATTACCTGAAACTCCTGCAATTCCGACAATTTCATGCTCATGGATCTTCAGATTGATCTGATTTAATTCAGCAGTTTTTCTCTTGTTACCACCAGCACTTAAGTTATTCAATTCTATTACTGGCTTACCAGGAGTTAAATGGTCAACTTCAGGGCGTTCAATCTCTTTTCCAACCATCATATGTGCCAGAATATCACGGTCAGCATCTTCTGTTGCAACCTCTCCTGCAACTTGACCACGCCTGAGTATAACAACACGATGGGATATCTGCAGTATTTCATGCAGTTTGTGAGATATAAAAATAATGGAAAGCCCCTTGGAAAGCATTAAATCAAGGGTCGCAAACAACTGATCAACCTCCTGTGGTGTTAAAACAGCAGTTGGTTCATCAAGTACCAGGATTTTAGCATTACGGTACAACACCTTTAAAATCTCAACCCTCTGCCGTTCTCCCACAGATATGTCAGTAATACGGGCATCGGGGTTTACAGCAAGGCCAAACTGCTGTGAGAGTTTTCTGATCTTTTTTCTTGCTCCTGATTTATTGGTGCGAAGGGCAAAAAGGCTTTCAGTGCCAAGCATGATATTATCCAGTACACTCATGTTGTCTGCAAGTGTAAAATGCTGGTGCACCATTCCTATACCTGCTTCAATTGCATTTTCAGTGGAGCATGGAGCAAGAATTTTTCCATTTACCCTGATCTGTCCTGAATCAGCCCTGTAGTGACCGAACAGAATATTCATCAAAGTGGTTTTCCCTGCTCCATTTTCACCAAGTAGAGCCAGTACTTCTCCCTTTTCCAGGGATAAAGATATATCGTGATTGGCAATCAGTGAGCCAAAGGATTTATTTATGCCGTTTAATTCAAGTACAGGCATGAATTAATATGTAGATTTAGGCTCTTTATCATTAATCTTTACTGTAAATTCACCTTTTATTATCTGCTCAGCAAGTTTTGCAATTTTATCTTTAATCTCAGGGTCGATTCTCTCTTCAAATTCATAATAAGGAGCTAAAGATGCGCCGCCTTTAGCCATCATTGTCCACTCTTTATAATCTTCAGCTTTAAACTTATTGGCTTTCACAGCTTCAACAGCATAGTCAATGGCTGACTCCATATGCCACAGTGCAGATGTAACCACAACATCTTTGCCGTTTTCTTCCTTATTCATATCATTTACATTACCAAAGGCAATAATTCCCTTCACCCTTGCTGCATCAACAACTCCTGCTCTCTCAGCATAAAGCACATCCACTCCTGCCTCAATCTGGGCAAATGCTGCTTCTTTGGCCTTTGGCGGGTCAAACCATGACCCGATAAATGTAACCTTGAACTGGACATCAGGATTGACTGAGCGTGCTCCATTCATAAATGCATGAAACAGTCGGTTTACTTCACCAATGGCATAACCTCCAACCATACCTATTTTATCTGTCTTGGTCATGGTACCTGCAATTATACCCATCAGATAGCATGGCTCATGGATATAGTTATCAAATACTGCAAAATTGGAACCATGGGGTTTAAAGGGATCACCCATTAAAAATGCTACATCTTTATAATCATCTGCCACTTTTCTTGCTTCACGGCTTATGCCAAAAGCTTCTCCAACAATCAGATCAACACCGCTTTGAGCATATTCACGCAACACACGTACATAATCGGAATTTGAGACTTTTTCTGAAAACTTATACTCAATTTTTCCAGCTTCTTCTGCTACTTTCAAAGCATTATGAAGTCTTGCATCCCATTTCTGCTGAATTGGCTGGGTATAAATACCTGCCACCTTTATCTTTCCTTCTGCAAGGCTTTGGGCTGAAAAGGAAATCACCATAACTACCGACACGGCAAGTGTGATCATTAGTTTCTGCATAAATTCTTTCATGAATCTCCTCCTGTATGATTTAATATTTATTGTGCAAATATCTTTATGTCAAGGGCTCCCGTTTGATAAACCTACCATAGCCCTTTTCTCCAACAAATTCCACATGATCTTTTTCCCACTGGGAAACTTTTTTACCGCGGGAATAGACCTCAACGGGCATACCGGTAACTTCTATACCTTCAAAAGGTGTATAATCAACATTCATGTGAAGTTTTTCCTGTGTAATGGTAAATTTCTGTTCCGGATCAAAAATAACGATATCTGCATCTTTCCCGACTCTTATTTCACCTTTATCCTTAAGCCCGAACATTTTAGCTGTGGAAGTTGAGAGAACATCAACCATTTTTTCCAGAGTTATTCTTTTCTTTACAACACCTTCTGAGTGCATCAGCATTAAAAGCGTTTCAATTCCGGGAGCACCATTTGGTATTTTCCGGTAATCATCTTTGCCATTCATATCTTTTTTGCCGTTAAAGTCAAATGGGCAGTGATCTGTAGCAAGGACCTGGATATTTCCTCTGTTGATTCCATCCCAGAGAGCAGCATTACTCTCTTTTGTTCTCAATGGAGGAGACATCACATATTTTGCACCGTTAAATCCCGGTTCCTTATATCTCTCTTCATCCAGCAGCAGGTACTGCGGACAGGTCTCGGCAAACACCTTGACCCCCCTGTCCTGTGCCTCTTTAACCCTTGCAAGCCCCTCTTTGGAAGAGAGATGCACAATATAGATTTTGGAGTCAGTCATCTCAACCATTTTAGCTGCCCTGAATACTGCCTCTTCTTCTGCAATATTTGGCCTGCTCAAGGCATGGTAATAGGGAGAGAGAGTTCCTCTCTTTTCAAACTCTTCATTCAGGTGATCAATAACATGGACATTTTCTGCATGCACCTGCACAAGCCCGCCATATTTTTTTGTCTCCTGCAGTAATCGGATCATTGTTGCATCATCAACCCTGAAATCATAAACCATGAAAATCTTAAAACTGGGAGTTCCATATTCCTGAATGGCATCTTTTATTTCATCAATCACTTCAGGACGCGGGTCCATAACAGCAGGGTGAAGAGAGTAATCAACAGCAACTTTTCCGTCTGCCCACGATTTTTTTCTCTCAACTGCTTCTAAAATAGATTCACCTTTCTGCTGGAGATCAAAATCAATAACAGTTGTTACCCCGCCGCACGCTGCTGCAATTGTACCGGTTGCATAGTCATCCTGTGCTGAAGTACCCATAAATGGCATTGACAGATGGGTGTGGGGATCAATTGCACCGGGAAGAACATATTTACCTTCTGCATCAACAATTGTCTCTGCTCTGCCGTCCAGATCTGTACCAATTGCTTTTATTTTACCATCTTTAACTAAAATATCAGCAGAATAACTGTTGTTGGAAGTAACAATTAAGCCATTTTTTATTAGCATTGGCATACTCTCCTCCTCGTAATTTATATGGAATCAATTATTGAATAAAGGGTTTATATTTAATTTTCTCTTTCAGGGATTCATCCATTACAACGGCTTCCTCTCTTACCCACTCTGCAGGCATCTCCTTAAACGTAATCAGATCTTTCACAGGACAGACAAAACTGCAGATCATACAGCTTAAACATCTGTCTTCCATTAAAACGGGCTCTCTTTTTTCAGCATCCCACTCCAGGGCAAAACCGCCGGCATCTTTACAGACCGTATAACACTGCCCGCAGCCAACACACTTGTCAAGATCATATACAGAACGTCCCTGCCTTGTAAGATCAAATTTATCCGTTGTCTTAAGACTGCCCAATGCTTTTCCAACAAGATCAGACAGGTTGCCAATCTCTCTTTCAACCATAAAATCCGTCAGGCCCTCAATCATATCTTCGATAATATCATACCCGTAATGAATGATGCCGGTGGTCACCTGTACGGTGGAAGCTCCAAGAAGAAAATACTCCAGTGCATCAATCCAGGTTTCAATACCTCCTATCCCTGACAGGGGAAGAGGCAACTCCTCACATTTTGCCATATCAGAGATAAACCTCAGTCCTATGGGTTTGATAACAGGCCCTGAAGTTCCCGAGTTGGAACTCAGTCCGAAAACATTTGGAGTAGGCACAACTGCATCAAGGTCAATGCCTGAAATGCCGCTTACCGTATTTATAGCCGAAATTGCATCAGCACCCCCGTTTTTTGCATAAATGGCAGGCTCCGTCATATCAGTGATATTCGGGGTCATTTTGGCAATAACAGGTATTGAAACACACTGTTTAACAGTTGCTGTAAATTTTTCAATCAGATCAAAAGCTTTTCCCACGTGATGACCGGCACCTTCAACAGACATGTGGGGGCATGAAAAATTCAGTTCCAGCATGTCAGCACCATTATCTTCAGAAGCTTTTGCAAGGTAGGCCCACTCATCATTGGAAAAACCCATGATACTGGAAATCAGCACATGGTCTGGATACTGTTTCTTTAAATAGAGAAAATCTGCAAGATTATCCCTCAGCGGCCTGTCAGAAATCATTTCAACATTCTGCAGGCCTACCAGTTTTTTCCTGCCATAGTCATACCCGTGCATACGGGGAGATGGATGGATTATCGGAACAGTATCAGAATTTAAAGTCTTAAATACCACTCCGCCCCATCCTGCATCAAAAGATCTTGCAACCATTTCTGCACTGTTGGAAACTGGTGAAGAAGAGAGAAGAAAAGGATTCTTGAAGTTTACCCCGCAAAAATCAATGGATAAATCAATACTCTTTTTATTCATCACTTTTCCTCCTTTGCTTCAAGTAATTATCAATGGCTGATGCAGCTGTTTTTCCATCCTGCACAGCATTTACAACAAGGGAAGGTCCTCTTACGATATCTCCTCCTGCAAAAATGGCACTGTCAGATGTACGGCAGTCATCCAGGGATGCCTTAATAAGGTTGCTGCCGTCAACTTCAACCCCTGGATAGAGTTCATGGGAATTATCAAAAGCTTTATTGCCTACGGCTTCCACCACAGTATCAACATCAAGAATCCAGTGGGAACCTTCAATCCCGACAGGAGATCTTCTTCCCGAGTTATCAGGATCTGAAAGTTCCGTCCTTACCAGTTTTATTCCTGCGAGCTTTCCATTTTCATCTGTAAGATACTCCTCGGGCTGGTTAAGGATCATAAAATGCACATTATCTTCCAGCGTTTCGATGAGTTCATCCTTTTCAGCAGGCATCTGGCAGAAAGATCTTCTGTAAACAAGATAGACATCGCTGGCTCCGGATTTTGAAGCAAGGCCGGCACAATCCATGGCAACAGAACCTCCTCCGATGACTGCCACTTTTCTGTTTTTAACCTGATCATTTAAAATATTCATATTGCCTGAACGGGGGGCTGCCAGAAATTCTACTGAATTAAAAACACCTTCCGGCTTTTCATTTAAAACAGCTGCAGAATCCCAGAGACCTGTAGCTATGAATACTGCACTATAGCCTTTGTCAAGCAGTTCCCGGGCTTCACCGGGATTTTGAACAGCACAGCCGCACTCAAATTTAACACCAAGATATGTTATATCCTCCAGCTCCCGGGACAAAAGATTCTCACTGAATCTATGGGAGGGAACACCGTAACGCAGTACTCCACCCGGTTCTGCCATTTTTTCGAAAACAATTACCTGATAGCCTTTTCTGGCAAGTTCTGCACTGCAGCTCAAACCTGCAGGTCCTGATCCTATAACAGCTACTTTCTCAAATACTGTATCTGGTTTTTCAAACACTTTAAACCCTGTTTCTCTTCCATGCCTGACCAGAAATTCCTGTATCTTCCCAATTCTTATGGGACGATCGAGGTTGGATGAACAGCACTCTTTTTCACAAAGTCTTGAAGTGGGGCATAAAATACCGCACGCCCCACCCATGATATTGTTTTCTTTTATTGTACGAATGGCACCTTTTATATTTTTCAGTTTAAATTTCCTGATAAATTTTCCAGGATCTGTATTTGCCGGGCATCCTTTTGAACAGGGAGCATCATAGCATAACAGACAGCGGTCTGCTTCCGCTGCAGCCTGGCTGTAATCAAATCTTTTATCCACAGACAATCTCCTTTCTTACTATTGATATTCTGAGCTTCTTGAGGCTTCAACTCCTGTACTTTCAACTTCTTCATCTGCAATGGTCAAGGCTTTATCAAGAATATCCAGGGCTTTGTCAATTTCCTCTTTAGTGATAATCAAAGGTGGAGCCAGAATAAGATTATCATACCATGGCATAATATAGAGGCCGTTTTTAAAGCACTCACCTGCCACTTTTGCAGTCATGAGCGGAGCACCGGTAATCTTATCTTCCTTTACATTGAACGCCTCTTTGGTTTTTCTGTTCTTTACAAGTTCAAATCCCCATAAATGACCAATTCCACGCACATCTCCGATAGATTCATGACGGTCGGCAAGTTTATACAATCCTTTTTTCAGGTGTTCACTTCCTTCAACCAGGATACCTGAAGCATCCAGCTTTTGATACTCTGAAATTGCAGGTGCAATGGCAGAGAGGCAGAGTGCATGATAAGCATAAGTGTGACCATGGCAGAACATCTCATTTTCAAAGTAATCAGAAACTTTGCTGTTGGCTGCAGTTATACCAACCGGGGTATAGGCTGAAGTACAGCCTTTTGCAGTTGTCATGATGTCAGGTTCCACATCCCAGTGATCCATGGCAAATTTTTTCCCGGTCCTGAACCATCCTGTCATAACCTCGTCTGCAATTAAAAGAACATTGTTTTCATCACAGATTTTTCTAAGCATGGGGAAATATTCAGGAGGCGGAACCATCCTGCCATTTGTACCCACAACCGGTTCAACTATCATGGCTGCAATGTTGCAGTCTTCTTTCATCATATAATCAACATATTTTGCACACTGGATATTACATTCAGGATATGTTTTGTCAAAGGGACAGCGGTAACAGTAGCAGTCCGGTGCAAACATGACACCTTCAACTGTATATCTGGCACGCTCTGTAGGAATCCTTCTCGGGTCTCCTGTAAAAGCCATTGCAGCAGATGTCGCACCGTGGAAAGAGTGATATCTGGATAAAATCTTATATTTTGGACTTTGCGACTGGCGTGTCATTACAAAGGCACCGTCATTGGCTTCTGCCCCGCTTGTTGAAAAAAAGAATTTATTCAAACCCTCCGGCATCATGGAGCGGACAGCTTCCATGGCATCCATTGAAACTTCAGAAACAAAGCCGGGAGCCACATAGGAGAGTTTTTCAGCCTGTTTTACAATGGCTTCAATAATAACCTTGTTTTTATGTCCCAGGCTGGAACACACCAGCTGGGATGAAAAATCAATATATGGTTTATCATTCTGATCATAAAAATATACACCTTCAGCATCCTTAATAAAAGCAGGTGCGGTCCACGCTTTTTGAAAATTCCAGGTGCCAAATGTGTGCTGGGCAAGTTTTTTTACTCTATCTTCTATTTTGCTCATAGGTAAATCCCCCTTAAATTTTTAAATACTCTCTACTTTATTAAGACGTTTATTATGTTTTTTCCCCAGTAATCTAAGGGCATTGGCAACTTCAGGTAACGATTTCATTTTTTTAGACGCAGCAGTGTAATACTCTATGGATCTGTTTTCCACTGATTTGATCTTTTCAAGAACCTGTTCTGCACTCATATTTTCAGGATCTTCTTCTTTAATGCAAAAAGGTTCGCTGCTGAAATCCTGAATAGGCTCCAGGATCATTTCTGTTACATTTTCCCGCCTTGTCCTCTGTATAATAACAATATTTTTTTTACTCTCTTTAATAAATGATTCAATCAAAGATTTCACCCCGGCAGATTCCGGATTGTTAAGAACAGCTGAATAGAAGGCACTGTCCTGAATCTCAATCTCCTCAGCAAAACTTAATACACTTCCAAAACTTGTTAGCGACATCTTCTGTTTCTCCTTCATGGTAAAACACTATCGTCCCCTTAACTATTAAGGAGACGACAGTGTGAAATAAATTTATATATCTGACGTTAGAACCACCGTTCTATAACGACCTTGGTATCTGTAAAAAACTGGAATATCTCCTGACCATGTCCTTTTACATCACCAAACATAGATTTTCCTGCACCGCCAAAGGGGAAAAAACTCATAGGAGCTGCAATACCGATATTTACACCGATCATTGAAGGAAGCACCTCATATTTAAATTTTCTGGCATCATTTCCACTGCCGGTATAAATGGAGGCTGCGTTTGCAAGTCCGCGGGAGTTGACAAGCTCAATCACCTCATCAAGGGAGTTGCATCTTACTATGGAAACCACAGGTCCGAAGATCTCTTCCTTTGCAATGGTCATATCAGGTGTTACATTATCAAAAACAGTTGGTCCGACATAAAAACCGTCGGGATATCCTTCAACTTTGCAGTCTCTTCCATCAAGAAGCAGAGTGGCTCCCTCTTCAATTCCTTTTTCAATATACGCAAGCACTTTATCCCTCTGGGCAGCACTTCCCAGCGGTCCCATTGTAGTCTGCTGCTTGATACCGTCTCCTACCACTATCTGTTTTGCTGAAAAAACAAATTTTTCAACAATTTCGTCTGATTTATCACCTACAGGAGCAAGTATTGCGCCTGCAAGGCATCTTTGACCTGAGCAGCCGTAAAAAGAAGATACCAGAGATGGTATCCCTTCATCAACATCTGCTGTAGGCATTACGGCAATAATATTTTTTGCTCCGCCAAGTGCCTGAACTCTTTTACCAGTCTCACCGCAACGTTTGTATATGTATTCGGCAGTAGGCGTGGAACCTACAAAAGAGACTCCCTCAATATCCGGATGATCAAGAATGCCATTTACAACATCATGAGCTCCATGCACCATATTCACAACACCTTCCGGCAGTCCGATCTCCTCTATGATTTCCATGATCTTTGTCTGGGTCATTGGAACCTGCTCAGAAGGTTTTACAACATAGGTATTACCAGCCACAATGGCATAGGGCAGGAACCACCAGGCAACCATTGCCGGAAAGTTATAGGGTACAATTGCAGCAAAGACTCCCATTGGCTGGCGATGGCCGTAACAGTCAATGCCTGTTGCTATATCTTCCAGGGTATAACCGGTCATGAGCGTTGTTACACCTGTGGCATGTTCAACATTTTCTATCATCCGCCTCACTTCGCCGCGGGCTTCATCAATTACCTTCCCCTGTTCTGTGGTAAGAGTCTGTGCTATCTCTTCAAAATTTTCTTCAAAAGCATCTTTCAGGCGGAAAAGATATCTTGCCCTTGTCAGGGGCGGGGTTTTGCGCCATGCCGGAAATGCTGCTTTTGCAGCTGCAACAGCTTTGTCAACATCTTCCCTGTTGCCATAAGGTACAACTGCTATTTTTTCGCCTGTTGCAGGATTAAATACATCTCCTGTAGTATCAGACTGTGAACCGACCCATTCGTCGTTAATGTAATTTTTCAATACGGGTAAACTCATTTTTTCTCTCCTCTTTTTTGCATTAATATTGTTTTTTTGAATATACCTCTTTTAAAGACATGTTCTGTTCCTTTGTTGAAAGGTTTTTTTCAAGGTCAATGATGTGATCAAGCATTTCATTAAAAGCTCGATCTTCATCCCTCTCTTTTATCGCCTGATAGATGTTTTCATGGGCCTGGAGAATAACTTTCAGATATTGGATCCCGACATGAAAAACTTTTTTATAATCTATCACTATATCTTCAATAAATTCCATGAGAAGAACAACTAACGGATTATTTGTCTCCTGAGAAATTTTTGAATGAAACGCTATTTCATAATTCATGGCACCCATAAAATCATTATTGTTCAGATGTTTTTTGGCAGCACCATTCAGTTTTTTTAACTCGCGGATATTTTCATCTGACATATTTTTTGCAGCAAGTCTGGCAGAATTTGGTTCAATCAGCTTACGCACCTGGGACAGATCTTTTATGGACAGATTTTGAAAGTAAAAATAATTTAAAAGGCTTAGTTTGGTAATCTCTGAATCCACTTCCTTGATAAAAGAGCCGCCGCCCATACCTTTTCGTATCTCAAGGAGTCCCATATGTTCCAGAGCACGCAAAGACTCCCGCAGAGTCTGCTTGCTGATTTTAAACTGCTTGATCATGTCATTTTCACTGGGAAGTTTGTCTCCTGCAGAGAGCTTTCCTGCAAGGATAGCAGCGTGTATCTGATGAATGATCTGTTGCGTTATGGTGTTCTGTTGAATTTCAGAAAACATTTTTCCCTCCAATCTATATTCTGAAAATCATACTGATATTAAAATAAATGTCAATAACAAATATTATAATATTATAAAATAATAAAATCTCTTGACATATTTTTTTTTATTGGATAGCTATTTTTAACAGTATTCATAAAAATATTGAGATAATTTTCTGAACTGTGACTCTTTTCATGGCTGTTCAGAAAATCAAATTGTTAAGATTTACATAACAATAATAAGGAGATCCAATGTCAAGAATAGTTAAATGTGCACATATTCAGATGTCCAATGCCCTGTCTGAAGGGAGTGTTGCACAGATAAAACAGGCAATGATTGAAAAACATCTGCCAATGATTGAAGAGGCAGGTAAAAATGGTGTAAATATTCTCTGCCTGCAAGAAATATTTTATGGACCCTATTTTTGCTGCGAACAGGATATTAAATGGTATGAATCAGCTGAAACTGTACCAGGACCCACTACTGATCTGCTAAGTGAATATGCCAGAAAATATAAAATGGTCATTATTGTACCAGTCTATGAAGTTGCAATTGAAGGGGTGTATTATAACACTGCTGCTGTGATTGACGCTGATGGTAAGTATATTGGTAAATTCAGAAAAATACAGATCCCCCATACATGGCCTGGATTCTGGGAAAAATTTTACTTCAAACCCGGCAATCTCGGATTTCCGGTATTTGAAACTCAATATGCGAAAATCGGTATCTTCATATGCTATGACCGCCATTTTCCAGAGTGTGCCAGGATACTGGCCTTGAACGGAGCAGAAATTTTATTTAATCCCTCTGCAACCACCAAAGGCAAATCGCAGTATTTGTGGGAGCTTGAACAGCCGGCCCAAGCCGTTGCAAACGGTGTTTTCATAGGTGCAAATAACAGGGTGGGGCTGGAAAAACCGTGGGAGTTTGGAGAGTTCTACGGCACAAGCTATTTTGTTGACCCAAAAGGAGAATTCCTTGTAAAGGGAAGCGAAGATAAAGATGAGCTGGTTATTGCCGATCTCGACCTTGAAATGATCAGGGACGTGAGAGACGGATGGCAGTTTTTCAGGGACAGACGACCTGAAATGTATGAAGATATCAGCAGACATCTTCCATGAGTATGAATAGTGGAGACTTGACATTATCAGAATTTCTGAGTATCAAGCCGATTAGTTGAGGTGATTGTCATTCAGATACTGATAAACTATTATATTTTAAACCATAAATCATGAAAGGAACTTGTATGAGCGCACAGGAAACAGAAAAAAAAGAGGGGTGGATTCTATATCCAATAGGCAGTAAACCCAAGTGGCCGCTGGCAATACTGCTTGGCATCCAGCAGTACCTGACAATGTTTGGGGCAACTGTATTAATTCCATTTATAATCGGCGGAGCAATTGGAATGCCGCCTGCACAACTTGCTTTACTGATTTCAACCATGTTTTTTGCCTCTGGAATCTGTACGCTTATCCAGCAGTCACCCCTTGGCAACAGGCTTCCTGTAATCCAGGGCGGAACATTCTCATTTTTAGGGCCTGCTTTTGCCATTATCGGCATGGTTGCAGGAAAAAAACTGACCGGCGTTGATGTATGGCAGATTCAGATGCAGGAACTGGCTGCTGCTATCATGATTGCATCAGTGGTTGAAATAGTTCTTGGTTATACAGGCATAATAGGTAATATTAAAAAACTGATAAGCCCGATTACCATAGGGCCTACCGTTGCGATGATCGGCCTTGCTCTATTTTCCATTGGAGCTCCCTGGATGGCTACAAACTGGATAATATCTCTTATTACTCTTATTTCCCTGATTTTATATTCACAGGTTTTTTCCCTTAAATCCAAGGTATTCATGATGTTCCCGGTTCTTCTTGCAATCCTTACCGGCTGGATAGTGGCTTTTTTGGGCACTGTAACAGGAATGATCTCTCCTGATAATGCAGCTTACCTGAAACCAGATCTTATTGCCTCTGCCTCCTGGTTTAGTTTTGCACCAATGATGCCTTTTAAGTGGGGCTTTCCTGATCTTGGCAGTACAACTCTCTGGGCTGGTGCAATTGGAATGCTGGCCGGCTATTTTGCATCCATGGTTGAATCCATTGGTGATTACTATGCATGTGCAAGGATTTCCGAGGCACCTGTACCAACAAAGAAAATGATATCCAGGGGACTTGGAGCAGAAGGTCTGGGTTGTTTTATTGCAGGTATTTTACAGACAGGAAACGGTACAACTACATATTCAGAAAATATTGGATCAATCGGTCTGACAAAAGTTGCAAGCCGCCGTGTAATTATTGCAGGCGCCCTTACAATGCTGATTATTCCAATCTGCGGTAAATTTGGTGCAAGCCTTGCAACCCTGCCAAAACCCGTTGTTGGTGCAATGTTTGTAGGCCTTTTTGGAATGATCGCTTCCGTAGGTCTTTCAAATCTTCAAATAGTGAATCTTAATAATTCACGCAACCTGTTTATCATTGGTCTTGCATTTTTCTGCGGATTAAGCGTTCCATATCATTTCAACCCCATGCTTTCTGCTAATGCAGTTCCGCTCAGCTGGGGAGAAGCAGGATCGCTTATCAATACACTCAGCAACATTTTCCAGGCTATTTTAACAACCGGTATGGCTGTTACGGCCATTGTTGCCATGACTCTGGACAACTTATTACCTGGTGCCACAAAAGCAGAAAGAGGGCTTGAGGCATGGGAGAAAGATGCTACAGAAGAGGCATGGGTTGAAGCTGAAGCAAAATGGGCTGCAATGAAAGAAGGCGAGATAAGGTCATAATTTTCCATTGGTTAATTTAAGATGTGGGATTATATATATTGATCCCGCATCTTAATTGTATGTATTGATGAATTTTTTTGTAGAACACCATATTCTTATAATAGGGTGCCTGTTTCTGGGCATCATTTCAGGTATGACATATTTTACCTGGAGAGAAAAAAGATGGGTAAAAAAAAAATATAAGAAAAGTGACATTATTGCACTTGGCTTTGGCATAACCTGTTTTGGACTCTCTTCAGATCATGGAAAACTGAAGAAATATAAAGGTTTTCTGGTTGTACATAAAAACGGCCTCACTTTTAAAGGACGGTTTTCAGATATAGAATTTGACATCCCGGTAAAGTCAATAAAAAAAGTTTATCATGGTGATTCGCACAGGGAAAAAAGACTTTATCAATCAGCTGTCAAGGTTGATTTTTTGAAACCGCTTGAAAAACAGAGTAACACACTTGATACAATTGCTTTTAAAGTTGCATACCCGGCCCAGTGGATCAGGATTATAGAAAAACATCTTTCTGCTGGACAATCATTAACTCAGCAGCAAAAGCCATATGCCTCCAGTAAAAGCAGATGAACCTGCAGGTTTGTAATAAAGTTTATTAAGGATAATTTAAGCAAATGAAGTATAAGCAACTGCGAATTAACGGCGGAAGATTACAGGATTCACTTGAACAGATGGCAAAGATCGGTGCTACGCCAAATGGTGGTGTACAGCGTCTCACTTTATCAAATGAAGACAGGGCTGCAAGGGATCTTCTTGTAAAATGGCTCAAGGAGCTGAACCTTGAAATTGTCATTGACGAGATGGGAAATATCTTCGGGACAAGAAGCGGAAAAGATAATACGCTGGCACCTGTCATGAGTGGTTCCCACATTGACTCCCAGCCGAAAGGCGGACGTTTTGACGGTATTCTCGGTATCATGGGAGCCCTTGAAGTACTCAGGACACTTACTGAAAACAATATAGAGACAGAACGCCCTGTAACCCTGGTTGTCTGGACAAATGAAGAGGGTACACGGTTTGCTCCTGCCATGATGTGTTCGGGTGTATGGGCCGGAGCTCTTGATAAAGAGTGGATATACGGCAGAAAAGATATCAGTGGCAAACGGTTTGAAGATGAACTGATCCGCATTGGCTACAAAGGAGACGTTCCTGCTGTAAAATCCGATGTCCATGCATATTATGAGTATCATATTGAACAGGGCCCGGTTCTTGAGAGAGAAGATAAAATCATCGGCATACCCAAAGGCATTGTCTGTCTTCACTGGTATGACATATATCTTGAAGGAGAGGCCAACCAGGTGGGCCCGACACCAATGGAAGGACGCCACGATGCCCTCTGTGCTGCTGCTGAAATGATTCTCAAGGTAAATGAACTGCCGGATCGCATGAACGGGAATCTTGTTGCAACAGTTGGCGAGATTCAGAATGAACCGAACTCCAGAAATATTATTCCGGACAGGGTTCACTTTACTGTTGATATACGCTCCTGGGATGATGAACATGCCCTGGAAGCCTGGGATCTTCTTAAAACGGATTTTAATAACATTGCTGATTCAAGGGGATGCCCCATACGAATTGAAGAGACCTGGAGAGTAGAGCACTCTCCCTTTAACCCGGAACTTGTAAAAAATATAGCCCGGTCAGCTGATATACTCGGTTATCCATCTCTTCCCATGGTAAGCGGAGCCGGTCACGATGCCAGTTATATGAACCAGATTGCACCCACTGCAATGATATTTATTCCAAGTATCGGCGGACGAAGCCATGTTGAGGTTGAAGATTCAAAATGGGAAGATTGTGAAGCAGGAGCAAATGTTCTGCTGCACTCAATTTTAAAATCCGCCATGTAACCATATTTAGCTGCTCATCGGTCAGCTCACCGGTAAGTTTCACTGTTGTAAGCTTCTTACTTTTTTGGCTCTCCTCTCTTGTGTACTGACTGTCCTGGTCATAGGAGAGAACATCATCAAGCCGGTTCATCTTTTTGTTGTAAATTTAATCAAATTGTTTAAGCGTTCTACTCGATCTTTTTTTTATTGCAGTTATGATATCCTCTAACAGGCTGTTCTGTTGATATCTGTTTATAAAGTCCGCATAAGTGTTGTCAAT
>CAZWSL010000015.1:0-64868 GCA_964636495.1 uncultured Desulfobacula sp. | reverse complement strand
AAAAAATTTTATATTGATACGGGTAATTTTATAAAACTCACTTTAGAAGTTGAACTGAATGGTGAACACGGGGTGGTCGCCTATAGAGAAAATGGAAGGGTGTATAACGAGGCTGACACATCCCTGAAAACAGTGGTCAACCTGAGCATGCTGCAATTCACCATTGTCACTTTTCTCAAGCGACAGGACGATGCAATTCGCTGGAAGCTTGACTCCATGTTCCTTAGGTATGCACAATAGCCCGGGTCCCCTGGGCAAAAGAGGGGGGTATGCAAAGATATCAGCATAGTGCCGGCAGGGTAATCCTCTCTGCCTGAAGCCGGTATATTAGCTCTTCAATCATTAAAGGATGTATTTCCCCCGGATGTCGGATCAATCATGGTAATCGTGGATCTGCAGCTTCGCAGTCAGCCAGAGCAAGATATAGAGCTCCAACGGAAAGTTCTGCGCAGTGGAAATGGTCTTCAGGGAGTGTTTCAAGAAATTCATCTATCTGTTCAGGTGAAATTTTCCATGCAGAGTCAATGGTTTTCCCCTCTATAAATTTTGCAGCAGTATTGCAGCATGCCGTTGTGTTCATGCAGCCCTCTACCTGGAAACAGCAGGATTCAATGATGTTGTCTCTGCAGGTTAAAAAAAACTCCACTGTGTCTCCGCAGTCTCCGGTCCTTTTCCCATATCCGTCAGGATTGAAAATTCGCTCTGTCCGGTCTGTTCTTAAAGCCATCTCCAGAAATTTTAAGGAGTGGGTCTGGAAGAAATTTTCGTCACTATTCTGCATAATTTTATTTTCCATAATTTTTAAAAACAGAATTTATAGCATAGATCAGATAAAAACTGAAGCTGGTTTTTCGGGATTTCAGGGATGGCTGAAATCTTCAGCCTGACTGAAGTGTCATTCATTTTCAGTTTAATGTTCCAGCGATACTGAATTTTCACAGGATTAGTTTTTTGATCATTTCAATTTTATTAAATCCATCTTCAGTCTGGCTGTACATAACTTTATCCATAACCTCATTGATGATATGCAGTCCAAGTTTTCCAGGCCTGATGTCATTTACATCCCTTGGTTCTATTGAGCTGATATCAAATTTGATGCCGCTGTCAATAATTGAGATGGTCAGACAATTGATTTCCAGATCAATGAAAAGGTCAATTTTCCGGTTATAGTCGTTTTTGTAACCATGTTTGATTATGTTTGAGCACGCTTCATCCACTGCAAGTGTAATAATATGTGAGTCGTGTTCCGGGACCCTTGCTTCTGACAGTGAATCCGCCACCATTTTTCTAATATGCTTCAAATTTTCAGGATGAGATTTTACACTCAGATGCAGGGGTGTTTTCTCTTTTTTCCCCCGTGAGAATACAACGATTGTAAAATCATCGCTCCTGCCTTCGGTTTTTATGAATTTGTCTACCTTGTCTGTAATTTTTTTAATGATCAGATCAGGGTCACTTGTGTGGCGGTTAATCTCTTCTATAAGTCTCTCCGCCCCGAACAACTCTTTTTTGTAATTTTTTGCTTCAATAATGCCATCTGTATAGACAGTAACACTTGATTCCTCTTCAAGCTCAAATTTTTCCTGGGTGTACTCAATCCCTTCTATGATGCCAAGGGGTGGACCTTTGTGATCAGCATTGCATAAGAGTTCTGTTTCTGAACTGCTCGAGTATATGGGGCACAAATGTCCTGCATTGGCAATTTTTACCTGGTTTTTTTCTGTATCAAGAAGCATGTACACTAAAGTCACGAACATACCTCTTTTTGCCCTGTCACATAACATCTGATTGATTCTGGTTAAAAGTTCTTTAGGGTCCGGATATAGAAGTGCATAATATTGCAGATCACTTGTAAGCCGCGCCATAAACAGTGAGGCAGATATCCCTTTGCCGGATACATCTCCAAGAACAATTCCCATTTTATTGCCCGGCATTTTGAAAAAATTATAAAAATCCCCCCCTATTTCCAGGGCAGGCTGATTCAATGCTGCAAACCTGTAATTTTCAATGGCAGGGAGTTCCTGTGGCAGAAAACTTTCCTGTACTTCTTTTGCAAGCTTTAAATCCCTTTCAAGGGTTTCTCTTTTCAGGATTATTTTATGCATTTTTGCTGTATCAAGGGCAACTGCTGCACTGCTGCTGATTGTAATGAGCATATTCAGCTCTTCATCAGAAAATACAAAAGGTTTGACAAGCTTGTTGATCACCTGAATTACCCCTATTATTTTACCCCTTATTTTAAGAGGGGCACACAGCATGGCTCTGGTTCGGTAATCAGTCTCTTCATCAAATTTGCGGGAAAAGCTGGCATGCTGATAAACATCTTCAATGTTCATGGGGCTTCCAGTCCTTGCAACAAGTCCTGCAATTCCCTCATTTCGTTTTAATTTATAGATTTTCTGTATTTTTTCTCCAACGTTACCAAGGCTGACATAAAATGTCAGATCATCTGTTTTGTCATCAACTAAAAGCATGCTGACAGCATCGGCAAGCAGTATTTTTTTTGTGATTTTCATGACATTGGAGAGTAATTTTTCCGTGGAAAGTTCGGCATTGATCAGGTTGGATATTTCAATACAGGAGGAGAGGCGTTCAACTTTACTGATACACGATTCAAGATCTGTCAGATAATTTTTTGCTATGTTTTTCTTATCCATTGCCATATCAATTTTTTATATATAGCATTACCAGGTTTGTCAATCTTAGTTATTATCGTTGACACGCTACATATGGTAAGCTATTTATAGGCACCTGAGGTGGATAAATAAAAACAGCTTTCAGCATTATGATTAAAGTAAAAAACCTTGTAAAAAAATATGGCGGTATAACAGCTTCAAACAATTTGAATTACCATTTTGAAAAGGGGAAAATCACTGTTATACTTGGAGGAAGCGGATCAGGTAAGAGTACTCTGTTAAGACTGCTTACCGGTCTTGAAAAACCTGATTCAGGAAATGTCCACTTTGATGGCACTGATATTTCAATCCTCCGGGGAAAGCAGCTGTATGATCTTAGAAAAAAGATGGGTATGCTGTTCCAGGGTGCTGCACTTTTTAATTATCTCAATATTTTTGAGAATATTGCTTTCCCTCTTCGGGAGCATACAAAGATTGCAGAGAGTGTTATCAGGACGATTGTCACCATGAAACTTGAAATGGTGGGTCTGAGAGGTACTGAACATTTAATGCCTTCCCAGTTGTCAGGGGGGATGATTAAAAGGGTCGGTCTTGCAAGAGCCATTGTCATGGATCCGAAAGTTATATTTTATGATGAACCCACTTCAGGACTTGATCCGATTTCAACCGGAGTGATCGGTAAACTGATTAAAGATTTGAACAGGGCATTGAATATCACATCTGTTGTAGTCTCCCATGATATTGAATCGTGTTTTAAAATTGCAGATAATATTATTATTCTTTTTTATGGAGATATAATTGCCCGGGGGACAGTGGATGAGATAAAAAACAGTGATGATCCAAGGGTCAGGCAGTTTATCCAGGGAGATCCGGAAGGACCCATACCTTTTACACGAACGGATAGAAAATATCTTGATGAGATTTTGCTTCAGTAGAGGAGAGTTATAAATTTTGCATATTGCAGCACTATTGGGACGTTCAGTTCTAAACCGCATTCAGATCCTGGGTCGCGGAACCATTTTTTTGATAGTCTCTTTTACCCAAGCTTTTTTACCCCCTTTCAGGTTATCTCTGCTGATCAAGGAGATTGAATTCATCGGGGCCAAATCTTTTTTAATTGTTTTTGTCACCGCGCTTTTTACCGGTATGGTTCTGGGGATCCAGGGTTATTACTCCTTGAGCCAGTTTGGTGCTGAGGCAGCCCTTGGCGTGATGGTTGCCCTTTCAATAATTCGAGAGCTCGGACCGGTGCTGTGTGCATTAATGGTGACAGGAAGGGCAGGTTCAGCAATAACAGCACAGATTGGCATAATGAAGATTACAGATCAGTTCCCGGCCCTTGAAATGATGGCAGTTGATCCGCTTAAATATGTGATAAGCCCAAAAATCGTAGCCGGGATTATATCCCTGCCTCTTTTAACTGCTTTTTTTGATCTTGTGGGTATTGCAGGAGGTTATCTTGTCGGTGTCAAACTTCTGGGAGTAGGTGAAGGGGCGTATTTAGGGAAAATGGTTACCTCTGTAACGTTTACAGATATTTATGGTGGTGTATTAAAATCATTCAGTTTTGGCATTTTAATTACATGGATATCATCCTTTATGGGGTATACAGCAGAACCCACCACAGAAGGGGTTGCCAGGGCAACAACCAATGCAGTCGTTCTGACCTCGCTTTCAATTCTTATTGTAGATTATATCTTGACTTCTTTATTACTATAGGATTTAAATTATTATCATGTATGGGAAAAAAACAGAAACAACAGTCGGTGTTTTCATGATAGCAGGTATTGCCTGCCTGGTATATCTCTCTGTCAATTTAGGCAATGTTACTCTTTTGGGATCTGATTCCTTTATTATCAATGCAAAATTTGGGTCTGTAGAGGGGCTTAAGGTGTCAGCTACGGTTGAGATTGCCGGTGTACCTGTGGGTAAAGTTAAAAAAATAACCCTTGAAGAGTATGAAGCAGTTGTTCAGATGGAAATTGACAGAGGAACCGAGATTACAGATGACACCATTGCTTCCATAAGAACGAAAGGGGTTATCGGTGATAAATTTGTCAAGCTGTCCCCGGGCGGATCAGAAGATATGATCGGAGACCAGGATTTTCTGATGGATACAGAATCTGCAATCAGTCTGGAGGAGCTTGTAAGCAAATATATTTTTAAG
The DNA here is from genome assembly GCA_964636495.1 of uncultured Desulfobacula sp. Lineage (GTDB taxonomy): Bacteria > Desulfobacterota > Desulfobacteria > Desulfobacterales > Desulfobacteraceae > Desulfobacula. The sequence continues at coordinate 60,065 of CAZWSL010000015.1, read as the reverse complement.
CAGTAACCGTTAAATGAAGGTTGTAATTGATTTTTACCATTTAAACAGAATGAAAGTATTGAAAAAGTTTAATGCGTTTTCATATCGGTGAATTATGAGTTTTGAAATTAAAAGTAAAGAGAAAGACAATATTGGTATCATAAATGTCAAAGGTGAAATTGACATGTTAACCTCTCCGAATCTCAGGAAAAAACTGCTTCCTTTTTTTAAAAAAAATGCAAATGGAATTATAGTGGATCTTTCTGAAGTCTCCTTTATGGACAGTTCCGGTATTGCAACCCTTGTTGAAGGTCTTCAGTGGAGTAAAAAAAATGAGAGTGAATTTATCCTGACAGGGCTGGGTGCAAATGTGAGAAATGCACTTGCTCTGACCAAACTGGATAAAGTCTTTACTATACAATCAGACGTAGATGGAGCATATGAAAAACTATTCAGCAGTTGAGATTATCTGTCTATCTGGAGGAGGTATGAATGAAATACTTTAAAACTGTTATTCTTGTATATTTTCTGGTCTCTTTATTTTCTAACACTGACAGTGCTTTTGCCACATCGGTTCAAGGTCAGCTGAAAGTAACAATCGATAATGTTTTAGAGATTTTAAGGAATCCGGATTTTCAGGGAGATGAAAAAAAAGAGCAGAGAAGAGAGACGTTAAGTGAAACTATTCGCCAGAAATTCAGTTTTGCCAAGATGTCACAATTAAGTCTTGGCCGGCACTGGAAAAAAAGAAGCAAACAGGAAAAAAAAGATTTTATCAGGATGTTCGGGCAGCTGCTTGAGGAGACCTATATATCAAAACTTGAAAGTTATACAGATGAAAAAGTGGTTTTTGTGAAAGAGTTTGTAAGAAATAAAAAAGCTCAGGTTGATACAAAAGTGATTACCGAAAGTATTGAGATACCTATTAACTACAGAATGTATAAAACAAAGAGCGGCCGGTGGATGGTCTATGACCTTGTGATTGAAAGAGTAAGCCTTGTGGGGAATTACCGGTTAGAGTTTGACCAGATACTGCAGAAAAACTCCTATGAAAAATTAATAGAAGATCTAAAGAAAAAACTGGATAAATGAACCTGAAAGCTCTTTTTAATCCGACATCCATGGCTGTGATAGGTGTTTCAACATCCCAGGACAGCCATCCTGCCAATGTAATCTATAATAAGAATCATCTGCGGTATCCTGTAAAAACATATCCTGTAAACCCGAAAGGCGGCATTATTAACAGGGAAAAGCTCTACAGGAGTATTGAAGATATTGATGATGAGATTGATCTTGCGGTAATAGCGGTACGAGCCAGGTTTACCCCTGAAATTGTGAAACAGTGCATAAAAAAAGGAGTAGGTGGTGCAGTTATAATTTCAGGAGGATTTGCAGAAGCTGGGAATTCAGATCTGCAGCAGCAGCTTGTTAATCTGGCAGAAGAGGCTTCTTTCCCGTTTGTCGGACCAAACTGCCTTGGCATTTATGCCCCTGAACTTGTGGATACTTTTTTTCTTCCCGGGGAGAGAATCATCAGGCCTGATAAGGGTAATATCGGTTTTGTCTCCCAGAGCGGAGGCGTTCTTGTTGACCAGATGGTTAAGTTTGCCGGACAGGGTATTGGTGTCTCCCTTGGCGTGAGTATCGGGAACAAGGCGTGTATCAGAGAAACGGATATGCTTGAGTGGTTTGAAAGTGATCCCGAGACAAAGGCCGTTGCTTTTTATATTGAGGGCTTCGGCAAAGGTGAAGGAAGAGAATTCATTCAAAAAGCCGGACAGTGTTCCAAACCTGTAATTGTTTTAAAAGCAGGTAAAAGCAGAAAAGGTGTGAAAGCGGCTTCCAGTCATACAGCCTCCATTGCCGGAGATTACAGAGTATTCTCCCAGATCATGAACCAGTACAGTGTGGCTGAAGCTGAAAATGAATATGAGATGACATCATTTTGTGAATCTTTAAGCTGTTATTCAAAGGCCATGGGTGGAAAGACAGGGATCGTCTCTTTAAGCGGCGGGCATGGTGTTGTCGCCGTTGATGCGTGTCGCCAGCATGGCCTTTCAATCCCGGAGATAGAGAATACAACCAAGGTGACGATTCAGGAAAAACTATCAAAGGAAATTAAAAATATCGTCTCCCTTGATAATCCAATGGACCTTACAGGAAGTGCTTCAGACAGTGATATCGTTACAACTGTACGACATCTTTCAAGGGATGAGAATATAGAGTGCATCCTTGCTCTCCTGATTCCATACTCGCCGGGGATATCAGCCGATATCGGCGCAAAACTGAGCATTGTGGCAAGAAACGAGGGAAAACCGTTTATTGCCTATGTTCCCAATGAAGATAAATATAAAATAATAATAGAGGGTTTTGAATTAAACAGGATTCCGGTTGCATCCTCTGTTGAGGGTGCAGTGCTTATGGCAAAAGCATTGAAGAGGTATATGCCGTGTTAGCAAAGGAGAGCAGCCATATAATTGAAAAGAGCAGATCTTTTGGATGGATCCTGGAGCCGGATGCCAAAGCAATCATGCAGTTAAACGGTTTTGATACGCCGCCAGGTGTTGTAACCCGGTCTTTTGAAAAAGCGGATCACTTCATGAAAGACGTCAAAACAGGGGTTGCAGTAAAGGCTGTTTCAAGGAAAATATTACATAAAACAGAGCTGGGTGCTGTTGTAACCGGCATTTTTTCCAGTCATCACCTTAAAAAGGAGATGGATAGACTTCTGGAACTTGAAGGGTGTGAAAACGTTCTTGTTGAGCAGATGATCAATGGTATTGAACTGATCATCGGAGCGAAAAATGACTACCAGTTCGGACCTGTGGTCGTGTTCGGCATTGGAGGCACTTCAGTGGAAATCTATAATGACACAGCCATAAGAATGGCTCCTGTAACTGAAAAAGATGTCTGCTCAATGATAGATTCAATAAAGGCGAAAGCCATTCTTCATGGATACAGGGGAAAACCGGGTGTGAATATGGATGTATTAACCCGTATGATTGTTGATTTTTCATTATTGATCATGGATTTTCAAGATGATATGGAATCTGTGGATTTAAATCCTGTTATCTGTACAGCGGATAAGTGTATCATAGCAGATGCCAGAATCATCCTTAAAAAGCTGTAATCAGAAACGGGTTGACAGACTCTGCTGTCCGGACAATTTATTAAAAATATCTTTGCCTTATGGAAAATCATTAAAGAAAATCAATGCTTCATGTGATGGGTGATATAAAGAGGAAGATATGGGACTAAAAAAGAGATTGAAAATAGTATCCTGGAATATAAATGGACTGAGAGCAGTGATGAAAAAAGATTTACCCGCTATAGTCAGAGGTCTTGATCCGGATATTCTGCTGCTCCAGGAGATTAAGCTTCAGGAAGATCAGCGAACAGAAGAGATGATCAACCTTCATTCCTATAAATCATTCTGGTCATATTCAACCATGAAAAAAGGTTACAGTGGTGTTGCAGCCTATTCCAGATTGAAGCCGTTGAAAATAACAACCTCTTTTTCCAGACCTGAGTTTGATAATGAAGGCAGGATTATCCAGCTGGATTATAAAGATTTCATACTTTTCAATATCTATTTCCCCAATGGCCAGATGAGTGATGAAAGACTCGATTATAAACTTCAATTTTATGAATGGTTTCTAGATTATGCTGAAACATTGAGGAAAAAGGGTAAAAGCCTTATTATTGCCGGTGATTTTAATACTGCTCACAATGAAATTGATCTGAAGAATCCCGGTCCCAATTCCAAACGATCCGGATTTTTAAGAGTTGAAAGGGATGTTCTGGATCAGATGGCTGCCATGGGATATGTGGATACTTTCCGCTGCTTCTATCCGGATGAGGTGAAATATTCATGGTGGTCCTACAGGTTTGGTGCAAGAAAAAATAATGCAGGATGGCGGATTGATTACTTTTTTGTCACACAGGATCTCATTGATGGAGGGGTAGTAAAAAAAGCATTTATTGATAATGATATTTTTGGCTCAGACCACTGTCCAGTCGGCATTGAAATTGAGATCTGAATTATTCTGATTATGGAAAACTGGGTTGTCTATTTGTTGAGATGTTCTGATAATTCGCTGTACTGTGGTGTTACCAATAATCTTGAAATCCGTATTTTAAAACATAATCAAGGTGTTGCTTCAAAATATACAAGATCCAGACGTCCTGTCACACTGGCAGCCGTCAGAAAAAACCTTACCAAAAGAGATGCGTTTAAACTTGAATACAGGATTAAAACGCTTTCTGCAGAGAAAAAAATATCAGCCCTGGAGGATAAAATTTTCTGAATCCAGAGCTGATACTGCTTTTAAACTGAACTTGAAATGTGTTACCGGGACGCTTAATCCATAAACGAGCAGATTGCTTCTGCAAATTCAGAACATTTCAGTTTTGTTGACCCTTTGATCTGCCGCGCAAGATCATATGTGACGTGTTTATTTAAAATGGTTTTCTGAAGTGCACGGTGGATGGTGTCAGATGCCCTGTTCCACCCTAAATGATCCAGCATCATGGTACCTGATAAAATAAGTGATCCAGGATTTACCTTGTCCTGGCCTGCATATTTAGGGGCAGTACCATGGGTGGCTTCAAATACAGCACACTCTGTTCCGATATTGGCACCGGGTGCAAGTCCAAGTCCTCCTACCATGGCCGCAAGGAGATCAGATATGTAATCTCCATTCAGGTTAGGAGCTGCTATTACATCATATTCACCAGGACGCAGAAGCACCTGTTGAAACATGTTATCTGCAATCCTGTCTTTGAGAACGATTTTTCCTTCAGGTATTTTTCCGCCAAATTCGTCCCAGAGCACCTGTTCTGTGATAATATATTTTTGAAATTCAGTTTCACCGACTTCATATCCCCACTTTAAGAATGCACCTTCGGTAAACTTCATGATATTTCCCTTGTGCATGATAGTGACGTTTTTTCGATTGTTATCAATGGCATATTGGATTGCCTTTGAGATAAGCCGTTTGGTGTATTGTTCACTTATGGGCTTGATTCCGATTCCTGTCGTTTTTTTATCAAGGTTTTTTGATGTTTTCTTATTAATGAAGTTCAGTGCATCTTCCGCCTCCTCTGTACCAGCTTCCCACTCAATTCCAAGATAGATATCTTCAGTGTTTTCTCTGAAAATTACCATGTCAATCTTTTCAGGCTCTCTGCATGGCGATGGAACGCCATGTATATACTTTGCCGGGCGGATACAGGCAAAAAGATCAAGTTCCTGGCGGATGGCGACATTGAGGCTTCTCATTCCATGCCCTACAGGCGTTGTCAGAGGGCCTTTAATGGCGACTTTATATTTCTGTATCTGCTCAAGTGTCTCTTCCGGCAGCCATTTCCCTGTTTTTTTATATGAATCCTCTCCAGCTGCCACCTCTTTAAATATAATTTTTTTTTCACTGTTGTACGCTTTTCTGACAGCCTGCTCAAGAACCGTCTGAGTAGCATTCCAGATATCAGGTCCGGTACCATCTCCCGGTATGTAGGGGATGACAGGGGTGTCGGGAACAATTAATGAGCCGTTTTGATTTGATTTGATAATATTTTCCATTTATGATCCTTTTTTATTCACTGAGAATGGTTTTTTTATATAAGTTAAAATATTTTTTCAGGTGGCCTTCTTTCAGGAATATATTGAGATTTGATTTCATTATTATGCAGGGCCCGGGAGGTATAGAGGCCGCAGAAACAGGCGCCGAATTCATCAAGATCAGCTTCTCTGTACTGGCAAGGGCATATAATATCTTTATCTTTCTCTCTGTCTCCACAGGCAAGTCTGCAGGGGCAGGCCATATATCCGTATCTTTTGCTGTTCAAAATAAGGGATTCAAGCAGTTCAAACACAAGATCTCTGTCTTTGTTGAAATAGATACCTTTGGCTTCCTGGGATTTTTTTAATGATTTATATAGTTGTTCAATTCTCATTCCTGTCATCTTTTATTTCAAGAGCCTCCTTTATTTTATTCTCTTTATATCCGATAATGACCTCATTATTTATTTTTAGTGTGGGAAAAGAGCAGCGCGGGTTGATTTCCTTAATGTCGGCGATTGCCTTTTTTCGTTTATCGCCTTCAAGATCATCTACTTCAATGTAAGTATATTCAGTATTGCATTCAGAGAGAAGCTTTCTGGTTGATTTACAATGGCTGCAAGTACTCAAAGCATAGAGGATTATCATATCTTTACTCACGAATAACTCCTGTTCCGGTATAAATTAAAAAAACAGCTTAATGATGCACATTTTATTTCGACTTTGCAAGATTTATCTGATTTTTTCCTACTTGACAAAGATATCATTCCCATTTTAAATAATCAGTGAGAAAGTCTGGAAATCATTCAATATCAAGGGGAGGTATTAATGGGAGTGTCGAGAAGGGAATTTCTTAAAATTGGCGGTATAACAGCTGTTTCAAGCACTTTTGGAAAACTTTCACCCCATGACGCTGAAGCAAACCAGCGAAAAAACAGACTCAGGGATGCAGAAATGGTCACCAGTATCTGTCCGTACTGTGCAGTCGGGTGCGGTATACTTGTCCATTCAAAAGATAAAAAAGTGATCAATATTGAAGGAGATCCTGATCATCCTGTTAACAGCGGCAAACTCTGTTCCAAAGGTGGTGCGCTTCTTCAAATGGCAAATAATCCTGAAAGGGTTGTAAAACCAATGTACAGGGCTCCCGGGGCAAAAAAGTGGAAAACGGTTGAGTGGGAGTGGGCTGTCAGAGAGATAGCCGTAAAGATCAAAAAAACCCGTGATAACTATTTTGTCAGAAAAAATAAAAAAGGCCAGGAGGTGAATCGCTGTAATGCAATGGCGAGTACAGGTTCTGCAGCCCTTGATAATGAGGAGTGCTACATCTATCAGAAATGGCTGCGTTCCCTTGGGCTGGTGTCCATAGAACACCAGGCCCGTATCTGACATTCCGCAACTGTTGCGGCTCTGGCAGAGTCGTTCGGGCGCGGTGCAATGACAAACCACTGGATAGATATCAAAAACTCTGATGTCATTCTGATTATGGGAAGCAATGCTGCAGAAAATCATCCTGTTGCATTTCGCTATATAATCCGGGCCAAGGAAAAAGGGGCTCTCCTCATAAGCGTTGACCCCCGTTATACCCGAACCTCATCAAAAGCTGATATCTATGCACACCTTCGTTCCGGCAGTGACATTCCCTTTATCGGCGGTATGATCAATTATATTCTTGAAAAAGAGTTGTTCCATGAAGAGTACGTCCGCCTCTATACCAATGCCTCGTTTATTTTAAATGATCAATTCAGGATGCCGGGAGAGCTTGATGGCGTTTTTTCAGGTTATGATCCTGAAAAAAGAGCGTATAATAAAAAGAGCTGGGCATTTGAAAAAGATGTGGATGGTGTTGTCTTAAAAGATAAAACAATGAAAAATCAAAGGTGTGTTCTCCAGCTTCTTAAAAAACACTATTCACGGTATGACCTTGCTTTAGTTTCAAAAATTACCGGTACACCGGAGAATCTTCTGGAAAAAATTTATGCAGCCTATGCGTCAACTGGCAAGCGTGACAGGGTTGCGACCATAATGTATGCCATGGGATGGACCCAGCATACTGTGGGAACCCAGAACATCAGGGCAATGGCCATTGTGCAGCTTCTGCTCGGTAATATCGGAAGAGCAGGAGGAGGCGTTAATGCCCTTCGCGGAGAGAGCAATGTGCAGGGTTCAACAGATCACTGCCTGCTTTTTCACATTCTGCCGGGTTACCTTAAAACCCCTAAAGCCTCCCAGGCAACATTGAAAGCGTATAATGAAAAGTATACGCCAAAAAGTCTAGAGCCGGAGAGTGCAAACTGGTGGCAGCATTATCCAAAATATTCCACCAGCCTGCTCAAAGCGCATTATGGTGAACATGCAACTGCAGATAATGACTTTGCCTACAACTGGCTCCCTAAACTTGATGATGGGCAGAATGAAAGCTGGATGATGATTTTCCATAAAATGCTTCAGGGTGAATTTGAGGGTTTCTTTGCATGGGGACAGAATCCAGCCTGTTCAGGCGCAAACTCCAATAAGACAAGAGATGCCCTTGCAAAACTGAAGTGGCTTGTAAATGTAAACCTTTTTGACAATGAAACCGGTTCATTCTGGAAAGGTCCGGGTATGAAGCCGGAAGAGATTGAAACAGAGGTGTTCTTTCTGCCGTGTGCCGCCTCTTTTGAAAAAGAGGGTTCAATTACAAATTCAGGTCGCTGGGGACAGTGGCGCTATAAAGCAGTTGATCCCCTGGGCCAGTCAAAACCGGATGCTCAGATTATAAGTGATCTTTTCCATGAAGTTAAAAAACTGTATGAAAATGAGAGTGGTGTGTATCCTGATCCTGTCATCAGGCTTGCATGGGATTATGGTAAAAAAGATGATCAGGGAAGGATTACACATGTTGATCCCCATTTGATTGCAAAAGAGATCAATGGATATTTTCTTCAGGACACCACAGTAAAAGGCAGAACATTTAAAAAAGGGACTCTGGTACCCAGTTTTGCCTATCTTACCGATGATGGATCAACATCTTCAGGAAACTGGCTCTACTGCAACTCATATACGGAAAAAGGCAATATGATGGCAAGGCGGTCGAAAAAAGATGAGTCAGGCATCGGTCTGTTTCCCGAGTGGGCATGGTGCTGGCCTGTTAACCGGAGAATCATATATAACCGGGCATCTGTTGATGAGTACGGGCAGCCGTGGGATCCAGAACGGGCTGTTATCAAATGGAACGGCAGCAGATGGGTTGGAGATGTGCCTGATGGCGGCTGGCCTCCATTAAAGAATCCAGATGGCAGTGATAATCCGAAAACCAGAAAAGCGTTTATCATGAAACCGGGTGGAGTGGCACATATATTTGGACCGGGCCGGGCAGACGGACCTTTTCCTGAACATTATGAACCTCTGGAATCACCGCTCAAAGAGAACCCCCTTAGCAGGAGCCACAGGGTGAATCCGGCATCCAGACTCTTTTATGAAGAGTTTCATTCACCCTATGATATTTATGCGTCAGCAGATCCTAACTATCCATTTATTGCAACCACATACCGGGTTTCGGAACACTGGCAGACAGGTGTAATGACAAGACATACTCCATGGCTTATGGAGATGATGCCTCAGATATTTGTTGAAATGAGCAGGGAACTGGCTGATCAGAAACATATCAAAAACGGAACAAAAGTAAAAATTTCTTCCGCACGGGGCAGCCTCTGGGCTATTGCAGTGGTTACCAGCCGGTTTAAACCATTTCAAATTATGGGTAAAAAAGTGCATCAGGTCGGCCTGCCATGGTGTTTTGGCTGGCAGTACCCGGAAGATGGAAGTGGCGGGGACAGTGCCAATATTCTCACTCCTTCCATAGGAGATGCCAATACAATGATACCCGAGAGCAAAGCGTTTATGGTGAATGTGGAAAAAATTAAATCTTTTTGATTTCATGATTTATTTGGGAGAGTGTTATGCAGAAAGGTGTTTTAATAGATATTACTCGCTGCATTGGTTGTCGTGGCTGCCAGGTTGCCTGTAAAGAGTGGAATGAAAGAAGTGCCAGAAAAACCTCATTCAAAGGGGATTTTACAAATCCTGCAAAACTGAGTTCAGACTGCTATACCCATATCCGTTTTGTTGAGACGGAAAAAAAAGGGCAGCCGGTTTGGACATTTGTGAAAGATCAGTGCCTGCACTGTAAAAATGCAGCATGTCTCTCTGCCTGCCCTGTTGCCGCATTAACAAAATCCGCACAGGGAGCAGTTATGTACAGCTTTGATAAATGTATAGGATGTCGGTACTGCATGGTTGCCTGCCCCTTTGATATCCCTAAATATGAGTGGGAATCCACCCATCCCTGGATGCAGAAATGCAGCTTCTGTGTGGAGAGAATTGAAGACAACATGGAGCCTGCATGTATTAAAATCTGTCCAACTGAAACCATGTATTTTGATGATTACGACAAAGTTGTCGCGGAGGCAGAAAAGAGAGTGGCAAAGCAGCCGGATAAATATGTCAGCCATATTTACGGCCAGAACGAAGCAGGGGGAACAAACTGGATTTATATTTCAGATATACCCTTTAACAAATTGGGCTTTAATACAGCAGTTCCTGATTATGCCCTGCCGGATTTCACCTGGAATGTACTCTCTTCTATTCCCGGAAAGGTTATCGGTATCGCAGCTTTTCTGTCAGTGGTTGCCTATTTAAGGACAAGGGGTGTTAGAGAGGAGGATAATTCATGACTTCACAGCAAGTAAAGTATACTAAAATGTCAACAGGTGCGTGGCTGCTTCTGCTGCTGATAATCATCTTTGCTGCAGCTGCAGTTTACAGATTTATGAATGGTCTGGGTGCGGCAACAAACCTCAGTGATGAAATTCCCTGGGGACTGTGGATAGGTATTGATGTCCTTGTTGGAGTTGCCCTTGCTGCAGGAGGCTTCGCCATAACAGCAGCTGTCCATATTTTTAACCTGAAAAAATATAAACTCATAGCAAGGGCGGCGGTTCTTACTGCTTTCATAGGTTATCTGTTTGTCTCTATAGGTCTTGTGATTGATCTTGGAAAGCCTCTGACCATGTGGCATCCTCTGATAATGTGGAACCACCATTCAATCATGTTTGAGGTCGTGTGGTGTGTTGTTATCTATACGGCTGTCCTGGCCCTTGAATTTGCTGCACCTTTTTTTGAAGGGATCGGAGCGGGGAATACAGCTGCTGTGCTCTCCAGCCGAAAAATAGTAGTACCTCTTGCAATTGCAGCAGTCATTTTATCATTCCTGCATCAATCATCTTTAGGTGCGCTCTTCCTGCTGATGCCTGCAAAATTGAATCATCTGTGGTGGACAACAATGCTGCCTTATAATTTCTTTATTTCAGCTGTTGCTGCAGGACTTGCCATGGTAAGCTGTGAATATATTGCTGCTTCAGCTGTCTTCAAGCATAAGTGTGACCTTGACATTCTCCGTGGTCTTGCAAAAGGGACTGCTGTTGCCCTGCTTGTTTATTTTGTCGTGAGAATGGGAGATGTGGCAGTAAAAGGGAATCTTTCACTTATGTTTGCCCAGGGTGCTGCAGGCAAGCTTTTTATGGTTGAGATGTTTGTCCTGGTACTCCTGCCGATGATAATCCTTTTTAAAAATTGTGCCTCTGCTGAAAATGCGGTGAGTTTGATTTTTCCACAGGTTCTTGTTCTGTTAGGCGTTATAATGAACCGTCTTGACATCCTTTTTCTGGTGCAGTACCAGGATGGCATATCTTATCGCCCCTCATTTATTGAGTGGCTCATTACTGCTGGAATTATTGCATGCATCATATTTTTTTACAGAGCAGCATCAATGAACCTGCCTGTTTCATCTTCATCCACCCCTGAAATGTAAGGATCAATATTATGAACCAATGGTATTGTACGGTCTGTGATCAGATGACACACCAGAAAAACAGACCTGACGTCTGTGAATCCTGTAGTGCTGACACTGGAATGATTATGGAAATGAAAAATATTCCTCAAACCGTTGAACAGGTCAGAGATCTGGCAAGAAAAAAACTCAAAGGCATCTGTGCTGCCTATCCTTCATGTGATGGCAGTTTTGATAAAATATGCCAGAGAGAGTCATATGGCAAACCCATCGGGCTGGGTGGCATCGGGCAGGGACACTCTTTCAGGGCAAATATCAGATCTCTTGCAGACCTGCAGCTGAACATGTCTGTTCTTGGTGATCATTTTGAACCTGATACCGCATGCTCTTTTCTTGGCATGGATCTTAAATTTCCGGTGCTTGCCTCATCAACAGCAGGTGCTGAAAAATATAATCAGGCCATTGATGAAACAGTGTTCTGCATATCTGTGCTAAAAGGCTCCAGACAGGCAGGTACCATAGGGTTAAGAGGTGATACATGGTTTTATGACCTGGAGAAACATCCATCGCTTGATGCCATGAAAGCGTGTAACGGATATGGGATACCCATATTTAAACCAAGATCCCAGGATGTTTTAAAAAAACTTATTGAAAAGGCAGAACTCCTTGGATGCAGGGCGGTTGGTGTTGATCTGGATGGCTGCGGTTCAAGCATAATGGCAGCACATGGCCAGCCTGTATTCAGAAAAAGCGTTGAAGATATTAAAGAGCTGGTCAATTTCACATCTCTGCCGTTTATTGCAAAGGGAATAATGCTGCCCCATGAAGCCCGGCAATGTGTTGATGCAGGGGTAAAGATCATCAGCATATCCAACCATGGAGGAAGGGTGCTTGATTCTACTCCCGGAGTTGCAACCATGCTTCCTCTGATCAGAAAAGAGCTGGGGAATTCTGTGACAATTACAGCTGATGGCGGGGTCAGGACCGGATATGATGTTTTAAAACTGCTGGCCCTTGGAGCAGATGCCGTTTTTCTTGGAAGGGATATTATAAGAGCTGCTGTGGGAGCTGGAACCGTGGGAGTGAAACTGCACCTTGAGCATATTCATAAAACATTGAAAAAAGCAATGTTTATGACCGGAACAAAAAATATTGGAATGGCTGATTCATCAATTTTATTTAATGGTGGTGTGATGAATATGTACGAGAACCCTTGAAAATGTCTCATATATCCATAAAGCCATCAAACCCGGATGTTTCATGAAATTTTAAGTAATTCTTCTATAAGCAACTCTTCTATAAGCAACTCTTCTATAAGCAACTCTTCTATAACATATTGAAATCACATAGAATCAAATTAATTTTTCGATAAATCAGGACTACAGAGTGTCATCCATGAAACAGATTCATTCAGCCGGTAAAAACCCTTTACTCATATCATGGATACTGTAAAGGGTTTTTATGGGATATATTTTATATCAGAATAGTGATGTCACTGCTTATGAAGCTTTCAGATTTTCTGAGAGTATTCTGATGTGAGACATCTCCTCTTGAATAATATCATCAATTTTACTCTTTCCCTGTTTTGCAGGAACAAGCGCTTTCATTCCAAGATAAAAGGCAATTGAATCTTTTTCAGTCTGTATGGCAGAGCGTAATATATCTTTAAAACTCTCTTCAGGCTGATCTTTTTTAAAAAATACCCGGGTGTCAGCGAGCGCTTTGAGATAGAGGATGTTTTCATCATCAGGATCAAAGGTACTGGAAATTGTTTCTGTCTCTTTTAACTCTTTCTGCATATTGGAAAAAGTTACAACATGATCATCTTCCATTTCAGCAAGATTCAGTAAAAAATTTTTATGTTTATCATCACTCATTTTTGCAGCTGCGTCACGGTAGAAAGCAGCACCGTTTTCTTCAATTTTTACAGCAATTTCAAAAATATCATCAGCATTGAATTCATTAGCCATTTTTTTCTCCAATTATTGTATTGTTAAGATAGTTTCTCTTTTAACGATTTTGCTATTTTTACGCCAAGATCAAAGCATCTGTTAAGATCGTCTTCATCAGGAACATACTGAACCCTGATACCCTCATCAATAATTTCCAGTTTCATCTCCTCAAACTCTTTGTTAAGTATTTTTACAGCTTCTCCACTCCATCCGTAGGAACCAAATGCAGCCGCAATCTTATTTACCGGTCGTAACCCTTTAATATAGGTCATGACATCTGCAATAACTGGAAAAATGCTGTTATTGAGGGTCGGCGAACCAACGGCAATGGCCCCTGCTTCAATTATCTCTGTTAAAATATCACTCCTGTGCCATTTCCTTGTATTCATCAGCCTTACATTTACATCCTCTGATTCAATGCCGCTGGTGATCTGTTTTGCCATCTTTGTTGTGCTTTCCCACATGGAATCAAAAATCACAACCACCTTGCTTGTCGGTTCCTGTTTTGACCACTTTTCATAGAGTTTAATAATTTTAGATGGATTGTCCCTCCATATAATACCGTGATCCGGACAGATCATATTAATTTCCAGATTCATTTTTCCAACATCTTTTAAAAGTTTCTGAACCCTTGGAGAGAAATGGAGGAGGATATTTGCATAGTATTTTCTTGCATGGGTTATGATTTCATCACCTATCTCATCATCAAAGAACATATCGCCTGCAAAGTGCTGTCCAAATGCATCACTGGAAAAAAGTATACCCTGATCAGGCATATATGTAAACATACTGTCCGGCCAGTGAAGCATTTTTGTCTCAAGAAATGAGAAAGTTTTATCACCAATAGTGAGGCTTTCGCCATTTTTTACGACCTGGTAGTTAAAATCTTCATTTAAGTTTCCCCTCAGGTTTTTTGCTCCCATTTTTGAACAGTAAAGGGGTTTTTCCATACCGATTGCATGCATGACTTTGGGGATAGCTCCGGAATGATCCATTTCAGCATGATTGCTTATAACAGCATCAATTTTTGAAGGGTCAATAATTCTTTTTATATTGAACAGCAGTTCACTGCCGAATTTTTCTTTTACCGTATCAATAAGAATATTTTTTTCACCAAGGACTAAAAATGCATTATACGTTGTGCCTTCATAGGTTGAATAACCATGGAAATCTCTCATGTCCCAGTCCCGGACTCCCACAGAAAATATTCCGTCAGCTATTTCAAGTGGTTTATACATATTGTTATCTCTCCTTACGTTTTGTTAACCCAATCTGTTTTATGGTAGATTTTATTTTTTACCCTATTTTTATTACCATTTTTAATTCTATTTTACTATTGTTTACCACATATTATTTTATTATTTCATAAATAAAAAGCAAAGAGTGTACCAGAGTTTTAATTTTGGCCCGTGAAATCCCCAGGCTGAAAGGCTGCTACCATAAAAAATATTTCATTCTGTATGGCTTTTGAAAAAGTGTGTTCTGCCAGAATCTCCACGTTAAAAAAAGTGAAGGCCGGGAAAGAAAAAAATCAGGCAGTATATGGAACCAGCGATATCCCATCTTTTTATAGTGGATAGTGAGCTGTTGATCCATGTTCAGATCAAGTGCTGCTACCCAAAGCGCATTGCGCTGACATCGCGAAGAGCTGAACATTTTTATGATACGCGGTTGAAATCCGTTTTCATATAACAGTTCTTTGACCTGTTTATAATTTTGAAAACGTCCTTTTGCATCCATTTGTGAAAAAAACAGAAGTATTAAACAATAAATAGAAAAAAGAGAGCAGAGAGGTTGATACCCTTTAAATGAAGAATCAGGATCTATATTCAGTGCAAAACATCCGGAGAAGATAAAAAGCAGACCACTTGTTAAAGAGACAATATGAAGAACTCCCCCGGTTTTTATTACTCTCAGCAGGCGCTGGTATAAAATATATTTTCTTGTAATGATCATGGCAGAGTCCATTATACAGTTTTTTTTCAATAAAAAAAGGTTTTCACCTAAACATAATTCCTATAGAATAAAAAATTTAACAGGTTGCTTTACATCTGATACTCTTTTTTGATGTATGGCAGGAAAATGTATGGGGTCTCTGGTTTCAGACTGACCATGTCAGGGTATTAAAAATTTATGAAATTTATAAAAAGAACAAAAATAAATGTACCGGTAGAAAAGTTGTTTTCATGGCATGCCAGAAGAGGTGCCATTGAAAGATTGACCCCTTCCTGGGTCCCGATGCAGCTGGTTTGTCGCAATATGGATGGCATTGAGAAAGGCGTGAGGGTTAAATTCAAAATCAATCTCCTGAAAATACCTGTCATATGGGAATCAGAGCATATCGAATATGTGGAAAATCACAAGTTCAAGGACAGGCAGATCAGAGGACCATTTGCAAAGTGGGAACATACTCACCGGTTTTTATCCGACGGCCTGGAAAGTTCTATCATGGAAGATGAGATTGATTTCGAACTGCCTTTTGGCGTGCTGAGTAAACCTTTTTACAAATTTGCCCTGAAAGAGATGCAGAGAATGTTTCACTACAGGCACAGGGTTCTGAAATATGATCTTGAACACGGTACAGGAAAAACAGGCAGTTTACGGATCCTTGTTTCCGGAGGAAGCGGTACAATTGGAAAAGCATTGATACCTCTGCTGCAGACTTCGGGTCATGAAGTAATAAAGCTTGTCAGGAGAAAAAAGATAGAGGACAATGAACTCTTCTGGGATCCTTACAACGATATACTGGATATTGAAAAGGCAGGAAAGATAGATGCGGTAATTAATTTAAACGGAGTTGATATTTCAAAGGGGAAATGGACAGCAAAGCAGAAAAAACTTATCATGGATTCAAGGGTAATTCCCACAAGAGTGCTTGCAGACAAAATACGAGACATGTCTGACAGGCCAGAAGTCTTCATCTCTGCATCTGCCATTGGTTTTTACGGAGACAGCAATGAGAGGTTTTTAACAGAAACCGATCCCATGGGACATCAGTTTATTTCAAAAATATGCAATGAGTGGGAGAGAGCTGGCAGTGAAGCAGACACGGCAGGTGTCAGAACTGTTTTTCTGAGAACCGGAGTGGTGCTGACTCCCCGTGGTGGTGCACTTGCAAAGATGCTGCTGCCGTTCAAACTTGGTCTGGGAGTCATACTCTCCAAAGGCAGGCAGTATATAAGCTGGATCAGTATGGATGATGAAATAGCGGCAATACGGTTTATTCTTGAAAATAACAGGATAGAGGGTCCTGTAAACCTGACAGCTCCTCAACCTCTGTCCAACAGAGAATTTTCAAAAATACTTGGCAGCGTATTTTCCAGGAGAGTATTGTTTAAAATGCCTGCATTGATGATTAAGCTTATCTGGGGACAGATGGGAAAAGAGACTATTCTGGCAAGCACCAGGGTAAAGCCTGTGAAACTGTTAAACAGCGGTTTTGTTTTTCAGCATAAAACACTTGTTCCGGCACTTAAAGATCTGCTGGGCAGATAAAAATTGTGAGTTTGGATTAAAATGAATATTAAACTGAAAATATTTTTTTCGATATTAATGATAATTGCACTCTGTTTCGGATTTATCCATATCTATTTCCCTTTGGAGAAATATAGTTTTGAGAGGCTTCACATTTTTCTTTTTAATCTTTGTACAGGCGGGAGTATTCTCCTGTACTACACAGAAAAAAAAGAGGCTGTTTCAAAAACCACTGCTTTATTTTTTGCCGGGTCACTGATATATGCTTTTTCTGCATTTCTTGAAGTTTATCTTGTTACAATTGCTGTTTCCATACTCCTTTTTACTCTTGTGGAAAGCGTACGCATTAAAAAATTCTCCTTTTTTCCTTTCGGTTTTTTTAAAACCGATGAATCAATGTCACAGAAATTTCATCAAGCATCACTCCTCTGTCTTTCCATTGGTATTGTAATGGCAAGCCTAGTGATTTTAAATCAGGAATATTTTAAACTTGTTACCATGAGAATGCTCACCTTAAACACATTTTTTCTGGGTTTCTCTTTCCCACTCTCTCTGATTACACTCTCCCTGGTTTTTGGAATGCTGGAAAAACTGGAAAAGACATCGGCAAAAATGGTAATGGAGGTCTGCTTCTGGACCATTACCCTTGGTGTGATTATATTCTTTATTTTTATTTTATTTGAAAAGTTCATACCACAGATTTTTATAACAGCGGCATTGTTTACTGCAGTACTTTCAGTATTCATGCTCTACACAAAATTTGCAGAAAAAATCCAGCAGAAACTGTTTTTAACTTCAGGAATAGGATTTTTAATTTTTACAGCAATTTCAGGTATTATATATATCTGTTTTCAGATGCAGGAGGGTTATGAGCCTGTAAAAACAAAATGGCTGTTGCACATGCATGTGTTTGCATCTCTGTACGGATGGAACCTTTGCGGACTGGCTATTATCTGCCGTTTTGGTGATTTTCCTATAAAAATGCACTCTTTAACCTTGATCGGTATCCACTGGCTGACAGCAATAGTGCTTGCACCTCTTGGAATTTTTTATCCTCTTTTTGCCGTCCTCGCAGTTATCGGATATGCATTTATTACCCTGACTCTGTTTTTCAGTCATAACAGTGGCCAGCATCAGAAATGCTGACAGGAAAAAATTGAGATAAATAATTATAGATGAAGTTGCAGGCGGAGAGGGTGATGAGTATGAGATCACTGGAGATAAAAAGGGAGGCAGTATCAGAATAATGCTTGAAGTGGCGCTTAAGTCAGGCGCTTTCAAAAAATTCGAATCGGACACCGCAGGTATCAAAATGGCGGAGCTGAATATATCAGACGCTCTCCTGTTTCATCTGGCTGAATCTTAAGAAATCAGCCGTTGACATAGATGTTCGCTTAAAAAAACAATTGATTCTATATCAAGGTGTTCAATTATTGTTTCATCAAATAGTAATTTTGCCTCTGCATCAAAACCGTCTCCCTGATCCCAGAATAAAAGCGAGACAGGGATTTTGGGAAATACGGAAAACATAAAAGCAATATCAGATGATTCATACTGCAGACTCACATTTCTGCCTCCTATTTTTTCACACGCACGCTTTAGTTTGTCCACTCTGGATGAAAATGTTTTTTGAAGAGGCTTTTCCACATAGTTTTCCATTGAAACCACTTTTGAAATTGTATTGGGAAACTCTTTAAAACTTTTCATATTTCCGGTTGGTTTTTTTATTCCTCCCCGGGCGATATGGATATACACAAAAGTCTGTTCATTCCGGCTGAGCTCATCTCCTGAATCATCAACTACTCTGTCACTGCTTATAAAGATATGTTTATTAAAGTATGGCAGTTTAATCTGATCCACATTTTCAACCGTAACAACCTCACCGCTGACCCGCAGTGCAATGTCCTCATGCTTCATGAATGCAGTCTTCTGTTTTGCATAGGCAAGTGCCTCCTGTGCCATATCTTTTTTAAGCCACTTGCCCTGTTTATACTGTTCATCAAGTTCCATCTGAGCTGATTTTAAAACATCAGGATGAATATGAGGGCAGTTTTTTAAGGGATGCATTTCAGAGACAACCATCCCTGCAAAAGCAATGCAGGTTGAAAATCCACATTCTTTGCAATTGGTTCTCGGTAATATTTTTGTGTAAAGGTCTACAACAGAAAGGGGCATACAATACTCACTGGTTAAAAAGAAAGGGCAGGATATGATTAACCCGCCCTTCTGATTGTTTACTTGAAAGTGTAACTGAAATGGTTATGAATAACAGTTGATTTGATACGTGAAATATTCAGATTGTCAGAATTTATTCTTTATCAAAATCATCTTTTTCAGCACCGCATATCGGGCATTCCCAATCATCCGGAAGATCTTCAAAACTTGTTCCGGGATCAATACCATTATCAGGATCACCTTCTGCAGGGTCATAAACATATCCACATGGTCCGCATACATATTTATCCATTTTTTATCTCTCCTTTAAATTTATTGTTTATCACGACTGATGATAATATACCATAAATGGTCAATTTAAAAGTATAAATTGTTTTTCATTATAGAAGTTTTGTTTTTTCAAGTGTAAAAACTGCACATTTGTATGATGCAGCTATTATGACTATATAAAGTATTAAAAGAAATGCATTCATCATTTTCTGTAATCTCCTTAATATGATTCTTCGTTTGTTACTTCATCTTTTGTCAGCTTTTTGGAATCCATAAGTTTCCATACATAAATAATATAGCCAAGAACAAAAGGTATGCCTAATGCAACATAGGTCATTGTTGTCAGTGTAAATACACTTGAAGATGAATTATAGATCGTAAGACTTGACTGGAGGTCAAGTTTTGACGGATAAAATGAAGTGTTGTTATATGCAGGCAGGCATAAAACGACAAGACCTACGAATATTGTACCGATTCCGCTGAACCAGATCCCTCTGCTGCTCTCTTTAAATGAGGTTGCAAGAACACCATACAGGACGAGAATAATTCCTGTCAGCAGCAAAATCAGAAAATGCGGCATGGCAAGAAGGTTGGATAGATACTTGGAAGAGACAAGAGAAACAGTACCGGCATCATCAACGCCAAATCCTTTTCTGAAAAGGATGCTGATAACCACATAGAGCAAAAAGGGCAGGGCAATAAGAAAATTTTTCAGGTTTGAGTTGCGAAGCCTTGATTCAAGATCTGAAGTTTCAGACAGATCTATACTGTTCAACAGATATTGTGAACCCAGTACCCTTGCGTTGAATACAAGAAATAAGCCAAGACTCAGATTGAAAAGAGAGAAAGCTGCTTCCAGGCCTCTCAGATTAATACCGAACAGCGTGTAGTCCCAGGTCACCCTGTTGTACATGTCCAGTGTAAAGTTGGAACCTGTATAAAAAGTACCGACTGCGGCGCCGATAAGCAGAATACCGACTGTTCCATTTAACAGTAAGAAAAATTCATAAGTGCCTGATCCCAGAAAATTGTTGGGTTTTTTGCGGTATTCATAGCTGACTGCCTGAACAATGAATGAAAAAAGGATGAGTATCCATACCCAGTAGGCTCCGCCAAAACTGGTTGCATAAAATTTGGGAAAAGATGCAAACAGAGCCCCCCCAAATAGAACCAGTGTTGTGAAGGGCAATTCCCATTTGCGACCCAGTGAGGTTACCACCAGGTTTTTTTCAAGATCAGTTTTGGCAACCTGCCACAGAAGCGTCTGTCCTCCCTGGACAAATGTGAGAAACAGGAAAAGTGCACCAACAACTGAACATATAAGCCACCAGAGCTGCTGCAAGGTTGCATAGTCAAGATTTGAAAACATTTTAATTCTCCTCCTTTGGTCCTATGGATATCTGCTTTAGCATGATCGTTATTTCAGCAATGAGCAGAATCGTAAATAATCCGAGAAACATGAAAAAAGTAATCTGCACGTTACTTGCTGAAAGGTTGGTTGCTGACATCTTAACGGGCAGAAGACCGTTAATCGCCCATGGCTGGCGCCCGACTTCAGCTACAATCCATCCAGACTGCGAAGCTATGAATCCCAGCAGAGCTGAGATCAGTCCAATGGGCAGTAACCACTTCTGCTGGGTGAGTGTGTCTTTATATATGAAATAGAGAAAAGCTGCAAAAAGAAATGGGAACAGTGTACCCAGTGCCACCATAATATGGAAAGCATAATAAGATAAAGCAACAGGGGGAACTGATTCTTCAGGTGAGTTGAGATAACCATATCCCATATATTCCTGGTTTTCTCTAAATTTCTGCAAAGAGAGGGCTGCCTGTGTTACATTTTTATCTTTGCGCGCATTTTTAAAATCAGCCAGATCATTAACAGCCTTTTTCCCCTTGACAATTTTTGAAGCAGTACTCTCTATGCCCTGCTCCTCATTACCGTAAACCAGGTCATCTATTCCCGGCACAAATGATCCGAATGAGCGGTTGGCAAGAAGGGAGAGCAGAAACGGAATTTCAATTTTTACAATATAGGGGTCTTTGCCGTCACCGGGTTCCTTGTCGGATCGTAAAATGCCTGCTGCCACAATACCGGCATTTGTTTCTCCTTCATACAGTCCTTCAATGGCAGCCAGTTTCATTGGTTGAACCTGGGCAACCTCATATGCAGCCTCGTCACCTGTGAATCCGACATAGGCAGAGGCAATCAGACCAAATACAGAAGCTACAGCAATGGATTTTTTCGCCATTTGAATGTGTCGTCCTTTTATAAGGAACCAGCAGGAGACAGTTATTACAAACAGAGAAGAGAGTAGAAAGCCCGAGCTTGAAGTGTGGGTGAATTTTGAAACAGCAACAGGGTTGAAAACAACTTCAAAAAAACTCTGCATTTCGAACCGTGCAGTCTCAGGGTTGAAAACCATCCCAACCGGATTCTGCATCCATCCATTTGCCACGAGTATCCACACAGCTGAAAGATTTGAACCTATTGCCACCATCCATGTTGAAAAAAGATGGAAATTTTTTGATACCCTGTTCCACCCGAAAAACATGACAGCAAAAAACGTTGCTTCAAGGAAAAAAGCAAAAATTCCTTCAATTGCAAGAGGCGCTCCAAAAATATCACCAACTACCCATGAATAATTTGACCAGTTTGTTCCAAATTCAAATTCAAGAATAATTCCGGTTGCAACACCGATTGCAAAGTTGATTCCAAAAAGGGTCATCCAGAATTTTGTAAGGTTACGCCACTCTTTATTTCCTGTACGGACATAAATTGATTCAAAAAAGGCACATAAAAAAGAGAGGCCCAGGGTTAAGGGTACAAAAATCCAGTGATACATGGCAGTCAGTGCAAATTGCGCCCTTGCCCAGTTCACTACATTTAAATCAATATCAATCATTTTTTTCCACTCCTCCTGTTTTATAACGATTGGTTTTATTTATTTAACTCCTCTTCTGAAATCAAAGAGGTGTTTTTTGTTATCTGTTCAAGAACATAGTTTGATTTTTCTTCATTGGTTTGAAAGTGTGTGTTCAGAAAATCAGGAAAGAAAAAAACTTTTAATATGGCAAACATGATAAAGAGTTTTATAAAGATAATTTTCCATAGTTTTCTGCCAAGAACCATTCCTTTAAATCCATCATAATAGAAGGCATAAACTTTTTTTGCAGAGTTGATTACTTTTCTGTTCTGAGTATTGAAGATGTTTTTCAGCATATAAATTTCACTCAAAATAAATGTTTTAATATGTTTTTAATTTGATTTATGTCTCAAGTATATCTCTGTTACAAACCTGCAAACAATATGCCATTTGATGATTTTGTTTAATGAGAGAGTCGTTCTGAAAGGATAAGTTATATGCGGCCGGACTGTATAGCCTTAAATAGACACCATATATAAAATTTTATATTATTTGTTTTTATATAAAATTTTATATTATTATTTTCTGATTTATTAAAGATATGTATCAAATAATGTCCAGGATGATACAATAGTGTATCTCTAGGGCAAGGTAGAAAACTCCGGTATTCCGGTCTGCTGATAACAGGGATACCGGAGTTTTACAGGTGATAATTGTTTTTACTGTTTTACAGTGTCGTCTTTTTTAATGATAGCTTGAATCTGTTCCATTTTATTTCTGTAATTTCTGATTTCCCACTCTTCAGCAGTTTCATCAGCCGGAAGATCTTCCCAGCCTGTTATCATGGTTTTTATATGGGCTAAGGGTGTATGGCCCGTCGTTGTGGTCAAATATACATGAATCATTACAAACTGAAGTATGGCAAACGCAACTATAATGTGTATAAACGCAACAACCTGAAGATTCAGAAAGGTCAGTCCCCACTCTTCCCAGGAGTTATAGCTCCAGTATAAAAAGCCTGTAAGCATCTGAACCGGAAGAAGTGTTGCAGAAAGACCAAGATAGCTTAATCTCTGAAGAGGATTATGTTTTGCCTCTTTCCTTTTTGGATAAGGATGATCATCTCCCCTGAAAATTCCATAGGCATAATAGAGTGCAACTGAAAACAGTTTCTGGGTAGTGGGTATGTATTGTCTCCATTCCCCGGTTGTAAAGAGCCAGAAGACAAAAACAAGAAAGGCTATCAGCCATGTCAGGCCGGCAAAGTTATGAATGTCTACTGCATTTTTAAATCCCATCAGCGAATAGAAACCGTTTACTTCAAAACCTGTGAGGAGGAGTGTGAAAATCAGCACCATCTGCAGCCAGTGCCAGAATCTTTCATAGCGTGTAAATAAATATGTTTTAACAACTTTCTGGTTCATTGATTATGCCTCCTTCCTGCCATTTTTGCCAGTTATTATTCTGCCGATGGCATGCAGAATGATCACACCCAGGGTTCCAAATATTACCAGCATTCCGATATTGTTAATCATACTGGAAATATCTCTTCCCGGAATAAAGACCCCACTTATTGCAGCCATTCTTCCACCTTCCCTGGTATGGCACTCAATACACTGTACCACATTTTCTTTGGGCGCGACCATATGGGTGATGGGAAAAGCATAGGCTGTTTCCACATAATCAAATTCACCAGAATATGGAATCCCGAGAACTTCATGTCCCAGTTTAATCGCATCATTCATGTCAAAGGTTGTCCAGAATCCGTTTTTCCCTGAAAGCATGGGTGCTGCCAGCGTTTTATTGATTTTATCATAGGGCTGTATTCCCCTGTGAATTTTAAAGGGGTATATAAGGGAAGGGAGATCAGATTCTGCTCCCACGGGACAGCTTACTTTTACAACCTGGCCAGGATTAATGGTATCTTTTACAGTGATACTTTTTAAAGAACCATTAAACCACTTATATTCAGGAACTACATTTTTATCCCATGTAAAACTGCCTTTAATGGATTTGTAAATCGGTCTTCTCAGGGGACCCTCTTCATGATAGGGTTTGCCATCTTTCAGTTTTCCTGCTGTAGTCCAGTCCCAACTCATCTGAGTAGGAAGTTCTCTTGCATATGTGGGAATATGACATGCCTGGCAGGAGACCACATCTGTATGATCATTCATTTTTGTATCATTTTTATGGGGCGCACTGCTGTGACATGAAACACAGGTGATTTTCGGTGCCATATCATCATCGAGCAGGCTTTCCCGTTTTGAAACAGCAGGATTTGTGTAAATTCTACCTGCAATATTGTGATCAACTGTAGTGTGGCATCTGGTACATGAAAAATTTTCACCATCAATTCCCATATGGACATCAAGTTCTCTGCTGGGTTTGGTTAGAGATGAATCAAGATCACCATGCTTTACACCATCGCCGCCGCCACCGTAAAAATGACAGCTTCCACAACTTGCTCTGGTTGGTAAACCTACTCCTGTAGTCGCATCTTTAATCTCTTCCTGGATGTCCGGGATTATTTCATTGGTTTCTGGATCTCCATCTTCTAAAAACGCTTTTATGTCAGCAAAAGCTGTAAACACATTACAATCTGAGTTGTTGTGGCATTGCAGACAGTTGATTTCAGCTTTTATGCCTTTTTTGTTCCATCCAGGGTGACAGTTCATACAACCCTCGTCTTCCATGGCATTAGCTGAAAGACAAAAGGTATTAACTGAATATCCGGCCTTGCCATATTCAATATCACTCTTATCTCCTGAAGCAAGCCATGTCCAGTGAATGGTTTTATGGAATTGGTCGGCAGCAATTGAGTGACATGAAAGACATGCTTTGGTAGTTTCTTCTCCTGTTATGAAATTCTGTTTTAAAATGTCATGCTGGGAGTGGTCAGTGGTCGTCCACTTCACACTGTCTTTAACAGCCTGCTTTGCAAGTTTCCGTCCGGGAGCCTCATTATTCAGTGTAGATGCAAAAGCAGATTGAAAGGAAAGAAATAGAGCTGTGGCCAATAAAAAAATCATACGATATGTTATGGTCGTGCAGCATTTTTCAAAATACCGCTGTTTCATAGGCATCTCCATATAGATATTGTTAAAGTTCTTTTAATTTAGAAAAAAGGGTTTGAAACAACCCTTTTTTTATTTGTCCATATTGAAAATTTATTGACATTTTGCAGGAGTAGGTGAGTCAGATGCATGACCGTAGAAATATGTATAGATATCAAGTATATCTTTATCAGAGAGTTTGCCCCAGTGAGATTCACAGCCAAACGCTTTAAAATTTTTATTTTCAAAAACTGTTTTCCACTTTTCCATTGTGTGGTCGGCAGGGCTTATCTTAGGTGTGGCGCTCTCTGAATCACCTGCCTTGAAACACGCTTTGCACACTTTTCTATAGCTGTATTTGCCTTTTCTGCCATTTCCGCCAGGACCTTCAGCAGAAGCGGCAAAGGCCATTGAAATGGATACAAGCGTAAATACCAGAACAATGAAAGTGCTCATACTTTTTTTTAACATTTTATATCTCCCTGTTTTTATCTAATGCCGTGGATGAAAAGAGTTTGATTTTACCCGCAGCATTTAATTGTGTTATTTATATAAAATAATTTAAGTAGATATTTTAAATCTGTTTCATTCTTTATGGTGTTTATGGTGTGGCAGGCTGATAATCAGACAGAACTGCCACATGGCTGATTCATAAGATTTAATGCGCTTTTTTAATGGTATATTTTCCATCTCCCTGAAACTCCATTTCAGCTTCCACATAAAAGACGTTTTTCAGGGATTCTCTTACATCCATGGTCATATAGAAAGCTTCACCGCTTCTTGCACCTGTGGCACAGAAATAGACAACTGGTTTGTCTTCAGGAAAGGTTTTAATTTTTTCTTCAAGATTTTCAACCGGGATATTTATTGCGGTTTTAAGTGAACCAGCGGCAAATTCATCAGGATCTCTTACATCGACAAGCATGACGGATTCCGGATTGTTCGCAACAATATCCTGGAATTTTTTAAGGTCAATTGTTCCTTCAGTTTCACCTGCTTTGACCTGAACAGCCTCTTTGGCCTGACCATATGCTTTTTTCCATGAGGGGTAGCCAGTTGAAAAAACGGTTACACTGGTATATCCCATTTCAAGTGCTGCAGCTGCTGATTTATGACTTAATCTGCATTTCAGACCGCCACAGTAAAAAATAAGAGGTGTGCTAACATCGCGGGGGAGTTTACCGCTGAGTTCCTTGAACTGTGTAAAGGGAATGTTTATGGCAGTAGGGATATGTCCTTTTTGAAATTTACTCTTATGTGGTCTTGAGTCAATTATCATGGTTTTGTTGCCAGCTATCTGTTTTGCAACAAATTCAGCACTCACGGATCCGTAATTGCCTTTTTGTTTGATCCAGTCAGGATATCCGGCTGTGTAAACTTTTACATTGGTATATCCAAGTTTTTCTGCCTTCCAGGCAGCTTTGTGACTCATCTTTCAGGTGGGACCCTGGCAGTAGTAAATCAGAAGGTCTTCTTTGTTTTCTGGTAAAAGGTCTGTTTTTTTATCAAATTCTGAAAATGGAATGTTAACAGCACCGGGAATATGACCTTTAACATATTTACCTTTATAAGGTCTTGCATCAACAAGCATTACATTTGCAGGCATTGGTACAGCGCTGTTTGCTTTGATAAACTCAGCATCCACAATATCGTGAAATACCCATGCAGGTTTTTCCTGCTGGACTTTTGCGGTCTGGGTTGCCGTACATCCAGTTGCTAATACAAGCCCTGTAATCAAGGCGAGGAATAAAAATTTAACAGTGTTTGCTTTCATCTGTTCTCCTTATTATCTAAAGTTTACAATACTATTTTAAAAACCGGGTTTATCTGTTCAGGTAATGATTCGTTTTTAAACTCTATATTTTGTTTACCATTGATTGATCTATCTTTTCTCATAGAACTCTTAAAATATATAGAGGATAGCAATATAAATGCCAGATTGCTTTCATGTCAGGCAGTATGGATTTGTATTGAAGTTAACATATTGAAATTATATAATATTTATCGACATATGTTATTGTGTGATAATGATTTTTGATGGTTTAAAAGTGTGAGAGTTTGTACTGGAATTATATTTTTTCTCCAGTTATGTTAAAAATCTGAACGATATATGGATTGCTGATTTGACCAAATGGTAAATGACTCAATAATTGATCCCTCTATTTGATTTTTTTTTACTGGCAATAATTACTATTAAAACTTGCAAATAGAGGATTTTTATCAGTTTACCATTGAGAAAACAGTTTGTGTTGCTAACAAATTTATTCTGTGTTAAATTGTTGAACAATATAAGTGTTAAATTTTTAAACAGGTTGTGTATGTTTTATCAAGAACCGAGTAATTATTGGAAAACAGTTGTGGATACAATCCAGGAAGGAGTGATGATTGTAAGCACAAGAGGTATTATTGTTTCTGTAAACAAAGCTTTTGAGTCAATTACAGGATACTCCAGCGCAGAGGTGCTTGGACAATCGTGTTCTATACTTCATATTGGGACATGCCATTTGATCAGGGAACCAGAAGGGTGTGACTTTTGCATCATGTTTAAAAAAGGTCAGCTCAAGATGAAAAAAAGCACATTAAAAAGAAAGAGTGGAGAGTATATTCCAATTATTAAAAACGCTTGTGTGATAAAAGATAGTAACAAAAAGGTAACAGGTGCTGTCGAGACAATAACGGATATCACAGATATTACAAACAAAGAAGCTCAAATTGAGAACTTCAGGCGTGAACTGAATGCGGAAGACCGTTTTTGCGGGATGATCGGTATTTCAGCAAAGATGCAACTTATATTTGACCTGATTGCCAATGCCGCAAAATCCGATGCACCTGTAATCATTTATGGAGAGAGTGGTACCGGTAAAGAGCTTGTAGCAAAAGCAATTCATGAATGCAGCATGAGAAAGCAGCTGCCATATATTAAAGTCAACTGCTCGGCCCTTAATGAATCACTACTTGAAAGTGAGCTGTTTGGACATGTTAAAGGCGCTTTTACAGGGGCTCACCGGGACAGGGAAGGAAGATTTGAAGCTGCCCGGGAGGGAGATATTTTTCTGGATGAAATCGGAGATTTAACGCTTTCCACACAGATTAAACTGCTTCGCGTACTTGAAGAAAAAACAATTGAAAGAGTTGGAGATAATAAGTCGATAGATATTGATTTCAGAATTATTTCCGCCACAAACAAAAATTTAAAGCAGCTTGTTTCCAGTGGTTCATTCAGAGAGGATTTTTTTTACAGAATTAATGTTATTCCCATATGGGTTCCTCCACTTAGAGAAAGAAAGAGTGATATCCCTTCCATGACGGATGCCTTTTTCAGAAAAATTCAACTGAAAAGCGGAAAAAACATTCAAGGTTTTTCAAATGAAGCGTTGGAACTGATGATAAATTATCACTGGCCGGGAAATGTCAGAGAACTGAAAAGTGCTTTAGAATACGCATTTGTATCGTGCCAGGGTACCGTGATCGATCCGGTTAATCTTCCGCCGGACATTCTGCAGTACAGCAAGAGTCCATCAACAAAAGATGCAGAGACGCTTCCCCTTAATGAAATTAAAAAACAGCGACTGATAAAAGCTTTGCAAAAATCCAGGGGTAACAAGTCTGAAGCTGCAAGAATCCTGGGAATATCCCGGACCAGTGTCTGGAGCCAGGTGAAGCGTTTTAAAATATCATAATTTGCTGCTGCTTATTTTTTGACCCGATGGGGGGCTGTACATCTCTATCCTTCCTCTTTATAAATTTATTTTTAAAATAGCAGATAGATGCTGTTGAAATCGCGGTTGTAAAAAGGGTGTAAAAACAGATAATGCAGCAGGAAAAAAATCCTGCTGCATTATCTGCAGATCCTCTGTCTGCTGAAAAATGAATTAAAGCTTAGATTAATCTAAGGTTTTTTGATTGTAAAGTTACCCTCTTTAAATTCAATTTCAGCATCTGCGTAAAAGACATCTTTTAAAGATTCCCTTACATCCAGTGTCATATAATAGGCTTCTCCGCTTCTTGCTCCTGTTGAGCAGAAATATACAATTGGCTTGTCAGAAGGGAGGTCCTTGATTTTTGCTTCAAGGGTATCAACAGGCATATTCACCGCAGTTTTAAATGATCCTTTTGCATATTCATCAGCATCTCTCACATCAATGAGCAGAATGGATTCAGGATTATTGGCAATGATATTCTTGAATGTGGCAAGATCAATGGCGCCTTCAGCTGCACCGGTTTTTACCTGCACTGTCTCTTTGGACTGTCCATATGCTTTTTTCCAGGAAGGGTAACCAGTTGAAAAAACGGTGATATTGGTATATCCCATTTCAAGTGCAGCAGCTGCTGATTTATGACTTAATTTGCATTTAAGACCACCGCAGTAGAAAATTATTGGAGTATTAAGGTCTCTTGGCAGTTTGCCGTTAAGATCTTTGAACTGTGTAAAAGGGATATTTATGGCAGTGGGAATATGACCTTTGACAAACTTGGTCTTATTGGGCCTTGCATCAATAATCACAGTTTTGTTGTCTTCAATCTGTTTTGCAACATATTCAACACTTACAGATCCATAATTGCCTTTTTGTTTGATCCAGTCAGGATATCCAGCTGAGTAAACTTTAACATTGGTATAACCAAGTTTTTCTGCCTTCCAGGCAGATTTATGACTCAACTTTCAGGTGGGGCCCTGGCAATAAAAAATCAGCAGATCATCTTTGTTTTTTGGAAGACGATCAATGCTCTTATCAAATGCTGAAAAGGGGATGTTGACGGACCCTGGAATATGACCTTTAATATATTTCCCCTTGTAAGGTCTGGAATCAACGAGCAGAACATTGTCAGGCATAGGAACAGCCCACTGTTTTTTTACAAATTCAGCATCTACTATATCATGGAATACCCATGACGGTTTTTCTTTCACAACCTTGGCAGTTTCTGTTGCTGTACATCCAGTTATCAGAACAAGTCCTGCTATCAAGGCCAGGATTAAAAACTTTACTCTGTTTGTTTTCATTTGTTGTCTCCGTTTTTTAAGGTTAAAATTAAATTTTATTGACTGAATCTTCCTCCGAAGTTAACAGGATCTTCTTTATAGCCGAGTTGTTTCCAGTCAAGGTAATTATCTGCTTTGCCTTTACCCTTTGCAATAATGGTTTTAACCTGATCCATTTTTACATGAATATGGCATCGCTGGCATTTGTTTTCAGCTGTCTGCTCTGTGGCAAATGTTTCAGTATGACATTGAACGCAGCTCAGGGCAGCTTCCTTTGGTGCGACTTCATGTCTTGGTCTGAATCTCAGCTCTGTAGGAACAAAGGTAAACTCACCACTGAAAGGCAGTCCTGCATCTTTCATGCCAAGGTGAAGCGGTTCAGTCCAGTCTTTGGTTTCCCAAACACCTTCTTTTCCGGAATTTTGAGGAACAAGCAGGTATTTATGAACTTTATCAGCCGGTTGCCATCCTGTAAACAGTTTAAACGGACCGATTTTTGATTCTGGATCAGAATAACTGCCCAGATTCCTACTCAATTGAACTGTTTTTGTAAGATCTTCAATTTTATCACCCAGTACATAGCGTTTTGTGTGATTGTTGTCCCAGGAGTAGTGGGGTTTGACGTTTTTATCCCATTTGAAAATACCTTCATCCGGCAGGTATGCGGGTTTTCCGCTTACGGGATCTTTTTCAATCTTCTCTTTTTCGCCAAGAGGTCTCCAGTCCCAGTGATATCGGGTATACTGTGCACGTGAGTATGTTGGAATATGGCATGTAGAGCATTTTACACTGGCAACATGCCTGTCAATATGTTTCCCCATCTCATTTTCTGCATGGGGTTTGTCTGCATGACAGTCAGTGCACTCTACAATTCCCTCATCAACTCCTACTGATGAATGTCGACCTGCTATTTTGTGCTGTTTGGCTTTATGGCAGTCAGAACATCCCATGTCAAAATCACCGCCCATATGCACGTCAAGATCTCTGCCTGGTTCGTTAAGTGCATTGTAAAGGGTGCCTTTTCTTCCGTTACCCCCGCCTGCTTTATGGTGACACTCGCCACAGTTTGTCCGGGTGGGTTTCCCCACAAGACCGGCTGCCCACACAAGGTCGACATCACTGTCCGGCATGCCTTTTTTCGATTTTCCATATGTGTCTTCTTCTGCATGGCAGGAGAGGCAGTCCACATTCAAGGGATTTTTTGAAAACTGACCATTTTCATCTCTTACACCATATCCGACATGACATTTTGTGCAGGGTCCCCAGTCTGCAAAAGGGCTGATACAATTGTTATTAACAGCGTTTAAGATTTTTCCTGTCTCTTTATGTCCTTCTTCAAGAACACTCCATTCTGATACAGCACCGCCCCATTTATAGTGAGCACTTTTAACCATCTCTTTACCGGCTTTTGGATGGCACTCAAGACAGAGAGCTGTTACCTGCTGAGGCGTTACTTTTTCAGGCTCGCCTTTAACGGTAAAAAATTCCTCATGTTCAGGAAGTTTTCTCTCATGGCAGCCATTGCAGTTTTCAGGCGCTTTTCTACTGGTTTTCTGTTTATGGCATTCTGTACATTTTGCATGGTATGCCGCTTTTAATCCAAGCCTGTCCAGGTCTGAATCGTGAACCTGGCTGTTTTGATGGCATGCTTCACAGCTTAAAAGCTCCATTTGCCGATCACTCATGCCTTCGATGGCATTGACAGGTGTTTTATGGTGACAGCTTGCACAATCACCATTCATTCTGATGGAGTGTTCACGCATCATAAATCTTGCAGATTGATATTGATCCGTAAGAATGGTCCTGCCATCAAGGTTTATTACGGGTTCACTGATATCATCATAACCGATGCCAATTTCTCTAAACCTTAATGCCCTGACAGCCGGACTCTCTTGTTTGACCTCTTTGACAAGTGGAATTAAAGGCTTTTCGGTCGATTGACGTTCCCAGTTTGAATATATTTTTTGGGGAATCAACTCTGCTTCCCATTTCGCAGGATCCATAATGTAAGCAGGCTCTTTTTCATTATGATTACTTCCTGAAGATGCATCTGCATACGTGACTATTATATTTTTAATACCCATGACTGATAAGATCACGGAGAGTATTATCATAAGGGAAAGATATTTTTTTTTCATGCTTTATCTCCTTTAGTTTCAACAGCCATGATGGGAAGGTTCATAACAGCAAGCTTGTAAAAAAACATCATGGCTGAAATGATTCCGACACTTACAATAATTTCATTTATGGAAGGAAAGTAAGAGCCGCCATAGGGAGGAGTAAAGCTGACAAGAAAAACATTAATACGGTTGATTAATATTCCGAATATGGCAAGCCATGAAGTGTAAAACAACAAGGATGCGGAATTTCTTATTCTGGGTATCATCATGAGAATTAGGGGGATGATCAACCCCACTATTATTTCCACGAGAAAGGAGTTTGTCTGGGCTGTTCCGTCCAGCAGATAGATATATGTTCCTCTGTAAAGCATGTCCCCAATTTTAAGAATAAAATAAATGCCAAGAAGAAATGGAATATATTTTGCCATGGATGACAGGATGTGCATTTTAGGCTCGAAGT
The DNA here is from genome assembly GCA_964636495.1 of uncultured Desulfobacula sp. Taxonomy (GTDB): domain Bacteria; phylum Desulfobacterota; class Desulfobacteria; order Desulfobacterales; family Desulfobacteraceae; genus Desulfobacula. The sequence goes on along the minus strand of CAZWSL010000015.1, from coordinate 27,347 downwards.
TGAGAGATTTGCTCACAAGAATGTGTTCAAAAATAACAAGCGGATAAGCTGTTGCCACTGCAGATATTAAGAAGAGAAGCGGATTTAATGGTGAAAACCATAAGGGATGCATTTTTGATGGTGAAATCAGAAGCAGAGCACCTAAGGACGACTGGTGAAGACAGGAAAAAACAATTCCCACAAGTACGATTATCAGCATTCCTTTGTTTACATGTTTGTGAATAAAAGAGATGATTGAACCGATGAAGCTTTTACGCACTAAATTAAATTTAAATAACCACTCTGCCAGGACAGGAAAGCACTCTATATAAAGAATTGTAGTTGAAATCATTACACAGATTGCAACGGCAAACAGAAAAGATGTTGTTCCCCAGTTGATCATAGGGCTTACCATGTTCCAGTAACGGCCGACATCAATAAGAAGAGCAGCAACAACACAGGTGTAACCTAATAGAGCAGTAAAAAGAGCTGGTCTCACAATATCGTGGTAGTGTTGTTTGTGAAACGTATGAGCCAGAGCACCGGTTGTGAATCCGCCTGCTGAAAGTCCGACCATGCCTGCGACGTTAATTGCGATCCAGATCCCCCATGGATACGCATCATTATTGTGGGTACTATACCCGAGCCCTTTTGTGAACCTTGCAATTAATACAATAAATGCCGCTACCATGAAAAGAGCAAGTATTACAATTCCGGGTGTCCAGAATTTTCCTTTTACAGGAGCAAACTCAGAAGCCATTAATTGCCTCCTTTCAATGTTTTGGATTGCTGGTTTTTATCAACATTATTTTTTCTGCCGGTTATCCAGGCGATACTGCCGAGGACTGCAAATAATGCAGTTGGTACTGCTGCATATCCGAAAACACCGCTTAACAGTGTTTCAGTAAGCTTTGGCGGCGGTGTTGTGCCAACTTTTGGGAAGAATGAAAAATCCATGGGAGAAAGATAGAGCCAGGAAGATCCTCCTGCCTCTTTTTCACCGTAAATGTGGTTAACATATTTATCTGGATTATTTTTAATTCTGTTTTTTGCGATAGTGAGCAGGTTGCTCCGTTTTCCAAAGATTAATGCCTGTGTCGGACACATGGTGATACAGGCAGGCATTTTGCCTTCACCTAATCTTTCAAAGCAGTATGTGCATTTTCTTACTCTCGGGGTTACCGGATTGTGATCTTCATATGCCGGGATTTGAAAAGGGCAGGCTACCAGGCAGTATCTGCAACCTACACATTTTGTTTCGTCATAGACAACCGGTCCGTCTTCTTTCTTTGAGAGAGCACCAACAATGCAGGCAGATGCACAGGCTGGTTTAAGACAGTGTCTGCACTGATCTTTTACAAAGATTTTTTTATAGTGGTCATCATCTTCCAGAGCTTCACTATGGTATTCATTTACAACAGTGAACCGTTCTGCATTTGGTCTTCTCTCTTCAGCAAAAACCCTCCGGTCTGTAAAATCCTGATGGTGTGGAAGCTTATTAGCTGAATTGCACGCCATTTCACACTTGCGACATCCAATACATCGGGAGATATCAACTAAACTCCCAAAAGAGTCAAGGTGATTTTCATGGCTGGATTTTGCAAGTGCGGAAGATGCTGAAACACCCACTGCTACGCCTGCATTACCCATTGTTTTTAAAAATTTACGACGGTTTAATTCCATTTTTCTCCTTTAATTTTTAACTGAAGTTTTTATATATCTAACTTTTCCAGGAGTAGTGTTAACTGTATTTTATAGTTATAAAGTTAATTGGTCGATAACTATAAACAGCAATAAATATGCCAGTTGCAATATATGTGGAATGAGATTTGTGATTTTTTAAAATTGGCTGATAACTTTTTGAATTTAAAAGCAATTATAAATAATAATAATTGTTGAATTTGGTATATTTTTTATCGAAATTGTGTTAATGATGTGTTAATATGTTAGTTAACAACATTAACTTTTCGGAGGTTTCATGGATATAGGAAAACATTGGAGACCTATTATAGAATCAGTGCAGGATGGTGTCATTATTGTTGATGATTCCGGGGTGTTTCTTGTGGCTAACCAGACTGCTCAATTAATAACAGGTTACAAAGAGAATGAATTAAAAGGGCAGTCATGTAGAATTCTTCACTGTACCGGGTGTGAAATTATTGGAAAAGGCAGGGGAAAGCAGTGGTGCAAGCTTTTTTCCGAAGGTTTTGTAACGGAAAAAAAGTGTGTCATTACAAATAAGCAGGGTAGAATCATACCGATAATCAAAAGTGCTACTGTGCTTTATGATGAAAATAAACAGATTGTTGGTGCCGTTGAAACCCTGAAAGATATATCTGAAAATCTTAACTATAAAAATGAACTTGCTTCCATCAGAAGAATGTACCATATTGATGAAGGTTTCCACGGTATCATCGGGCGAACTCCGGTTATGCAGAATCTTTATGAACATATTGAAAGTGTTGCCTCACTGGATACTCCGGTGATGATTCTTGGACAGAGCGGTACAGGAAAGGAGATGGTTGCCAAAGCACTCCATGAGAACAGCAACAGAGCATCCAAACCTTTTATTAAAGTCAATTGTGCAGCTTTAAGTGAAAATCTTTTGGAAAGTGAATTGTTTGGTCATGTAAAAGGGGCTTATACAGGAGCTGAAAATGATAGAACAGGAAGATTTGAGGCGGCTCACAAGGGTACTGTATTTTTAGATGAGATAGGAGATATCCCTCTGTCTGTCCAGGTAAAACTGCTCCGGGTCCTTGAAGAGAAAATTATCCACAGGGTGGGATCAAATAAATCAATTCCCATTGATGTCAGGATCATCACTGCGACGAATAGAGATCTTGAACAGTTGATAGAGGATAATTTGTTCCGTGAAGATCTTTATTTCAGAATAAATGTATTCCCTCTAACTTGTCCTCCTTTGAATCAGCGTAAAGATGATATTACTTTAATTGTTCAACACTTTATAAGTGTTGTGGCAGAGATAACAGGGAAAAATATTTTAGGATTGACTCCTGAAGCCATGCGGCTGATGGTGGATTATCCCTGGCCTGGCAATGTAAGAGAGTTGAGAAACAGTGTTGAATATGCCTTTGTCCTTGCAAGGGGTAAAAGCATAGGCCCAGAACATCTGCCTGTAAAGATTACACAACACAGATTAATGGAGACCAATACTTTAAACCATGCAGAATCTAACAGCAAAATTAAACACGGCTCAACTGAAAAAGAGAAGCTTATGAGAGCGCTTCATCAGGCTGATGGAAATCAGTCAAAAGCTGCAAAAATTCTTGGAGTAAGCCGGGTTACTGTGTGGAAGCGAATAAAAAAATATGGAATACAGATTCAATAGTTATGGTTGTATAACTGTTGTTAATCAATATACAATTTGACATTGTGTTAAATGTTAATATTCCTTTAGCAGATAGTTAACGCCTGTTAATAAGTTTGTTTTAATATCTTGTCTGTTTCTCTATAAATCCAGACAGTTGAAAAAATTATTACGATTTGTAATAATTGGCATAATCATTGCATTGTAGCAGTGTAGTCCAACATCAGTTGCTGAACAGTTCAGAGAGAAATATTAAACCGTTGTAAAAAAGAAAGGAGTTAATTAAAATGAAAAGAATAATGATTTCAATCACCATGGCACTTTTGTTTGCTATTTCAATAACAGGTATGGCATTTGCCGAGGGACCTGACGGGAATAAACGCAAAGGCAAATATACATATAAAAAAGTTTATAAGGCATGTGCAAATAGAGGAGAAGTTGAGTCCAAAATTCCTATTCTCAGCCCTGGCGATAAAACAATGGCTCAATGGAAAGATCTTTTTGAAAAAAAGGAATTTGATGCGTTTAAATGCAGTGAAGAGTGGGGAGCGCTTACGGATCAGGATATAAATAATATTTATGCCTACCTTTACAGCTATGCTGCAGATTCTCCAACTCCTGCAAAATGCAAATAGTATCTGGATGAAAACTCACCTGTCCGGTTAAGGTGATTGGTCTGACACTGGATATGAAAAGGCATAAAAGATTATACGGGAAATTCAGAGTCAGAATATCCGGAACCAGGAAAAACATGAGCAACAATCGGTACTTGATTTGAAATAGATCGACACGGCTTTCCTGACCTAAACGCTCCCTATAGGGAGCTGCTTGAAATCACTCGTTATGCGGGTGATAGATTCACTTAAAGGGGTAGTAACTTTTTGTTTCTGCCCTTTCACTTCTTGTTAAAAAAAAATACTTTTACAATTTGATCTGGTGATGACTATAAAGCAATATATTTTATATGGTTGTTTAGGATGAAAAAGAAAAACGCATTGATGCCTTGAAACAATCTGATGGAAACCAGACCAAAGCTGCAGAAATCTTGGAATCAGCCGTGTTGAAGTTTGGAAACGAAAAAAACAGGACATGAAAATCTGTTAATCCTAATAAAATTTTAACATGCAGCAGATTCATAAACTTGAATGGTTTTATTTGATGCTTACAGTGTTAAGAAATTGTTAATTTGGGTGTTTATGATATTTTATCTGTTTAAACAGGCAGTTTTATAATTAAAAACAGACAAATATATGTTTAATATAAATCAAGATTGCAGAATTTGAGCCCGGGTGAATTATTTTTACCCTGTGTGCTGTACATTTAAGACTGCTTGCAGCAAGGAGACGGCAATCTATATTCGGTATCCTGCAATTGGATAAAAATGTTTTGTGAAATATCCAGGTTAAGAGTTAGAAAAAATGTAACAAACATTATTTTTTAACGTGAAATGGTTTCTGGTATGCTCATTGCTTATGAGTTTTAGGTAAAGATTATAAGTTTATATTGTGCAGATAATTTTAATAAGGATTTTAACATGAAAAAAGAGAATATTCTTGTTGTGGCAATCATTTGTATAGCAATTGCCGGGGCAGTCGGGTATTACCATTCAAATCATAATGCCAAGAGCAGTGCAGAAGTTGGGCAGATGGATGACGGTATTGAAAAAAAAGCAGTTCAGGCAGCATCAAATGCTCTGAATATTAAAGCAGATGTCTCAAATACCAAAGCAGATGTCTCAAATATTGCAGCAGTTTCTTCCGGCATTGACTGGCAGTCGTATATGCATGGGCTTGATCTTGCAAAAAGAGAAAATAAACCTGTATTCCTCTATTTTGAGGCTGACTGGTGTACCTATTGCAAAAAATTGAAAAACACAACATTTGTTGACAGAAAGGTTCTCAGCTATCTGAGTGATAATTTTATCAGTATAGCAATAGATACTGATAGTGAGCAGGCGCTTGCAAGGCAGTGGGGTGTAACAGGGGTGCCGACACTCTGGTTTCTAAAGGCAGACAATTCAGAAATCAGCAATCTTCCCGGATATGTTGATCCTGATACTTTTTTGAATATCTTAAAATATATCCGTACCCAAAGTTATGAAAAAATGAGTTTTTCTGATTTTTTGAAAACATGATAGAGAGTTTTTATTAGTAAAAGAGAAGTTTTTTTGAACGATATGTTATTCCAAAAATATCAGAAAGAGAGGTAAAATAATGTCGAAACTTTCACGAAGGGCATTTTTAAAAGGATCTATTACAGCTGCAGGATCTGTAGCTGCTGCAACAACTGTTGCCAAGGCAGCTGCAGCCATGACAAAAGATCAATCAGAACCTTTGGTCACCCTGATTGATATCAATAAATGCATTGGTTGTGAAGAGTGTGTTTTTGCATGTCAGGAATCAAATGCTGAAAAATTTCCAGAGCCTGAGAAACCATTTCCTAAAATGTTTCCCAAAAGAGTTCCTGTTCAGGACTGGTCAGATAAAAGAGATGTCATGGATCGCCTGACCCCCTATAACTGGCTTTTTATTCAGACAGCATCTGTTACAATTGATGGTGAAGAGACAGAGCTGACAATTCCAAGGCGCTGCATGCACTGTGAGAATCCTCCCTGTGTAAAACTGTGTCCATGGGGTGCAGCAAAACAGGAAAATAACGGGTTGTCAAGGATTGACTCTGATCTCTGCCTTGGCGGTTCAAAATGCAAGAGCGTCTGCCCGTGGCATATTCCGGAGAGACAGACCGGTGCAGGGCTCTATCTTGATATATTGCCCTCCCTTGCAGGAAACGGTAACATGCATAAATGTGACAGATGCTATGACAGGCTGGAAAAAGATGAGCAGCCGGCATGTATTGAAGCGTGTCCTGAAGATGTCCAGATAATCGGACCTAAAACAGAGATTTTGAAAAAAGCCCACGCACTTGCCAAAGAGATGAACGGGTATATTTACGGTGAACATGAAAATGGCGGGACAAATACGATTTATGTCTCTCCTGTTCCCTTTGAAGAGTTAAATAAAAGTATTGAAAAAGGTAAAGGTAAACCCCACCTGGAAAAAGTAGAAGATATGATGGCAGATGGTACAAATATAGCTAAAGCTTTACTGATTGCACCTGTTGCAGGTATTGCCGCTGCAGTAGGAAAATTTTATCTGAGTTCAAAGGAGGGCAGATAGATGAAAAACAGAAGTAAATTCAGCAGGTATATATATGGAATCACTTTTCTGCTGCTCGTTGTGACAGGGTTCGGTCAGATGCCTGTTTATAAAAGGTATTATATTTCAGATATTCCAGGATTAGGCTGGCTGTCACAGTTTTATGTTACACATATGCTGCACTACATTGCTTCATTTGTACTGATAGCACTTGCTGTCTATGCAGTGATATCCTTTTTTTCAAGCCGCTCTGGAAAAATAACAGTCTCAGGATACCTGAAGATCGCCATAATCATCGGCCTGATTGCTTCAGGAGGTTTGATGGTGATAAGAAATCTTTCCGGTGTCTATCTTGATCATAATCTGATTATTGCTGTAAACTTAATACATCTGGCTCTCTGCATGGTGCTTGTGGGGGTCAGTTTTTATACTTTAATCACAAGAAAGCGATGGATTAATTAAAATATTTCTTGAAACTGCTGCCAAATTAAAATATTTCTTGAGACTGATGCAATAGATAAAGGAGATTATTATGTTGAAAATTGGTATTATAGGCGGTTCTGGTCTGGACGATCCCGAGTTTTTCAGCAATGCAGATGTACTTGACATTGATACTGATTATGGCAAGCCTTCCTCTTCACTGTTATCCGGGAAAATTTACGATGTTGAAACTGTTATTCTGTCAAGGCATGGCACAAAGCATCAATACAGCCCGACCCAGGTAAATAACCGTGCAAATATTAAAGCCCTGCAGAAAGCAGGTGTTACTCACATTATTGCCACTACTGCCTGCGGGAGTTTAAGGGAAGATATAAACAGGGGGGATCTTGTAATTCTTGATCAGTTTATAGATTTTACACGTTTTAGAAACACTACTTTTGTAGAATCCTTTGAAAATGATATTGTCCATCCGGCAATGCCTTATCCCTTTGATGAGATGCTGAGATCAAAGCTGTTTCAGACAGCAGACATGCTGGATTTAAAGGCCCATGATAAAGGGTGTGTTATAACGATTGAAGGGCCAAGACTCTCTACTGCGGCAGAATCAAGAATGTTTAGAATTTTCGGGGCTGATGTGATAAATATGTCAACTGCTCCTGAAGCCATGCTTGCCAATGAGGCAGGTATCCCCTATGCTGCTGTTGCAATGTCAACTGATTACGACTCCTGGAAAGAAGATGAAGTGCCTGTCACCTGGAACGATATTCTTGAAATATTTCAGAAAAACGGTGATAATGTAAAAAAACTGCTTGTTGAAACAATCAGGGGGTTAAAAGGCTAATTCTGAAAATATAAAGGGAGAAATAATGCAGTTAAAAGACTCAATAAGAAGTATTAAAGACTGGCCCATTAAAGGTGTGATATTCAGGGATGTGACAACATTGATGCAGAACCCGGAAGCTTTCAGAAAATCCTGCGATATTTTGTATGACAGATATAAAGGGAGTAATCTTGACAAAATTGTCGGGATTGATGCCCGGGGATTTGTTTTCGGCGCAGTCCTGGCATACAAACTTGGAATAGGGTTTGTACCGGTAAGAAAAAAAGGTAAACTTCCCTTTAACACCATTGAAGAATCCTATAGTCTTGAATATGGAAAAGATACGCTGGAAATCCATGAAGATGCGGTTGAAGAGGGTGAAAAGGTTGTAATTGTTGATGACCTTATTGCAACCGGCGGTACAATAGGTGCAACTGTCAAGCTTGTAAAAAGACTTGGTGCTGATATTGTGGAGTGCGCGTTTGTTGTTGAATTACCAGACCTTAACGGAAGGGAGAAAATCCAGGGTCATAAGATATATGCCATTACTGAATTTGAGGGAGAATAAGATTTGCCGTTTAAAAAAACAATTGACAAAAAAAAATATTTTATATAAACTAACGGATTAATAGATTACAATTCAAGGATTGTTTATGGCTCGAAAAGCAATAGTTTCCAGAGCAACAAAAGAGACACAGATTAATATTTGTTTTAATATCGACGGTTCTGGCAAGGCTGATATTGCAACCGGAATCCCCTTTTTTGATCACATGCTCACAGCTTTTTGTGTACATGGTTTTTTTGATCTTGAAGTTGATGTCAAAGGCGATCTTGAAGTTGATTATCATCATACTGTAGAGGATACAGGACTTGTTCTTGGTCAGGCTTTAAGCAAAGCGCTAGAAGATAAAAAACAGATTGTAAGATTCGGTGACTCATCTGTTCCTATGGATGAGGCCTTATCAAGAGTTACAATAGATCTATCCGGCCGTCCCTATCTTGTTTATAATTTTCCTGCTGATCTTAAGGTAAAAGGATTGTTTGATATAGACCTTGCAGGGGAATTTTTTCAAAGCCTTTGTGTGCAAGGGGCTTTTAATCTTCATATTAATTCTGAATACGGCAGGAATGAACATCATGTTATTGAATCTATTTTCAAAGCTCTTGGAAGATCTCTGCACATGGCTACAAGAATGGATAAAAAAATTTGTGACACCTTGTCCAGCAAGGGAACACTTTAAGACATATAGTGGAATAAAATGATTGTTATACCTGCTGTTGATATAAAACAAGGCAAATGCGTCAGGCTTTTGCAGGGTCGTATGGAAGATACGACTCTCTACTCTGATGACCCGGTACAAATGGCACTTCAATGGGAATCGTGCGGGGCTGAACTCATTCATGTGATAGATCTTGATGGCGCTTTTGCAAAAGAGGTGAAAAATCTTCAAACCATACATGATATACTGGCACGGGTGAAAGTTCCCATACAGGTGGGCGGTGGTATAAGGGATATTGAAACAATAGCAATGTATGTTAATGCAGGTGTTTCAAAGGTTATAATCGGAAGCAGTGCCCTTTATGATCCATCCATTGTTAAGCAGGCCTGTAAAAAATTTCCAGGAACAATTGTTGTTGGTATTGATGCAAGGAACGGCATGGTTGCTGTTGAAGGCTGGAGCAAGACTTCAGAAACCAGGGCAGTAGACATGGCAAAAGAGTTTGAGTCATGTGGTGTTGCAGCTATAAATTTTACTGATATACACAGGGATGGAATGCAGACAGGGCCCAATATTGAAGAGACAGCTGCTCTGGCTGATGCTGTTTCAATCCCCATCGTCGCTTCTGGAGGAGTCAGCACAATTCAGGATATTAAAAATCTTCTTGAGATTGAAAAAAGAGGAGTAACAGGTGTTATAACCGGAAGAGCCCTATATGAAAAGACCCTTGACTTAAAAGAAGCTATTGAGATTTCAAGGTAATAGTTATTAATATGAGATGTTTTGCAGTCAATATGTTTTAATTGATGAATCGTTAAATTTTGGAGCTATCACCAGAAAGATGTATATTCCTGAAGAAAAAATTTCAGAGATCTTAAATACTTCAGATATAGTTGATATAATTTCCCAAAGTGTCCTGCTAAAAAAATCCGGAAGAAATTTTTTTGGATTGTGTCCCTTCCATTCTGAAAAAACCCCCTCTTTTTCAGTAAACAGTCATAAACAGATTTTTTACTGTTTTGGTTGTGGAGCCGGGGGAAATGTATTGAATTTTATTAAAAGATATCATGGGATCACATTTCCCGAAGCAGTGAAAATGGTGGCCCGTAAATATAGTATTACCATTGAAACCGGCAGCATAGACCCTGTCCAGAGGAAAAAGCTTGTTATGAAAGAGAGCCTGTTCCGGTTAAATAAAAATACAATGGTATATTTTGAAAGTGTACTGAAAACACCAGAACATGATCAGAAGGCAGCAGAATACCTCAAGCGCAGGAAAATATCAGAAGAGATTATAGAAGAGTTTCATCTCGGATTTGCCCCTGACAGCTGGGACAGCATCGTCAAAAAATTCCGGAAAGATAAAGTTTCAAAAAATACTGCTGTTCAGTCGGGTCTGATTCTGGAAAGAAAGAGTGAAAATGGTTATTATGACAGATTCAGGAACAGGATTATGTTTCCGATCTTTGATATAAACATGCAGGTGGCAGGTTTTGGAGGAAGGGTGATGGATGACTCCATGCCAAAATACATGAACTCTCCTGAGACACCTGTTTATAATAAGAGCCGTATTTTATACGGTCTGCATGCAGCAAAACAGTTTTGCAGACAGGAGGGATCTGTTTATATTGTTGAGGGATATTTTGATTTTTTATCTCTTTATCAGCATGGAATAAGGAACTGTGTTGCAAGCCTTGGCACGGCTCTGACTCATCAGCATGTAAGAATACTGAAAGGGTATGCTTCTAAAATGATACTTGTTTTTGATTCTGATGCTGCAGGAATCAATGCTGCAAAAAGGAGTATCAAGATTTTTATGAAAGAGGGTGTTGATATAAGAATTCTTGTTCTCCCCGGAGAGAGTGATCCTGACTCCTATGTGATGGAACATGGAGCAGATGCATTTGTCAGATCAGCATCAAAGGCAAAAACCGTGATGCAGTTCCTTTTGCAGGTGTCGGTTGACAAGCATGGTTCATCCATTGAAGGCAGAATCAAGATTCTGGATGATATGAAACAGTATTTAGCCGGTATTCAGGACAGTGCATTGAGGTCTCTATATGTTAAAGAAGTCGCTGAAACATTGAATATCAAAGAAAATGCTGTTCTTGAGAAGGTCCGGAAACACTATATAGAATCAAAACAGAGTATATCACCCCGGTCTGAAAATTATATCAAAGAGAGTGAAGATAAACTGGACTCTGACCGCAGGGAAGAGCAGATAATTTCAATTGTGCTTAATTTCCCTGAAATTATTGAGGAAATAAAAAGAACAGATGTTTTAGAATATTTTTATTCTGAAAAATTAAAACGTGTTGGAAAAAAGATTATTCGTACAGCTTCTGCAGACAAGGCATTTATAACAACTGTCATGGCAAAAATGGAAAACAGTGAAGATCAGAAGCTTATAGCATCTCTATCCATGGATGACTCTTTTTTAGGGCAGGATATCCGCAAGACGGCACTGTCACTCATACATAGAGTTATCAGGGTAAGAAAAAGAAAAGAAAACACTTTAACAAGCAAGATAATAAGTGCGGAAAAGGGCTGTGATGCTGAATTAATGAAATTGTTAAAGGCCAAACAGGCTGAAATTCAGCAATTACAAAATCAGTTATAATTTATATGGTATCTGATGGAAAACGGTTTTACGCAGAGATGGGGTTTTATTTAATCTGAGACATATTTCAATAGTTTTGAGGATTAAATTTATATTGTGAAGCAGAATTAAAAATGAAATTTTCAGAAGGTACTGAACAAGCCTTTGGGAGACATTAATATGGCAGGCGGGACAAAAGAATCTGGAGAGAATGTGGTAATTAGTAAACAGGAGTTACAGAAACTTATTACAAAAGGGAAAAAAACAGGTTCTCTCTCTTTTGCCGAATTTAATGATGCAATATCTGATGACTTACAGTCATATGACCAGATTGAAGATATTGAAGATATTGTTCTGCAGCTTAAAGGGCTTGGAATCAAGCTTGTGGATAAAGAGAAAGAAAAAACAGAGAAGAAATCTGAAAAGAAAAATGTTGTAAAAAAGAAGACCGGAACCTCAGTTAAAGCTGCTGAAACGGCTATCAGCAGGAGCAGAAAAAACAAATCTGCCGCTGAAAAAGTCAAAGAGGCAGCAAAAAAGAAAAAAATGGCTGAAGAAAAAAATAAAAAACAGATTATCAAAGAACTGCTGGCTCCTAAAAAAGACGGGTCAGATGTTGAGTTCGGTGCGGTTACTGATCCTGTTAAAATGTATCTCAAAGAGATGGGCATGGTAACCTTGCTCAGCCGTGAAGGTGAAATCGAGATTGCTAAAAAAATTGAACTTGGGGAACATAAGATATTAAGGGCAATGCTGGAATGCCCTCTGACAATATTGACGATTTTTGTTTATGGTGAAAAAATGGAACAAAAATTTATGCGCCCCAAACATATTTTAAGAGATGTTGATGAAGGTGACGGCATAGTGGATGAAGCCTCTAAACAGGAAAAATTTTTAAATTCTTTAAAAATAATAAAAGAGCTCCACAACGAAAACCAGCAAAAGAGAGATTACCTGCTGCAGGCAAAGAGAAAAACAAAAAAATATGAAACGTTTTCAAAGGATATTTTCAACAATACGGAAATTATTTTTAAACATTTAAAGCAGTGGCGTTTTGAAGTGAATGTTATTGCTAACATTGAAAAAATCATTCGAAATACAATTGTCTGGTTTGCAAGAATTGATGAACTCCTTGAAAAATGTGCAAAAGTTTTCAATGTTAAAACCAAAACCATGCTTGATAAATTATCTTCAGAAGAAGATTTCATAAAATGGGTTTCATCCAGATCAAATATCAATGCGGAACGTGCAAAGATTTTATACAAGGATATCTGTGCAATATCGACCCAGATTTCCTTAAGGAAAAATGAAATCAAAGGAGATGCAGAGTGCCTGAAAAAAATTGTCCGGGAAATTGATAGAGGAAGGCGGAATGCCGACTTTGCAAAAAGAGAATTGGTCCGGGCAAATTTAAGACTGGTGGTAAGTATTGCAAAAAAATATACAAACAGAGGTCTGCAATTTCTTGATTTGATACAGGAAGGCAATATCGGATTAATGAAAGCAGTGGACAAGTTTGAATACAGGCGGGGGTATAAATTCTCCACCTATGCTACATGGTGGATAAGGCAGGCTATTACCAGGGCTATTGCTGATCAGGCAAGAACTATTAGAATTCCTGTTCACATGATTGAAACCATCAATAAATTGATTCGCACATCTAGATATCTTGTCCAGGAGATGGGTAAAGAACCTTCTCCTGAAGAGATTGCAGAAAAAATGGAAATACCCATTGAAAAAGTAAGAAAGGTTTTGAAAATCGCCAAAGAGCCGATATCTCTGGAAACACCTATTGGAGAGGAAGAAGACAGCCATCTTGGAGATTTTATTGAAGATAAGAAATTTTCGATTCCCTCAGATGCTGCTATAGATTTCAGCCTGGCAGAACAGACCAGAAAAATTCTTGCAACCTTGACTCCCAGGGAGGAAAAGGTACTCAGGATGCGCTTTGGCATAGGTGAAAAATCAGACCATACATTAGAAGAAGTTGGAAAAGATTTCACAGTTACACGGGAGCGTATACGACAGATTGAAGCAAAGGCACTGAGAAAATTGAGACATCCTACAAGAAGCAAAAAACTTAAGACATTTATTGAGAATTAAATCTTGACAGAGAGTGGGTATTTGTATATATTTTTTAAGTTTGTGTGGATTAAGGGCCCATAGCTCAGTTTGGCAGAGCCACCGGCTCATAACCGGTCGGTCCCTGGTTCGAATCCAGGTGGGCCCACCAAAAAAAAAATGTTGACAGGTGTATGATGATGCGATGTTTAATCACAGTTTTATTTGTCCGCAATAAAAAAATAGAGAGAGGAAATTCACTCTGTATATGAATATACCTGATAAAAATCAACTGTACATAAAAAAACAGAAAAAGCGTGGGGATTTACCACGCTTTTTCTGTTTATGGGTGAATTATGGTGAAGCAGAGAGATGTACTTGAACTGATCAATAAAATAGCACCATTTGATATTGCTGAAAATTGGGATAATTGCGGACTTCAGGCCGGTAATCTGGAGTGGGAAGTCAAAAAAATGATGATTGGTCTGGATGTATCCATACCCCTGCTGTGTGATGCAAAAGAAAAAAAATGTGATGTTGTACTGACTCATCACCCTTTGATGCTGAAAGTGGAAAAAGCCATAGATTTCAATAAAATGCCTGGTAAAGCCATTGAAATGGCAGCAAAACACAATATCAGCATCATATCTGCCCATACCAATCTTGATAAGGCCAATAATGGTTTAAATGATTATTTTGCAGCAAGAATTGGTATGGTCAGCCCGGAAATTTTTTACTATGACAACCACTCTTTTACGCCGGAGTATAAAGATGTTGGAATCGGGAGAATAGGGTATCTTGAAAAAACAATTCCATTAAAAGAACTGGTGAAAATTGTTAAAGAAAAACTTGCATTAAATCATCTCAGGATAACAGGGGATATGGACATGCCGGTTAACACCATTGCTGTATGTACCGGCAGTGGAGGCTCTCTCATAGATGTATTCATAAACTCCGGGGCAGATGTTTATATCACAGGAGATATAAAATATCATGAAGCAAGAACTGTGGAACAAAATTTAAAGGCAATAATTGATGTGGGGCATTTTGGCTCTGAACATATGGCTGTTGATCTGCTTTTTGAAAAATTGAATAAGGAAGTGAAGCAGGCAGGATTCAACATAGAAATAATTAAATTTAATAATGAGAAAGATCCATTTGTTATAGTTTAAGGATGAAATTATGAGTGATATTTCCAGACAGGATATAGAAGCCCTTATTAAACTTCAGGAAGCTGAAACCCAGATAGTAAATCTAAGAGAAACCCTGGAGAAAATTGAAAAGGAAAAAGGTAAACTAAATGTAAAACTGAAGCAGTTTGGAAATGCTCTGGAGGCAGAAAAAGAAAAACTGGCTTTTACTGCCAAATCCTGTCGGGATCTGGAAAGAGAAATTCAGGTTGTTGATGAGCGAATTATTAAAAGTAACGAAACATTGAGAATGGTGAAAACTCAAAAGGAATACCAGGTACTTTTAAGAGAGGTGGATGATAATAAAAAACGTAAAGATGCCCTTGAAACAGAATTGCTCGAATACCTTGATGAAAAAGAGAAGCAGGCAGTAAGTGTTCAGGAAGATGAAAAAGAGTACAACTCCCTGAAAGATAAGATTGAAGCTGAACAGAAAAATATTGAACAGAGATCAACAGATGACAGAGAAAGTCTGGAAGATTATCTTTATGAACAAAATGAAATTGGTAAAAAATTAAGCTCGCTGCTTATGAAGCAGTTTACAAAAATATCCAAGATGAATAAAGGACTTGCAGTCGTTAATGTAAAGAGTGAAATCTGTATGGGGTGTTTCATGAATATTCCTCCCCAGCTGTATATTGAGGTGCAGAAGTGTAATTCATTGATATTATGCCCCAGATGCAGCAGGATTTTATATTATAAAGACTTAGAATCGGTCTGACCACGCAAAATGATCGCCAGATTTAATCTGGAGGAAAGTCCGAACACCACAGGACAGGACGCTCCATAACGTGGAGTCACGGCGACGTGAAGGAAAGTGCAGCAGAGAGTAGACCGCCTGAACTGATTGTTCAGTTCAGGTAAGGGTGAAACGGTGCGGTAAGAGCGCACCAGTTTTTCAGGTGACTGGAAAAGCTTGGTAAACCCCGTCCGGTGCAAGACCAAATAGGGAAATGTTAAAGAGTTGTCCGCTCTGAAATTTCCGGGTGGGTTGCATGAGATGTGCGGCAACGTACATCCTAGATGAATGATCATTGATCTGCTCAAGGTAACAAGAGCAGATAACAGAATTCGGCTTATTAACTGGTCAGGCCGGTTTTAAATCACTGCAGGCTGATAACATCATGAAGATCTGAAAGATGGCGGGATATCAGAGAAAATTTATCAGTCAGGCAATTGAAAAAAACAGACAGGTTTATATGAAAACTGCCCTGTGATATAAAAAATTAAGGCAGAATGCACATGCTGAACAATTTTGAGTCTGGATTATGAATGATTATAACGAGAATATGACATTTAATGAAAAATCGAATATTTTTTCATTTGAGTATTTAAAGTGTATTGTGTTTTTAAATGACTTTGATGATGATGAGTATATTTTTACAAAAAAATTATATTCAAAACTGGTAACAACATCAAAAATTCTTGAAGATTTTCTCGATTTTCATGGAGCAAAAAAAAACAGGGAGTGGGTTTATTACAGGGAACTTGCAGCAACAATTCAACACCTGGCACTGGCTTGTTATTCCCAGAGACATATTTTAAACCGTTTGATGTTCTACTCCCTGGAAGAGCATCAGAAAAAAAAATTTAAAAAAGAGGCTTTCAATACTTTAAAAATCCTGCAGAATGCTATAAAAAAAGCTGGTTCTTCAGCTTTACAGGAAGCAAAACGACTGAATATCAATGTACCCCAAAAAGGGTATCAGATCAGTTTTTTTCCTGGAATTTCATCCACACAGCAGCTTGATCACAATATTGATGATTTCAATGCAAGAGACAGGCAGAGTGAAAATCTCACCAGAATCGCAAGTGAGTTTTTAGAAGTTGTAAAAGAGTTTGATCAGTTTGCATTCTATGAGCGCTATGATTTAAAAAAAATACATGAGCTGGTGCCGGAAAAGATAAATGAAGTTACCATCAGAAGATATGAGATGGTTGTTCATAATATCCAGTCATCCTTTGATTCCTATGTAGTAAACGCTGAATCCTCTTCACAGCATGCACAGCTTGACCAGCTTCGTAGTCATTTTTCCATTGTTTTTCATATTCTCCAGGTTTTAGGGAGATTACTTCACTTTTATGAGCGTCACCTTTATGATACAGGCTATAAAGATGTATACAAGAATGTCAGAACGTCTTTAGCTTCTCTGATTGATCCGGATGTCCTGCTGGACAGTGCTGTAAACTTCTGCCTTTTTTATGCCTGGAAATTTCTCTCTTCAGGAAAAGCTCTGGCTTCAAGAATATTGAATGAAAATATGGAAACGTCACTGATTGAAGTTACCATACCAAAAGATCGTGGATTTCACAGTCGTCCCAGCCTTCTGGTTGCTAAAATTGTTCAGCATTATGGCGGCGAGGTGCAGATGATTGTAAACGGCGATGTCTTTGATGCTGCAAGTGTTTTAGATATACAATGGGCCGGAGGAAAAATTAATAAGGAAGATATTGAGAGTGTAAAGTTTAAAGGTGATATCAGAGCATTAAATGATCTTAAGATACTTGCCGGCGTAAACTATGGTGAAGATCACATGGGTAAAGGTATACCCCTGCCAAAAGAGTTGTCCTACCTGATTTAAGACAGTCATGGCAAATCGATTCGCTCTGCTGTCTGAAAAACAGAGCTGTATTTATGAACTGTTTAAAATTGGACTGATGAAAAATTGATGGATTATAAGAATTTTGCCATAATTGTTGCCGGAGGAAAAGGAGAGCGCATGCAATCCAGGACCAGAAAGCAATATCTTACTCTTGGTAACATACCGATTCTTGGGCACACGGTTATGAAATTTGACAGATGTGAAGATATTCATGAAATCATTCTTGTTATTCCCAGTAAAGATATAGAGTATTGTCAGAAATATATTGTTGATCCGTTTCAATTTTCAAAGACCATTCATTTGACTTCCGGCGGTCAGACAAGACAGGATTCAGTTTTTAACGGATTGAAATTTGCCCGTACCCGGTCAGGGTATCCGGAAAAGACAATTGTAATGATACATGACGGCGTCAGACCTTTTGTTGATGACACTATCATTAAAGCGTGTATTAAGAATGCTGTCAAGCATGGTGCATGTGTTCCTGCTGTGAAGATAACAGATACCGTAAAACAGGCAGACTCTGACGGCTGTGTTGAGAAAACAGTAAAAAGAGATAAGCTGTATGGTATTCAGACACCACAGGGTTTCAAGCTTAACCTGATACTGGATGCATTTGATCATGCTGCAAAAACAGATTTTGCAGGTACGGATGATGCTTCTCTGATGGAGCATTCCGGCCATAAAGTATATATCGTAAAAGGTTCCAAGAGAAATATTAAAATAACAACACCATATGATCTTGTTATGGGAAAATATCTGCTGGATTCAGAATCTGGCTCAAAGTGATAAAAGAACACCCCTTTTTCAAGAGATGGTATCAGGGTATCAGAATGGGCTCAGGCCTTAAATGTTCAGGAGCCTGCCTGATCAAATATGAATCTGTCATACCTGAAATATAATCTCTTACAATTGCTGGATTTGAATTGTTTTCCCTGTAGTCAGCATCCATGCCATTTAAGAACCGGGAAAAGATATCAGCCTGCAGGTTCTCTTTTTCAAGGCTCAACAAATACGTTTCAAAAAGAGAAGTAAAAATGTCGCTGATATTTGATAAATGGGTTTTAATAACAGGATTTTTATAAATAGATCTGTAATTAAATGCTTTCAGTTTTTTCAGCGCATCAGAAATTTGTTTTGAAAAGCCTATGAAAGGCTGGTTTAAACTGGTTGAAATGAGATCCGTTACAAGATTAAATACGATTGTTCCATTTGTCTGACCCAGTATTTTCCTGCAGCTGAGGGGTATATCTTCTCTTTTAATCAATCCAAGCCTGATTGCATCTTCAAGATCTCTCCCGACATAACTGATTGTATCAGCCATTCTGACCACACATCCTTCCATTGTCATGGGGATTTTATTGCATATTCTCTTTTTTTTCATATCAGCCATTAACCGGTCAAGGTCCTCAAATGACCGCTCCTGTGCCGGTGTGATCTGTCTGGAATGGATCTCCCCATTATGGCAGGCTATTGCATCCATGGTCTGAATAGTAAGGTTCCAGCCTTTACCCGCTTTTTCAATTTTATCCAGGAATTGAATACTTTGAAGATTGTGGTGAAAATAGCCTTCACCATATTCATGGGTGAGTCTGGAGAGAAAACGCTCACCATCGTGTCCAAAAGGAGGGTGTCCGATATCATGTCCAAGACTTGCTGCTTCTATGAGATCTTCATTTAATCCAAGATAACGGCCAATGGTTCTTGCAATCCTTGAAAGCAGCTGGACATGAAGAACTCTGTGGGTTAAATGATCGTTCTGGATCAGAGAAAACACCTGGGTTTTATCAATATATCTGGTATAGGCAAGGGAGTTTAAAATACGATCTGAATCTGCGGCAAAAGGCTGACGGTATTCTTTTTTTCTGTATTTTTCTTTATGCCTGCGCTTTGCACTGCTGCTGAAACAAGCCAGGGAGCATAGATTTTCTTTTTCCCGGATATCAAGAATATCTTTTTGCTCCCTGGTTTTTTTCAGTGTCATGTTCAATTTAACATTTACAGTTTTTTAATGATATTTTCCACTATGATGTTAAAATATTTCGTAAAGCTGTTGTTCTGGCTTTGAAGCATGACAGGCACACCCCTGTCTCCTGAGGTGACAACGGCCGTATCAAAGGGAATGGACCCAAGAAAGCCAAGTCCCTGTTCTTTTGCTGTTTTTTCCCCGCCTCCGGAACTGAAGAGATCAATGGCTTCGTTGCAGTGCGGGCATTTGAATCCTGCCATATTTTCCACTATTCCAAGTGTTTTCAGATGTACTGTTTTGCAGAATGAGATGGATTTTCTAATGTCAGCCAGAGCCACCTCCTGTGGTGTTGTGACGATTATACCAAGAGCTTCCGGAATTGTCTGAACAACGGTAAGGGGTTCGTCACCGGTTCCGGGAGGGGCATCAATAATCAGAAAATCAAGCTCTCCCCAGTCTACAGAGCTTATAAACTGTCTGATCATTCCGGTTTTGGCCGGGCCACGCCAGATAATTGCCTGATCTTTATCCTGCATCAGTGCCTGAACAGAAACAACCTTCAGGTTACCATTGATCTGTTTCGGACTTAAAAGCTGGTTTTCAGAAATATCAAGCAGTTCATGCATTCCCATCATATGGGCAATTGACGGACCATGGACATCAACATCCATCAAACCGGTTTTATATCCTTTTTTGGAGAGAGCTGCTGCAAGGTTTGCAGACACGCTGCTCTTTCCCACACCGCCTTTTCCACTTAAAACAAATATTTTATGTTTTATTTTTGAGAGGGAAGCTTTAATTGCATCATCTTCCTGCTTCTGCCTTGCGGCCATATCCTGATGTCCTCCCTGTGAAGGGCAGCCACCTCCCTTTTTTGCACTTTTAACACTGTCGTGAATCATATTATTATATCTCCTTTGAGAAATGCTGTTAAAAAATTATCCTTAATAATGATCACTATCCTTACTGTGTCAACTGGAAAACCGTCTCTTTTATATCAGGATTTGCAGTAAAATCTGTAATTTCAAGATTTACGCTTCTGTTATTGTCATCATATATTTCAAGTTTTACCGGAATCGTATCTGTTTTATATTTTTTGTATGCCTTGATTGATATGTTATAGACAAGCCTGTTGCTGCCATCTGTCAACCGCAAGTCTGTCATGAGGTTTCTGTTGTCAAAATGTAAATACTGTTTTGAATGCTGCCACTTCTTCGTTAATGAAAGGGTTGAGCGGGAAGGGTCTGAAGATTCAAAAAAGGCCTGGTCAAATTTTCTGACCGGAAGACGGCCAAGAAGGAGTGATATCATTTCAGACAATTTAATCGGTACATTGAGATAGGTTTCCAGATCTGGATCAGTTGAGTTATAAGATCTGCGAGCGTGTTTCTCTGTATGTGAAATAAAAGTGATTTTTCCGTCTGAACTGATTATTGTCTCTATTGGATTTGCAGAGATGAAAAATGATAGTCTAAGTTTGTCCGGAAAAGTCGCAGCCCAGGCAATCTTAAATATGTTGAGATTTTTTTCTGTTTCAACTCTTACCCATCCTTTTCCCCGGCTTGAGATGATATGCTGGTTGAAAAACAGTGCCTTGTTTGCAAAAATGGCTGCTTTTCTGTCAGGCAGGGGATTCTGCTCTAAAACCAGCGGGGTACAGCCTGAAAATAAAATAACAATACTGCTGATATAAATAACGGCAAATAAAATTTTTTTTCTATTCATTCATTCTTTTTTGAAGCAGTTTAATTTTTTCTTTAAGTTCCAGAATTAGTTTTTTATCGTCATCTTTTGCATTGGAGAGTGCTCTTATAAATGCATGCAGCGCTTTTTTATACTGATTGGTTTTCAGGTATGCATCCCCGAGATGATCAGAAATAATGGTTTCATAGGATGTCAGTTCAGCAGCTCTTTCAAGTATTTCCACTGCTTTTTTGTATCTGCCCATTTTATAATAGACCCAGCCAAGGCTGTCCGTTATATAGCCGTCTTCAGGCCGGATTTCATTGGCTTTTTTGATCAGTTCAAGCGCCTTGTCAAGCAGTATACCCTGATCAGCATATGTATATCCAAGATAGTTCAGTGCACTGGCATCTTCAGGGTCGATTCTGATTATTTTTTTCATTGAATCCAGGCACTCTTTTTTGAAACCAGCCTTATCAAGCACTGCACCGAGCCTGAACAGCAGTGCGGTGTTATCCGGTGACTTGTCAAGCCCTTTCCGCAGGAGTTTGATTGCGTCTGTATATTTTTTTTCTGTCTCATAAAAAGAGGCAAGATATTTTATAATATCTATATCATCCGGCAGTTCTTCATGTTTCTTTTTAAGGTAGTTAAAAGCAGTCTGATCCTTTCCAAGTTCTTTATAGAGAAACGAGATGTTTAATATTGTTTTTTTATACAGAGAGAAGTCAGGCGGGATTTTCAGGTACAGAGCAACAGCCTTTTCAAGTTCTTTTACTGCTTCATAAGCCATGGCAGTAAAAAAGATCAGAGATGGATTGTCAGGGAAAAATTTCAGCATCTGAGAAAAAACGGTTACAGCTTCATGGTATCTTGTGTCTGATAAATATTCATCTGCAGCAATCATGATCAGCCTTGATCCCAGTTTTGCCTTTTTTCCAAGTTCCAGAAAAATGGTGTCTGCATTTTTTTTCTTACCGGCTTTGTAAAAGAGCAGTCCCATTTCCAGTTTTGCCCTCTCATTATCAGCATCAATTTCAATTATTCTGCGGTATAGTTCCAATATTTTCTTACTGCTGTCTGTCTTGTTAATGGAATCAATATCCCTGTATATTTTTACTAATCTGAACCATGGCTGTACAAGGCCGGGCTCAAGCTCAATAGTTTTCAAAAACTGTTCTTTTGCAGGCTTATACTGTTTCAGAGCAAGGTATGATTCACCAAGATAAAACCAGGATACATAGTAATCAGGAAACTGTTCAGCCATTTTTTTAAAAAGAGATAATGCTCCGGTATGGTTTTTTCTGTCCATATATATTTTTCCAAGGCGGAGAAATGTCTCCTTATTTTCAGGATCAAGCATTAAAATTCTGTTTAAAACAGAGACAAGTTTACTCTCTTCCATACTGTTCTGCTTGAGTTTAACCAGCAGCAGCAGTCCTTCAACATGGTCACTGTTTTTCTGAACAAATTTTTCTGCTGTTTTTAACGCTTTTTGTTCCGAGCCCTGACTGAGATAAAGACTGATAAGATCTCTGGTTAATATGAAGGAATCCGGGTCTTCTATAAGTGCTTTTTCGAGGGATTCAACTGCTTTGCTGAATTTCTTGTTTTTAATATGAATACGCGATTCAAGAAAAAAATAATTTGCAGAAAGATGCTCATTTTTTTCAATTGAATTTTTCTGAACAGGTTTCATATTTGATGTATTCTGTTTGATCGTTGTGCAGCCATTTAAAATGGAGAATAAAACAGTGATAAGAAGAGTATAAACAACAGATTTTTTCATGGTAGGCATTACCTTAAAATAAATTGCAGACTATTGGGAGTGATCGTACATATCAAAATCAGGCATATCTTTTTTAAAATATACTTTCATTTTTTTTAAAATATTATTCTCAATCTGTCTTACCCGCTCCCTTGAGATTGAATATATTTCTCCTATCTGCTGGAGTGTTTCCGGACTGTCTGAGAAAATTCTTCTGTCAAAAATATCCAGTTCTCTGTCATTAAGTGTTTTTTTGAATTCCGCAACCTTGGTGTGGAGAATATCTTCGATCTCTTTCTGGGCAACTTTCTCTTCAGAGGTGTCAGCTTCTATATTGATAAACTCAATTCTTTCGGTATTGGAATCATTTTTCAGTGGCTCATCAATACTTAAATCCCAGTTATCAAGGCGCTGATCCATGTCAATCACCTCTTTTTCAGAGACACCAAGCCTTTCTGATAATAATTTGGGTTTTGGATCAAATCCCTGTTCAAGAAGCCTTTGTTTCTCTTTCTTGAGCCTGAAGAACAGTTTCCGCTGTCCCTGGGTTGTCCCGATTTTAACCATTCTCCAGTTATCCATTATAAATTTCAGTATATAAGCTTTAATCCAGAAAGATGAGTAGTATGAAAATTTTACATTTTTATAGGGATTGAATTTTTTTACTGCGCGAACAAGTCCCATATTTCCTTCCTGTATCAGATCAAGAAGATTCTGCATCCAGATCCGCTGAAACTCCAGTGCAATTTTTACAACAAGGCGCAGGTTGGAAGTGGTCATGATATAAGCAGCATCAGGGTCATCATCTTCTTGGATCCTTTTCCCAAGTTCAATCTCCTCCTCCCTAGTCAGAAGCCTGTATCTGCTTATTTCATTCAGATAGCTCTGAATAGGATCAGATTTTACAAGTGCTTTTGAGCTTGAAACTATTTTATTCTTTACAGGAGCGAGAAAATCTTTTTTATTCAGTTTTTTTTTTTTCATTAATTATTTCCTGAAGCTGTTTTTTTAAGAGTATAGTATAACACTATCATGCAGTGGATGAAAGCAATAAATTTTGGATTAAAATATGCCAATCTGACATAATGCTATTTTTTTTATGGACAAGTGCATATGAATTTGATAAAAGATCCGAGTGTCTGCGCCCGTAGCTCAGCTGGATAGAGCAACGGACTTCTAATCCGTAGGTCGCGTGTTCGAATCGCGCCGGGCGCGCCAATGATAACAAGGCTCTTGGGGTTCTACCTTAAGAGCTTTTTTGTTTGGATAATGCTTCAGTCCCCATACTGTCCCCATTTTATAATTAAAGCAATATTTTTTATGAATATTTAGAATAATCACGATGTAGATTTAATGAATTTTTTGACTAAGGGGCTGAAAATCCCCGTGTCAGCAGTTCGATTCTGTTCCTGGGCACCATAATTAAAAGGGCTTTCAGTGTTTTTCACTGGAAGCCCTTTTGTTTTACAACCCTTCTGGTACATCATTGGTACATCGTTTGCCAATTCCAATGCATTTCAACTAATAAAAATAGTTTAAAGAACAATTAGATTCTTATTGCATCTTCCATCAATACGATTCAATCCCATCTTCCCTGAAAATATGTGTGTTCTGTTTCGAATATTCAAAGCGTATCATTAAATATTTCTAAATCATGTCATTTCCCAAGCATATTGTAAAGGTCACTAAGTAAAAAAAAGGATCAACTCCTTGACAACATCAACTCAATAACAATAGATTCAATAATAATTTCAACCTTAAGGAGCAACTACCTAAATTGTCTACTTGTACCAAAACAACAATCATTGAAAGAATAGCAACTAAAACCCACCAAGCACCTGCGCAGGCAAAAGATAATATTGAAAGACTTCTTAAAATTATGAAATCGTCTCTGGCAGCCGGAGAAAATATAATGATATCAGGATTTGGGAAATTTCAGGTTAATGAAAAGGCACCACGTATGGGAAGGAATCCTGCTACTGGTGGTTCGATGATGCTGAAGAAAAGGAGAGTTGTTACATTTAAATGTGCTGGAAAATTAAGAGATCAAATCAATGTAAAAGAAGATTGATGTATTTATCGATAATTTCAGGTCTTTCAATTTAAATTGTACAATCTCATTAATGAATCAATTTTCAACTTGATTTTTTCTTTCAGTGATTCCGGTTCAAGGTTCCAAAGCTTTTCACACAGGAAATGATATCGATTGTAGTAGGGCTTGAAATTAAAGGCTTTTGGTAAATACCTTTAATATTTAGAGTAAGAGGTTATTATGGCTGAAATGATTGTCGGATTTTTTATCTTATTCATTCTTGGAATTTTCAACAAAAAAGATGGTAGCAACAAAAACCAAGATCACATCCTCCCCATATTCTTTGATCAAGAATTTATTGAAAATAAACACATGAAAGCGATATAGAGATTTGAATATGCTGGAGGGGAATACAAATACATTGATGGATTTGAAGATTGTAACTTATAACTTCACCATCGGAGTATAATTTTATTCTAAAAATATATGTTGCTGGAATATTTTTTTTATTTATTGACCTTATTGAATGGATTTTTTAGTTATACCTATTCGTATATTATCTGAAATTTAAAATTGAATTTTTATTGAAGAGATATAATGAAAAAAACAAAAATTAAACTAATTGCAAAATTAAGATTCTTAATTGGATACCTTGGAGAAAAAGATCAATATGGTTGGTGGCAGAGTTCTTTTTATGTACCAACGAGCTCTTCATTTTTAAATCCAATTTTTGGTAAAACTTCTTTCATCGCTCAGCATCAAGGTGTAAAAGTAGCTGCGACTAGAGTACACGATGAGTATATCGGTGTGGGAGAGGTCTATCATTTGTTTAGATTACCTGAAAATATTGAAATTTCATTGTTTCAATTGATACATGATGAAAAATTTGTTTCATTACTTAAAGAGACTCTTACGGATAAAGACCGAGCTTTAAAAATATTGTCTAAATTGGTCATGTCTTCTTCAAGAAAAAAAGAAGGTCCAGTGTTAATAGGTGATATAGACGATTTTTTAATGGAAGAATCTTTAAGTGATATTTCCAATCTATATCATTCTGCATTTTTAAATAATATTCGGGTAGCCCCATATTGTAAGGATAAGAAGTGATTGAAAAAAGGAACTACTATACAACAAAGTTGGGTGCTGGATTAGGATTATTAGATGAAACAAAGTTGCTTTTGGATATTTGGAATCCCAGTTTAAACGCCTCATCATTGTTTTACTCTGCTCTAAGCTCAGGACAATTCCCTCATGTCTCTGCAAGGCGTTTAAGAAATATCATTACTGAATGCTTTGCACCACGTTATCTTGTTGAAAATGCCCAGCCTGCTAAAATATTGAAGGCATATCAAAAATTTTTTTCATCAGTAGAGCTTACCCAGCTTCTTTGCCTATATACATGTCGAGCTAATTTAATTTTGGCTGATTTTATTTACCAAGTTTATTGGGATCGATACTCAAGCGGATACGATGCTCTTAACAATGAAGATGCAAAAGATTTTGTTATAAGGGCAGTTCAAGATGGAAAAACAGTAAAACCCTGGTCAGAGAGTATGATAAAAAGGGTTTCATCGTACTTAACAGGTTGTTGTGCAGATTTCGGTCTCCTCGAAAAAACACGGAAAAAAGAACGAAGAATTTTACCTTTCCGAATAGAATTAAAAATCTCAGCAATTCTTGCCCATGATCTCCATTTTTCAGGATTAGGAGATAATGCTATAATAGAACATCAAGACTGGGCAATCTTCGGCCTTGACCCTCAAGATGTACGTGACGAACTCAAACGGTTGTCCTTGAACAATTATATTATGATCCAATCTGCAGGGGATGTGACCCGACTTGAATGGCGTTTTAAAAGTATGGAGGAATGTTTAGATGTCATCGCTCAAAGCTGATTTTAATGAGTTATTGGAACGAATACGCCGTGGCCGTGAGCTCAGCCATGCCAGTTTTGAACCCATATTTTATCTGGTATTCCACCCAAGTAAAATGCTCGAAGTTAAAAGAGAAACAACTGCATGGATAGCCAAGCTAAAAAATGAAGGTTGGGATGTTCATCTTTTTTCTATTTCAGATACCATTGCTGAAATTTTCAAAAACGATAAGCTCTATAAATTTTGGGTTAAAGGCGATCAAAAAGCGCCGCTGGATTGGAAAAAGACCAATAAGTCATTGACCAATGCTCTTGGAAAAGGAGCGCTCCAATCAAAACTTGAAGAACTACTTGAATCTGCAAGCCATAATAAGAATGCTATTGTTCTTGTAACCGATATAGAGGCCTTGCACCCCTATATGAGAATTGGTTCCATTGAGGGGCAGCTACAAGGAAAATTTGAAGTGCCAACTGTTTTTCTTTATCCCGGAGTAAGGACCGGTAATACTCAATTGAAATTCTTAGGCTTTTATCCAGAAGACGGCAATTATCGCTCTGTTCATGTGGGTGGTTAGGGTATTTATTACTATTATATTTCTATGCCCGTCTCCTTCCGCCCAGCGAAC